>JAJEBE010000053.1 GCA_022822545.1 Anaerolineae bacterium
ATGTTGGCCGAGGTTTCGAAAGCCCAGGCGACGCGGTTGACGCCGCGCAGGAGATGCGTCCGCGTGACCCGGCGCATGTGATGATCGGCCTCGGCCAAGTCCAGCGCCGGCGCCAAGTCGGGCAATTCCGGCACGCGAACAGCCGGCTCGGTGCGGAAGCGCCCGTGGCGCGTGAAGTTGATGCGCACCAATTCGCGAGCCAGTGCCAGCAGGGCATCATTATAAGCGCGCACGCCGGCATCGCCGACCGCGCCTTCCGCCAGATCCGCCGCCGCGCCCTGCAGGTCCGCCAGAGCCGCGTCCAAATCCGCCAGCGCGTCATAAGCGGGCGCGAAGTTTGCGTCAGCGCCGGCCGCCGCCGAATATCGATCCAGCGTACCTTTGAATTCTGCCGTCAAGGCGCGGAAGTCATAGGGGTGCAGCGGATTGTTCAGCAGGCGCTGCAAGGCGGTGGCGTAGACGCGCAGGTCGCGCATCAGATTGTCTTTGTCGGCGATCTCGAGCGTATCGTTTTCGGTATGCCAGGCGATATTGGCGCCGCAGCCGCCCACGCTGTAGTAGCCCATGGCTTCGGCTTTGGCCAGGGGCATCGAGGACAGCAGCATGAACAAGCTGGAGATGCCGATGTTGTTGAAGGAATAATCGCCGGCTTGATGGGGCCGCTCGCCGCTGAAGGCGAAGCCGGTGGAGTCTTTGACGGATTGCGCGGCCAAGCCTTCGGCTTCCGACATGACGGTGACGCCGCGATACTCGGTGGCCCAGCGACAGCCGGGCGAATCGATATTCATCTGCGCGATGCAATCCCGCGCCAGGTCCAGCCCGAATTGATCGGCGTACCAGGTCGAGGCGCCGTAGCGGCCGGTGGAATGCCCGGACCACCAGGCGACGCGCAGCGACCGCGTCAGTCCATCGCGATTGTTATGGAAGATCCGCGCCAGCTCCAGCAGGGTGGCGTTGCCGACGGCGTTATCGCCGATGCCGACATCCCAGGAATCGACATGCCCGTGCACCAGCACGAAGCGCTCCGGCTCGATCGTCCCTTCAATCTCCGCCACCAGGCAAGGACATTCGAACCAGCCTTCCTTGAGTTTGCTATGCAAGGTGGCTTCGACCGCGCCCTCCGCCATTTTTGCCATCAAAGCTTCGCCATCGGGGCGATTGATGGAGACGACCGGGATCGTCGGCTGGCGCTGATAATTGTCGAGGTCGGGCGCGCCCCAGATGGTGGTGCAGATGCCCCAATGGATATCGACGCCGGGGTTGATGAAGATGGCGCCTTTCGCGCCTTTGTTCTGGAAATACCAGACTGGCGGGGGGCCGCCAAAGCCATCGACCACGACGATCTTGCCCGTCACATCGACATCGCTCAGGGGCGTGAAGTCGAAGAAATCGGCGCTGCGCCCGGCGGCGAAGCCTTCTATGCGGACGCATTCGCCGCTGACGCCCCCGGCCGGCGTGCTGATGCTGAAAGCCGGCGTCTTGGCGCGGAAGGAGCGATCCCCCACCACCAGCGATGCCCGCACCGGCACGCTCAAGAAGAGCTCCGGCATGTGCATGGTATGCGGGATGCCCAGGGCGCTAAGGCGGTCGGCGAGGTAGTTGAAGGCGGCGCGTTCATCGTCGGATGAAGATTCGCGGACGAGACTGGTGAAGCGCTCGACCATCGACCAGGGTTCGTCCGGCGATAGCGATTCCAGCAGGGCGTCCTCTAAACTGGCGTTTTTTGTTTCGAAAAGTGCTTGCATATTCAGCCTGTCCTCCTTTGGCTAGAATTATAATTGGGGCATTACAGCGACAAATGACCAAATTCGCCTTATGCCATCGGTCCTGTCAAGCACGATGAGATAAAGTTATATCGCTGAGTCCCAAGCTTTGGCATTCCGCAGAGTCTAACAATTGGCTTGGGAATGTCAAATAGCGCGATGGTTGCGAGCAACTGGAACGGTCTCTATGGATCCAAACTGGATAAAAGATGACTGACTACGAAACAAGTGCCGCCCTGGAGCAGGCGCGGCGGAACCATGAAGCCTATCATAGCGGCTTTATGAAATTGCTGCGATTCGCATCTGTCAGCCAGGAGCCGATGTACCAGCCGCAGTTGCAGGCTTGCGCCGACTGGATCGTGGCGGAAATGCGGCGCATCGGTTTGGATAACGCGCGGAAGCTGCCGACCGCCGGCAACCCGATCGTCTATGCCGATTGGTTAAAGGCCGGCGCGGACAAGCCGACCATCGTCATTTACGCGCACTACGATGTGCAGCCAATCGGCGACGAATCGCTATGGGGCACGCCCCCGTTTGAGCCGACTATCGTTGACGACCGCCTGGTGGCGCGCGGCGCGGTCGATGACAAATGCGGCATCTGGATAAATCTGAAAGCCATCGATGCGATCCTCGCCGCGAATGGCTCGTTGCCCGTCAATATCAAGCTCTTCTTCGAAGGCGAGGAAGAACTCGGCTCGAAGAATGTCGGGCTCTTCCTGGCCGCCAATCGCGATTTGCTGGCGGCGGACGCGCTACTCATCTCCGATGGTCCCTTTTCGCCGCGGCAGCCGGTCATCGGCAACGCTCTGCGCGGGGCGATCACGGGTCAGATCCGTGTGCAGGGACCGCCGCACGATCTGCATTCCGGGCGTTATGGCGGCGCGGTGAAGAACCCGGCGCACTATCTGGCTCGCATCATCGCCTCCTTCCACGATGAAAGCGGGCGGGTGCGGATCAAGCGTTTTTACGATGACGCCATTCCTATGACGGATCGGCAGACGCGCGACATGAACCGACTTTGGAAAACAATCGGACCGTCTTTGCAGCGCGCGGCCGGCGTCGATGCCTTCTTCGGCGATTATCTTGGCGTCTTTGCCGAACGGACGACCTCACAGCCGACGCTTGATGTCAGCGCCATCACCGGCGGCTGGGGCGGCGAGGGGACGCGCGCGATCATCCCGGCGGAGGCGCGCTTCACGGTCACCATCCGCACAGTGGCGGGGCAGGACGCCGACGCGATGTGGGCGCGATTGGTCGAGCATGTCTTGGCCTTCGCCGAGCCGGGCATCAAAATCGATACCGAGTTGATGAGCGCGGCGCATCCCTTTCTGATGCCGGAAGACGGGCGGGAGATACGGGCGATACAACGGGCGCTCAAAGGGGCGCTGGGCAAGGAGGCGCTGTTAATGCGGCACGGCGGGTCGCTGGCGATCGGCGGAATGCTGCAGCGGGAGCTGGGCATCCCGGCGGCTATGCTGGGCTATGGCTCCGGCGGCAACTCACATGCGCCGAACGAGTTCATCTATGTCGATGACATCCAGCTCGCGACCGAGGTGGCGATTCGTCTGTTCTTCGAGCTCGGCGATGGCGAATAACCAATCCTCGGTGACCTCGGCGGCGACTTTTGCGCTTATTCCGCGGCGCGCACATCAAGCACATCGCGCAAGGCATCGCCGAAGAAATTGATGCTGAGCACAGTGATCATGATTGCCAAGCCGGGATAAATGCCCAGCCACCAGGCGCGGGTGAAGAAGCTGCGCGCGTCGCTGATGATCAAGCCCCAGGTCGGCGTGGACGCCTTGACGCCCAGGCCGAGGAAGGACAAGCCCGCTTCGGCGAGGATGGCAAAAGAGACGCTGAGCGTCGCCTGCACGATGATGGGGGCGATGGCGTTGGGCAGAATGTGCCGCAACATGATGGTGGTGTCGGAGGCGCCGATCGAGCGCGCCGCCAGCACATACTCCTCCTCGCGAATGGATAGCACCATGCCCCGCGTAATCCGCGCGAAGTCATCGAGGAAAGCCAATGATATAGCCACGATCACATTTGCCAAGCCGGTGCCGAAGACCGCCACCAGGTACACGGCGATGATGAAATTAGGAAATGCCCACTGCAAGTCGATATAGCGCATGAAGAGGATATCGATCCAGCCGCCAAAGTAGCCAGCCAGGATGCCCATCGCCACACCGAGCACCATCGAGATCGTCACGGTGGTGATGCCGACGAAGAGCGATACGCGCGCGCCGTACAAGATGCGCGTGAAGAGATCGCGCCCCAGATCATCCGTGCCGAGCACATGCAGGGTCGACGGCGGCAGCAAGATGTCAAATTCTTGCGATAGCGGATCGTAGGGAGAGACCACCGAGGCGAAGAGAGTGCAGATAACAATCAAGCCGAGCACGGTCAAGCCGGCGATGGCGCGTTTGTCCCGCAGCAGCAGTTGCCAGGCTTTCGGGCGCTCCGGCATATCGGCGGGCCCGGCAACGGGCAGCGCGGCGATGCTGCCGCCAGGCTTGGAATCTTTCATCGCATCAGTCATAAGTGATCCGCGGATCAATCAGACGGTAGAGCATATCCACCGCCAGGTTCATGAAGACGAGCAAAACGGCCACCAGCAGGATGCTGCCTTGCACGACCGGGTAGTCGCGATTAAGAATGCTCTGAATCAGGACGCGCCCCAGCCCCTTGATGGCGAAGACATTCTCCACCACAACTGAGCCGGAAAAGAGCAGAGCGAGGGAGATGCCCATGACGGTCACCACCGGTATCAGGGCATTGCGCAGGGCATGGCGGAAGACGACGCGCTTCTCGTTCAGCCCTTTGGCGCGGGCCACCGTGATGTAATCTTGCCCGAGGACCTCCAGCATGGCGGAGCGGGTCAGGCGGGCGATGGAGGCGGAAAACGGCAAACCGACGGACAAGCCCGGCAATATCAGATAACGCAGCCACTGATCCAAACCGGCGCTGATGGGTTTGTAGCCGATAGAGGGGAACCAGCGCAGATTAACCGCGAAGACGATTATCAGCACGATGCCGATCCAGAATGAGGGCATGCTGATGCCGAGGAAGGCGGCGAGGTTAAAGCCGTAGTCCAGGAAGCTGTCCTTTTTAACGGCGGAGACGATGCCGGCCGTCAGACCAAGAGTGAAGGAGATCAAGAAGGCGACCAGCGCCAGCGAGACCGTGCGCGGGATGGCTTCGGCAATCTGCTGGCTCACTTCCTGGTGGCTGCCGTAGAGGGACTGCCCGAGATCGCCGGAGAGGGTGTTGCGGATCCAGAAGAGATACTGCACCCAGACCGGCTGATCCAAACCCAGCTTGGCGCGGATGGCATCGGCGGCTCTGGGGTCGACATCGGCCAGCAGCGCTTGAATCGGATCGCCCGGCACGGCGCGGAGCATGAAGAAGACGAGCGTCCCCACCGCCCAGACGACTATCAACGCTTGCATCACCCGCCCGACAAAATAGCGCATTGGGATGCCTTGTTTTCTGGAAAAGTTGCGGCGCTGAAGGGCGACTCGGCGGTTCGCGCAGACACCGACCGTCAGTCGCCCTTACAATCTGGCTCCCTTGGTTAGTTGAAGAAGACGCGATCGAGATCGCGCAGGCCGACGATGCGGCCCGCCGGCGGGACGGCAACCTCGGCGCGGTGCACCAGGATCTCCGTCCCGTGGAAGATGAAGATCGATGCCAACTTGTCGGAAGTCAGTTGATTCGCCTCTTGCACCAGCGCCTTGCGCGCATCGGGATCGGCCGTGACCGCTTGTTCATGAATCAACTCATCAACACGGTCAGCCGAGAAGAAGCCGAAAGCGCGTTCGCCATACTTGTCCACCAAATCGGCATCGTTACGGTTAGCGCCGTTGAAGCGAGAATCGCTAAGCATCCAATCGACCAAGCCATCATCGGGATCGAAGTCGCCGCCGCTTCCGAGGCGCAGCAAATCGTATTCCATGCGATTGGCGTCTTCGATCAGCACAGTGAAGTCTTTGACGTCCAGCTCGATATTGATGTTGAGATTGTTGCGGTACATATCGACGATGACCTCGGCTTGCCGCCGGCCGCCGGGCGTGGTGAGCAGTTTAAGCGTGGGGAAGCCTTCGCCGTTGGGGTAGCCGGCATCCGCCAAGAGCGATTGCGCCGCCTCAAGGTCGAAGCGTTGTTCGCTGGTCTCGTTGATGGCGGTATCAAAGTAGAAACCCATCGCCGGGTTGATCGTCCCAAAAGCGGGCACGCCGCGGCCGAAAAGCCCCCTTTGAATGAAGCGCTCGCGGTCGAAGGCTTTCGCCAGGGCCAGGCGCACCTTGAAGCCATTCAGCTGCTTGAGCTCGTCCACCGACAAGTTGAAGTCTTCGACCACCATCGGCTCGCGCCAGGGATTGACAAAGACCGATTGGAAGCCGTTGCCGGGGATCTCGTCCACGACCAGGTCGGGGTTGGCCAGGAAGCGATCCACCAATTCAGCGGCGACGCCGTTGCCGCCGATCAAGTGAATATCGCCGGTTTCGATGGCGGCCGCCAGCGGTTCATTTTCCGGAATGGGGATGATGGTGATTTTGTCCAATACCGGACGATCGGGATCGTAGTAGTCATCAAAGCGCTCGAGCACGACCCCCTGCCCCAGTTGATGTTCGGTCACGCGGAAGGGGCCAGTGCCGACGGGCTTCAAGCCGTATTCTTGCAAGCCCATCGATTCGATGGCATTTTGACTGACGATGGTCATGGCGCGTCCGCTGGAGCGCTCAAGCGTTTTGACCAGCAGGGAAGCCTGCGGCCGCCCCAGGCTCAACTGTATGGTCATGTCATCCAGCGCCACGACATCCAGCACATTGACAAGGTTGCCGGAGTGGATCGACTGCTGCGGATCCTTCGACCGGTTGTAAGTATAGACCACATCGGCGGCGGTGAAGGGATCGCCATTATGCCAGGTGACGCCTTCACGCAGGTTGAAGGTCCAGACCAAGCCGTCATCGGATACGGACCAATCGGTCGCCAGATCGCCTTCGGCTACCAAGTCGGCATTGATATGCGTCAAGCCGCTGAGCACGTTGGAAGAAACCTGGAATTGCAGCACCTGATTAATCTGCGCCGGATCCAGCGTGGTGATTTCCGCCGTGCCTGCCCAGCCGCAGATCAAGTGACCGCCGGATTGCGCGACAGCCCGCGCCGCTTGTGGCAGGACGATGCCAGCCGCGCCCAGGAGATGCGACAGAGACAGGCTGCCGCCGGAAGCCGCCGCCAGCCGCAAGAAAGAGCGCCGACTCAATTTGGGACCGCTGAGTTCGTCGGTGGTCAAGCCGAAGAGCGGATCCCGCGGATCAAAGTCGTAAGCGCGGCGATGTTCTTCCTCGACCCGCGCCTTTTCCTGACGAGTGAGCTTGGCAAGTATTTGTTTCATCTGCTCATTCATTCTACAGTCCTCTCTAAGATCTTCGATATCAAGATACGTCGAGCCCGAGCTTCGACGTTAACAATCGTATGAGTATAAATGCAAGGCGCGCATAACACAAAAAATACGGAAGGAGCAAAACCCGCAACTCAGGGCAATCGCTTCAAATTATTTCTTAGCGCCGAGTACAGCGATGGTCGCCCGCTGCGACTTGTGGTTTCGGACGACATGGCATGTCGCCCCTACAGATCGTTGCTTTAGCGAAGTTATCATGCAGTCAGTGGGCAGCCAGTCTCGGATAGTATTTGTTTTCAGTTTGTTCATTGTCCAAAACGGACGAAGTCGGACAATAAAAAATATTTTTCGGACATTAGACGCGGTTTTCTGGGCAAAACGGACAAAAGGCAGGCGGCTGCCGGTATGATTTTGGTATGCCGGCGCAGCGGCGCAACCGCCGGCTTCGGCCCCTGACTGCCTCTGAACAGCGCCCAGGGCGTGGCGCTGAAGGCGGGAATCGGCGGAAGGCATCGGTGGGACGCCGCGATTGAGAGCCTGCGATAATTGATCCATAGGGGGAGTGTATCATGATATTGAGTAGAACGAAAGAACGAATGTTCGTTATTTTCGAGATCGGCGAAATTGAGTTTGAACCTTGTCTTCGGGGCGGATGTCCATTTTGAAGCGATTGCCCTGGCGCGTAACTTGGTTGGGAATGATTGAATCCGCGCTCTATAATTTGCTTGTCACCAGTCAATGGAGTATTCCAGCACATGAAAACCATGTCCCTCGATTTCAAGTCTCGCCGCTCGATGATCAGCGCCCGCCGCGGCATGGTCGGCGCCAGCAACCCGCTGGCCGCTCAAGCGGGCCTCAACATTTTGCGTCAGGGAGGCAACGCCGCTGATGCTGCGGTCGCCACGTCGGCGATGATGAACGTCATGGATCCCGGCTCCTGCGGCATCGGCGGGGATTGCTTCGCCCTTTATTATGACGCGGCGACCAAGCAAGTCAGCGCTCTGAACGGCAGCGGACGCGCGCCGCAAGCTTTGACGCTGGAGACCGTCCGCGCTATGGGTTGGGACAGGATGAACCCGCGCCACGCCCACAGCGTGACCGTGCCCGGGGCGGTACGCGGCTGGCACGATTTGCTGGAGCGGCATGGCACGATGACGCTGGCGGATGCGCTGACTGAGGCCATCCACTATGCGGGCGATGGTTATCCGACGGCGCCGGTGGTCGGCCTGCGCTGGGAACGATCGGCGCCCTTCCTGCGCAGCGCCGCCAACGCCGAAGATTATCTGCCTAATGGCGCGCCGCCAAAAGCGGGGCAGATCGTCCGCTTGCCTGGTTTGGCGAAGACCTTAAGGGCTATCGCCGAGGGCGGACCCGATGCTTTCTACACGGGACCCACCGCCGAGGCGATCGTCAAGTCGCTGGCTGAACATGGCGGGCTGATGACCCTGGATGATCTGAAAAATCACCGCTCGACCTGGGACGAGCCGATCCATACCGATTATCGCGGACTGACCGTCTATGAATGCCCGCCCAACGGACAGGGCTTGACCGCGCTGATCGCCCTCAACATCGCCGAGCAATTCGACCTGGCCTCCCGGCCCTGGGATTCGCCGGAGCGCCTGCATCTGATGGTCGAGTCAATGCGCCTGGCCTGGGCTGACGCGCATGAATACATCGCCGACATGCGCCGCGCCGATGTGCCGGTTGAGAAGCTGCTCAGCAAGGATTACGCCGCCGCCCGCGCCGGTCTCATTTCCAATTACTACACTATGGATCCGCCGCCGACGCCCGGCGAGCTGCCCGGCGGCAGCGACACGATTTACCTCAGCGCGGTTGATGGCGCGGGCAACGCCTGCTCCTTCATCAAAAGCCTGTACATGGGCTTCGGCGTCGGCATCGTCGCCGAGGGCACCGGCGTCTGGCTGCAGAATCGCGGCGCCGGCTTCTCGCTGCGGCCCGGCCACCGCAACGCCCTGGCGCCGGGCAAGCGCCCCTATCACACCATCATCCCGGGTATGGCGTTGAAGGACGGCGAACTCTGGGCGAGCTTCGGCGTCATGGGCGGTTTCATGCAGCCGCAAGGGCACTTCCAGGTCATCAGCGCCATGGTCGATGACGAGCTCAACCCGCAGGAAGCGCTCGATCGGCCGCGCTGGATGATTCAGAATGGCGACCCCGGCGGGGCGCTGCTGATCGAAGAGGGGACGCCATTCAAGACCATGGCGGACCTGGCCGAGCGCGGCCATCGCATCCAGCCGGAAGCGGGCTTGGGCCGGGGCAATTTCGGGCGCGGGCAGATCATCCGTCGCGTGGACGGCGTCCTGCATGGCGGCAGCGAGCCGCGGGCTGATGGGCAGATCGCGGCGTATTGAGATGGGGATATCCGCTGAGTTTGCAGCCCGAGCGGTGGAAAAAGCGGCCGCTCGCAAGAATATGTGGCAATTTACCGCGAAACCGATTACGCTAGTCTCAGCAGTATCTTAGAAAATCAAGTGTGATGGGAGGAATCACATGATGTTAATCAAAAGAGTCGTATTAATAGCGCTGTTGCTTCTGATCACCGCCATTCCCGCAATTGCCCAGGACGAGCCGACGGTCGTCACCTGGCTGACTCTCGGCTGGCCGGTCGAAGCCATCATCGCCGAGTTCGAGGCGCAGAATCCTGATATCAAGATTGAAGCCGAGCAGATTGGCTTCAACGATCTGTTTACGCAGATTCAGGTAAGGCTTGGCGCGCGCTCGCCTCTGCCGGATGTCATCGCGGTTGATGTGCCGCTGGTATCGGGTTACGCCTTCCGCAATTGGCTGCTGCCGCTGGATCCGATCTTCACAGGCGATGAGGTCGACGACTGGTTGCCCGCTGCCGTCAACGCCGGTTCCTATGAGGGCATACTCTACGCCGCGCCCATCAGCACCTCAACACAATTGCTCTTCTACAATAAAGGCTGCTTTGATCGGGTCGGCTTAACCCCGCCGGGCGCCGATGATCGCCTGACCTGGGAAGAAATCGCCGAGATCGCCCAGCAAATGACCTTCGACGACGATGGTGACGGCACGCCTGATGTATGGGGTTTCATCTGGGAACAGATGGTCCGCATCTACCAGTTGCAGGCATTGCCGGAATCGCTCGGCGGCGCGGCCATCGGCGATGATGGCTTGACCGTTGACGGCGTCATCAATTCGCCCGAATGGATCGAAGCCTTCACCTACTATTACAATATGTTCAATGTCTGGAACGCGGCGCCGCAGGGCGAAGAGTTTTGGCCCGCCGACATCTTCGAGACTGGCAATATCTGTATGTTTGTCGGCGGTCCCTGGAACATCCCGCGCTTCGCCAATAACGCCGATCTCGATATCGAATGGGGCGTCTCGCGTCATCCTTACTTCGAAGATGGGGTGCCGGCAACCCCGACAGGCAGTTGGCATATCGGCGTGAACGCCAACAGCGAGAATGTAGAGGCGGCCACTCGTTTCGTCCACTTCATCTCCACAGGCGAGGGCGCCGAGCTATGGTGGCGCGAAGGCAGCGGCGACTTCCCGGCGCAGCAATCCGTGCTCGCGCTCTTCGCCACCGAAGAAGAATTTGACGCCCTGCCGATGTCATACATGCGGACAGCAGCGGACGAAGCAACGGTTAATCCGCGGCCGCGCGCTGTGACCGTCGGCTTCCTGGAATATGAGCAGATCTTGCAGAATATCTTCCAGGATATCCGGAACGGCGCTGACGTCGAAGAAACGCTAAACCTCGCCGTGCAACGCATTGAAAGCGAAATGGCGAAATATATCGAGTAGCATCCTTGTGTAGCGCGAGGGCTGCTTTCTACCGCAGTCCTTGCGCTCCCATCCACAACATCCGTCTTTGCAGCGACTCAGTGGTCCGCGCCAGTAAAATTTCGGACGCCGTTTAATGCGCGTTAGACAGCAAATCATTCCCTATCTCTTCCTGCTTCCCGCCTTGATCTTGCTGATCGTTTTCAATCTGCTGCCCACGATCGCGACTGTGGTGGAAAGCACTTTCGTGATCTCATTGCGCAGCGGCGAGCGCGTCTTCGCCGGCTTTGCCAATTACAACCGAATCTTCAACGACCCGGTATTTTGGAAATCGCTTCAAGTCACCGTGGTATTCAGCCTCATTGTGAATCCACTACAGATCGCCCTGGCGCTGGGGCTTTCGATGTTGATCAACCAGAAGCTGCCCGGCATAGGCATTTTTCGCAGCATCTATCTGTTGCCGGTAGCCGTCTCGCTGAACGTCACTGCGATTGTCTGGCGCCTGATGCTGGACCAGAACACCGGCATGATCAACGGCATCCTCTTCAACCTTGGCATTGAGCGTCAGCCCTTCCTGCATTCGGTCGACCTGGCGCTTTGGTCTATCATCATGATCGCCTCCTGGATCGGCGTGCCGCTTTGGAGCCTCTTCATCCTGGCTGGCTTGCAGAATATCCCGCCGCCCGTGTTGGAAGCGGCGAAAATCGACGGCGCCAACGCTTGGCAGTCATTCACGCGCATCACCTTGCCGCTATTGCGCCGTGTCCTCGCCTTCGTCCTGGTGGCCGATACCGTCGCCAACTTCTTGCTATTCGCGCCTATCCTGCTCACCACGCAGGGCGGCCCGCAGCTTTCGACCAACTTGATCCTGTACGAGACCTACCGCCGTGGCTTCGTGTATGGCGACCTTGGCGCATCGGCCGCCATGCTTTCGGTGATGCTCGTCATCGTCTTCATCATCGTCGGGCTGGAGCTGTATGTCCTGCGCGGCCAGGACTGAAGGAAATTTGCGCCAGTATGTCTGATGCGATCAACCCGGCTACTGCGAGGGCATCATCCGCCAAGCGGCATGGCAAGCCCCTGCGCGCCACCCTCACGCCGGGCATCGTTTACACCTTGCTGATTATCGGCGTGCTCATCGTGGTCATCCCGCTGATGTGGGCGATGGCCGCCTCCTTCACACCCAATCACAAGGTCTTCGAATACGCCTATCCTTTCACTTGGCGCGCGCTCTTGCCGGTCGATTTCACCATGGAAGCATACGACAATCTCTTCGCGCGCGGTTTCGGCCGCGCCATCGCCAATACCTTCTTCCTCGCCATCGCCACCGTGATCATCGGCGGCGCGGTCAATGCGTTGGCCGGCTTCGCCTTCGGGCGCTTCGAGTTCCGCGGTAAGAACGTCCTCTTCCTCACCATTATCATGCTCTCATTTCTTGTGCCGGTAGACCTAACCGCCATCCCGCGTTACATCCTGGTCAACAGCTTCGGCTGGATCAATACTTGGCAGGGGCTGCTGATTCCCGGCCTGGCCAACAGCCTGGTCATTTTCCTCTTTCGCCAGTTCTTCGCCGATATCCCGCAAGAGTTGATCGACGCCGCTCGCGTCGACGGCGCCACCTGGCTGCGCGTTCTCATCAGCATCATCCTGCCGATCTCCAAGCCCGTGCTGGTGGCGGCCGGCTTGCTGATGTTCATCAGCCAGTGGAACTCCTTCTTCTGGCCCCTGTTGGTGGCGCCGCGGCAGGAGCTGCGCGTGGTGCAAGTGGAGATCTCGCTGGCGGTTGGGCAGTACGGCACGATCTGGAACGAATTGCTGGCCGGCTCCATGATTGCCGCCGTCGTGCCGATCCTGCTCGTCATCCCCTTCCAGCGTTATTATGTCGAAGCGATCACGGGCACGGGGCTGGAATAAGCGCATCGCTTGCCGGCTCCAGTCGGCGTCACCACAAAACAGGGAGTAAGCTTGCGCAATCGGTTCAATCTACGTTATCATTTTTTTGATGAAATATTGACCACATGGCAGAGGAGGCGCTATAGGCCATTTCGCTGTGCTATCCTGTGAGACAGAATCTTCAAGACCAAATTAGGAGGACCACATGAAGCACCTGAAACTATTTTTGACCGTCGCGCTATTGCTCTTCGCCATCACCTCGGTCGGCGCGCAAGATGTCACCACCGTCGTCTGGTGGACCGAGTCCGGCGATGAGGTTGACGACTTCCTCATCCCGCTGCTCGCCGATGCCTTCAACGCCGAGCACGATGACGTTCAACTGGAGATCATCGCGCAAGAATCGCTGAACGATGTCAACCGCACCGCCCTGCAAGCCGGCGCCGCGCCCGATATCATTCAGACGCCGGGCGCCGCCTTCATCGCCGAATTCGTCGATGCCGGGCAGATCCTGCCGATGACGAGCTTGGCCGATCAGTACGGCTGGAAAGACAAGCTGCTGCCCTGGGCTTACAACTCCGGCGTCCTCGCTGGCGAGCTCTACAGCATCCCCATCACCTACGAGAGCATGGTGCTCTTCTACAACAAGACGCTATTCGCAGACATGGGTTGGGCCCCGCCGACATCACAAGCCGAGATTGACGCGATTGCCGCCGAAGCCATCGCCAATGACATCTTCCCCTTCACCTACGGCAACGCCTCCTGGCAGCCCTCCAACGAGCACCTGATGGGCATCTACCTCAACAACTACGCTGGCGTGGAAAATGTCTATCTCGCGCTCACGGGTCAAAAGCCTTGGACCGACACCGAATTCGCTGAGGCGGCCGATCTGCTCGCTACCCAACTCGTGGACGGCTGGTTCAGTGGCGATCTCTCCAACTATTACGCCAACACCGGCGATGACATCCGCTACGAGCTGGCTTCCGGCGAAGCGGCCATGATGCAGAGCGGCACCTGGAACTTCGGCAGCATCGGCCAATTCTTCGAGGAACAAGGCACCGAATGGGATTGGGCGCCCCTCCCGCCATTCCACGAACAAGCTGGTGAATACAACTACGAGTTGGCCACCGGCAGCACCATCTCGGTGAATGCCAATACCGAGAATCCGGACGCGGTCGGCAAGGTGATCGACTACTGGTTGAGCGACCCGGCTCGCGTTCTGGCGATCGCCGCTGGCGCTGGCTTCGGCGAATATGTCGTGCCGATCCACTTCACGGTTGATGACTTCCCGGCCGGCACCGATGAGCGCGTCGCCCGCTTCTTCGCCGATTTCGCCGCCGTCACTGGCGCTGGGCGCGCCGGTTACACCACCTGGACCTTCTGGCCCGCCGACGCCAACGTGCAACTGTGGACCGATATTGAACGGGTCTGGTCTGGTGAACTCAGCACCGAAGACTATCTCGCCGATCACGAAGCGCTCTGGGAACAGGCGCGCGATGAAGGCAAGACACTGCCAATCCCCGCGCGTTAGCGAGCATGAGCTAACTGATGATGGCCAGGGGCGTTTTGCCCTTGGCCGTCTCTAGTCAGAAAGTATCCGGTCTTGAAATCGGCTCGCTGGCAGCGGAGCCGGATTGCCGGCAAACAGAGCTGGCGAAATAGAATCTAGAGCGAAAGTAAACCCCTATGGCCACCGTACAAGCGACCGCACAGGCGACTGGAGCCCGGAAAGTCAAACCGAACGAGCAGAAAATCCCGCTCGCGCGCGTTCTGGGGCGTTGGGCATTCATGTGGCCCATCCTGGCGCTGAACTTGATTGTGATTGTCATTCCTTCCATCGCCGGCCTGGGCATCGCTTTCACAGAGTGGTCTGGTTATGGCCAGCCGGAGTTCATCGGCTTGGCGAACTTCGACCGGCTGATGCAAGACGCCGTCTTCTTCAAATCGCTCAGCAACAATATCGTCTGGACCGCGATATTCTTGACGATTCCCATCTTCATGGGTTTGCTCGGCGCTTATTTGCTGGCCGGCATCAAACGGGGACAAATGATTTTTCGCGTTCTTTATTTCATTCCTTTTGTCTTGGCGTCGGTGGTCAACGCGCAGGTTTGGCGTTTTCTCCTGCATCACCGCGTCGGCATCGGTCCCTGGCTGGCTGAGCTCGGCATCACCGATATCCTTGATGTCGCCCTCTTCGGCAAAGCGGAAACGGCGCTCTATACCGTCGCCTTCGTGGATATCTGGCATTTTTGGGGTTTTCTGGTTGTGATTTATCTGGCGGCGATGTCGGCAGTAGATGTTGAATTGTACGAAGTGGCGCGGCTTGATGGCGCCAGCCGCTTTCAGCAATTCCGCTATGTCACCCTGCCCAGCATTCGCCCGACCATCGTCTTCACCTTGCTGATGATTTTGATCTGGTCGGCGACGGTTTTTGATTATGTGTACATTCTCACCTCGGGCAAGCCGGCGCATGCCTCGGAGGTGATGGGCACCTACCTCTACGAAACCGCCTTCTTCCGCTTTGACGCGGGCTACGCCGGCGCCATCGGCGTCGTGATGACCCTCTGGGTCGCGCTGGCGGTGGGTGGGTTTGTATTCCTAAGGAGACGCGGATGGGACGTTTAAACATATTCGGATCCGGTCGCTCTCAATCGACCTTGCCCAATTACATTATCTTGATTCTGCTGGCGCTTTTCGCCGCGCTACCAATCTTGCTGCTCGTGAGCAATTCTCTGAAATCCACCTCGGAAATCGCCGCCAGTCCCTTCTCCGTGCCCAGGGAGTTCCTCTGGAGCAACTATGGCGAAGCTTTTGACAAGGGCAACTATGCGGTGACCATCCGCAACAGCGCCATCCTGACCATTTCGACAATCGCCGGCTCGCTGACGGTTGCCGGCCTGGCCGCTTATGCGCTTTCCCGCCTGAAGCTCAAAGGGTCGAACGTCCTGTCCTTTTATTTCCTGGTAGGCATCGGCGTTCCGGCGCAGTTGTTTATCATTCCACTATTCTTCATGTGGAAGCAATTGAGTCTGGTGAATACCCACGTTGGCCTCATCATCATTTATACCGCCCTGCAATCACCCTTCGCGACTTATTTGCTGCGTTCGTATATGCTGTCGATTCCGGAAGAATTTGTCGACGCGGCCAAGATTGACGGCGCATCCGATTGGCAGGTCTTCCGCCACATCATCGCGCCGCTCACCGGTCCGGGCTTCTTGACCGCCGGCTTGGTCATCGGCCTCTTCACCTGGAACGAATTCCTCTTCGCCGTGACCTTCTTGCCGGAGAAGGAGTTCAAGCCGGTCGCCACCAGCCTCTACGCCTTCCAGGGCCGCTTCAGCCGAGATTGGGGGCTGACCAACGCCGGCTCGGTCATCATGATGGCGCCCGTTCTGATTCTATTCCTCGCCCTGCAACGCCGCTTCATCGAAGGTCTGACGCAAGGCGGCTTAAAAGCCTGATCATCTTTTCGCTCACCAGGAGACAAATATGACCCTTCCTCCCGATTATCTCGAACGCGTCTACGCCGGCGTCCTCGGCAAGATCATCGGCGTTTACCTCGGCCGCCCCTTTGAAGGCTGGTCCTACGAAGCCATCAGCGAACACCTGGGCGAGATCAACTATTATGTGCACGACAAGCTGAATGTCCCGTTGATCGTCACCGATGATGATATATCGGGCACCTTCACCTTCGTCCGCGCGCTTGAGGACTACGGCTACGACCCGGAGGTTTCGCCAGCGCAAATCGGCCAGACCTGGTTGAATTACCTCATCGAAGAGGAGACCGTGCTCTGGTGGGGCGGCATGGGCAATTCCACCGAGCACACGGCTTATCTGCGGCTCAAGCAAGGTATTGAAGCGCCTTTAAGCGGCTCGATCGAGCTGAATGGCAAGGTGGTCGCCGAGCAGATCGGCGCGCAAATCTTCATCGACGGCTGGGCGATGGTCGCCCCCGGCGATCCGGAATTCGCCGCGGACCTGGCCCGGCGGGCCGGCAGCGTCAGCCACGGCGGCGAAGCGATTTACGGCGCGCAATGCCTGGCGGCGATGGAAGCGCAAGCCTTCGTTGAATCCGATATCAACAAGCTCATCGACACCGGCTTGTCAGTGATACCCAACGATTCCGTCATCTATACCATGATCAACGACATCCGCGAATGGCATGCGGCAGAACCGGATTGGCGGGCAGGGCGCGAGTTGCTGGCCGAGCGCTACGGCTATCACATCTACGGCGGCAATTGCCACATGGTGCCCAACCACGGCTTGATGATCCTTTCGCTGCTTTACGGCGATGACGACTTCCAGCGCACGCTGATGATCGTCAACACCTGCGGCTGGGATACCGATTGCAACTCGGGCAATATCGGCTGCCTGATGGGCATCAAAGACGGTTTGGCCGGCTTGGCAACCGGACCCGATTATCGGGGTCCAGTAGCCGATCGCATGTATATCCCCACCGCTGACGGCGGCAACTCGATCACCGACGCCGTCACGCAAACCCTGCGCTTGGTGAACACCGCGCGGGCGATGCAGGGCCTGGCGCCGATCGCGCCAAAGGCTGGCGCTCGCTACCATTTCGACCTGCCCGGCTCGGTCCAGGGATTCATGAATGACGACTCGATTGAAGCCCGCGATGTCGTCGCCATCAGCAACGTACAGGCGCCCGAGCTTAGCAATCGCGGCGACCGCTTGCTGGCGCTGGATTATGCCGCGCTGGCGCCGGGCCGCGTCGGCCGCGTGGGCACGGCGGCCTTCGTGCCCTCAGCAGCCGTATCCGCCCACTTCGAAGGCCCCGGATACAACCTGTTGGCCAGCCCTCAGCTCTACCCGGGCCAGACGATACGCGCCCGCGTGCTCGCCGATAGCGCCAACTCATGCGCCGTTGATGTCGGCATCTACGTGCAGCATTACAATCGCGAAGACGGCCTGGAAACGCTGGTCGGCGCTGCGGAACAATTGAGCGCCGGCGGGGCAGCCGAGCTGGAATGGCAAGTGCCCGATCTCGAAGGCTATCCCATCGCCAACGTTGGCATCGAAATCAAGGGCGAAGGCGGCGCTAGCGGCCGCGTATACCTCGACTGGCTGACTTGGGATGGCAGTCCCAACATCCGGCTGAAACGCCCGCACAAGCACGATTTCACCCGCTGGGATCGGAGGCTGCGCGGCATGATGTGGAAGAAGGCTTGGGTGAACGGTCTGGATGCCGCCAAAGGCAAGATGGTATTCATCGATCGCTATCCGGAAACCTACCGGCTGATTCAAAACGAAGGGCGCGGGCTTATGATGCAGGGCTGCCGCGATTGGACCGATTATCAGGTCAGCGCCAGGATGACGCCGCACATGTGCAAAGCCGGTGGCTTGGGCGCGCGCGTGCAAGGTTTGAAGCGGCACTATGCCTTGCTCTGCGATGCAGAGAGCACGCGCCTCGTGTCCGCCCTTGAAGGGGAAGATACGGTATTGGCCCAAGCGAGCGGCGGCTGGACGCTGGGCAAGGAACATGAGCTTTCGCTGAGGGTCGAGGGCAACAGCCTGAGCGGTTATCTCGATGGCAAATTGGTCGTCAAAGCCGAAGATCCTGAGGCGCGCTTCGCCGGCGGCGGCATCGCTTTGGTCTGTGAAGAAGGTCGCATCGGCTGTGAAGATGTCGAGGTGCGGCCGATATAGAGCGAGACTCCGAACAGGATTTGCCACCGAGTACACAGAAGTAATGCCGTGTTAGTCGTACAACAACGTTATCGGTACGATTCAACCCCATCCCCCGGCCCCTTCCCCAGCGAGCTAGGGAAGGGGAGCGCTTTTGGCGAGATCCGGATTACATTCGTAACGCTCGGTGTGCTCAATTCCCTCAGTAAGCGCAAGTAAGTAATGCAACAATCAGAAAGATAGTGTAGGGGTGACTCTTGAGTCGCCCAAATGCAAAATGGCGCTGTAACGGGCGATCCAAGGGTAGCGTAGACACTAACCTTCGATCGCCGCTACAGATACCAAATATCAGAATCATCGTCCTTTTTTGCATGACTTACATGCTACTACTTCTGTATACTCGGTGGCAAAAGTGTAAGACTTAAGACGAGCATGACAATCTTCTGCTACGGCGAAATCGACCTTGATGTCCATCTGGCGCTGGACCGGCTGCCCAGCCTGAACAAAGCCGCCGATGTGACCGACGAGTTCGAAAACGTGGGCGGCGCTGCGGCCAACAGCGCGCTCTGGCTGGCGAATTGGGGCCTGCCCACGCGGCTGGCCGGCCATGACCTGGGCGCTGACGCGGCCGGGCGGGCCGTGCTCGACGAGCTGGCGACGCAGCCTCAGCTCGATTACAGCTTCGTCGCCTCCCATTCCGACTATCGTAGTCCCCGCTGCCAATGCCTCGTCACGCCCGATGGCGAACGCAGTTTCATCATGCACTGGCTCGACGAGCTGCGCATGACCGCGCCGGCGCCGGAAATGTTCGCCGGCGTAAGCTGGCTCAACCTCGATATGTCGGGTCCCCTGCCACTGCGCCTGCAAGCGGCCGAGATGGCGGCGGCGCGCGGCATCCCGGTGCTCATCAACGACATTTACGCCGCGGACCACCCGCTGCTGCCGCTGGTCGATGTGCTGGTCATCTCCGCTTCCATCGTCCGCAGCCGCCTGCCCGCTCGCGATCCGCTTGATCTGGCGCGCGAGCTGCAAACCGCTGCCGCCTGCCATGTCATCATCACTGACAGCGGCGCGGCGCTGACCATCTTGCCATGCGCCGGCCAGAGCCAGACGATCACACCGCCGGCAGTGCGCGTGGCAGACACCACCGGCGCCGGCGATATTTTCAAATCGGGCTTGCTCTACGGCTTGCGGCAAGGTTTGCCGCTGGCGGAAGCGGCTCGCTGGGGCGCGGCCGCCGGCAGCTTGATGTGTCAATACGCCGGCACGACCAAGACACTCGCGCCGTTAAGCGCGGTGCGGGACATGATGGAAGCGGTGCTGTGAAGATGCGCGGACGCCCGGTTGAAACGATCCCCTACCGCAACGGCTCCAGCGATGTCGGCGCTTTGATGACCGCGATCTTTTTCATCGCTGTCGCTCTGCTGTTTTTCGGACGCGTCGCCGAGTACGAGCCTTTGCGCAGCGGCGGCGCAAGCATCAAAGGGCGCTGGATTGATGGCTTCGTCGAGCCCAGTATCGACCAGTATGTAGCCATCTATCGCTTCGAGCTGGACGAGAAAATTTATCGCGGACGTCAGCGGCTAAACCCCAGCGATTATGGCGGAGACGGCCAGCCGGTCACCGTGCTTTACTTGCCTGACAATCCCAAACTCGCGCGCGTCCTCGGCGGCGAAGCCATCAAATCCGGCGATGCGCTGGGGCTGCTGCTTGCGCTGCTCGGCGTCCTCCTGTCCCTGCAGCACATCGTCGCCTACTATCGCGAGGGCTCGTCCTGGGCGCTGATGCTTCGTCAGCTAGCGCGCCGCCGCTAGACCGGCGCCTCCACCCATATCGGCGAGCTCCAAGCCCATTGTCCGTTCCGCAAGCGGACGCGAGCGTAATACCACTCGCGCTCGGCGCCGGCCGATTCGTGACTCAGGGCAAAGGCATGCCGGTACTCCGCTTCCGGCAGGGCGCGGTGGAAGACGAAGCTCGGCGAGACGAAACCGCCGGTATAGAAACTGCGCGCGCCCTCCGCCAGATCGCTGACCGGCAAGCTTAGCTCAACACCGTTTACCGCGCCCCGGATCAGGGTTTGCGCACCCGCTTCCAGATGCAAGGTGATGGCCTGCGTCGCCGAACTGGTCACGCTGGCGTTGCGCGGACTTTTTGTGCGCAGCCGGAAACGATCCCCGCCGCTGTAGTCCAGGCGGCTGAGCACACAAGGCGTCACATCATCAATGACCGGGATGCCGATGTCATGCCCGCGCAGGTGCGGCTCGATACCCAGCAATTCGCCGTTTTCGACGCGCAAGTCGACATCCCAGTCGAATAAGGTCTCCAGCTCGCCCCAGCCCATTTCCAGGCGCAGTTTCAGCGGACGGCTGTAATCCAGCGCTCCGCGGTGGACCGACTCGCGGCGGATCACGCGATTGCAATGCAGGACTTCGATATAATCGATCGACGCCGCAGCGTCCACGGACAACTCAAGTTGCCGCTGGCGGGCGTAGGGAATGACGCTGCCCATCGGATTGCCGTTCAGCGCGAATCTTAGCGCAATGCGGTCGCCGGTGATGGCATAGACGCGGCGCTTCAGAATGGCGTCCCAAAGCGCCGCTCGCGTCAGCGACTCGGCCCAGACGGCAATCTGCCCATAGCCATAACTGCCCGGATGGGCGCTGTGATGATCGGTCGAGCCGATGAAGCCGAAGACCTGACCCCGTTCCAGCGCGTGCTGAACCGTGCTTCGGCCGTCTCGCGGTCCCATCGCGTGGCGGTATTCCGGCTCCGCCTCGCTGTGCTCGGAAGCGCCGTGGAAAGACATGATCTCGACGACCGGTGAAAACTCGGTACTGAAGGCCTCCCAGTTGATGCCGCGGAAACCTTGCCGGTAGCCGATGTGATGCGGAATCAGCATGCTCGGATGCGGATGCGCCCGCAGGCGCCCGCGCAAGTCCTCAATATGGGCGACGTGAAATATCTCCGGCGGGGCGACATCGCGGAAATAGACGCAGTGATCGCCATAGCGCATCGAGTGCCATTCGAAGCTGGGGAAGGTCACGAAACGCCCGTCTTGGTTGGCCGCGTCGGTCGCCGTGAGATAATCAGGCCAGGCTGCCCGCGCCCGCTCAAAGCCCCGCCGATGATACTCCACCAGATAGTCGAGGCTCGGGTCAGCGCGCGGCATATCGTCCCAATGCCCGTGCAGGGTGACGCTGACGAAATCCAATTGCAAGCGCGCGTTATGCAGCGCCTCGTCCAGGCTGCCCGCGCCGTAGCTCAAGCCGCAGTGGTTGTGGATATCGCCGTAGTAGACGTTCAGGTCCCTGTAGGCGGCTTGCTCTTCCATCGCTTTAGACGATCCTGACGGGAACAGCGAGTAGCGCTTCTGCGGCGCTGCTCTGCGCAATTCGCGTTTGCGGATATTGATGCGGACTGGCTTTACACATTCTTGCCACCGAGGTCACCGTTGGTGAAGAGTACACCTAGTATATCTGCCGACAGTTGGCGGCGCTGGCAGGCGCTGCGGAGAATAAGGGAAAAGAAAAACCAAAATCCGAACTCGCGAACATTTGATCTAGCGCCACACTCCAATCATGCTACAATAACGTCAACACTCGCATGTTAACAATCCCATATCCCGCGTCCGCCGTCCGCTCCGCTGCCAGTCCCGCAAACCCAATGCAAACCGTCGCCCTTCGCCGAAACCGCCAAACTTCGTCCGAAAATACGCTTAATGTCCGAAATAGCTTTTCCCTTGTCCGACAAACGGACAAAACGGACAATCTTCTAACCGAAAGCTAACTCTCATCTCTGCTCCCGTGCGCTCCTGTGGCATACTCCGCCATCCGCGCCGCCGACCTCAATAACAGCGTCCCTAGGGCGCTCAACCTCAATGTCAACACCGCCTAGACATGGCGAGCAAATGTTCACGCGCTTGAGACCGAAGCGCCTGCCCTACTGAGCGCCTTTCCCGTTGAGAATCACAATCGTACTGCTACAATGACCGCTCACATCAGTCCGTCCAGAAGGAAACCACATGGACCGCGACACCACCTGGCGCATCTTCACCGATATCAAGGCGGCGCGGGAAAGCCTGCTCAAGCGGGGCTCCCTGCGCGATGTCGATGTGCCTGAGGCCCTCATCGAGCGCTCGGTCGGCATTTTCGGCGAGCGCCTCGGGCCGGAGGAGGCCGTCCGCCGCATCATCAGCAGCGTCCGCGCCGGCGGCGATCAAGCCTTGCGCGACTGGAATCAGAAGATCGACCGGATCGCCACCGATTCCTTGCGCGTTTCGCCCGGCGAAATACACGCGGCGCTGGACACGATCGCGCCGGATCTCCGCGCCGCGCTGGAACTGGCCGCCGAGCGCATCCGCGCCTTTCATCAGAAGCAGCCGCTGCACAGTTGGATCGACGCGAACGCGGACGGCTCGCTCGGCCAACTCATCCGCCCGGTCGATTCTGTCGGCGTCTACGTCCCCGGCGGGACCGCGCCCTTGCCCTCATCCCTGTTGATGAGCGTCATCCCGGCCCAAGTGGCGGGCGTGCCGGAGATCATCGTCTGCACGCCGCCCGGCAGCGGCGCGGGCGATATCCATCCCGCCATCCTGGCGGCGGCCGCCATCGCCGGCATTGATGAGATCTATCGCATCGGCGGCGCGCAAGCCATCGCCGCCATGGCTTACGGCAGCGAGACCATCCCGCGCGTCGCCAGCATCGTCGGCGCCGGCAACCTATTTGTGACCCTGGCGAAGCAGCAAGTCTACGGCGATGTCGGCATCGACGGCTTGCTGGGACCCACCGAGACCGTCGTCATCGCCGATGACAGCGCCGACCCGCGCCTGGCCGCCGCCGACCTGTTGGCCCAAGCCGAGCACGATATCCTCGCTTCCGCCATCCTGCTCACACCCAGTCTCGATCTGGCGCGGTCCGTACAAGCGGCGATCTATGCGCAGTTGGAAGCGCTGGAGCGGCGCGATACCATCGTCGGCGCCATGCTCAACCGCAGCGGCACGGTCATCACGCGCGACCTGGCGCAGGCATTTGAACTCGCCAACGAATACGCCGCCGAGCATCTCTGCCTGCTGGTCGCCGATCCTTGGTCCTGGATCGGGCTGGTCCGCAACGCTGGCGGGGTCTTCCTCGGCGAAGACTCCTACGAAGTGCTGGGCGATTATGTCGCCGGCCCCAGCCACGTCATGCCGACCGGGGGCACGGCGCGTTTCGCCTCGCCGTTGAACCTGCTCAACTTCGTCAAGATCACCAGCTTGATCGGCCTTGACAAAGCGACCGCCCGCGAGCTCAGCCAGCCGGCGCAGATCATCGCCCGTGCCGAATCCCTGGGCGCTCATGCCGCCGCCGCCGCGCGCCGAGGCCAATCATGAGCGACAAAGTCCGCATCCGCCGCGATATCGCCTCGATGAGCGCTTATACGCCGACGGCATCGCTGGAGGTATTCGCCGAGCGCCTGGGCTTGCCCGTCGAAGAACTCATCAAGCTGGACGCCAACGAGAACCCCTTCGGCCCCTCGCCCCGCGTCATGGAAGCGCTGGCGCGGCTGCCCAATATGCACATTTACCCCGATCCGGAATCGGGCCGCCTGCGCGACCTGCTCTCCGATTACACCGGCGTCTCGGCCGCGCAAATCCTCTGCGGCGCCGGCGCGGACGAACTTATCGAACTGATCTTGCAACTCTTCATCGAGCCCGGCGATGCCATCATCAACACCCCGCCCACCTTCGCCATGTACGGCTTTAATACGCCTCTCTATCACGGCGAGGTCATTGATGTCTATCGCCGCGCCGATTTCTCGCTTGATCTTGCCGCCATTGAAGAGGCCGTCAGGCAGCGCGAGGCCAAGCTGGTCTTCCTCTGCTCGCCCAATAACCCCAGCGGGGATCTCATCCCGCCGGCGGAAATCGAGCGCCTGCTTGAGCTGCCCGCCACCATCATCGTCGACGAGGCCTATATCGAATTCGCCGAGGCCGAGAGCCTGGCAGCCCGCGTCGCCGCTCATCCCAATCTCATCGTCCTGCGCACCATGAGCAAATGGGCGGGCCTGGCGGGCTTGCGCATCGGCTACGGCATCTTTCCATCCGCGCTCATGCCGCAACTCTGGAAGATCAAGCAGCCCTACAATGTCAATGTCGCCGCCGATATCGCCGCCCGGGCCTCGTTAAAAGACGTCGACTTCCTGCTGGGGCACGTCCGCCAACTGGTCAAGCAGCGGGAGCGGCTGGAAGTCGCCTTCGCCGAATTGCCTTATCTTTCGCCCTATCCCAGCCGCGCCAACTTCGTCTTGAATCGCGTGGGGGGCATGTCCGCGGCCGACTTCCGCGATCGTCTGGCGCGCCTGGGCATCATCGTGCGCTACTACAACAAGCCGCGCCTCGATGACCACATTCGCATCAGCGCCGGCAGACCGGAGCAAATCGACCGGCTGCTGGAAGCGCTTCGCGAATTTGCGTTGGATTGAAGTCTTAACAGAAAAGCTGTTGCCATAGAGGACAGGGAGGAAATTGATCGCACAGCTATGCAGCTTGCGATCAAGCACCATACCCTGTTTTCAAGGTCATTTTGTGTTACATTTCGAGACGAAGGGGAATGCCATGACCGAGCGAATTGCCGAAATCAAGCGCGATACCAAAGAGACTGGAATCGAACTGACGCTCAATCTCGATGGCGCCGGGGTTGCCGAGATCAACAGCGGCATCGGCTTCTTCGACCACATGCTGACGCATATCGCCCTGCACGGCAAATTCGATCTGCGCGTCCAAGCCCGCGGCGACCTGCACATCGACGCCCACCACAGCATTGAAGACATCGCCATCTGCCTGGGAAGAGCCATTGACGAAGCGCTTGATTCCCGCGCTGGCATCCAGCGCATGGGCGCCGCCTATGTGCCCATGGACGAGGCATTGGCGCGGGTCGTCATCGACCTCAGCGGCCGCGCCTACGCCGTCATCAAAGCCGACTTTGATACGCCGCTCATGGGGCAGATGCCGACCGACCTCGTCCGGCACGGGCTGGAGACCATCGCCGCGCATGGCAAGATGAATTTACACGCCGAAGTCCTCTATGGCCGCAACGACCATCATAAAGCCGAAGCCCTCTTCAAAGCCTTCGGCCGCGCCCTGGCCCAAGCGGTGGCCATCGACCCCGGCCGGCCCGGCGTCCCCAGCACCAAAGGCACATTGACGGAGTAAGATGCCATGCAGGAATTTGTCGATTTCAGCGGGGAACTCGCCCGCGCCAGCGGCAATATCATCATGCGCTATTTTCGCAGCGGCGTCGCCGTCGAGAGCAAAGCCGACGAATCCCCCGTCACCATCGCCGATCGCCAGGCCGAAGAGACGATGCGCGAAATGATCATGAAAGAATACCCCGATCACGGCATCATCGGTGAGGAATTTGGGAGTCACAACGAAGGCGCGCAGTACCAGTGGGTGCTCGACCCCATCGACGGCACCAAGTCCTTCATCAGCGGCACGTTTCTCTTCGGCACGCTCATCGGCTTGATGAAAGACGGCCAGCCTATCGTCGGGACGATCAATCACCCCGTCACCGCGCACATGCTCATCGGCGACGGCGACGAGACCCGCCTCAATGGCGAGCCGGTGCGGGTCAGCAAGACACGGAGCCTGCGGGACGCCGTGCTGTGCTACACCGACTTCATCCATGTTGGCCAATATCAGAACGGCATCGCTTTCCAGCAACTCATGGGCATGACGCGCTTCAACCGCACCTGGGGCGATTGCCACGGCTACTTCCTCGTGGCCACCGGCTACGCCGATGTCATGCTCGACCCCATCATGCACCTCTGGGATATTGTCGCCCTCATCCCCGTTATCGAAGGCGCCGGCGGCAAGATCACCTCCTGGAACGGCGGTCCCCCGCTCAGCGGCAACGGCATCATCGCCAGCAATGGTCCGCTGCACAGCCAGGTCTTGCGGGTGCTGATTGCTTGATAATATTGCATCTTAAAGAAACGGAGAACACATGCAGCACTTGTGGTCTGCGGCAACGTGGGAAATTGAAACAAGTGAAGATGATCCAACGAGCGCGAAGCGAATTGGCGCGCCGGTTTCGGAACATTATCTACAGATAGACGGACGGAAAACCAAAGCCAAGCGTTCGGGCGACTGGTGGGAAGTCCCTCTACCGAGAGCCCTCTATCTGCTTACTGCATGGTATGTGCATGACTTCCTGGATAAGCTGCACATTTCATTTACTGACCCAAATGGACGTGAACTGTGGTACAATGAGCCTACATCATCATCTAAAGGTATATCGACAAAAGCGGTTCACGTCATCCCAATTTGGCACTTGTGGTATTCTGTGGATGGACTATACAAATTTACTTTCCAATTTAGCAATGATGACGGCCGTAGTTCCGAAAAGGGTTCTTTCAGAATAGTGTTGAACAGGACACGGAGGCGTTAGAATGACCGAAAAAGTTGATTGGATCTGGTATGAGAACGCGACGCGACCCGCGACCGAGCAGCGTGAACCTGCGGATCTCAAGCAGAGCCCCGAAACCAGCCGACAGAAACCGCAAGAACCATCGGCCGCTCAACCCAAAAATGCGAAGCCCGCAAAGGCTAAGACAACAGGCTGAGTGATTTGTCTCTAATTCTGTTGCGCCGCCTCGGCAATTGTCGGGGCGGTTCTGTTTCTAATGCCATGTAGACTTCTGCCTGACATGCTAACTTAAGCGCATCGCAAGCCAGTGAAACCTTGATAGAAAGCCGCCATGCCAAAAATCAAACGCATCTACCTCACCAGCCACAGCCACACCGATATCGGCTACACCGACCACCAGGACACCGTCTTCCGCCAGCACCTCGACTTCATCGACCGCGCCATCGAACTGGGCGAAGCCAGCGCCGATTACCCCGAAGAAGCCCGTTACAAATGGACCTGCGAGGTCACGGCTTTCGTCGAGCGCTACTTTCAGCGGCGCCCGGCCGCCCAAATCGACCGCTTCCTCGAATTGCACCGCCGCGGTCAGATGGCCGTCGCCGGCATGCAATATCACTGGACGCCCATGCTCTCGACCGGCGCCATGCTGCGCTCCCTGCTGCCCGTGCGGCGCCTGCGCGCTGACTACGGTATCGATATCAGCGCCGCTATGCAATGCGATGTCAACGGCGTCAGTTGGCTCTGGGCTGACCTGCTGCCCGCCATCGGCATCGATACTCTCACCATGTCCATCAACATGCACCGCGGCGCGCGGCCACAGCCCGACCTCAACGCCTTCTGGTGGCGCGGCCCCGGCGGCGGCCGCCTGTTGACTTTCAACGGGCCGCACTATCTCTACGGCATCTTCCGCTACGGCCTCAGCGATATGAATTACGTCGATGACCTGCTGCCGCCGCAACTGGCCAAGCTGGAAGCGCGCGATGATTATCCCTACGACTTCCTCTACGCCCAAATCACGCATCCCGCCCGCGTCGACAACGGACCGCCCCTGCCGCACATGGCCGACTTCGTCCGCGACTGGAATGCCAGCGGCCGCGAGCCGCGCCTCATCTTCACCACTATCGACGGCTTCGCGCGCATGCTGCACGAGGACTACGGCGAATCGCTTGAAGAATGGCGGGGCGACTGGACCGATTGGTGGGCGGACGGCGTCGGCTCCTCCATTTATGAGACCAGCCTCAACCGGGAGACCGAAGAACTGCAGCCCCTGCTCGACTTCCTGGCGACCCAGGTCGATGATGTCGATCAGGATCTGATCGAAGAAGCCTGGCATCTCGTCTCGCTTTACGATGAGCACACCTGGGGCGGTTTCGCCAGCATCCGCCGCCCCCATTCGCCCTTCACCCGCGCCAATTACAACCGCAAAGCCAGTTTCGCTTACGGCGGCTATGGGCTGACGCACGAGCTCATCGCCGATGCCGGGCGCGGCCTGGCGCGCAATATCGCCGGCGTCAGGCCCGAGGGCGATGCCTGGCGCCGCTGGGGACAATACATCAGCGCCGACCCGGCCGAAGCGCCCGATAACTACCACTACCTCGCGCTGAACACCTGCGGCTGGGAGCGGCATATCCGTTATCCCATCCCGCCCGATATGGGCGGCGCCGCCCCCTACGGCGTTCTCGAGCAATTCCTCATCGGCAACTACCGCGAAGACCCGCCCCTCATCGTCGATACACCCTCCGACCTCATGCTTGATGTGACCTTGCCCGCCTTCAGCTACGCCACCATCGCGCCGCAGTCGGTCGCGGCCGGCGACGCCGCCATCCTCGGCGAAGGCGGGATCGAGAATCGCTGGTATCGCCTGCGCCTCGATCCGGTCAGTGGCGGTCTGCTCAGTTGGTATGACAAGGAACTTCAGCGCGAACTGGTGAATGCGGATGACCTGTGGCGCTTCGGGCAATACATCTACGAATGGGTCGACCATCCCGATGATCGCCGCGCCATCTTCGCCCTCGATTTCGACCGCGAGGATTTCGGCGTCCGCCACAAAGATACGCCCTTCCGCCGGGGCGGTCCCAGCGCGGTTGAGATCATGCCGGCGCAGCAAAGGCCCGATTGCGTCGAGATCGAAGCCCGCTTACAGACTCGCGGCGTGAAGAGTGTCAAAGTCCGCTACCGCCTGCCCCACCATCAGAAGGCGCTGCATATTGACCTGCTCATCGACAAGGAATTTGTCACCCGCGCCGAAGCAGTTTACCTGCCCTTCCCGCTTGCGCTGAAGGACCATAGCTTCCACCTCGACCTCAACGGCGTCCCGCTGGAGCCGGAGCGGGAGCAACTGCCCGGCTCCTGCCGCGATTGGTATGGCATCCACCGCTGGGCGGAAGCCGGCGACGCCAGCGCCTCCGTCACGCTCGTCCCGCTTGATTCGCCGCTTATCCAGCTCGGCGGCATCACCACCGGCCGCTGGGCGGAAAATCTCGATGCCCGCCAGCCGACGCTCGTCTCCTGGGCGCTGCACAATCACTGGGACACCAACTTCAAAGCCAGCCAGGGCGAAGCCATCTTGCAGCGTTATCGCCTGACTTCGAGCGCGGCATACGATCCGGCCGCGTCTTCCCGCTTCGCTCTTGATGCTAGCCTGCCGCCGCTGATTGTCCGCGTCCCCGGCGCGGCGCTCGGCAAAAGCGGGACCTTCATGCGCGCCGAGCCCGAAGGCGAATGCGAACTGCAACTCAAGCGCGCCGCCGATGGCCGCGGGCTGATTGCGCATGCCTACAACCTGGGTGAAGACGCGGTTGAGCAGCGCCTCGCCTTCCCGGTGAACAGCCTCGCGTCGGCTTGTCTCTGCGACCCGATTGAGGTCGACGGCGCCGCCCTGCCTGTCTCCGACGACAGCGTCACGCTGACTGTCCCGCCGCGCTCGGTCGCCTGCGCCCGCGTCACATTACATAGCTAGTCCGCTGAAACACGAATTGCAGGGGCGGCCAGTCCCCCGAATACGTGAACATTTAGTCGCCCATCAGCCGCCAATCCATGCTACGCTTATCCAAGAGGCGCATTTACAAGCGAATCGCCCTGCCCGCCAAAACACAGGGGGACCCCCACCAAAACACTCCTTCACCTATACTGTATCTATATACTTTGGCAATTTATTGGGGCTTTCTGGGGCATCTTGGAGATTTTAGGGCAAGTTACCCGCCATTCTGACGCAACTTAAAACTCGGCGCTCTCTCCTCGGTGCGCTCGGTGGTGAATATGAACAAAAAGGAGCATCAGCCATGCTCACAGGCAAAACCGCAATCGTGACCGGCGGCGCTGGCGACCTCGGCAATGCCATGGCCCGCCATCTAGCGCATAACGGCGCCCACGTCGTCATCTGGGATATCGTCCCGCAAGTGGAGGCAGCAGCGGCTATCAAGCGCGTCCGCGCCCACGATCCGGGTGTCGAATACGCCGAGGTGGATGTCCGCGACCGCGCCGCCGTCGACCGAGCCATCGCCGACCTGCCCCAACTCGACATCGTTTGCTCCAACGCCGGCATCGTTGACGCCCAGCCCTTCCTCGAAATCAGCGCCGAGAATTGGCGGAAGCACCTCGATATCAACCTGACCGGCTGCTTCAACGTCTGCCAGGCGGCCGCCCGCCGCATGGTCGCCGAGGGCAATCAAGGACGCATCATCATGACCTCGAGCTGGGTCGCCGAAATTCCCTGGCCCGAGATCACGGCTTACACGGTCAGCAAAGCCGGCGTCAACATGTTGGTCAAGCAGATGGCGCGCGAGCTGGCGCCGCAGGGGATCCGCGTCAACGCCGTAGCGCCGGGCATCGTCAACGCTGGCCTCGCCGGCCGCCAATTGCGCGAGGAGCCGCAATACGCCGCCCGCGTCGCCAAAGCCATCCCGCTCGGCGAACCGGGCAGACCGGAAGAGATCGCCGAAGCGGTGGTCTACCTGGCAAGCCCGCAGACCGCCTATATGACCGGCAGCATCCTGACGCTCGACGGAGGCTGCTCGCTTTTCCAGTTCGATAGCTAAGGCCTCGCCGGCTCGCGCGTCAGTTGCCGCAGCAGGCTTTGAATCGTCTCCAGCAGCAAACCTCGCTGCTCATAGCCGCTTTCGCTGAGTTCGCTGTAGCCGAGGTAGACGCCGGCCCGGCAGCGCCGCGTCAAAGCCAGCAGCAGGCGGCTCAGCGTCCGCCGGCTCCAGGCTTGCTCGTCATCTTCCGTCCAAACGCGGCCGGCCGCCCAGCCCAAGCTCAGAACCTCGGGATGAGTCAGCGGCTGATACAAGCGGCGCGACCAACCCTCGCTGCCGATATTGAGCCAGAATTGATAATCCACCGCCTGATTCTTCAGCAGAAACGTATAGGCCGGCGCGACCAGCACGCTATCTTCCGCCTCGGCTACCCAGCTGCGCAAGTAGAAATTGGCGATCACGCCGCGCTCGACCATCTTCACATAATCCAGGCTCAGGTCGCTCTCCTCGCCGTAGCGGCTCATGAAGTCCAGGGACCAGCGGAAGTTGCGGGCGGAATCGACCAGGTTCATCGCGATATTGCCGGCATCAATATCGCCGTGGAAGCCGTAGCCCGGGCGGGAAAGCAGCTCGCCGAAGATGCGCCGGAAGAAGATATCGATGGCGTCCACGCCGCCGCCCTCAATGTAAAGCCGCAGCCAGCGCTGCAGCCGGTCATAACGCTCGCCCAATTCAAAGGTGATGCGTTGCTGCATCGCCGCCGACTCCACGCTGACGAAAGGACGCAGCGCGCCGCCGCGGTACAGCATCTCGGTCAGCAGCTTGGCACGAATCAGGTCCAGCCCATCAATGGCGGTCATCAAGGCAAAAGCCATATCGAATTCGGTCGGTGTCATGCCCCACTGCGGATGCGCCAGCCGCGCCAGCGTCAGCAGCGTGCGCGCCGCCCGCTCATCACGAAGGGCCCGCGACGGCCGATGGGAGCGCGCTTTGACGCCGCGCTTCTCCAAACCCTCAAACAGGCCGAAGCGCAAGACATCGGACATGAAGGGCGCCAGCACGACGATCTCGGCCGGCGGTACGCCCCGCTCATGGACCAGCGCGCCGATCTCAGCGGCCACCCAGTCCACCATCTGCGGATGGTAACGATGCGCGGCGGTGAAGAGAGCCAGCCGCGGGTCGGCGTTATTATCGGCCGCGTCCGATTCAGCGCCAAGCTGCGCCGCCAGCTTGGCACCCAAAGCTCGCACCGACGGCTGCATAACCAGGCTCGCGTCAAAAGATTCGCGCAGATCACAAACATCGCGCAAGCGCCGCGCCTGCTCCGGGTCTGCGCCCAGGAAGCGGCGGAAGCCGGCATCGCGATCATAGATTATAAGCGCGGAGCGGCATTGTTCAATCAGCCCGGCCAGGACGCCGTGCGAAGCGGGCGTGTCTTCTTCGACGTTGTCCGCGATGAGGTGCCGGTAGCGCCCGCGCAGAAAGGCGCGCGCCTGCGGCAAAAGCTGGACGTGGTCGCGGAAGATTTCGAGGTAGAGCGAGAAATCAAGCAGATTATGCGCCAGGCAATACTGGCGAAAGGCCAGAGCGCAGGTCTGCGCGTCATCGAAGATATGCGCTTGCTCGACGCCGCCGCCAGCCGTGGCCAGAGCGCCTTTCAAGCGTCCGCCGATCTCACTGAGGGGAAAGCCGACCAGGGCCGCCTTGTTCATATTGTCGACGATCTGGCTGTAGAGCCGGGCCCGGTCAATGCGCACGCTGTTGAAATAATCACGCCCGTCGATTATCGGCTCGATCGCCCGTGTCATGAAGTATTGCACCAGCTCCAGGCTAAGGAAGTTCGGCAGATCACGCGGGTGCTTAAAGCCAGCGCGTTCCGCCACGAGGAAAAAGAACATCTCCACCAATTGCAGGGACAAGCTGCCGATGGTATGAATGGCGACCTGCCCGCCGCTGTAGCGCGCCCGCTCGCGCAGCGCCCGGATGTATGGCTGAGCCAGCGAGCGCTGCGGCAGGAAGATCAGAATCGATTCCGCCGGCGCGCCCCCTTCCAGCAAATGCAGGAGCCGCGCGACCGCGACGCTCGTCTTTCCGCTGCCGGCCGGGCCTTCCAGCCAGATCTTGCGCTCCGGGGGCTGCTGGGCCAGGGCTGACTGCGTCGGCGCCAAAGGGGTCGTCTTTCTATCCATCCGCCAATTATAGAGCGAGAACCCGACCTCTCCCAAGTCCGGCCACAAGAGCAGCTATCGATTTCGCCGTCACCGCAAGAGTCAGCTTGCCATCAGCGAGGTTCAATTGCTATACTCCTCAGCTACGGCAGCGTGCATAAGTTTCTCTTCGGTTGCATCCTTTCCATTTTTGCAAAGTTTTCCGAATCTTCTTGCGCGCGACACATAATCCCGTTATACTTGCATAGTATCTATACAGTTAAATGACGGAGCGTATCTGCTTATGTCTCAAGATCATCGTCCGCTTACCGAAACGCGGCAAATGATGATAGACATCGTTGCGCAAAGCGAACGACCCCTCACCCGCACCGAAATCGCCAACCGGCTTGATCGCAAGAAGACTCCTCATCTCATCAATATGATGGACGAGTTGGTTGAAAACGGTGTCTTTCAACGCAGTATATTTACCTTTAATAATGGCGTAACAGGTTATGTTTATACTGTAACCGAGAATCTCACGCAAGAATAAGGCGGCCTCATGAAGATCATCACACTGCTCAATGAAAAAGGCGGTGTCGGCAAGACCACGCTGGCAACTCACCTGGCCGCCGGCCTGGCAATCCGGGGGAAGCGAGTCATCCTGGTTGACGCCGATCCACAGGGCCATGCGACAATCGCCTTTGGGTTATCAAAAGAACCGGGCTTTTATGATCTCATCGTGCGCAACGCGCCTTTCCAAAAGGTGCTGCGCCCGGTGCCGGCCGAGCGCTTCAACGTGCCTGATGAGGCGCATAATACGAGCGGTCAATTGCTGGTGGTGCCCTCGAATATCGAGACGCGCAGCATCGCTGGCAATATCTCCGATGCCTTCACCGTGCTCAAGCGCTTCAATCAACTGCGCAACGCCATCGACTTCGTTTTCTTTGACACCTCGCCGACGCCATCGCTTTTGCACTCCTCTATCTATATGGCGACCGATGGCATCATCTACCCGACAAAGTGCGAGGCATGGAGCTTCGACGGCTTGCGCGAGAGTTTGACGCACAAAGATCAGTTCAGCCCGATTCGCCAGCAATATAATCTGAACGATATCAAAGTGCTCGGCGTCGTCCCGACGATGTATCGCGGGCGGACGCTTGAGCATCAGGATAACCTGCGCCGCTTGCAGGACACCTTCGGCAGCCTGGTGTGGAAGCCGCTGCCGGTTCGGACCATTTGGACCGAAGTCGCCAGCGCCCGGCGCACTGTCTTCTCCTTGGCGCCTGGCAGCGGCACGGCCGATGACGCCTGGCACCTGGTTGATCAGTTGGAGGAGCGGGTCTATGAGCAGTCGTGAACGGCGTCGGAAAATCCAGGGCGAAGAGAATCTGCTCTCGGCCAATCCTAATACGCTCGACCCCAAAACTGCCGATGCCATCGGTTTCGGTTTGGGAGATTTGGCGCTGGAAATCGCCGCAGCCGATAATGAGTTTCAAGCGATTGAAGCCGTAAGCATTCAAGAGATCCACCCCAATTCAATACAGCCGCGTTATTCCATCCCGCATGACTTGACCGATATCTTCGCGCTGCATCCGCGGAATTTGGTCGACATCTTTGAGCGCTGGATTATCGAAGTTCAGCTCGAGACCGGTCAGAAAGATTTTGATATAGTGCCCTATTTGCGCGGCGATGCCACTCGCCGCGGCCAACAAGCTGAAAGCGACGAGAGTGATGCGGCCCCGGCCGAGCAGCCGCCTTCGAGCAAAGAGCAAAGCTTGATGAAAGTTGTCGATCTGGCCGCCAGCATTCGCCGCGACGGTTTGTCGAATCCGATAAGCCTGGTGCGCCATGACGACCACTACGAGATTGAAACGGGAGAGCGCCGCTGGTTGGCATATCATCTGCTGTATTGGAAATTCGGTGATGGCGACCGCCGGCTGGATGGCAGCCTGGTGAACTGGTCGAGGATTCCGGCGCGGATCGTCAAGCAGGTTGATGTTTGGCGGCAGGCGAGCGAGAACAACGCGCGCGACAATCTCAACGCGATCAGCCGCGCCCGGCAGCTTTCGCTCTTGCTGATGGACTTGCACGGCTGGAGCAACTTCGCCACGATCGACGACAGCGAGAACGAGCAGGCATTCTACGCGCAGGTTGCTGACGGGGTCCGCTGGCGCATTCCGCGCGGACAGGGCGAGCGCCTGCTCAACGCCATGGGCTTGTCACATGCGGGTCAGTTGCGGCAGTATCGCGCCCTCTTGCGTTTGCCGGCCGATCTTTGGCGCAAGGGCGATGACGAAAATCTCACCGAAGGCGAACTGCGGAAAATGAAAGCGGCGCTCGATAGCGTTACACGAGTAACGGTAGGCTCGTCAAAGCGCAAGAAAGATGCGGTGGCCCGCCTCGCCGCCGATGCCAGCCAATGGCGAAACAGACTCCGCAAAGAGATTAATTCCATCGATCCCAACAACAAACCCAAGATACGCCGTCTCATCGAAGCTGAGATACGCCAATTAATGCGGCTAATCACCGATCTCGACGATACCCACGCCTAAACAGAACCGGTCTCCCGCCATCTTCAGAAAAACCGAGAGGCGCATCGGTTGATACGCCTCTCATTTACTCAGCGCTTATCGCTACACATGTAACGGTATACCGACCGCTCTATACCGCCACACGACCTCTCATTCTAGGCTAACATCGGCGCGAGCAGACCGACGCTGACGCGCTCCTCATCATCACGGACAGCATGTCCGGCCAGCGCCAGCACCATCTCCCGATAGTTGTCACGCAGCGCTAGATACACGTTGCCATTGCCGAATTCTTTCAACATCCGATACGCCACGCCGCGCCGCGCCGGCCGCCGCACCTCGCGACCGCAGTCATCCAGCGCGCACAAATAACTGCCGATCGTCTCAGCCACCTTGTCCTCAGCGATACATGCGCTCACCGACTCATAGGACAGGCGGACACGCTCGTAGCGCATTTTCGACGCCAATGACCTGGCACGGTCCCATAAGCGCTTCATAAGGCCGCCAGCCCCAGCTGCCGACTCCCCGCCATCGCGCAAGACACGCAGACGCACAAACTCTTCGACTGACAATCTCTCGTAGCGGACCGGCGGGCATGGCTCCGATGTCAACGTCCAGGCCGAAGCCCCTTGGGCGCAAACCTGAACGCCGGACTCGCCACGCCGCAACATCGCCGCGCCTATATGTCGCCAGGCCGGCGCCCGATAGCCCTCGCGCGTCTCCAGCCAATAACCGGCCGTCGCGCCGCGCTCGTCACGCCGGCGCCGCCGGGGCAAGCAGCGCAAGTTCTCCCAACTCAATGCAAATCGACCCACATGCGCCGTCGCGCTCACGCCCAGTTCATTGTTATAGCGCCGAAGCGTCCGCGCATTTACTCCCAGCCGCTCCGCCATCGTCCGCATTGGAAGGCGTGGAGACAAGCGCCGAATGTACTCCCGGTGCAGCGCCCGTCGGTAGACGTGAGCCGATTTCACATCCCGCGCCTCAAGGCGATCCGATGGCGTCATGCCAACATTCAGCACCCAGAGCAGCCGTCCGATGCTGGGCGCCCGAAACAGCAGCTCCACCGGCCGGCCGCGCTTGCGAGAATAAAGTCCCTTGATGTCCAGGTATTCTACATATCTTCTAGCTATGATATGCCGACCATTGAAGGTGCTCAGCTCACCGGTCAAACTCTGTAGAACGCTCTTCCGGTCCAAGCCGTATTTTTGACCCAACGCTATGGCTTCGCTCAGAGTGAAGTAGGATTCCGTCTGCCAACCTTCCAGGTACAGGATGTCCAGCAGTCGAGCGACTATGGTCGAGCCTTGTTCCTTCAATAGTGTCTCTCTCACAGAATTCGGTACACCGCCATGATGCTCCTCGCTGATTCCATTGATTCTATAGGCGCTGCGCACTGTCCTCTGTGCTTCGCGCAGCCGGTCGCCGACTGTCTCATACTTGTGATCCACATGACCCATTGTCCGGGCATGCAAAAGACTCAAGCGCGTCTCCGCATCGACTTGACTAATTCTCCGGTCTCTGGCCACTGACGCCGTCCGATACAAGGCGTTATTTCGACCGATCCGCGGCGTCAAGCGTCGGTATAACTCAGTTAAATCGGTCTCCTTGCTGTTCCGCGCCAGTTTGGCAGGTGTGTCTGACGGGTTGGCATCCACATGGAAGTAGCACAACAGGTTGTCTACGCCCGTTCGGTCAAGTCTTTTCGCATCGTTTCCATTGATCGGACGGTAGAGGAAGCCGTCAATCACCGATGGCGGTGCTACCACATAGGACCGCTCGCCTTTGATATCGCCGCCATCAAACTGATGCGTCGGCACTTTCTCGTCCGTGCGAAAATACACGTGGTAACCTCGGCGTGTCTTAACCGTGTAGCTCGCTGCCAGATCCGGACGATGGCGACAGAAACGCCGGTAGCGCAGATGGTCATCGAAGTCGATCACGATCAATCTGGATACACGTCCGCATACGATCCCAAGCCCTTCGCCGGATTTAGCGAATGCTCCTTTTACCTCTCCTTCGGTCATGACGCGTTTCTGATAAGCTCGCCATTTGATGGCTGGTTTCTTCGGCTGGCGCCGGGCGGCATCTCCCCACACTGGAATTACAGAAATACCGACTTTCGCCAAGGAAAGCGCGCGCTCAAGCAGCGAATTATGTCCTTTTGCGGTGTCTTTTTTCACAGCTGTTTAACCTTTATTTCCTACAAATGCTTGTTTAACCTTTTGCAATTTGTTATAATAAAAGCACAAGCGGAACACCCGAAAAAATAGGGTGCCGCGGATGCTCGGTGGATCGGCTCTTGCGCGAACACGGACCGATCCGCCTGAGAGTACAACAGGTATGACCGCTAGTCGGTCACTTGTGAGGAGAGGCGGCCACCTCTCCTCTGCCTTTGGAACTGGAGTGAAAAACTTCTGCTGGTTTCAGGTTACTCCACGAGGCTGTTCCCCGCATTTTTCGGCGGCAGATGAGGATAAATCTGCTGTTTCAGATGCAGGAAGATGACCAGCACTCAACTTGTCACCGCCGGCACCAAGATTTCATGCTCTTGCGGGTCAGTGTCTCGACTTCAGTTACACTCTCTATATTTATACAGTCTATAAGATTTCGCCGCTGATCGCAAGTATTTTCGTCGAATTGGATTGAGGCGAGGCGGGATGAGGCGCGACCCTGAATTAACGAATATATGTTCTATTCTTGCGGGGGCAGGGAGATAAGCTTTGTAGCAGTCTTAAGATGTGCGCTGTTAGGAAAAGAAATGGTTGGAAACACGAACGTTTTTAGATTGTCACTCGAGAATGTTATCCAAAACGGATAAAGGCGTAGCTGCCAGAAGGCCAGCGTCGATCGGCAGAACGACGCCCGATATCCAGCGCGCTTCGTCGCTGGCGAGGAAGACGGAGGCCCAGGCGACATCCCAGGCATTTCCTTCGGTACCTAGGGGACCGGCTTTGCGGCGGAGGGACTGTGTGCGTTCATCAAGGTGGCGCACGAATGCGCCGTGGATGTGCCCTGGCGCCAGGCAGTTGACGCGGATATTGTCGCGCCCATGATGTACCGCCAGGACCCGTGATAATTGCACCGCGCCCGCTTTGGTCACGGCGTAGGGCACGTTGCGGCTGAAGCCGGCGCGCAGGCCATCGATGGAGGCGATATTGATGATGGAGCCGCCTCCGCTCGCGCTCATTAAGGGAATCGCGTGTTTGCAGGCCAGCATCATGCTCTTGAGGTTGATGTTGAAGGCTTCGTCGAGATCGGCGGCGTTCACTTCCGTGACCATGCCCATGCCGTAGGTGGCGACATTGTTAAACAAGATGTGCAAGCCGCCGTAACGCGCGCGACATTCGTCGATCATTGCTCTGCAGGCGTCTTCGCTCGTCACATCGGCTTGAAAGACACTGGCTTCGCCGCCCGCCTCGGTGATATCGCGCAACGTTGCTTCGGCCCGTTCGCCATCGTAATCGACCAGCAAGACTTTCGCGCCCTCGCGCGCGAAGAGTGCTGCGGTGGCGTAGCCGGTGCCGGCCGGTTCTCCACGCGAGCCCGCGCCAACTACTGTGGCGATCTTCCCTGCCAGACGTCCGCTGTTCATGTGATGTGTTCTCCAATTTGAATCCGGTAATTAATCCATCTGCGCGCCGCCGTTGACGACGTAAGACAGGCCCGTGAGAAAACCCGCCTCTTCTGAGGCCAGGAAGGCAGCCATTCCGGCGATATCGTCCGGTTCGGTCATGCGGCCCAGGGGGATACTGGCGACCTCGCTCTCCATCATTTCTTGGCGGTAGTGGCTGATGCTTGTGTCAGCCGGGGCCAAGGCGGCGGCGATCTCGTCAATTCGCTCGGTGGCGACCAAGCCCGGGCAGATCGCGTTTACGGTGATGCCATGCGGCGCCAATTCCTGCGCCAGTGCTTGCGTGAAGCCGCGCACAGCGAATTTAGATGCGCAGTAGGCGGCGTAGCGCGCGACGCCTTTCCGGCCCGCGGTAGAGGAAATATTGATGATGCGGCCGCCTCCTCCTTGCGCCAGCATCGCCCGGGCAGCCGCTTGGCTGCAAAGAAATACGCCTTTGACGTTCACGCGCTGGACCAGATCAAAGGCGTCTTCTTTGAGTTCGACAACGGGCACGCGATCAGGACCGGCGGGCGCGCCGGCGTTGTTCACCAGAATGTCAATCCGTCCAAAGGCAGCCAGCGCGGTATCTACCATCAACTGAACATCCTGCGAGGACGAGACATCGGCATAGACGGGCAGGGCGCGTCGGCCGAGTGCTTCAATCTCGCTTGCGACAGCGGGCAATCCCTGCCGCGGCGCTTTGTCCTCGTTCAAGTCATTGATGACCAGATCGGCGCCTTCTTGCGCCAGGCGGAGGGCAATCGCTCGCCCCAGGCCGCCCGCGCCAGCGGCGCCAGTGACCAGGGCGACCTTGCCATTTAAGTTGTACATATCGCTCTCCTGTCCTGTCGTCACTGGAGTATTCGCTGGTCGCCGAGGTCCTTGCCGCCGACGGTTTTGGTCAGGCTGGCGCTGCGATATTCGTGAATCTTGAGATCGGCAAAGGTGTTGACGATATTGTATTGGGTTGGCATATCCTCCCAGCGCGCGTGGTGGAAGGAGAGCTCTCCATCGGCAAGATATTGCTCCAGGATTCGGCGGTTGGGTGCCGCAGCCGGCGTCAGCGTGGCATAGGCGATATCGGCTTTGCCCCATTCGCCGGTGCGCGGCATATACTTGTAATGCAGGATGCCGGCGCTGCTCGCGCTTCGCTGTAGGTCATCGATCTTGTCGCGTGTCAGTTCCCGCGGGTTCGCCAGTTTCATATCCAGGAATTTGAAGCCCAGCCAACTCGCCGTGATGTGATATTTGCCGCGGAGGTGCAGAGGCGTGGGCAGTTCGCAATAGATTTTGGAGAAGCCCAATTCTTCGCGGCCGGTGATGATGGGGTCAGTCAGGTTCTCCCAGAGCACGGTCAAGAATTGACCGCGCGCTTCGTCGCGAAGCCCTTTGTAACGCGCCGGAAAGGAGACGCCCAGCGTGTTGTATCCGCGCCCGGCCAGCCATTCGATTTCGCTGATGTAGGAAGCGCTGACGGTGACGACCGGGTCGCCCTCGAGCTGAAATCCTGGCGGCAGCATCGCTTCCAGTTGATCAGCATCCGTGAGGAAACTCAGGCTGAAGATGCTGCTGCGCGGTGTATCGCGATTGTCGAAACGCTCGCCGTCGGGCCCGCGCCGCGGTCCGGTGCGCGGACCGAAATGTGTTGGCATGCGGTACATAGCCTGAGCGTCAAAGTCGTAAGGCATGGGGACATCCTTTCAGTTCGCGGGCGGGTCTTCATCTTGCGACGTCGGCATACGCGGGCTCAGGTGGATCATGAGATGGCCTGCCAGCCCGTAGGCGGCCGCGGCAAAGAGTTGAAATCCGTGCAAGAGAAAGCCGGTTGCGGTCGCGTCAGATTCGTTCCAACCGGCGAATTGGACCAGGCCGAAGCGCCAGGCCACTTCTACCACGCCAAAGCCGCTGACGTTTAAGGGAAAGGCGGAGGCGAACATGCCGATGCTGATGATGGCGATCATCCCCGAGAGATCAAGCGTAACGCCCAGGGCGCGCAACAAGATATAATTCGTCAGGAAGGATGAAGAGTAGGTGAAGCAGGAGATGAAGAGCGCGGTGAGAAAGAGACGCGGTTGCCGAATGCGGTCTAATTCTCCGGCGAGATGCAGCGAGCGGGTTTCGATGATAGTGACGAGATCTCGTTTTCTTCCCGCCAAGCGTCGCAAGGGTGGCAGCAGCGCCCCACGCAAAGCGCGGATGATCGCGCCGCCGAAGTAGAGCGCGCAGACGCTCAACAGAAATGTGACGATGATGACAAAGAGTAGTTGGTCATGCTGCGCCGCCAAGGCCTCGGCTGTCGTCAGGACGCCGGCGGCGAAGACCATAACGATAATCAGCAACTCCAGGATACGCGCGCCAAATAAACTGCTCAGGCCTTCTTCCATCGAGTAATTCAAGCGTGACCGCAGCAATGCGATGTAGGACAGCTCGCCCAATTTAAAAGGCAGGGCGCGCACCAGAAAGTTGTGATAGAGCGTGATCGGCGCGAGCAAGCGCCAAGGCGTATTGTCTTTATCCAGCAAGACGCGGAAGCGCAGCGCGCGGAAAAGGTTCAGCGCCAAATAGGCCAGCAGAGCGCCAGCCCAGCTGAGGGCCGGCACCCGCCCCAGCAGTTGATCAAATTCGTCCCACTTCACCTCGCCAACCAGCACCGCTAGCAAGGCGACCGTGACCAGAATGCTGATGGCGCGCACGATAAACTGGCGCCGCCTCTTGCTCTTGCGCGTGGCCGCTGTCGGGCTCCCGGCGCTTGCCGGCCGGGGACGGTCAGAGCTCGGCTTGTACCAGTGCGACAGATCGCGGTTGAGCAGGGCGCTCAGCGCGTCGATCTCCTCAGCTGCCTCAGCAGCCAGGCGCTGATGCGTTTCCGGCAGCAGGGGTGAACGCCGCTCGTAACGGGTATAGGCGGAGATGACGCCCTCGACCGCTCGCGTGCGATAACTGTAGGGCATCAGCCGGCTTGTGGTCGCCAGGTAAGTCAGGCGGTCTTTGAGCAGCATCAGGGAGAAACCCGTGCTGACGATCAGCTTTTGCAGCCAAGCCAGGCGCACTTCCTTGTTCGGGTTGCGGACGCCGAAGTCAACTTTGACCGAAGTGTCCAGCCCGAGGAAGTCAAGAACCGCGCGATAGACGCCCGGCGTATCGGCGCGGAAATCGTCAAAGATGATGACCATCACCTGGTCTTTGCCGAAGACGTCATAATAGCGTTCGACTTGTTCGGCGAAGCGCGTCATACGCCGATAATACAGGCCGGTGATGCAATGGGCGGCGCGGCGGATGCGCTTTCCGGCCCGCCGCTCAGCTTCCGCGGCCAGCGCCTCTTCAAAATCTTCGATCTGCTCGTTGCCGCTGTAACGGAATTGCGACCACATCGAGTACATCATATCAACCGGGTTGCGCAGCATGATGATGATCTTAGCCTGCGGGTTAAACTCATGTATTTCGCAGGCGGCTCGCTCGCTGGCGAGGTACCAGGGGGACGATTCGCCGATGCGCTTTTCCCCGCGGACATCACGGAAGAGCTTGAGGTATTTTTCCGGCTTGTCGCGGAATTGGCGGAAGCGCGAGCCATCGAGATCGGAGCCGAAGAAATGCGGCTCCTTGTAATAGGGCATATAGACATCGGGATGGTGCTGCAAGTATTCATGCAGCGAGGTCGTGCCGCATTTGGGCGCGCCGACGATGAAGAAGTTCGGCTTGGGCTCGTCGGCGCCGGCCAGGGCGCGAAATGGGCTGGCTTCACTTGTCATGGTTTTGCTGTCGCGTTCTTCCGCTTTGACCCTGTTGGATTATAGTACATATCAAAGGGCTGCGTATTCTTAGGCTGGCGAGAAAGCGGCGGCGGCGCTGCCAGCGAAGTAGATGACAGAGCCGGCCAAAATTAGGTATGCTATGCCTAACCCGCGATATGAGTAGTTCAGCAGGAGTATCGCATGTCGAAGAAGAAATCCGGCAAGGCGAAGCGCCCCGACCGCCTCAATAGGAAGTTCTATGAGAAAGAGTTGCTTCGGCTGCAATTCGAACTGGTGAAGTGGCAATACTGGATCAAGGGCCACGACATGCGCGTGATGATCACCTTTGATGGGCGCGACGCCGCTGGCAAGGGCGGCACCATCAAGCGAATCATGGCGCCCCTGCAGCCGCGCGATATTCGCCTCGTCGCCCTCGCCAAGCCATCGGACCGCGAGCAGACCCAGTGGTATTTCCAGCGCTACGTGGCGCATTTGCCCGCCGCCGGCGAAATCGTGCTCTTCGACCGCAGTTGGTATAACCGCGCCACCGTCGAGCGCGTCATGGGTTTCTGCAGCGATCGCGAATATTGGGACTTCCTGCGTGACGCGCCCAACTTCGAGCGGCTGCTGATCAATGACGGCATCATCCTGCTCAAATATTGGCTGTCGGTGGATGATGACGAGCAGGAGCGCCGCTTCCAGGCGCGCGCGGCCAATCCCTCGCGCCGCTGGAAACTCAGCGAGATCGATATCGAAGGGCGCAACCGCTGGGTGGAATACTCAAGGGCGAAAGATGCCATGATCGAACACACCGACATCCCCGAATGTCGCTGGCGGCAGGTCAACTCCAATGACAAGCGCCGGCTGCGCCTGAATGTCATCCGCGATATCTTGGGGGCGATACCTTACGAAAATGTGATTCCGGGACCGATTGAACTGCCGGAGATTCCGCCGCAAGCGCACTACATGTCGCGTCCGCCGCGCGATACCCATTACCTGGTGAAGGATTATTACGCCGATATGTGAGACTCCGCTACGGGCGAACCAAGGGCCATCCCTACCTATTTGATCATTTTTTGCCGGTAGCGAGTTTCTTGCGTGTTTCTCGGGCGGCGATGGCGGGCAGGCTCTTGGCATTGGCCTCGAGATAGGCGGCGATCGCCTCTCGGTGCTGCTTGACGCCCTTGCGCAAAAGCCAGGAAATCGCTTTGGTGATGCGCTTGTCCTTCTCCGCCTTGAGCCGGTCAATCAGTTCAAGCGAGAGATCGAGGATGCGCTCGTCGTCTGATTGGCTGATGGGCGCGGTCAAAAGCACCAGGGCAGCGCGGCGCTTATTGAGATTGGGCTCCGCCGCCAATGACCGGAGCCGGGCGGACCAGTTGTCCCAGCCCGCCAACAGATCCTTGTCGCTGAAGACGGTCTGGCAAGTGCTGTCGACTTCCGCCCAGCCATCGAGACAGCCGAGCCAGGCATCCAGTTGCGCCAGGGACAGCCGCCGGCGATAGCGCGGGTATTTGCGGAAAAGCGTCTGGGGCGCGCAGCGTTCTTCGTAAGACTCGCCTTGATACAGGCTGTCGATCAGCGCCAGCCAGGCATCGAAGCTGAGGTCCTTGTGGGCAGCGCAGAAATCGAGCAAGATTCGCCGCCGTTGATCATTCTTGAGGCCATACCATCGGCGCGCTGTGCCAAGGTGTTCCGGGCGTTGTGTGGTCTGCCCGCGCCCCGGCTCCGCCGCCTGGATGCGCCTCAAGATAGATTGGTGATGGGGATTCATGACAGATATTGGTAATAAAGGCAGTGAGAATTGTCGTGAATTAACGTAATTTGGCGTATTCTCACGCGGGCTCTTTCGGCCGCTTTGGTGATGTAGAAATGCCGGGAACCACTTCAAAGGTCGCCCGCAAATTTGACAGCGTTTCCGCTATGTGGCTGATGGCGCTAGAGTAACTGCTTGAGCGGGATGTTGCGGCGCTTGAGGAATTCCATGAAGCCGATCTTGTCGATGGTCCGCAGTTCTTTCGCCGTGATTTTGACGCGCACCCAGCGGTCAATCTCGGGCACGTAGATGCGCTTGTTTTGCAGGTTCGGCTTGAATTTGCGCTTGACGGTGTTGAAGGCTTTGCTGCGCGAGTGGCCGAAGAGCGGCTTGACGCCGGTGATTTTGCGTTTGCCGGGCATGGTGTTGCTCCCGTTTTCTTGGTACGAGCGATGCATTATACACGGCTGAAGCGCAATGTCGAGGGAGATTTCTATGTTACCGCCGAGACCCTGAGGTTTTCGCGGGCTCGCGGCCTTCATCCAAGTCCCGCCGCCAGCCGATGCGGTATCATTAACCCATGCGCATCCGCACAATCCAAGCCAAATCCATCCTGACGCCGCAGAAGCGCGGCTTCCTCACCGCTGGCGAACGACCCTACACGCACAGCCTCTCCTGGGCGGCCGGCTGCCAATTCGGCAAGCTGTATTGCGGCGCCTACTGTTACGCGCCGATGCTGCCCAACTGGCATTTCGCCCGGCGCGACGGCGAGGCTTGGGGCGATGCGTTGATCATCAAAGAGAACGCCGCCGAGCTGCTGGACGAGCAACTGGCGCGGGCGCGCGACCGGCGGGGCATGCGCATCTTCATGAGCCCGGTGACTGACCCCTACCAGCCGATCGAGCGCAAGCTAAGACTGACGCGGCGCTGCCTCGAGGTCTTCGCGCGTTACGATGACCTCGACCTGCTGCTGATTCAGACGCGGGGACCGGCGGTGGCGGATGATCTGGAACTAATCGCGGCGCTGCCCTATGCCTGGCTGGGCATGACCATCGAGACAGACCGGGGCGACCTGCCTTATGGACCGAGCCGGTCGCATGTGGAGAAGCGGCTGGAGGCGGTCAAGCTGGCGGTGGAGCGGGGGATCCAGGTTCAAATCGCGGTCTCGCCCTGCTTGCCTTATTCGCCGCATTTTGCCGAGCGGCTGCTGGAGACGGGGGCGCAGCGCATCGTCATCGATACCTTCGCCATTGGCGATGGCAGCCGCGGGAAGCGGACGGCGGCGAGCCCCTTTGCGGCGGTTGCCGATTATGATTGGCGCGATGATGACATCGCCGAGAGTTTGTATCATCAGTTGAATATCCACCACGATGGCGTCGCCTGGAGCGGGGCGGGCTTCGCCGGGATTCCGGGGCGGCAAAAACCGGCGGCGAATGAACCTTTCGCGCCTCCGTTGGCTCTTTAAAGTGTAGGCAAAGTGGAAGGAGCGCTTATGGGAGATTTGAGCGGGCTGATCATCGCTGCCCGTAATGGCGACAGCCCCGCATTCGAAGAACTGGTACGACGTTTTCAGGATATGGCGGTCGGTTATGCTTATGCCCTGCTGGGCGATTGGCAGGAGGCGGAAGACGCTGCCCAGGACGCCTTCATCAGCGCCTACTGCGGCTTGGTCAAGCTGCGCGAGGCCGCCGCTTTCCCGGGCTGGTTCCGCCGCATCGTCTATACCCAGGCGCAGCGCCGTTTGCGCGCCAAAGAACCAGTCTGGGTCTCGCTGGAAAACGTGGCGGAGTTGGCGGTCGCCGGTCCAGCGCCTTATGTTGAGCAGGGGCAGGACGAACTTTGGGCCTCGATCGACAGCTTGCCGGCGGCGCAGCGCAGCGTCCTGCTGCTGTATTACATGAACGAGTATTCACAGAAGGAGATCGCGTCATTTCTGGAGATCCCGCTGGGCACGGTCAAGACGCGGCTGCACCACGCGCGTAAACAATTGAAGAAAAGGATGAGGCACTTGAACGGCTTATCAGCACAGCGTCCCTCGCGGGACAATCAATTTACCGAGAAGGTCATGCGCCTGTTCGACGCGGCCAAGACTGGCGATGTCGAGCGCGTCCGGCGGCTGCTCGGCGAAGACGGGCGCTTGGCGAATGCCAGCGGCTACATCCGCAGCTCGCTTTGGGGCGCGGATGCCCTGGCGCTGCACGTGGCGGTCATGCACGGGCGCAAAGACATCGTCGATCTCTTGCTGGCGCACGGCGCCGATATCAACGCCCGCGATGATCGCTATCGTTTCAATGCGCTGATCCACGCCATCGATCTGGCCGACTTCATGCCGGAATACGCCGCGCTGGGCATGGTGGATTTCTTGCTGGAGCGGGGCGCGGAAAAGGATGTCTGGGCTTGCGCCTGGCTGGGCGACGGGGCCGGCGTGAAAGCCTGGCTCGCTGAGAACCCGGCGCTGGTGAACGAGATTGGACCCGGACCAAGCACCTTGCTCTCTTTCTGCCGTGACGTGAAGTCGATTCAATTTTACCTGGATTATGGCGCTGACCCGCTGGTCGCTTACGAACGCAGCGGCAAATACGGTCGGACGACCCCGCTGCGCGATATCGCCTACCGCGGCAACTATGACTGCGCGCGGCACCTCCTAGCGCATCTGGGCGGGGCGGTCGATATCTTCTGGGCGGGCATCATGGGCGATCTGGCGCGGGTTCAAGAACTGCTGATCGCCAACGCCGGCCTGGCTGGCGCAGCGACTGCGGCGGATCACGTATTAGGCGCCGGCTTGAGCTCTCTGCATCTGGCGGCGCAGGGCGGGCACGTTGAGGTCATGGATGTCCTGCTGGACGCGGGCGCAGATGTGAACGCGCCGGACGGCCGCGGCTATACGCCGCTGCATTTCGCCATCTGCTTCGGCCCCAAAGCCTTTCTCGATCCGCTGCCTGATATGACGCAGGCGACGGAGGACATCGGCGTGTATCGGCTGCTGACCGATGTGCCCCAATATCTCATCGAGCGCGGCGCGGATCTCGGCGCGCGCGAACAAGCGAGCAATCGAAATCCGCTCGAATTGGCGCGCTCGCCCTTTGAGGACGAGACCGATCGGGGCGAAGTGATCGCGCTTTTGGAAGCGGCGGGCAAAACAGTTGCCTCGTAGAGATGCCCGCGGCCGCCAATTGAATAACTCAGACACAGGTTGCCCGGACGGGGCCGGCGATCGTGAGCGTTGGTCCCTCCGGGAAAGTGTTTATCTATTTGTGCTGGCATTAGAGCGCTGGCTTGAGCTTGCGCTTTGGTTTGCTTGCCAGGATATAGAGCCAGAAGAGCGCTGTGCCGATGAAGGAGAAGATCGCTCCGAGCAGAAACAGGTCGCTGAAGGCGAGGAGCGAGAGCAGAAGCCCTCCCCCCAGCGCCATGACGGCGAAGCTCAAGCCGGCCGCCATCTCGCCACTGCCAGCCATGATGGATTGCTGCGGCTTCGGCACAAGGTCGAGGATGTAGACGACGAAGGACGCGTAGCGTATCGAGGTCAGCGCCATTGTGCTGATGAAGCCAATTGCCGCCGCCAGCCAGTGCTCGACCAGCGCTATCGGCAGCAGGCATATCGAGGTCGCCAGAGACGCGCAGATGACGACTTTCAGGATTCCCCAGCGCTCGATGAATGATGGCGTGAGCAGAGCAGTGGGTACGCCGGTCAAGCGGCCCAGGGCGGCGATGGCGCCGATCATAGCGGTGGAAACAGCCAACTGTCGATCCATGTAAACATTGAAGTAAACCAGCACGGTGGCGGTGCCGGCGACCTGGAACAGCCGGATGATCGTCATTACAGCGATGAGTATGATGAGCGCGCGTGTGATGCTCAGGCGCTGGCGAGGCGCATCGGCCGGGACATCGTCGGCCATGGGCGCGCTGTCATGCGGCAGCGGGCGGACGCGCAACAAACACAGGGCGGACAGCGCCATTACCGCGCTGGACAAGGTCAGCGTGAGGCGATAGGGCGCCGGGCTGGCCAAGGTGGTAGCGAGCAGCGCCGCGATCAAACCGGGCAGCAGGCCGCCGACCAGACTGCCGGCGAAACCGGCCAGAGACCAGCCCGCCGTCTTCAACGCGAAAGCGCGATGCTTGTAGGCGGTATCGACCACATTTAGCAGGTAAGGCGCGCCATTCACGAAGAAGAGGGAAAAACCAGTGAGCATCAGGGCGTAGTGGAATACCAGCCAGCTCTCGCGCGGGCCCGGCGGCAGCAACTCCGCCTGGGGCAGCAGCAGCCCGCCGATAACGCTGATGGCGGCGCCGACCTTCATGAGCAAGGTAGTGGACAGGCGCGAGCCCAGGATGCCGGCCGGCAAACTGACGCTGGCGAAGGTCAGCAAACCGACCGCGTTGACCAGGCCGATGAACTCCGTGCCATAACCCAGGCGCAGCATATAGAGATTGAGCAGCACCGTATAGACGCCGTCAACGACAAAGCACATGCCCGCGAGCACGATGAAGAAAAGCCGGGCTTGCGGGTTGAAGTTGCGTATCGGATTGATGATGCGCGCGAGCATGAGCGGAACTACCCCTCCCTAAATCCCTCCCGAAGGTCAGTGTCTACGCGACCTGAAGCATCAGGGAGGGACTTTTTTCGCTGTGGCGGCGGCTTGGGCTCCAGCCTAAGTCCTGTCGGCGATGATTACGAGTCGCTTGTCGCGCCAGGCTCAGTCGACGATCTCAAAGATGGCTTCGATCTCGACGGCGAATCCGTTGGGCAGGGAGGCGAAACCGAGGGCGCTGCGGGCATGCAGCTCGCCATCGTAAAGCTCCCAGAACAATTCCGAAGCGCCGTTGATGACCAGGTGCTGATCGGTGAATTCGGGCATGGAATTGACGCAGCCGAGCAGCCGGCGAAGGCGCAGCTTGTCGACGCTGCCAGTGATGGTGTAGGCCGCTTTCAGCAGGTCAACAGCGCAGACGCGGGCGGCTTTCTTGCCGGTCTCGACATCCAGATCGCGGCCGAGCTTGCCGACGTAGCCGGTGGAGACGTGGCCCGAAACGAGTATGGTATTGCCGATGCGCGTCGCCGGGGCCAGCGTTGCTGACGGGGTAAAGTCTTCAATATCGATGCCCATCGCTTTGACTTTTTCGTCGAGGGTCATGGCGGGTCCTCCGTGGTATCTATTTTGCGAATTGTTGAATCTGTGGATTATAGGCGCGTTGTTGGGCTGCGCCATACCCAAAAGGCGTGCAGTTGCGGGCGTGGTGAATTAAGGCATATTCCGAATTCCATGCCGGGGGATTCCCCACAGAGACACAGAGGGCGGCGTTGGGGATTGTCGGCGGTTGAATGGAGGGGGCGGGAGTAAGCATGAGATTATCAGACTGTTGCTGATTGGTTAGGGGTTTGTCCGACATTGTCCGTTTGGCGGACAAAGAAAAACTTTTTTCGGACAAAGTAGCGATTTGCCGGCGAGGCGGCTTTTGCGCCAGCGGCGAAGGGTAGGATGATCCTGCAGGCAGGTGGACGGGGTTGATGTCGTCATGGATATGGAGCGGGTTCATGGCGCGGCGTTTTTCATGGTCTAAGAAGTATCTGGTTTTGGGCATGGGGGTACTCAGTTCCTTCGGCTTGTAGATATTATAGCACATGCGTTCTGAAATGGAAGAGCTGAACCCGGCGATTTTGAGGGGTGGCGAAAATCGTGGACATGCCGCGCGTGTTCCCAACCCGCTCCCGCCGTCCCTATGGTGAACTTGCCCCGATTTTGTGGCGGCCGCCAGGACCGAGCGAGGACAGAGTTCGCAGATTTTGCAACTGGTATTGTGGTATTCTCTTCGGGTAGCAAGTAGCCCACATTACAATCTAACAGCAAAGATAACCGGCGCAAGGGCGCGCGGAGGAGTGCAGCGGCGTATGAAAAACACTAGCGTAGTATTCACCGGACCCGACAGCATCGAAGTGAAAGAGATCGACAGCGACCTCCTGCCGCTCGGCGAGCATGAGATCCTGGCGCAGACGCATTATTCGCTGATCAGCGCCGGCACCGAGTTGGCCTGCCTGTCCGGCGTGGAAGCTTGGTTCAGCTTCCCGCAGACGCCGGGATACGCCTCTGTGAGCGAGGTCGTCGCGGTGGGCGACAAAGTGAGCGCGGCCGCCCCGGGCGATATGGTCTACAGCATGGGCGGGCACTGTCAGTACCAAGTCATCGACACCGGCAACCCGCGCGCGCTCTGCGTGAAGGCGCCGGCTGGCATGGATTTGTCTCAAGCCGTCTTCACGCGGATGATCTGCGTTTCTTTCACGGCGCTGCGGATTTCGACCATCGAGCTCGGCGATTATGTCGCGGTGACCGGTTTGGGACTGGTGGGCAACTTCGCCGCGCAATTGGCGGGCTTGCAAGGCGGGCGCGTCATCGGGCTGGACCTCAGCGAGAAGCGCGTCGAGCTGGCGCGAGAATGCGGCGTCGCCCATGCCTTGACGTTGGACCCGGCGACGGTCGAAGCCGATATCGCCGCCATCACCGACGGCTTAGGCGTGACGACCTTGATCGAAGCGACCGGCAACCCGCGCGCGCTGCCGCCGGCGCTGCCGCTGGTCGGGCGTTATGGCGAGGTCATCTTTCTGGGCACGCCGCGCGGCGCCTACGAAACCGACCTGACGCCGGTGCTGCAGCATGTCCACCTTGACGGCCGCGGCAACCTGACCTTCAAAGGCGCGCACGAATGGCGCTATCCGGTGCCGCATGATCCCTTCGTCAAGCACTCGATTGCGCGCAATGCCGCGCTGGCGCTGGAGTACATCCGCAAGGGAGATTTGCAGGTCTCGCCGCTGCATAGTCATACGCTGAAGCCGGAGCAGGCGCAGCAAGCCTACGACGGGCTGAAACACGAAAAAGACGAGTACATCGGCGTCGTCTTCGATTGGACGGGCGTCGCGCCGACGATATAAGGACTGAGAGCGCGAAGCTCATTCCCCCCGCAGGCGCGGATCGAGGATATCGCGCAAGCCATCGCCGATGAAGTTGAAAGCCATCACCAGGCTGGCGATGGCAAAGCCCGGGAAGAGCCACATCCACCACTGGTCGAAGAAGTCGATGCCGATGCTGACCATCCGCCCCCATTCCGGCGAGGATGGCTCCGGCCCCAAGCCGATGAAGCTAAGCGCGGCGAAGCTGAGAACAGCGGTGCCGATATCAAGGGTGGCCAGGATGACCGCCGGAGCGACGCAGTTGGGCAAGATGGTGCGAAAAAGCACATAAGCGCCGCCTGCGCCGGCACTATGAGCCGCTTCGACAAATTCTTGTGATTTGACCTCGAGAACGAGACCGCGAAGTATTCTGGCGTATCGCGGCCACCAGACGACGCTCAAGGCGATCACGGCATTCTGAATATCCGGTCCCAGCGCCGCCGTCACCGCCATCGCCAGGATGATGAAGGGGAAAGCCATGAAAAGCTCGGTCAGGCGCATCAGCAATTCGTCGACGATCCCGCCGGCATACCCGGCGACCGCCCCGATGATGACGCCGAGCGTACTGCCGATGATGATGACTGCCAAGCCGGCTGGTATGGTGATGCGTGAGCCCCAGAGGACGCGGCTGAATATATCCCGCCCAAGTTCGTCCGAGCCCATGGCGAATTGCGCGTTGGGCCCTTGCAGTCGGTTCACGAGATCTTGCTTTAGCGGCTCGAAGGGCGCGATATCGGGCGCGATGAAGGCGACCACGATCCAGAGGATGGCGATGATCAGCCCGAGCGCGACCAGCGGATTGCGGCGCAGATGGTACGCGGCCAGCTCGCGGCGGCTAGGCGACTCGAATTCGTGGGTCGAGGAAGAAATAGAGGATATCGACGACAAAATTCACTCCGACATAAATGAAGGCGAATAGCAGGCTGACGCCCATAATCGCCGGGAAGTCTTGCGACGTGCTAGCGCGGAACATATAGAAGCCGATGCCGGGATAGGCGAAGATCGACTCAATCAGGATTGAGCCCACCAGCAGATTGCCATAAGACAAGCCGATGACCGTCACCACCGGGATCAGCGAGTTGCGCATGCCATGAAAGCCGATAACGTAACGCTCGCGCAGGCCTTTGGCGCGGGCGGTGCGCATATAATCTTGATTCAGCACTTCCAGCAATGATGAACGCGTGATGCGCGAGATGATGCCGCTGATGTAAAGCGCCAGGGTGATCGCGGGCAGGATGAGATGCGACAGGGCGTTGCGGAAAGTATTCAGGTCGCCATTCAGCAGCGCGTCTACGGTGAACAAGCCGGTGACAGTAGGCGGCGGGCGCATGATGATATCGAGGCGTCCGGGGCCCGCGGCGATGCGAAGCTGGGCGTAGAAGACGTTCAAGAGCACCAAGGCGATCAGAAATACCGGGAAACTGACGCCGATCAGGGCGATCACGCGAGCGAAATAGTCGGCCCAACTGTCCTTCCATATCGCGGAGACCAAGCCAAGCCCGACCCCGAGCGCAATGCCAAAGATGATGCCCAGGGTGGCTAATTCGATGGTAGCCGGAAGGCGCCGCGCGATATCTTCGCCAACTGGTTTCCGCGTCTTGATCGACGTGCCCATATCTCCCTGCACAAGGTTGCCCAAGTAGGTCAGATATTGTTCGTGCATGGGTTTGTCGAGGCCCCATTTTTTGCGGAAGGCGGCGATGGTGTCTTCGTCGTTCAGCGCGTTGGGCGGCAGGTTGGCGATGATGGGATCGGCGGGTATCAGGTTGGCGATCAAGAAAGCCATCATGGTGATGCCGACCAGCAGTGGCATGACGAGCAAGACTCGACGCGTGAAATATTGCAGGAAGTTCATAGACGGCCTGTCAAGGCTGACGAAACGAAGCCTAGTTTAACACATCAGGCGGCGCGGGCAAAAAGCGCAGCGTTCCTGGCCGCTGGCTTGAGACGCAGAGCGGAAGGCGCGGACACAAAAAGGGCGACCCATCGGATGGGCCGCCCAGAAACGACGCTCTATGATTGGCTTACATGCCGCGGCTCAAAATCGCCACGTCCAAAGTCCAATGCGGATGGAAGATATAGCCTTCGATGTCGGCTCGGGTGGCTGACGGCTGCTCCGGCACGTTAAAGGGCGCGAAGGGACCGTACTGTTGAATGAACTCCTGCAAGGCGGTATAGACCTCCAGCCTTTCGTCCGTGTCGCTGGCGGTCTTGGCGCGCGCGATCAAGCCTTGAATATCTTCCGGCACGTCTTCCAACTGCCAGTTGTTGCGCTCGGTTGCGACTTTGCCGCCGGGCAGGAAGCTGGTGAAATCAACGGGGTCGAGAATGTCCGGGCCCCAGAGCCAGTAGCCGTTGGTGTGGTCGCCGCTGCGATAGCGCTCCAAGGCCACCTGCATTTCGCCCGGCTGCAAGATAACGTTGATGCCGGCTTCAGCGAGATCGGATTGGATCTTTTGGGCATTGGTGCTGAAGGGTACGCCGCCGATGGTCGTATCGGGGTATTCCAAGGGCATATCCAGCCCATCGGGATAACCGGCTTCGGCCAGCAGCTCGCGCGCTTTATCAAGATCGCGGCTGAAGGCGCGGTCTTCGCCAAAGGCGGAGAACAGGCCGACCCACATATTGGTGCCAGGCGTTACGCCGCCCCAAAGCGTTTTGTAGCCGTCGTAGTCCAGAGCATAGCGGACGGCAAGCTGCACCTTCGGATCTGCAAAGGGACCGCTGAGCGATTCATCTGTGTTCATGATGATGAAGTGCGTCCAGTTGCTCAAGCCGCGGTGAACCTGGATGTCTGCGTTGCCTTCAAATTCAGCCACCTGATCGCTATTCAAATCCAGTGCGATATCGATCTGCCCGGCTTCCAGGGCAACGATTTTCGTAGCCGCTTCCGGCATGTTGATGATAATCACGCGGTCGAAGTATGGCTGTTCGCCCCAATAGCCCTCATTCCGCACCAATTCAGTGCGATCCTGCGGCTCCCAGGAGGCGAGGATATACGGTCCGGAGCCGGCGGAGTTGCTGTCGAGGTAGGCGCCAGCTTCGTCGGTCTCGGCCGCATCCATGGCGTCAGTGCCGCCGTTGGCGCGCACCACATCAGCATTGGTGACGCTGAAGACCGCGCTGGTAATCTCCGACAAGAACGACGGACGCGGCTCAACCAAGGTGATAGCAACCGTGTCATCGTCGATGGCTTCCAGTGAATCAATGGGGTCGGCGAGGAAGGACGGGTTGCCATCGCGATATTTGAGCCGGTTAAACGAGAAGACGACATCTTCGGCAGTCACATCGTCGCCATTAGCGAAGACGGCGTCCTGATTCAGCGAGAAGGTATACGTCATGCCATCTTCCGAGATTTCCCAACTGTCGGCCAACTTCGGCAAGATTTCGGCGGCGCTATCATCCGGGAAGGTCACGAGTTGGTCATAGGCGACGTGATTTACCATATGCGTGGTCCCCGTGAAGCCGTTGGCCGGGTCATAGGCATCGGTTGTTTCGGTGTGTCCGATCACCAGAACTTTTTCGTCCTGCGCCACGCCAGCGAAGCTGCCGAGGAGCAGCGCAATCAAGGCGACGAGTACAAGCAGGGTGTTTCTTCGATTCATTTTGATTCTCCTTCAAAAGATACAGAACGGAAAATTGCTCACAGACGGGAGTATAACGAAAAGTTTCCTGCGCTGCAATTAACTGGATGGAGAGGAATGGTGAAAGTCGTGGATATGCCAACATCGCAAGACACGTAGGGGCGACTTATTAAGTCGCCCGAAAACTCTACTATGAAACGCGGGCGACCTGGTAGGTCGCCCCTACAAATGACTTAGTATCCAGCAAATTACCACTCCCGGCAGAGCCGCAATTGGCGGCTGTCCGCAACATATTCGTCAAAGCGGGAAGGTCGCGCGTCGTCCTTCGCGCGCCGATTGATAAGCGCCGAGGATCATCTCGATACAGGCGCGGCCGTCTTGCGCTGTCGCCAGGGGCGGACCCTCTCCCTTGAGATAGTTGACCAGCGGGCGCGGGACGCCTTGGATCCGCGAGCGGTGCGGCAGAAAAGGAAAATCGAAGCGCTCCCAGTCCTCGGCGCCGGCGCGGTAGAGCTTCAGCGGCGTCGCTTCCGGCGGCGGGATGGTCGAGGGCGCGTCGCCGTAATTCTGGTGAATCGTGCCGGCATCGCCGTAGATCTCGGTGGTGGCTTCGGCCGCCAGTTGCGTTGAGCTGTTGAAGAGTACGCCGATTTCGCCTTTGCTGAAGCGATAGATGGCGACGCCGTTATCATCCGGCGCTGAATCCGTGACGATATTGTCAATCTCCGCCACCACGCTGACCGGCGCCCCCAACATCCAATAGAACCAGTCGGCGGCATGGGAGGCATCGTCCATGAACATGCCCATATTCTGAACCGGGTCGATATGCCAATTGCCCGGGACCGCCCAGTCCGGATTGAGCAAGGCGGGAATGGCGTGCCGGCGGCGAATTACGGCGATATTGCCGACCGCGCCTTCGTCAATCAGCGCTTTCATCTTCCGGTTAATCGGGTCGGCGCGCATCTGATAACACATGCTGAACTTCAGGCCCGTTCGCTCGACCGCGTCGATAATGGCATCGCAATCTGCCAGGGTCAGCGCCATCGGCTTCTGCAGAAGGATGTGCTTGCCCGCTTCGGCGGCCGCGATGACGTGCTTTGCGTGTTGATTGGTTGGGCTGGCGACGAAGACGGCGTCAATATCGTCCCGCGCCAAGAGCCGATCGAGATCGGGCTGCCACTCCAGGCCGAACTCGGCCGCGCCGCTCTGCCCGCGCTCGGCGTCATCATCCCAAGCGGCGACCACCTGGGCGTCGGCGAAATCGGCGATGACGCGGCAGTAGCTGCTGACATGGGCGTGCGCGAAACTGATCACGCCGAGGCGAACAATATCTATTTCGGAGCTCACAGTTTTGTCCTTTCAAGCAAGGGTTCAACCAAGACGGAAACAGCCCGCGGCCATCTGCTCTAAAGTGTCTCTAAAACCTCTAAAATACCCTGAAAATGCGGGAAAATGCGGGAAAATCTCGCCTCTATATTGATACAGTATGTATATAGTATCGGGAGAGAGGGGGGTATGGGTATTGCAGTATAATGGCTGCAATTGCGGTTAGGCATGGTAAGTTTAGACTTGAATGCTGGACAGTCGATATGGCGTTCATAACATCGAGGGTAGCAGAAAAGTTTCGGGAATGGGCGGCTAAATGTTCAGGCATAGAATCGGGGCGAGCAAGCTATTCGGGCGTCGATAATTCAGCATTGGACAAGGCTTACAGGGTCGCGGCGTCGACATCAATGATCAGGTCATCGCCATCGACTGTGACCGGATAGGTCCGCACGCGCATAGCCGGCTCCACCAGGCATCGGCCGGTGGCGATATCAAAGGGCCAGCCATGCCAGGGGCAGCGGAGAATCTCGCCATCGCGCTCATAATCGACGAAGCCGTCGGTCACGGAAGGCGGCGCGTGGGCGCTGCTGCGACCGGCTACCTCGCCGGTGCAAAGGGGGCCTCGTTTATGCGGGCAGATATTGCGCAGGGCGTAAAATTCGCCGCCAACGTTGAAGATGCCGATGCCGGCGCGTCCGCGAAAGGGCACGACGATCACGCGCCCGCCGACCGGTATTTCGCTCGCCTTGCCCACCACGATGCCGCTCACGCCAGGACCGCCTCGATCATGTCGTCGTTGATGCGCAAGAATTCGAGGGCGTTTTCGGCGAAGATGCGCCGGCGACTATGGTCGTCCAGCTTGGGCAGGACAGTGACCGGATCGTTCCAGTCCCAGTGCGGGAAATCGGTGCAGAAGACCAGCGTCTCGTCCGCGTGGAGCATCTCCAGCATTTGATAAACCTGCTCGTTTTTCGGGGGTTCGTGCATGGGCTGCGTGCCGATGCGGATATGCTCGCGGAAGTATTCGCTGGGCAAGCGCTTGAGCCAGGGCGTTTGATCGCCGATGGCTTTCCAGTCCGCGTCCATGTGCCACATCAGCGGCGCCGCCCACATCTGCTGCACTTCGATCATGGCGAACTTGAGGTTGGGGAATAGCTCGAAGACGCCTTCGCAGATCAGGGAGGCGGCTTGGGCGCTGGCCAGGCTGGGGCGGGTCATGCGCGATTCCATGTAATAGGTCGGGTGCCCGGCCGCCGTCGGCGTCGAGCCGGGGCTATGCCCGCCGATATGGGAGACGACCGGCAAGTCATGCTCGGCGCAGGCTTCCCAGATCGGATGGTAAACGCGTTGGCCGTAGAGATGGGGCGTCAGCATCGGCATCATGACGGCGACGGTATCTTGGCGGGGCGCCAGGCGATGAATCTCCTTGACCGCCAGCGCCGGGTCATTGGGCGCGACCAGGATGGCGTTGACGATACGCGGATCCTGCTCCAGCCAGTGCTCGATGGTGTAGTCGTTGAAAGCGGCGCAGAGGGCGGCGGCCCAATCGGGATCGGGCAAGCCGGCGTAGGAATAGAAGGTGGGCGGTCCCGTGAGCAGGGCGAAATCGATTTGCCAGCGGTCGAGCAATTCTTTCTGCGTGAATTCGAGCGAGAAGTTGAACTCGCGCTCTTGCAGCTCGGGGTCTTTGAGGTCGGGGCGCAGGCGGCGATAAGGCGCGTTGGCATAACCGCTGCCGGGCAGGTGCAAGCCTTGATCAAGCAAGTGTTCCTGATAGAACTTGGGCAGGTAGGGCAGGAGGTCTTCCGGCTCGCGGTAGTTGTGATGCACGTCGCAGTCGACCAGTTTGACGCGCTCGGTGGCTTTGGCGGCCCAGCCGGGGGCGGCGATGGGGGCGGCGCCTTTCTTGCCGATGTGGATTTGCTGTAGTTTGTCAACCTGTTGAGCCATATTCCCCGTCTCTTGCCCCAACATGAGTGAAGGCGAAATAGTAATTCAAAACAAGTCCTCGGCCCCAGTTTAACCGAGAGAGGACTTGGCTTGCTACAAGCTTGTCATATTCATATGCTGAGATTGTTGGCCGGGCGCGTACAAAGCGGGAGACTCGGATTCACAGTCGGACGACTCCGCTCAGGGCAGCCGGGACAAAATTTCGTCTAGCTTCAAGTTCTCCAAGTATGTCAGTATGACAATCATGACTGTGGCCACCGCCAGAACAAATCTCTGCAAGCGTTTCTCTACCTGTTCAAGATCCGCTTTAGTGGCAAGATGTTCATACGCGCCCCTTAACTCGGCGGAAGTTTGCATGGTCGCTGCTTCGATTACTTCTTACTTCCACTAGGTCAACACGTTAACTTGGCTTACGACCCATTTTACGGATTTCTTCTAGTTGCGCATCGTCAAGCTCAAACCACCCGCCTTTACGACGCTGCTGACGGTATCGAGCGCGCAGAAATCTTCTGAAGGACTGCGCATGCTCTGCTTGTATAAGGCTACTGAATCTGAAAAGCTTCGACGAAGACACTAAGGCTTGCGGGCTGTTTAACTCACGCGCACGCCAACTGCGTCTCGTCCAGCGCTTGGGGCGTCGACTACTCCAAATCTTCCATCGATTGCCCGGCTTAACGCCTTGAACGACGCAGACATACCCTGCGGCATCCTCTAACTTAGGATACGTGCGGAAATCAACGGGTGACAACGTTTCAAGCCCGAAATGGGTTCTTGGCCCAACATAAATGCTGTCGCCGTGCCACTCCGCTGTCGCGAACTTCTTGATTTCACCCAGCATATCATCCGAAAGCGCCACCCATTCATTACCATCTTGCTCGCCCGACGAGGAGAGCAAGACGCGCCTGGCTTTTCTCTTGTTGTCGACTTTCAATATCAAGACAATCTCTAAGGCAAAACGAAGCGACCTATCGACAAATGCGGTTTCAAGGGATTTCGCCGGGTGATCGTCAAAGAAGATTCTGCCCTCTTTGGCATCGTTATCTCGAATAACAGATAGGTAGGCTTCTTTGCCCCTGAGCTTCGGAAGAGCGTAGTAATCCTTGTTCAGTACACTCTCCCAATTCCAGTCAAAGTCGGAAATCTCAAAGTCGGAAATCGCGGAGAACCCATCGAAATCGGGTTCGGCTTCGCTAGGCCCATTTACTGCGCTAGATTGCGTCTGTGTAGATTTCAAGATTGCCAACATCGAGCTTGCCAGTGCAGTTACACGATTGAATAGCTCTTTCCCTAACTCGAGAATTTCTTTGCTGACTGGTGCCATTCCAAGAGCGTCGCCCGCAGCTACCATCACTAGGGCAGCAATAATCAGAATCTCGCGCTGCTTATTGTTGCTAAGTGTGAACCATGCGCCTTTCCTGCCTCCCCCGGCGTAAGATTGTCGCAGCTTTTTCTCCAGGGCTTTTGCGTCCTTTGCCGGAATGATGAGTACAAAATCCTGAAGCTGTCCCATTTGTGAGCGCAATTGGCTATCGCGCCAGGGCGGTATAGCGCGGTAGCCAGACTTGTAACGCTCACCATTAGCCTTATCCCGGATCACATAGACGTAGCCTGCCTGTTCTGCCGGCTCGGAACTGTCATTATCGTTGGCCTTAATCAGAGAACGGTCAAACTGTTTCAGCAACTGAAAAACAAACAGGACAAGGGGAAGTTTCGTGCCCGCCTGCTTAGCAACCTGAACTGCTGCAAGAAACGTCTTCAGATTCATGTTCATGACTGACCTCTAAGAGCAACAGACGCGCTCAAAAAATGCTTTGTACCGAGCACGCTACCCCAGCCGCGTCTCACCAAGCGACCGCTCGCCCAGCCGAATACAACCCGCCACCGGATGCTCAGCCTACCCCTCCATCGCGTCCAGCGCAGCCTGCTGCTCGGCGATGCGCTCCGGCGTGCATTCCAGCTCGGCCAGGAAGGCGCGGTCTCGCTCCTGGCGCGCTTCCAATGGCTCGGGCCCGCCATAAAAGGCTTGTCCAATCCCCGCCTGCGCAGCCGGACTGATTGGCAATATCGAGGGCAAGCCTGATGCTTCATCCATGGTGAGGGACATATCGGCCCGATCTTGCAGCGCCTGGGAAAAGCTGAATTCCATCTGCTCGGCGGTATGCAGATTGATGCCGACAAATGTGTCGCCCGCATGCGCGCTGATGCCGGTTGCGGCGGGGTCCAGTTCGTCCGCCAAATAGGCGGCGAGCATCAAGCCGACAGTGTCTCCCGGCGCCAAGAGTTGGGAGAAACCGGCGCCAACGGTAGCGCCCAAAACCAGGCCGTCCAGACTGGCGAAGAAGATCGGTATGCCTTGATCGTTGGCGACGCCGGAGATGAGCGGCAGCCCGGCCAGGTTCATGTAATCCATCGGCAGCAGGATGGCTTCAACGCCCTTGCTGACCAAGCCGCCGGTCGCCAGCGCAAGATCCGCCAGCGAAGTGACGGCTGCTTGTTCGACGGTCAGACCGTGTGATTCGCCTATATCGGCAATCTTGCTGGCGCCGTAAGCTCCGCTGGCGTCGCCGGCATTGTGTATCGTGCCGATCGTCTTGATATCGGGGCTCTGCAGCTGCAGCAAGCCCACGATAGCTTCATAATCGATTACTGATTGCGCGCCGCTGACATGGGCTGGTTTGATGCAGGGCGCTTCGGCGATGCCAGCCTGGTAAGGATTATAGACATCGGCGAAAAATATCGCGGGCGGGTCGTCCATGTCCGCGGTGGCTTGCAGCGCCGTCAGCGTCATCGGCGCCGAGATCGTCACCAGCGCATCCGGCTCGTGATCCAGCGCGAATGCGACCAATTCCTGCAGTCGGTCAAGTTCAAAGTTGGCTTCCAAGCGGTTGAATTGAATGGCTGAATTATCGGCCGACTCGATCATGACCTGCATCCGCTGATCCGATCGGTCTTCGGGATGGATGAAGCCATAAGCTTCCAGCACATCCAGCATGCCGGTTTGGATTGCATTGGTAGGACCAAAGGGGTAGAAGGATAACAGCCAGACGCTCGGCCTGTCTTCGCTTTGCTGCGCTAGAGCGGGCGCCGCAAGCAATAGCAAGATGGCGATAATGAGTCGAAGTTTTAACATCTCAGTCTCCTCATAGAAAGTATCTGGCGGAGCAATTCGCCACGGAGTCCACCGTCCAGGCCGGCATCAATGGCAAGCAACTGCGCGGGGCAAGTTTAAGCCTTGCTACTATTATATCAGAGATTATGACCAGATGACCGCGCGCGTCAGGATGGGGGCTTCAACTCACCCAGGGACCGCTCGCCCTGCTTGATATAGCCCGCCACCGGACTTTCGACCCGCCCGTAGGCATTCCAGATCTTGAAGCCCAAAAGCGCTAGCAGATCCTCATCGGCCTCCGCCAGCATCTCGGGCGCGGCCGCCATCGTGAAGTTCACCTGCGTGCGGAACTGCGGCGCGACGAAAGTGGTCAAGACGCCCAGACGTTGCCCATCGCTGGTGTTGGCGCCGGTGCCATGCCAGATGCGCCCGTCAAAGAGCATGGCGCTGCCGGCGACGCCCTCGGCCGGGATGCTGACCACATCCTTGTCCCGCTCGGCATCCGGGCGGCGTCCGTAGAGGTGGCTGCGCGGCGCCAGGCGGGTGGCGCCGTTGGCTTCGGTGAAGTCGTTGAGCATCCACATCACATTCACGACCACCGGTGGCGCGATCATGGCCGGGAAGTCGTCCACGCGGTTGGATAGCTCGCGCGTCAAAGACCCGGCCGGCACCGGATTGGGGGCGCGATGGATCGGCTCCGGCATCCACCACTGATCGGTATGCAAATTCATGGCGATGCCGCCCGGCTTGGCGATATTGGCGCCATAGCTGGAGAGCAGGTAATCATCGCCCAATACATGCCCGACCACCGCGCGCACGGTCGATTGTTTGAGCAGGTCGCGCCAGACCTTGCCTTTGTTGATCAAGACCCAGACGCGTTGGTTGACGCCGCCGGCCGCGGCCGAAAATGCCTCGCGCCGGATGCGGCCCTCCTCGTCTGTGAAGTTTCCCCATTGCTGCTTCGCCCCGCCGTCTTCAAAAGCCTGGCCTCCTTCCAATTCCGCCTGCGCCTGCTCCAGCAAGCGCTCGCGGGCTGCTGAAACTTGCTCGGGCGTGATGGCGTCTTTGATCAGGCAGTAGCCAAATTCGTCGATATTGGCTTTCAGCGTGTCGAGGTCAGTCGTTGGTTGCGGCAGTTCTTCGTGGGCCCAGTCGAACATGGGAGGCTCCAAGCGCTCGTAAGCTATGCTATCAAGAGCATACTGAAAGGCGATAAGGTATGCAATTGCCGCCCAGAAACTGCGGAGCGCCCGGGCAATAATTCAACTCAGGATTTCGGTAATCGCAAGGAGCACTTGGTTGACGAATTGATCGGGCAACCGCGTCATAAACTGCGCATCTCGTGCCCGCCAATCCAATGATTTTAGGTGATGCGTCATGACGACGCCTTTTGCCGCAAGCCCCGGCGGCAGAGCAATCTCAAATGCGTTTCGCCTTTGGCGATTGGTAACTGGGCACATAATAATCATACCAGTTCTACGATTGAAGGTTCGTCGACTCACAACAAGAGCAGGACGATGACCAGCCTGTTCGTATCCAGCTTGGGGGTCTAAATGTATCCACACCACATCTCCACGCGAAGGTAGATATGGCACTACCAGACCTCTTTGCCTACCGGCGGGCCCGTATCCCACTCCTCCGGTTCATAGTCGTCGGGAATACTCTCTAGCAATTCTTCCAAGCTATAGTGTTTAACACCTGGCGGAATAACGCGCAAGCAGCGCAGGTGCTTTACGAGCTTTACCTTCGCGCCAAAGTCCAAGCCCAGTTCAAGCGCCAGTTCTTTTGGTATGCGCAAGGCATAGCTGTCGTCCCACTTCTCGATCTTCGCTTCCATAATCGAGTTCGCCTCCCATGTTCCTGCAGAACCAATCTAGCGCAATCCGGCATAACATGTCAAGCGATGGCTCGCAACCGCATCCGAACGGATCCATCCCAGCGCCGATCTAGACAGCAGATGTTAGCCATTTGCATCCGCATCCGATACAATCCCGCGCATTGTATTTTTGCATCGCTACTACGAGACCCGAAGAGAGTTTGCTATGAAAACCAGAACTGCCTTGATCGGCGCCGGCGGCATGGCCCGTCACCACCTGCCCCTCATGATCAAGACTGGCGCTGATATCCGCGTCGTCTGCGAGCCATCGGGGGACAACTACGAACTCGCCGCCGCCAAGCTGGAAGAGCTCGGCGCGCCGCCACCGCCCAACGAACCCGATCTCGCCGCCATGCTGGACACATTCAGCGCCGAGCTGGACGCCGTCTTCATCATCACGCCGCATCACCTGCATCACGACCAGACCAAGCTCTGCCTGGAAGCCGGCTTGGATGTGCTGCTGGAAAAGCCGATGGTTATGAACGCCGGGGAAGCCCTCAGCCTCATCGAGGCGCGCGACCGGGCAGGCAGGCATCTGGTCGTCGCCTTTCAAGGCGGCCTCTCGCCGCAGATCAACTATGCCGCCGATCTGATCGCATCCGGCGAGCTCGGCGAACTGTTGACCGTGACGGGCATGGTCTGGCAAGGCTGGAAGAATGCCACCGTCGGCACCTGGCGGCAAATCCCCGAGACGGCCGGTGGCGGTTTCCTCTTTGATTCCGGCGCTCACATGCTCAATTCGGTCTGCACCTTGGTCGGCGAGGACTTCGCGACGGTGGCTGCCTGGACCGACAACCGGGGCACGCCGGTCGATATCAATGGCGTCGTGATGGGACGGCTGGAATCGGGCGCCCTGGTCACCATCAACGGCTGCGGCGATTGCATCCCCGGCCTGGAAAACGAGATCTTCATCAACCTGTCCCGCGGGGCGATCCGCACCGGCATGTACGGCGAGCGTCTTTTTGTCCGGCGCGAAGGTGAAAGCGAAGCGACTGAAGCTGATTTGCCAAGAATGCGCGGCGCCTGGGAACAATTCACGCAGGTCCGCAACGGGGAAATCGAGAATCCCTGCCCACCCGAGGTCGGCTTGCGCATGGCGAAGCTCTGGGACGCCATCGTCGAGTCGGCGGGTAAAGACGGCCTGCCGGTGCGGACGCTTGGTGTGGGTTAGTCTACCAAATCACTGTTTTCATGGGTTGTCACTAACGGAGTGCGCGGTAGCCAAAGCCAAACTTAAGCCACGCCTAGCCACTTCGTGGAGTTCACGATTGTTTAGGGGCGGTCTACCGATGTGGCGCTGGCAAAATCACCAGCAATTTGTTTTGCTGGATATTCCATATCCAAATCCTGGAGTCGTGACCAATGACAGCCATCAGTTCGCCATTTGGATGAACTTGCGGACTATTTCCCGGGTAGAGCGTCAGTTCAAAGTCCTTCTCAATATCCCATATCGCAAGGGCGTATTTCGCCGGAGTATTTGGGTTGCGGCTCACTATCAAATGGGCGTCGTTCGAGGAAAATTGCAATCCACGAAAAGGATACCGCTCATCGCGAAATACCATTTTATCGTGTTCAAAATCCCAGATGGTCAATAAGCCTTCCCAGCCACATTCAATCGCCAACCAAGAATGGTTGTGGGCGAAGGCTAACGCTGCTCCACCTTCACCGCAAGGAGTCTGATGGAATTCTCTCTCGTTGATTAACGCCCAGTTTTCGGTTTCATAGACCTGGACTTTGCCATCCCATGTCGCTAAGGCGAAGAATGCGCTATCAGCGCTAAAAGCGGCGCCAACCGCTCTGACTCCGGTTGCAAGCTTTCCCCGCTCGTGACCAACTCCCCGCTTAATATCAAAAGCATGAATTGTATCTATATCTGATGAGGGATTGCTCCAATTGATAAACTGCCGCCAGTCCGGGCTGAACCACAGTTGTCCAATATGCGCCTGGTTTTGCTGCGCGGCAATGGCGTGAATTCGCTGACCAGCTTTGATATCCCATATCGACACTTCATCTTCGGTATATGAATAGCTGAAAGACATGAGATAGTTGCTGTCTGGGCTGAATGAAATTCTCCTGAAGTCGCTGCGTATGGGTGTTGCTGAGTGAGACAGATCAAGAATGACATCGCCGCTATTGACCTCGAATACGGTTAATCCGTAGAAACCGCCAACGGCCAAATATTCGCCATTGGGGCTGAAGAGCATCCTTGTATCGTATTTGTCCGATTCACTGAGGAACCGGGGCGGAGAGAGAAGATTTTCCAGATCATAAATCCAGATCCCGCTATCGGCATACGTGCTGCTATCAATCCAGATGCTGGCTTCATGCTTCACTGCCAAATGACGCCCGTCATTCGACATCTCGATCGACACAACCCACCACGGCTCTACCGGCTGTGCTTGAAGCGGTGTAAATTCAACGCAGAGCAAGCACAGAATCCAGACAGCGACTATGAGCCTCTGTTTTTCCATGGATAGATGCTCTCCTCTTCTGAGTTTTCAGCCGCCTGCAACTCATCAAGTTCGGGCCAGATCCAAATCGGATCTATATTTTCGGCATACAGATAGGGCGGATTGGGCTTAGCTACGAAGTTGCTGCGCTTGGCAAGCCCGAAGTAATAGTCTGCTGAAGTGCGATTGCCCCGCACGCCTGATAGCGCAGCCGCCATCTGTCGCGTTCCTTCGTCCCTTGATCCATAATATACCACGCTGAGGTCCAGATGATTTGCCTCAGTTCCCGTTTTACCGGTCATGCCGATAATTCCCTTCTCCAGGCTATCAATATGTGCGCCAGGCTGCGGGCGCTGCAGGCCAAATTCTTCCCAATCAGACAGATGCGCGAATGCGATGAATATCCTGCCATCCTCACGCCATTGACTGGGATCATGGTTCGGGTCTCCAGCCAAGCGCTGCATGACCGTTTCATTTTCTTGAATGACACTCGCCGGGAAGCTTATGACTACGTAGTTGCCCAAACTTGCGTGCCCAGTGGCGACAAATTCAACTATCATATCCGGACCAATCGTGGGCGATTGCAGTAGGAACGGTGTTGTTGAGCCATATTCGTTGAGATCGCGTGAAAGTACGCCAACACCGGACTTGTCTCGCCAAGCTGGATCCTCTCCAATTAACTCAACATCCAATGTTTCGTTAGCCACGAATGATCGCAGTGGATACTCAATCGGCACAGTCTCCAAGTCGTTCCCATATAACCTGAAATTGCCTTCCAAGTCTTCCAGGTTTATCCATTGCCGGTAGAGTTGATATTGTTCACGGTAGCGCACTTCGATCATTACGAGAGATTGATTTAGACTAGACCTAGCCAATACCTTGAACTCACGCGGATTATCGGTGAAATCATAATTCATGTAGGTCTTGACGTCCTCCCGTCTCTCGTCAGCATACCACTGGTTGCCATAGGCTCGAAAGGCGCCTGAAACTTCGATGACGGCTGTTGTCTCCCCCTGCTCAAAAACCATCTCCGGCGGATTGCCGAGTTCGCGCAGGCTCTGAATCCAATGGGCGATGCTGTCCACCGCCGTCTCCAGCGGATCGACCGGGGCGACAATATCCGGGTTATGAATCGGCGCCAGCGTCTCGAACTCGTCCCCTCGACGCGCGTAGATATGTTGATCGCCTTCCGACCCCACAACGATAAGCAATTCCGCCGCCAGCCAGGCCGCCCCGCCCAAGTCCGCGAACGAAGCCGGACTGTTATTCGGGTGGTTGTGGATCAAGGACGACGGTTCCGAGGCGCTTACATATGGTCAAAATGTCTGCGGAACTATATCTGTGGAATTGGCAAGATCACCAGCAACTGTTTAGATTCAATATTCCAAATCCATACCCGGTTATCCGGACCGATAGCTGCCATCAATTCATTTTTTGGATGGAGCCTTGCCACACCACCAGGGTACTCGGAAAACTCAAATTTGTTTTCGATGTTCCACACAGAAATGCCAGATATTCCAGCGGCAATTAGGAACTTGTTGTTTCTAGTGAATCTCGCGTCAGTGGGGCGGGTTTCAATACTAAACACGAGTTCTTCACTCTTGAGATTCCAGACTGACAGCCTGGTTGTAAAACAGGTATATATGAACGCAAGATATGTGTTGTCATGGCTAAAGCGCCATCCAACATCGGCATCGCAGACACCTGAGTTGGTCACAATGCTTCTGATTAACGACCATGTGGCAGTATCATAAACTTGTAGCGTAACTCGATCTCCTGTTATTCCTTCTATTGCTAAAGCAAACAATGAACCATCCGGGCTAAACGCCGCCGACTCCATGCTCCCAGGCAAGCGCGCAAGTTGCTGACCGAGACCTTGTAGAATATCAAACTCATAAACAGTCGTGCCTTCTGCGGAATAGTCCGACCATCGTACATACTGGCTCCAATCTGGGCTCAACCAGTTACGATAAGTCCACCGTCTTCCAGGCTGTGCCTTAACTGCGTGTACTCGTTTTGCACTGCCGATACCCCAAATCGACATCTCATGTTCGGATGCCCACAAGTGGCTAAATGCCATGATATGGCTACTGTCGGAGTTGAAGGTCGCCCATGTGAAGTCGGTCGGAATCTCCGTCGAGACTCTTTGAAGATCAAGTATGCTCTTCTTGTCCTCTAAGTTGAATATGGATAGTTTGTGATGGTTGCCGATGGCAAGATAGCGATTATTTGGACTAAAAGCCAAGTTTGAACCAACATCGGGACCGCGAACTAACTTGTGGGGAGGCAACAAAAGATCCTCCAGATCGTAGACCCAGATTTCACTGACGCTTTCTGAAAATCCAGTCAGCTCCGCGCCATACCTCACAGCCAGGTAACGACCATTTTCGGATAGAGCGATGAGTTGAGCGCGCCAAGCCGGGATCTCGTCTTGCGCTCCAACAACGGTTGCAAGACCGACGAGACATGCCAAGATGACGGTGAAAGTTAGCGCTTGCCTAACGCGAGGGATAGATACTTCGTTTGTTCTCATCCAGAGCTTGTCCGTCCTTGTCATGTTCGGGCTCAACTCTTACGGGGTCTATGTTTTCGCCGTATAGAGAAAGAAGACGATGGCCATCTGGCAAATATAGGTTGCTGCGTTCTGCAAAACCAAAAAAAGCGTCCACTGTGCCTTCATACGGTCTCAAAGCCCGCAATGCCCGTTGCATCTGGCCCGAAGTATCGTCAATTGAGCCAAAATACACAATGATTAAATCCAAATGACGATTCGTGTGTTCATCGTCGTATAACTCCTTGGTTATTGGATTAATCAATCCGGTGTTGCCAGTTGTCCCAATTATTGCTTTATCCCTGCTGTCAATGACGCTTCCTTGCGTAATGTGCTCCGGTATATGAGACAAATGAGCGAAGGAATAAAAAACTCTGCCATCCTTTCGCCATTGAGTCGGGTCATGATCGGGATCTTTGACCAATCGTTGCATGAGCATCGCATCTTCTTGGAATACGTTAGCCGGGAAACTTATGATAACAGTATTTCCCAGGCCCTTATGCACTTGATCTTCAGTGATGACATATTCAACCCTAACGTCCGGACCAATAACAGGAGACTGCACTTCAAAAGGCGGCGGCCAACCCCGGGGATTGAGATCCCGTGAAAGTACACCTTTTTTGGTGCGATCTGCCCAGTCAGGATATGTAGTCAGTTCGATATCCAATTCTTCGTCGGCGATAATTGATTGTCGCGCATACTTAATTGGAATAGTCTCTAGATTACCCTCAAGAATCCTAAACTTGTCTTCCAAGTCTTCAAGATTGATCCAATGACGATATACATCATTCAAGACAGGATTAGGCACTTCTATCTGAATGAGTGACGGATTCAAAGCAGATCTGCCCAATACCTTGAAAGTTTGCGGATTCTCGTTGAAATCATAATTCATGAAAGTTTTAGGTTCGGCTCGCCTCGCGTCAGCATACCACTGGTTGCCATATGCTCTAAACGATCCTGAAACTTCTATGTCTGCAGTTGCCTCCTCCTGCCGCATAACCATCTCCGGCGGATTGCCGATTTCCCGCAGAGTCTGAATCCAATAGGCGATGCTGTCCACCGCCGTCTCCACCGGATCGACCGGGGCGACAATATCCGGGTTATGAATCGGCTCGAGCTCGACTATCTCGCCGCCGATTTTCTTGTGGCGATGCACGGTGCCGTCCGGGTTGACGATGATCATGTATTCCGCGTCCAGCCAGGCGGCCGCGCTGAGGTCGGCCGGCGATGCGCCGCTGTTGTTCGGATGATTGTGGATCAAAAAGATTTCCCGTCCTTCGGCCAGCTTCTGCTGCAAGGTCTGCATGGTGACGGAGTCTCTGTCGCCATAGCGCACGAATAGGACCTCGCCCGCTTCCAGGTCATAAACGATGACGCTTTCGCGCTCGTCGTTCGCAACTTCCCTGATCCAGTATTCTATGTCGCTCAGCGCGTCTAGCGACCAGGTGTACTCCCTTTGCCGCTCCAGTTCCGGGCGAAAACGCTCGACATACCACTGGATGAACTCTTCCGCCGCTTCATCGGATTCTTCATCCCAGGTGTAGGTGGCGAAATGCTTCAGGGCGCTTCGCTGGTTCATGTTCATACGGCGGCGGGTCGTAAGTCGCCTTCTGCCCGGCCGGTGAAGGCCGGTCCACAGGATGTATTGTTTCTTCCAGACGCGTTTTGAGCTTTTCCGCGGTATCCGCGTCAAAGGCGGTATAGACGACGAGAGGCACAGTGGACTTTTGCGGCTCGGGTTTGGGTTTGCTACCGCCGCCAGATCCGGGTGTCAATAGTGCTGCGGACATTTGCTTCACTCCTAACTATCGCGCTGGTCTGTAAATGCGCCCGCCGCGGCTGCCCTGTCACAAGCCAATCCGGTCAGGTGGCGCTTCATCCAATTTGACATATCACCATAATAGAACAAACATTCTATTTATCAAGAAGCAATTATTGAATCTTGCTCGAAATCCGCGCCCGCCGCGTTTCTCACGCTGGTCAAGCGACCTAGCCCAAGTAAAATACGCCAAATCCATATTACGAGGAGCATTTCTATGAAAACTGCAACCGGCAATTTCCCGCTCGGCTGGCGGCGGCGCAACTTCGCCTGGGAGCAAGACTTGCACGGCATGATCGCCTGGGCGCTGGAGAATGACCTCGAAGTCATCGACCTGGGCCGGGATGCCGATAGCATCGCCAAAATCGTGGTCGACGCGGGCCTCCGCATCGGCAGCGCCGACCTGACCGTCTGGACCGGGATGATGTCCCCCGATGCCGGCGCGCGGCGCGACGCCGTCGCCCGCAATGCCGACTACATTCGCGCTTGCGTTGCCGCCGGCGCGTCAACCTTCTTCATCTGCATGATCCCCGAAGACCCGTCCCGCGGCCGCCCGGAGAACTTCGCCTACATGATCGAGAGTTACGGCGAACTGAAATCCGTCTTCGAGGAGAATGACGCCTATCTGGTGATCGAAGGCTGGCCCGGGCCCGGCTCCCTGGTCTGCACGCCGGAAACCTACCGCGCCTTCATCGAGCAGATCGGCTCGCCTAATATGGGCGTCAACTACGACCCCTCCCACCTCGTGCGCATGGGCATCGACCCGATCCGCTTCCTCAAGGAATTCGTCGGCCACGTTTTCCACGTGCACGGCAAGGACTGCATGATCATCGACGAAAGCCTCTATCAATACGGCAATTTGCAGGAGGCGACCTTCGGCGCGCCCTACAAGTACGGCGGCATGAATTGGCGCTATACCATCCCCGGCCACGGCGTATCCGATTGGAAGATCATCCTCAACATCCTCAAGGACAGCGGCTACGAGGGCTGCGTCAGCATCGAGCTGGAAGATCATTTCTACGACGACAGTGAATACGAACAGAAACAAGGCGTCCTGCAAGGCGTCAAGTTCTTGGCCGGCTCATAATGCCCATTCCTTGCTCTTGGCGTTTCGTAGGGGCGACTGAACTGCAGTGTCTGCGCGCAACTGCGAGTCGCCCGCAAAGGCGCGCTGCATCAACCGTTCTGATCGTCCCAAATCAAGCCTCGCGCTGGCTTATGCTATAATTGCTGCGCAGTGATCACGTAGAAGCGACAAGAAGGGAAACCTAATGCCAATCCCCAAGAAAATATTCGGACGCACCGGCCACCTCAGCACGCGCACGCTCTTCGGCGCTGCCGCCTTCAGCGCTGTCACACAAGACGAAGCCGACCGTACGATGGAACTGCTCATCGCCAACGGCGTCAACCACATCGACACCGCCGCCAGCTACGGCGATTCCGAGTTGCGCCTGGGACCGTGGATGGAGAAACAGCGCGCTGATTTCTTCCTCGCCACCAAAACCGATGAACGCACTTACGATGGCGCCAAACGCCAATTCGAGCGCTCGCTGGAACGCCTGCGGGTCAGCGAGGTCGACTTGATCCAGTTGCACTATCTCGTCGGCGAAGAGGAGTGGGAAGTGGCGATGGGTCCCGGCGGCGCGCTGGAATATCTGCTGGAAGCGCGCGAGCAAGGTTTGGTCAAATACATCGGCGTGACCGGCCACGATGTCGCCATCGCGCGGATGCACCAGCGCAGCCTCGAGCGCTTCGATTTCGATTCCGTGCTGCTGCCCTATAACTACCTTATGATGCAGAACGAGATCTATCGCGCCGGCTTCAACGAGGTCGTGGAGATGTGCAAGGCGCGCGGCGCGGCGGTGCAGACGATCAAGGGCATCACGCGCCGGCCTTACCTCGGCGATCGCAGCCACGCTACCTGGTACGAGCCGCTCACCGACCAGGCCAGCATTGACAAGGCTGTGCACTGGGTGCTGGGCAATGAGGATGTCTTCTTGAATACCGCCGGCGATATTAGCATCTTGCCGCTGGTGCTGGACGCGGCGCAGCGCTTCGAGGCGCGGACGCCGGCTGCCGAGATGCAGGCGATGGTGGCGGAATGGGAGATGACGCCGCTGTTTGTTTGAGCTTAGACGGACGGTTAGTCGGAATGAAGGGCGATGTCTATCGCGGCGTCGCTCTGTTTTGTGCCTGTCTTGATACTGAATGATGCTATTATCAATGCAAGCAATCAATTAGATTGTGTATTCGCTTTCGATGAAGATTAGAACAAGAGTCAGACGGTGGGTAATCTTTGCGATTGTCGTGCCATTATTCCCTATGCTTTTTGCAGCGTTGCTCAAGTTGGGACTAGGCAAGGGCTTAGATTATCAGAGCCTCTTGAGTGGAACAGAATTGTACATCCTGTCAGTAACTATTCTCGCTTCAACCAAGAATGATCTTGACAATTCACAAGCTGATTTTTCACAGTTTCGCGTGTATAATGTGTTGACGGAACTTCTGTTCCTATCAATCATTCTTATTGGTATGATGTTTGCGGCAGTTTATATCAATGAGCATGTGCAAGACTTTGGAATGCATAAGCCATTCGTAGCAAATGCAGGAATAGCTTTAGGGATTGTGGCATCTGTAATCTGTATTGCATTACAAGCAATTCTATTTGTTGCTGAAAAAGTAGACGAAAAAGTAGACGAGAGGAGTCAGAGCTAGTGGAAACGCTAATGCTCATCGGTCTCTTCCTTCTGGGTCTTTATGCCGTAGCACTGGTTTCGACGCTAACCTATGATGTGCTGACGGGACGAATCAAACGCTTGCAGGGCATCGCGCATAGGAAGCCTGACACGACCTCTCTTGTTGCCAAGCAAGAAAAGATTTAAGCTAAGGCATTGATTGCCCCCCGTATCCGCTCCGCCGAGGCATAACTCCGCGCATACTCCGAGATATCATCCCCCATCGTCAAGCGCGGATTGCGATACTGCATCGGACCATCAATCATCTCTCGCGCCGAAAAGTGGAACTCGCGCGCTTCGGTCGCCTCGGCGATGCGAGCGATATTGCCCGGGTGGATGCCCGCGCCGGGCATGATGCGGATTCGCCCCGCTGCCCATGCGACCAGTTGGACAATCAAAGGCATACCCTCCGCGGCGCTTGGCGCCTGCCCGGATGTCAGCAGCCGATCCACGCCCAGTTCGATCAGCGCCTCCAGCGCCGCCCGGGGGGCGCGGCACATATCGAAAGCGCGATGAAAAGTGACGCTTAGCGGACGCGCCGCCACCACTAGCTCCCGCGTCCGCGCTGTGTCGATGCCCCCGTCCGCGAGCAAAATGCCGAAAACGGCCCCCTGCGCGCCGGCTGCCTTGGCTGCCTCAATGTCCCGCCGCATGATATCAAACTCGGTGGGGCTGTATAGGAAGTCGCCTCGCCGCGGCCGGATCATGACGTGGATGGGGATTTGCAATTGCTCAACCGCCAGTTCAATCATGCCGCGCGATGGACTGATGCCGCCGATGCCGAGGTCAGCGCAGAGTTCCACGCGGTCGACGCCGCATTCCTGCGCGACCAGGGCGGACTCCAGCGAGTCGACAGCGACTTCGAATTGGCAGCGCATGGATCAGGGGTAGGGGATCAGTTCGACTTGCGGCAGGAAGCGCTGCATATCGGCGACCGCGTAATCGGCTGTGCCGGGCTGCAAGCAGACCGCCGTTGCCGCTGCGATGCCCAGGCGCAGCCCCTCTTCCAGCGGTTGTTCATGATGAATGGCTTGCGCCAGGCCGGCCAGCACCGCGTCGCCCGCGCCCGCTGGACTGCTGACCTCAACTTGTATCGGCGGAATCCGATAGCTGCGGTCACTCAGGATCGCCAGCGCGCCATCTTTGCCCATCGTGATGACTGCCTGAGTGCCTTGCCGTTCCAGGATTTCCCTGCCGGCGGCGTAAAGATCTTCCTCCGTGCTTAACTTGCGACCGGCGAGCGCGGATAATTCATGCTCGTTGGGTTTGATGAATGCGGGGCGCGCCTTCAAGCCCGCTTCCAAATTTGGTGGCGCGGCATCGAAAATCACCGGCACCGCCCTCGCCTTCGCCAATTCAATCGCCTCGGCGTAAAAGCCCGGCCTCACCCCGGGCGGCAGTGATCCGCCTGTGATCACCACCGAGGCGGACTCCAGCGCTTTGAGGTAGCGTTGGCGCAACGCTTCAAGCTGCGCCGCGGTCACGGTCATTGAGGCGGTCGTGATTGTGGTGTGTTCGCCGCTGTCCTCGTCGATGATGACGGTATTGATGCGCGTCTCGCCATCAGCGGCGACGAAGTCGGTACTCACGCCTTCGGCTTCCAGCATGGACCGGACCTTGTCGCCCACTGACCCGGCCGCCAAACCCAGCGCCAGGCTGCCGACCCCCATGCGCCCCAGAATGAACGAGGCATCGGTCGGCTTGCCGCCCATGCTGTGATAGGTGCGTGCTGCGCGGATGGTCGTATTCGGCGTCAGCTTCGGGATGAAGACAGTGAGGTCGAGCGTGGTATTCGGCGTGAGAGAGACGATCATCGCGTTTAGTCGTGGCGGAAGTCGGCGATGGCTTTTTCCATCGCCGCGCTTTCCTCGCGCAGCAGCGGGCTCGCGCTGATTTGACGCGACATCATGATGACGTAAGCATTGGTATCCAGGCGCTCGACCGCGTCCAGCGCCGCCGGCAAGTTCTTGCCAATGAGGAACAAGCCGTGCCAGGGCGCGATCGTCCCGGCCGCGTGTTTGGCGATCATCGCTTCTCGTCCGCGCATGGTGGCGACAATGCGCTCGCCCAGATTGGGGCTATGCGCCGGCGCGTATTCGATGACGGGCGTCGTGCCGAATTTGCGCGTGGCTTCCATCACCGGCGGCAGCGGTAAATTGGCGCAGGCGAAGACCATCAAGTTGCGCGGATGGCAATGGATGACGGCGCTGCCATAATCGCTGAAGTTCTCATGCAAGCCGAAGTGCACGGCGATTTCTCGCGTCAGCCTGCCTTCGCCTTCCAGGATTTCGCCGCGGCAGTTTACGACCAGCACATCCTCCGGCTCCAGTTGCCACTGCTTGTTTTGCCCGGCGAGGGTGGGCGACATGCAGAAGAACTCGCCGACGCGCAGGCTGATATTGCCGCCGCCGGCATCGGTCAGGTGGCGGTCGAAGAGGACGCGGCCGATATGGGCGACCAGTTCACGCCCCGCTTGCACTTCATCCGTCAGCACCGATTCGGTTTGCAGCATTCGCATTTCTCCCGCATTTCAAAATCTTATAGGCTATACTATATTGGATGCTTATGGAAATACCACAGCATAAACGACTTGCCATTATAGCTTTCCATAATGGCATGAAAAAGAAGTCTTTTTGTTCCAACACTCATTCTTGTGCTGTTTCAGGCAGAGATTAGGCTTCAGTTTAGTTTCGAAAGCCTGGCTATGACGGAGATAGAGAATGAACAACATTCATCAACGACAGCAGTGCCTCTCAGGTCCGACCATAGTCGCTCCACCTAAGGTCTATACGCCTTCGTTCAGCTTTAATCGCATCTTTGCGGGAGATGCCAGGGAACTTATGCCGTCTTTACCTTCTGGTAGCGTTGATCTTAGCTTTTGGTCACCCCCTTATTATGTGGGGAAGTCCTATGAAAAGGACTGGAGTTTTGGAGAGTGGCAGTCTCTGATAAGAGAAGTCATAAACCTACATTCACGAGTTTTGAAGCCGGGCGGCTTCATGGCTGTAAATATAGGCGATATTCTGTGCTTCTCGGACGAATCTATGCCTCGTTATCAGGCAAATAACGTGCGCCGCAAGAAAAGTCCCGTTACCCGAGAGCAGATTATTGAGTTGAAGAAGCAGCATCCAGAGGCGAGGCGTGCTGATCTGGCTAGAATGCTTGGCTGTAGTGAACAGACGGTGCAGCGTCGTTTAGAACACAACAATGTTCGTGGCGGTAAACAGATTGCGTCTACAAGGGTAAAACTGACAGGTTGTATGGTCGAAGAGTGGGCGCTAGAAGCCGGGCTATATCTGTACGATCAGCGTATTTGGCACAAAGATCCATGTTGGGCGAATTGCCGCTGGCACTCGAATTCGTATCGGGCGGTTGATGAATTTGAGCACATTTATGTATTTTGGCAACCTGGCATAACAGAATACGATCGTCAGCGGTTGACCAGTAGTGAATGGGCAGAATGGGGGTCGCGAGGAGTTTGGCAGATTCGCTCGGTGCAGCGCAATGCCCGGCACGAAGCCGAGTTTCCCGAAGAACTTGCCAGTCGCGTAATTCGACTTTTCTCGCCAGCTAAAGGGGTTATTCTGGATCCTTTTGTCGGCTCCGGTACAACAACTGCTGTAGCTAGACAGCTAGGCAGACGTTGGCTTGGTATTGAACTGGATGAGCATTATGCTGAATTAGCTCGGAAGCGCACATATGACACCTGAGGAAATGGAGATTCTCGAACAAACCACATTTTCGATGGTGACACAAGCACTGACCGACTACGCTTTACAAGCGTCGCAGATATTTAGCGAGGAAGTGGACCAGCCTCAAGACATAGCCGAAGATGTCACGAGAGAAGCAATAGAAGCGATGGGGCTTCCGCAACTTCACATGCGTCTGTACGGCAAAGTCGACGTAAAAAAGGCTGTATATGTATTCTTGCCAGAGGCATATCCTGTGGCGCTGATGCTGGATGCAAAAGCCGAAAAGCCAAACGGAAATCGGACGGCAACGATTCAGATGTCGCAGACTTCTATGCGAGTACGAATGAAACGTGGCGGAATGACGATTGATGAAGCAGGGAAGTTACCGTTCTATATTGAACGAAACGGACGCTCTCTGTATGTAGTTACAGTCTTTGCCAAGTACATTTATGACACGATTGACAATGCGCATATCCTTCAGCGGATTATCACAGCTTGCCTGCCAAATGGCTTGTTGCAGAGCAAATACAATCCTGACGAGAACGATACCGTATGGCGCGCGGGACGCGATGCGCCTACTTTGGGTGAGGACTTTCGTGTACGAATTAGCTTTGCCGATCTACGGGCGAAGGCAAGTTGGCGCGTTCGAGAAATTCATGTTCCACGACTAAGTTCATAATCTACTATTACTCGTTAATCGAGATGTATGGAAATTTGAGATGCCATTTGAATTCGCCACCGCCGCGCGCATCATCTTCGGCGACAACTGTTCGGCGCAACTGCCGCAGCTCGCGGGAGGGCTCGGCCGCCACGCCCTGCTGGTCACCGACAGCTTCCAGCCGCCCTCGGCCAGCGATCTGATCGCGACCCTGCACGACGCTGATTTCGCTTTCACGCATTTTCCCGTCAGTGGCGAGCCGAGCGTCGAAGTGATCGATGAGGCGAAGGACGTCGCTTTGAACGCCGGCTGCGATATGGTGATCAGCATCGGCGGCGGCAGCGTCATCGACAGCGGCAAAGCCAGCGCTGCCCTCATTCCCAACGACGGCGCGGTCATCGACTACCTCGAGGTCATCGGCGCGGGACGCAAGCTGGTCGCGGCGCCCCTGCCCTTCATCGCCCTGCCCACCACCGCCGGCACCGGCGCCGAAGTGACCAAGAACGCCGTGCTCGGCTCCAAGCGGCATCGCGTCAAAGTCAGCCTGCGCGACAACCGCATGCTGGCTGATATCGCCCTGGTCGATCCCGTGCTCACCTACTCGATGCCGCCCGCCGTCACCGCCAGCACCGGCATGGACGCTCTCACCCAAGTGCTTGAGCCTTTCGTCTCGCACCTGGCTACGCCGCTTACGGATGGCTTCTGCCGTGAGGGACTGCGCCGCGCCGGCCGCTCGCTGCGCCGCGTCTACGAAGCACCGGTGGACGCGCCCGCCCGCCGTGACATGGCGCTGACGAGCCTGCTGGGAGGACTGGCGCTGGCCAACGCCAAACTGGGGGCGGTGCACGGATTCGCCGGTGTGCTCGGCGGGATGTACGGCGCGGCCCACGGCGCCATCTGCGCTGCCCTGCTGCCGCCCGTCATCAAAGCCAACATCAAAGCGCTGACCCAGCGCGGAGCCGACAGCCTCGCCTTAAGCCGCTACGACCAAGCCGCGCAAACTTTGCTGGACGCGCCCTCGGCCAAGGCGCAGGACGCCATCAACTGGATCGGCGAAACCAGCCGATACCTCGGCATCCCCGGGTTGGCGAGCTGCGGCGTGCAAGCGGCGGATTTCGCCGAGATCGTCGCCAAATCGAGTGTGTCGAGCAGCATGAAAGGCAACCCAATCGTCTTGACCGCTGAGGAATTAACCGCCATTCTCCAGGCGGCGCTCTGAGCTGCGAAGGGCAGGGCATGACTATCAGGACGCGTTCCCGCAGGACGAACATCATCACCGCCTATGTCATGGTTGTTGTCATCCTCTTCGTTGCCCGGCAGCTAGCATCGCACAAGCTCTCACCCGCCAGCGAGCCTGTCAAGAACGCGCTGATCTTCATCTCCGACGCCGACTCGATCGATGCCGGGCGCGGCTCGAACTCGGTCTACCGCATCGGGCTGGACGGCCGCGGCTTGAAGCGCATTGTCGGCTCCATCCCGCATGGCGAGGGCTACCTCCGCACGACGGATATCGACTGCGAGCGCGCATCGCAGCAGTTAGTCATCGCCAGCCATAGGCGCGATCTCAACGGCTTTCACCACGCTCTGCTCGATGGCTCGGGCCTGCATTTTGACAAGCCGGATGGCGGCGACTTGCTTTCGGCGACACGACAAATCGCCATCGCGCCGGACGGCGTCAGCGTTATCGTCTCGCGGGAAAAAGACGGAGACTACTCGCAGCCGCGCTTTGGCTTGGTCGCGGGCGATCTCATGAGTCGCAAGTTCAAGACAATCAAGAAACCGACGGCGACGCGCTCCTATGTTTCACCGGTCTTTTCTCCTAGCGGGCGTTTGATCGCGTACATCATCGAGCGGCATGATGGCAGAGAAAGCCCTACCTACGAACTCGCCATCGCCGCGCCTACCGGCAAGGGCGAAGTTGTCATATACGAGACACCCTTGAGCATCAGCGATCTCGCCTGGTCGCCGACGGGCGAGTGGCTTGCTTTGGAAATGAGTCGGCAAATCTATCGGCTGCGTCCCTATGGCGGCGAACTCACCAAGTTGACCGATCACCTCGGCGGCGCGACCTCACCGCGCTGGTCGCCGGATGGGCGAATGATCAGCTACGTGTCGCCTTCGACTTTTCCGGGCAACCAGCAAGTCATGATTATGAATGCTGATGGCTCGGGGAAGCGCCGTGCGACCAACATCCGCGGCGCTGTTGTAAATGGCTGTTGGGTCTAAAACCCAAAAGAGCGGCCGCTCGCGCCCCAAGAGCAACAACAGATTAACGCGCGGCAATTAGATTCTGTCTGCGCGGGCCCGGTGCGAAAAGCCGCCGAACCAGGGCAGCGCCGATACAGAGCAGCGCGCTCAATAGCATCAGCGCCCCAGCATAACCCAGCGCGGCAATCGCGAAACCGCCCAATACCGGGCCCGCCACCTTGCCCAGATTCTGCAGCATGCCGATCAAGCCCATGCCCGCGCCCAGATGCTCGGCGCTGATGCCCCGCGCCACCAGGGCCTTCGCCGCCGGGAAGATCAGCGCCTGCGCCAAACCCGTCAGCAGCGCCGGCAAAAAGAATAGCAGCCCGCCCGGCAGCGCGCTCACCAGCAGAAGCGCCGCCGCCAGCAGCAGTAAGCCCAGGCTTATCGTCGGCCGGTAGCCCAGGCGGTCGCCCAGCCGGCCGCAGAATGGCTTGCCCAGGGCATGCGCCGCCTCGCCCAGGCTGAAGTACAGGCCGACCAGCGCGATGCTCAGGCCCGCCTCCAGCGCGTAAATCGGCAAGAAAGCTTTCAATGTATACAGCGCGATAAAGGCCGCCGCCTCCAGGCCGCCGGTTAGCCAGACCGCCGGCGTCCGTCCGCCATCGCGGATTGCGGCGATGACGTATTTCAGGACGGACTTTCGTTTGCGCTTTTCTTTCGGGCGCGTCTCCGGCAATAGCAGCACGGGCAGGAAAACGGCACAGCTGATAAAACCTATAACCGTGAATACCGCGGCCGGTTCAAGTGAGAGCAGCAGCCAGCCCGCCAGCGCCGGTCCCACGATGTAGCCGCCGCTGCGCGCCAGCTCGAACCAGCCGATGTCCTCGGCCACACGCCCGCCGCGTGACAACTCGGCGACATAGGCCAGCGTCACCGGACCATAAATCGCCGTCGCCAGACCATGCGCCAGGCGGATGAGCAGCAACTGCTCCGGTGTATGGATGAAGCGGTAGAGGAAGGGCATGAAGACGAAGAAGGCCGTCCCGATCAAGAGCCAGGCGCGCCGCCCCCAGCGGTCGGAGAGGATGCCGAATAGCGGCTTGAGGAATAAGCCGGTCACGGTGGAGACGGAGACGATCAAGCCGAGGAAAGCGCCTGATGCGCCCAGGGCGGCGGCGAAGACGGGCAACAAGGGTGTCTTGCCCATCTGATAGGCGGAGCGCGCCAGGAAGTCCGCCAGCATCAACAGGAAAAAGGGTTTCGAGCGATTCATTCTGTCATGTCTGTTGCAAGCGCTGTTTGTAGGGGCCGCCTATCAGGTCGCTCGAAATCTGTCACACTGTTTCGACGGGCGACCCACTGGCTCGCCCCTACATCGCAATTTCCGGAGAGATTCATTCCACCTTCAGCACAATCTTGCCGAAGCCGGCGTTGCCCAGCATGGTATTGAACTCGGCCAAATCCCCCTCGACGATGTCGTTGAACTTGTCGCCGACCGCATCGATCTCGCCCGCGATTTCAGTGTAGGCTTCGCCCTCGTAGTCGGTCGGCTTGTAATCGCCCAGGTTGACGTTGAAGCTCAGGTTGCTTAGCTGCGCCGCCAGCCGGTCGCCGTGGTTCATGGCATCGGGCCAGCCCGGCCGCGTATCGGGGATCATGAGTTCCTTCTCGACTTCGAGCAGACCCTCTTCCAGCGCCTTGGCCGCTTCGATGATGCCCGCCGCCGCCTCCATTCCCGCCAGCCGCTCGCGCCAGCCCTTGAGCTGCGTCCGCGCGTCGCGCATCTGATTCACCAACTTGTGCGTCGCCGAGACCTTGTCGCGGATGACGATCAGCAAATCGAACTGTGCCTGCAAATCGGCTTGGCTGGCCGCCACGCCCGCTTCCTTGACGATCTCGAAGCTCTGGCTCAGCGATTCTTCGCCGATCGTCAGCGTGACGCGGTAGCTGCCGGGCAGGGCATGCGGCCCCTTGATGAAGCCCTGCTGATTGTCCGTCGTCGGCTCAACCTTCTGCGCATCCGGGTAGCGCAGATCCCAAACGAAGCGGTTCCAGCCGGCCTTTGATGGGATGCGCAGCTCCTTCGGACTGTCGTCGTCTCGTGTGCCGGCCGCCTTTTCTTCTTCATCGGCGTGGAGGCTCTTGAAGCTCTTGACCTCGTTCCCGTCGGCGTCATCAATCCGCAGCGTGATGGTCGTCTCCGGCGCTTCCGGCAGGTAGTAAGTGATGACCGCTCCCTTAGGCGGGTTCGTGCCGCTATCGAGGTAGGTATGCTTGACGCCGTGCTCGGGCGTCTCCTCCTTGACGTAGGCGGCGACCATGCCCAGCGTGCTCATGTACTGCTTGCCATCGCCGCTGTCGAAGAGGCCTTCGAAGACTTTGGGCAAGTGACGCTCGACCGTGCCCGGCTTGAGGAGTCGAACCCCCGACGCCTCCGCCTCCGCAACTTGATGGATCGTGGTCACATCATCCAAAACCCAGAACGAGCGCCCATGCGTCGCCACCACCAGATTCCCCGCCTTCAGTTTGAGGTCATAAATCGGCGCGACCGGCAAGTTGAGCTGGAAGCGTTGCCAAGCCCCGCCCGCATCGCATGAGATGTACAAGCCGAATTCAGTACCCAGATACAGCAAGCCTTCGCGCGCCGGATCTTCCCGTACGACGCGGCAGAAATGATCCTCGGCGATGCCTTCGACGATGGACGTCCAAGTTTGACCGTAGTCGCTTGTCTTAAAGACGTAAGGCGCGTAGTCGTCATTCTTGTAGCGCGTGGCGCTGACGTAAGCGGTCGCCTTGTCATGCGGCGACGGCTCGATCATGGTGAACATGCTCCACTCGCCCATGCCCGGCGGCGTGATCTCGCTCCAGTTTTCGCCGCCGTCCCGCGTGATATGCAGCAAGCCGTCATCCGAGCCGGCCCAGATGACGCCCGCCTCATGCGGCGATTCCGCCAGCGTATACACCGTGGCGTAATGTTCGGCGCCGACAGCATCGCGATTGATGGGCCCGCCCGACGGTTTCAGCGTCTCCGGATCGGCGCGGGTCAAGTCGGGGCTGATCTCCTGCCAGCTCTGCCCTTCGTCGGTCGTCTTGAGTATCTGATTGCCGCCGATGTAAATCACATTGCTGTCGTGCGGCGAGAATAGAATCGGGTAGGTCCAGGCGAAGCGATACTTGTCGGCTTGAGCGCCCAAACCGGTCGAGCTGCGGGGCCAGGTCGCGATCAGGCGGATCTGCTGTGTACGATGGTCGTAGCGCTGCAAGCTGTTGCCGCCGCCCGGCGAGCTGCCGATGGCGCCGACATAGACGATATCCGGCTCCTCAGGATGCACGGCGATATAGCCGCTCTCGCCCGAGCCGATGATGTCGCAGTCTTCCCAGGTGATGGAGGAGTAGCGGCTGCGGCTGGGCACGCGCAAGCTGGAGTTGTCCTGCTGCGTGCCATAGACATAATAGGGCTCGCGGCTGTCAAAATCGAGGTGGTAAATCTGGGCGGTCGGCTGATTGTAAATGCTCGACCAGGACAAACCGCCGTTCAACGAAACGCAAGCGCCGCCATCGTTGCCGTGGATCATCACCTTGTTGTTGTCGGGATGAATCCACAGGTCGTGGTCATCGCCGTGCGGCGTGGTGATCTCAGTGAAGTTATGCCCGCCATCGGTGGATTTCCAGAAGTTGAGGTTGTTGATGTATATCGTATTGGGGTCGACCGGGTCGGCGGTCAGGTGCATATAATACCAGGCGCGCGAGATGAAGCGGTTGTCCTTGCTGCCCAGCGCCCAACTGTCGCCGTAGTCATCGCTGCGGTAGATGCCGCCATCGGGCTGGTTCTCGATGATGGCCCAGAGACGCCCGGGCTGCGCCGGTGAAGCGGCCAGGCCGATCTTGCCCAACAATCCCTTGGGCAGTCCTTTGTTGCCGCTGATCTTCTCCCAGGTGTCGCCGCCATCCATGCTGCGCCAGATGCCGCTGTCTTCGCCGCCGGACGATATCTGCCAGAAGTTGCGATAAGCCTCCCAAAAAGCGGCGTAGATGATGCGCGGATTGCTGCGGTCGATGGTCAGGTCGATGGCGCCCGCTTTGTCGCTGACATGCAGGACGTTCTCCCAGGTCGCGCCGCCGTCCTTGGAACGGTAGACGCCGCGCTCCGGATTGGGCCCGAAAGCATGCCCAAAGACCGCCGCATAGACCAAATCGGCATTCTGCGGATGCGTCCGAATCTTGGCGATCTGCCGCGTGTCGCGCAAGCCGATATGCTTCCAACTGCGGCCAGCGTCGGTGGACTTATAGACGCCATCGCCGATGGAGACATCAATGCGGATGGTCGTCTCGCCCGTGCCGGCGTAGATGACGTTGGGGTCGGCCGGCGCGACTTCCAGCGCGCCCACGGAGGAAGCCGTGAAGTAGCCGTCGCTGATGTTCTCCCAGTATTGCCCGGCGTCAGTGGTCTTCCAGACGCCGCCGCAGACGCCGCCGAAGTAGAAGGTATTTTGATCGCGCGGATCGCCGGCGACAGCGACGACGCGCCCGCCGCGGAAGGGCCCGATGCAGCGGAATTCGGCCAGCCCGGCGAATTTGGAATCGGTCATGTTGCTGTCCTCTTTGCTTGGTTGCGAGTGGCGCGTATTGTAGCGTGGGGGCATTTTCTTTACCACCGAGTACACCGAGGGCACAGAGGATTATTTATCACAAAGGGCACGAAGACACGAAGATCACAAAGGGGAATGTGTGGTGTCGCCGGCGTCCTTCTCGCTCACCGCGCGAATTGTAGGGGCGACTCGGTGAACCGTCCTTTATTCTACCAGTGTGGTGACGAGACTAGAAGCTAAGGCATTCGCAACGCTATTGCCAACGCGAGTTATAATGCGCGAAATCCTCAGTATACGCTCTCCACAAGCGTTCTGATGCTTCTGCCACAGAACATATGCGGCTGCCCGAAGAAGTCATGAAATCCATTACGAATTCCAGAGCAGGGTTTCCATCCAAGATACTTGCTTGAAGTAATGCGTTGACTCCGCCCATATCATAGCGAGCCATATTTCCTCTTGCTGCTGAATAAGCAATGCCAGAAAGACCCAAATCGTTGCTAATTCGAATTCGGCACGATTTGAATAGATTGCCGTCTATGTAAACTTGACATCTAAAGTCGGTATTGGATTCGTCGCGTATCTTACTTTTGACTCGCGAGTCTGAATCTTCAAAGTACTTGAGCGCCCGGCTGAAATAGGCGCGAATTTCCTGTATCGCCTCGTGGAGGAAATCCTCCTTTTCCATATCCGTAAGTTCCCGCTTCAGTCTTGGTATTGGGATATCGTGAACAGCATTATGTTGCGTCATCCGAACACCAATAGGACCGCCGCCAAGTCGCTGCCAAGTGGAAGGAATCTTGTCTCTCGGTAGCGGCCTGGGATCTATCAGCGCACGTGCGAGTTTTGCCCCTGATTCGGGAGTTTCATCAAACAGAACATACTGGATAGTTTTAAGGGGATGCGGGATAATAATATCTGAGATGAACACTACTGTTACTATGGGTTTCTGAGATAATGCTGCATGCTGTAACTCTTTGAGACACCATTCAGATTGTAGTGAGTTGTTCGTTATGACGAAGAGGAATACTTCACACTGGTCTATTTTGTATTGAATTTCAGTTGCCCAGTCTCGCGCACCATAAAGGTCGTAAACGAACTGCCAGCCCCTTCCCCCGCTATGTCTGACTATTTCTTCCAGTCTGCTAACTTTGCTCTTGTCTTCTTTTGCAAAACTGATAAAGACGTTCACATCCAAGCCTCGTTTCAGAATGAATCGCGATAATGATAATAGTTACATACCATTACGTCAACAGATCTGGCCACGTTCTGCAATGCTTCTGGCGGGCGAAAGCCCGATAAATTATGGGCTATCAGAGGCAGAGTATTGCGACCCACAGGGTTGCCTCTACACATCTTTGTGCCCTTCGTATCTTTGTGCCTTTGTGATCCAAAACCAAACCCTCTGTGCCCTCGCTTAAACTCGGTGTACTCGGTGGTAAAGTGCAGTACCCCCGCGCCTCCGCAGTAAATCTTGACAAGCCCGCCCCGCATCCGTTCTAATCTAAGCCCAACCACGAACGGAGCCGCCACCATGGCACAGGTCAAATTCACGCCCAACCTCAAACGCTTCTTCCCCGACCTCTGCGAATGCCGCATCGACGCCGCCGATGTCGCCGAGATCGTCGCCGCCGTCGACCAACGCTGGCGCGGCCTCGCCGATTACATCATCGACGAGCAAGGCGCCCTGCGCAAACACGTCAACATCTTCGTCGGCAACGAACTCCTGCGCGACAAGCGCACCCTCTCCGACCGCGTCTCCGCCGACACCCGCATCTACATCGTGCAAGCGCTTTCAGGAGGTTAGCGCCTTGGGAAACTTGAAAATTCATACTATCTGCATCAGCGAGTCACCCCTCTCCATTGATATGGGGAGGGGCCGGGGGAGGGGTTAGATGCAAAACAAACTGCTCGTAGGCACGCGTAAAGGCCTGCTCATCATGAGCCGGGACGGCGCTTCGGAATGGACGGTCGAATCCACCCACTTCGAAGCGATACCGGTCGTCTACGCCTTCCGCGATACGCGCACTGATACCATTTGGGTCAGCCTGGATCACGGGCATTGGGGCGGCAAGTTGCACCGCTCCCGCGATGGCGGCGTGACCTGGGAAGAGGTCGAAGCCCCCAAGTATCCCGAAGGCGATACCGTCCCGCCCGATTTCACTGTGCCCGCCAAGACCAACTACATCTGGCTGATCGAACCCGGCGGCGTCGACGAACCGCAGCGTCTCTACGTGGGCACCGACCCCGGCGGGCTCTTCCTCAGCGATGACGGCGGCGACAGCTTTCAACTGGTCGAAACGCTCTGGAACCACCACTCAAATACGCATTGGTTCGGCGCCGGCCGCGATCATCCTGGCACGGTCGCCATCCAGGTCGACCCGCGCGACAGCCGCCATATCACCGTCGGCATCAGCGTCGGCGGCGTTTACGTCAGCCAAGACGGCGGCGAAACCTGGGCGGCGCGCAATCGGGGCCTCTTCGCCGATTACTTGCCCGACCCGCACCACGAGCACGGCCACGACCCCCACATCATCCTCGCCAGCCCCTCCAACCCCGATGTGCTCTGGCAGCAAAACCACTGCGGCATGTACCGCAGCGCTGACGGCGGGCGGCAGTGGCAGGACATCTCCGACAAAAACGGCGGACCGGCCGGTTTCGGCTTCGCGCTGGCGGTGGACGAAGCCGATGAGCGGGTCGCCTGGGTGGCACCGGCGGTCAGCGCCGAGTACCGTGTCCCCGTCGATCGCGCCCTGGTCATCAGCCGCACGGAAGACGGCGGCGAAACCTGGCAAGACTTGCGGGACGGCTTGCCCCAAGAAAACTGCTACGACCTCATCTTCCGCCACGCCCTGGACAAACGCGGCGATGCCCTCGCCTTCGGCACGACCGCCGGCAACTTCTACGTCTCCGATGACCGCGGCGATCACTGGCGCTGCCTGGCGCATAACCTGGCGGTTGTGTACTCGGTGCGCTTTATGTAAGCGTGGGAGCGCCGCAGAATGAAACCCTAGGGGCGGCCAATCTGGTCGCCCGTTTGCTAGATGCGGGATGTTTGGCGGGTGACTTGACAGGTCGCCTAGGTCGCGTAGACACAGACCGCCGACGCTGACCGCCAGTCGCCCCTACAACTATCCCTTTGATTGGCGCATTATTCTGTGAAGCGACACCTGACAGCGCAGGAATTAGGAAAAAACTGATGACCGATTCACCCGATCTCTTACTCAAGAAAATTCAAGGTTGCCTCTACGGCGGCGCGATCGGCGATGCCATGGGCGCGCCGGCCGAATGGCGCATGCCGGAGGAAATCCGCGCCCGCTACGGTTACATCACCGACCTGGTGGAAGCTTGGGACGCAGCCGACACCCGCGGCCGCGGCCATGGACGCTACACCGACGACACGCACATGGTGCAGTTGCTCAGCCACTGTTATATCGAGCATGGCGACCACCTCGACAGCCACGAATTCCTCCGCCGCATCGTGCCCAAAATGGCGCTGGAAGACCGCTGGATCCCCGAGCGCGAACGCCATATGCCCCTGGTCGAGCGGCTCTTCTATCCCGAGAAATGGCTCTATATCCGCTGGCTGGCCAATGCCGACCCGCGCCACGCCGGCGTCGGCAACATGGTCAACTGCGGCGCCGCCATGTACGCCGCCCCGGTCGGCATCATCAACGCCTGCGATCCCCTCCGCGCCTACGCCGAAGCCATCGACATCTTCAGCGCCCACCAGCACAGCTACGGGCTGGAAGCGGCCGGCGTCATGGCCGCCTGCGTGGCGGAAGCCTTCAATCCCAGCGCCTCGGTCGAATCGATCATCGATGCGGCCCTGTCGGTCGCCAAAGACGGCACCGCCGACTGCATCGCCGCCATCGCCGATATCGCCACCACCTTGACCGACTGGCGCGAAGCTATCGTCCCCCTGCGCGATGTCATGCGCGAATTTGACGGCTCGGCCGATGACGCCCGCAGCGAGCGCGGCGACGAAAGCAACAACTGGACCGCCAGCCGCGAGCACAGCATCGAAGAAGTCCCCATCGCCCTCGGCTTCCTGATCGTGACCGACGGCGACTTTGAAGGCGCGATCATGGGCGGGACCAACTACGGCCGCGATAACGACTCCATCGCCGGCATGGGCGGGGCGATCGCCGGCGCCATGCACGGCATCGACGCCCTGCGCCCCCAATGGGTGGAGCAGATCAACAGCGCCAACCGCATTGACCTGAATCCCATCGCCGCTGACCTCGCCGACCTGACGCGGGTGCTTCAAGCCAAGCAACTCGCCGCGGCGCAGAACCGGGGGGCAGACTTTGAAGCATTGAGTGAGTAATGACAGCTTTGCCCTCAGACCCCGCGAACCTAACCCCCCTCAATCCCCCAAAGCATTGGGGGGAAGCTCGTCGACGCTGTTACGCGATTCACAAGATGAGCAGGCTCCTTCCCCGACGCTTTCGAGGAAGCTCGCTGATGCTATTGCCGACTCACAACGTGACTAGACTCCCTTCCCCAATGCTTTGGGATGCTCGCCATAGAGATGGCGAGAGGGGCCGGGGAAGGGGTTAGACTGAGGAGAGTGAATGGATAACAGCAAACCCATAAAGTCGACGCCTGGGCGCATACGCATACCGACCGCGCCATTTATCAGGACATCCAAGAACGCGCCCGTTTCATGCGCCGAAACCCTACGCCAGCGGAAAACATCTTGTGGCGGAGACTTCGGCGCAGGCAAGTCGGCGGATTCCGTTTCCGCCGCCAGCATCCAATTAACCGCTTCGTCGTCGACTTCTATTGCGCCAAAGCTCGGCTGGTTATCGAAGTGGATGGCGCTGTGCACGATGAGCCTGGTCATGCCGAATATGATGAAGACCGGCAGGCATACTTGCAGGAGCTAGGGTTGAAAGTGTTGCGCTTTAGCAATGCGCAGGTGATTGCCGAAACTGATGCAGTCCTAGAAGTAATCGCCGAGTCTCTGTCTACAAGCTATTAGGTCGACGCGCTCATAATCTTCCCCCCAATGCTTTGGGGGGACCGAGGGGGGTTAGAAAACAATGCGCTGGTGTATCGGCTGTATGGGTTGAGCGAGGCTGAGGTGGGGTTGGTGGGGGGGGGAGTAGCCCACTCAATCTAATCACAGGACGATTCCCCTCATTGTCGTACTGTCCCGCCTTTTTCCATCGCTGTATCCGAAATTGCCAATGGTCTTCCTGAGCGGCGGAATGCACCACCGCCGGTGTAAAGCAACGTTGGTACGCCACCTCGGCTACCTAACGAGTTATCATGTCCAAGTAGGTATAAGCAAACATCAGCGAGTTGCCGTAGACGACGCCAACCATCTTTCGATAGCCGCAGGTTTTCAGCGTCTCGCGCGTCCATAAGTGGGTACAGCAATTCCTGCGCGTCGTCTATCGCTTTTTCCCATTCATCAGGCGACAGATGTGCACCCGGCCCCCAATTGCTCTTATCGCTCATATCCGTTTTCCATCTGTTATTTCGTCAGCTTGGAACAATGTTACCACAGCCATCTTTCGAAACCGATTCAATTTCGGTTTATTTGCGATTGAAGTTGCCCGCGCCTCACGCCTTCACAAAACCCGCCGGCGGTTTGGGCGGCACATCCAGGTGCGCCATGAGCCTGTCCATCTTCTCGTTCAATTCGCTGACGTCCTGTCGGAGTTCCGCGATATCTCGCTAGTTTAACTCATGGTTTGCCGCGACCGATTCCGTCAGTCCTAAAATCGCCTTTTCATAGGTATCGATTCGATCGCGCGTCTTGCGTGTTTCGCACACCTTCGTATTCATGCTTGATTCGGTCTAAACGAATATCCATTGTGACTGCCATGCCGCCTCCTCGCATTCACGCCCAGTATAATCGCGCCCTGCGATGCTGTCAAAATCTCTCTACGCTTTTGCGAACATTTGTGCTTTATTTCTACCCAAAATGATGATACACTCCCTCTATGGATAAATTGTCTCGCGTGTTCAATCTCGGCTCTCAGCGGATCCCATCCCGCATTTCCGCAATCGCGGACCGACAGAGGGGCCACCCCCAACACCCCCCCCCCCCGCCATATACATACTGTATCTATACACTTGTCAATTTCTTGGGAAAACAGGGAATATCTCACAGGAGAAGCCGCCGCCTGCGCCCAACCACGATCCACCCGAACTTTGTCCGACATTGTCCCTTTGTCCGAAAAAGGTTTTTCTTTGTCCGGACAAAACGGACAAAGCAATAGAAATTGCTAAGAGAATCTCGCTATGAGAAGGCTGTGTATAATTCCTGTGCAGAACCCATCAATGGACAATGTCCTTTCGTAATTCCTAGGTCGTTCTGCCTCTGTGGTGAAGAAAAGGAAAAGGCGATTTCGATGAGTGATACAAGCAAACGCTCCCAATCCTTCTTCAACGAAGACGGCGTCTCGGGCCTCACCCACCGCGCTTTCACCGCCGCCATGGGCTACGACAGCGCCGATATGTCCCGCCCGCTCATCGGCATCGGCAACACCTGGAGCGAGCTCAACCCCTGCAACAGCCACCTGCGCTCCCTCGCCGAAGCCGTCAAGCGCGGCGTCCTGCAAGCCGGCGGCTTCCCGCTGGAATTCCCCACCATCTCCCTCGGCGAAATCCACCTCAGCCCCACGTCCATGCTCTGCCGCAACCTGGCCGCCATGGACACCGAGGAGATGATCCGCGGCAACCCCCTCGATGGCGTCGTCCTGCTCACCAACTGCGACAAGACCACGCCCGCCGCGCTCATGGGCGCCGCCAGCGCCGATATCCCGACCATCATGCTCAGCGGCGGTCCCATGCTCAACGGGCACTACCAGGGCGAAATCCTCGGCGCCTGCACCGATTGCCGCCGCTACACCGCCGAATACCAGGCCGGGGCCATCTCCGCCGAGACCTACCGCGAGGTCGAAGCCAACCTCGTGCGCAGCGCCGGCCACTGCATGGTCATGGGCACCGCCTCCACCATGAACTCGCTGATGGAAGCCCTGGGCATGGCCCTGCCCGGCAATGGCGCTATCCCGGCCGCCGATTCCCGCCGCCTGCGCCTGGCCGCCGCCGCCGGAAGACAGATCGTCAAGCTGGTCGAGGCGAACATCCGCCCCTCGCAAATCCTGACCGCCGAAGCTTTCGACAATGCCATCACCCTGCTCCACGCCCTCGGCGGCAGCACCAACGCCATCGTCCACCTGCCCGCCATCGCCGGCCGCGCCGGCATCGACCTGCCCCTCTCGCGCTTCGATGAGATCAGCCGCCGCAGCCCCCTCATCGCCAACATGCGCCCGACCGGGCAATACCAGATGGAAGACCTCTTCTACGCCGGCGGCATCCCCGCCCTGCTGAAACAACTGCTGCCCCTGCTGCATGGCGACGCTCTCACTGTCACCGGCCGGACGCTGGCGGAAAACGTGGCAAACGCCGAAGTCGCGAACCCCGATGTCATCCGCGCGCTGGACGCCCCGCTGCAAACCGAAGGCGGCTTGAGCATCCTGCGTGGCAACCTCGCCCCCGATGGCGCCGTCATCAAGCACGCCGCCGCGACCCCCGCCCTCTGCAACCACCGCGGACCGGCGCTGGTCTTCAAAGATGTCGCCGACCTCAAAGCGCGGATACACGACCCGGCGCTGGATGTGACGCCCGATCACGTACTCGTGCTGCAGAACAGCGGTCCCATCGGCGGGCCGGGCATGCCCGAAGTCGGCAACCTGCCCATCCCGCAGAAGCTGCTCAGGCAAGGCGTCCGCGATATGGTCCGCATCTCCGACGCCCGCATGAGCGGCACCTCCTACGGCACGATCGTCCTGCACGTCGCGCCGGAAAGCGCCCTGGGCGGACCGCTGGCCCTGGTTGAGGATGGCGATGAGATCGAATTGAATGTCGCTGAACGCCGCCTGCAACTGCATGTCAGTGAGGCCGAGCTGGCCGAGAGACGAGCCGTCTGGACGCCGCCCCCGCCCGCCTTCAGTCGCGGCTACGGGCAGCTCTACCTGCAGCATGTCAACCAAGCGCCGCTGGGCGTCGATTTCGACTTCCTGCGCGGCAGCGATCCGGTCACGTCAGTGGAGCAGCCGAAATTCTAATGACCGTCCGTAGCTTTTGCTCTGTGCCGCCGGTCAGTGTCTACGCGACTCTCTGTGCCTCTGTGGTGAATTCAAAGAAACCGCCCATACCTAAACGGCGCCAGCAACTCGGGACGCTCCCCGCTCAGCACCCACTCCGCCATCAGCCGCGCGACCGCCGGCGCGATCGCCCAGCCATGCCCCGACCAGCCGACTCCTGCCAGCATATTCGCCGCGCCGGGCAAATAGTCGATGATGGGAATCCCGTCCACACAGAGCATCTCCGCGCGGTCGGTAGTGGCCTCGTCCACCGGCAAATCCGCCAGCGCCGGATAAACTGCGACCGCCTCCAGCCGATTGCCCTCCACCTGCTCCGGGATCGGTACGCCCCGACGCAGCGCCTCATCCCAACGCCCGCGCCAGCCGCCCGAGACCATGACGCGGCCGTCCGGCAAGGGCTTGATCGCCAGCGTGCGATGAGCATGGCCGATGAGGCGGGTCATGGGCGGCGGGATATCCGCGCGCAGCGTCATCACCTGCGGCAGCATCCGGCAGATGGGCAGCGGCAAGCCCAGCTGCTCGGCGACAAAATCGCCAACGTGCGCGTTGGACAGCAGGATGACCTGCTTCCCGACGGGGATATCGACCGCTTCGCCGTCAATCACCGCGCGCAAGCTGAAGACCTGCTCGCCCCGCCGTGTCAGGCCAGCGACGCGCGCGCCTTCCCGGATGGCCGCGCCTTGGACCAGCGCCGCCACCGCCATTGACCGCGTAGTGGCGCTGTGATCGGCCACGCCGTCTTTCGGGCAGTAGATCGCGCCGATGACTTTGTCGCTGAGTTTCGGCTCCAACTCGCGCAGTTCAGCCGCGCCCAGCAGGTGCGACTCAATCCCTTGCTGATTCTGCAGCCAGACTTGCGCGGGCGCTGCCGCCAAGTCGACCTCGCGCTCGATCAGCAGCAGGTGTCCCAGGCGCCGGTAGCCGGTGTGGCCGCCGATCTCTTCGCGCAGCCCGGGCCATATCTCGTAAGCCAGCCGCATCAGAGGCAATTCGCGCCGGTCGCGTCCGTTGGCGCGCACGCCCCGTTCGCCCAAGCCGCCGGATGCGCCGCTGGCGATCTGCGATGCTTCCAGCAGCAAGACATCCGCGCCGCGCTTCGCCAGCTCCCAGGCGACCGCGCAGCCATATATTCCGCCTCCAACGATGACATACTCAGCCATGATCTACGTCTCTTTCACTGCGCTGCCTGTCGCTCTAATCCAGACACCGGCGGGCGACCCACTGGGTCGCCTCTACAAATTCATTGGCTGATAGCGTGATTCAACAGTCCAGTTCTCCATCCGCCAAGCCAGCCGGCAGGGGGGCGGGGCGCTCTACCGCGCTTTGGATGCTGATATGCCGTCTCTGCGCGGCCGATTCTTCCAGCGACTCCATAATATCCAGCACATGGTAAGCCAGCGCGCCGCTTGCGCGGTGGGGCCGTCCGGATTGAATCGCGTAAGCCATATCGGCGACGCCGGCGCCGCGCCCGATGTTGGTGGTGTGCGAGAAGGGTAAGGTCTCCCATTCGCGCGTCCCCGCTTGCAGGATGCTGACCTCGCCGTCAAACATATTCGGTTTCTGCAGGGCCAGCGAACCATGGCTGCCGTGAATCTCCAGCGGCGGCAGGTGATGCCCGCAGATGTCAAAGCTGGTGATTAAGGAGGCGATGGCGCCGTTCGCGAATTCCAGTGTGCCGGCGACATGCGTGTTCACCTCGACCGGCAGCGCGCGTCCCCTGCCTGCTTCGCTGGCGGCGATGCGCTCGGGAAAGCTGATAGCGGCCGAGGCGCTGACCCGCGCGACCGGACCCATCAAGTGGACCAGCGCGGTCAGGAAGTACGGTCCCATATCGAGGAGCGGGCCGCCGCCCCGCTGATAAAAGATATCCGGGTTGGGGTGCCAGCTTTCAGGTCCGCGGCCGAGCAAGAAAGCCGTCCCCGCGATCGGTTCACCGATGTCGCCGGCGTCGACCGCCCGGCGGGCGGTTTGGTTGCCGCCGCCGAGGAAGGCATCCGGCGCGCAGCCCAGGCGCAATTCAGCCGCGGCTGCCGCCCGCATCAGGGGGTCAGCTTGCGCGCGGTCAATCGCCAGGGGCTTTTCGCTGTAGGCATGTTTGCCGGCCTTGATGATTTGCAGCGAGACTTCGGCGTGGGCGGCGGGCACAGTCGCGTTGATGATGATGTCGATATCGGGGCGCGCCAGCAGGTCATCCACGCTCAGCGCGTTTAAGCCGTAAGCGGCGGCGAAAGCTTCGGCTTTGTCGTGCAGGAGGTCGGCGCAGGCCACGATATCAATGACATCGAAGGGCGCGCAGCCGCGTATGTAGGCCGGCGCAATATCGCCCGTGCCTATGAGGCCGATGTTCAACGTTCGCACGGGTTTCTCCCTATTTGGATTCATCAGTCTGTTCTCGGCTTGCTGATATATTAGGTCACCTGCGATATCGGTCGGGCGTGGAACTCGGCGGGAAGCACTCGATATGCGCGTCCCTGATTGTGCGGTAAAGGCGGCTATATATTACGTATGGAAAGAGATGACCACAAAGACACGAAGGGCGCAAAGTCTCCAAGCTGTTTTCTAATGGCGCTCCATGCCTCCATATAGAGGCGCCGATTTGCGACATTCCTTGGGTGGCCTGCTCTACTGACGGATTTCTGCGGGCGACCCACCGGGTCGCCCCTACGGATTTCGAGTTGGCTGTGGACGGTGTTCGGCGGGGGAACAGTGGGCGAGCAAGACGTTTTGATAAGCAATCAAGCCAGAGATAGCTGTGGCAAGGGGTTGACCCTTTATGCGTCCAGCAGGCCATCGGCCAAGCCGGCCGGCACTGCCAGCGGCTGCTCAAGCGTGCTCTTGATCTCGATGTGTTGACCTTGGGCGGCCGATTCTTCCAGCGCTTGCATGATATCCAGCACATGGAAAGCGAGATCGCCGCTGGCGCGGTGGGGCCGCCCCGACTGAATCGCGTAGGCCATATCGGCGACGCCGGCGCCGCGCCCGATATTGGTACTATGCGTCAGCGGGATATCGTCCCATTCGCGCGCCCCGCCCTTGATCGCGGTCACGTCGCCATCAAAGCGGTTGGGATCGGGCACGGTCAAGGAGCCCTCGGTGCCGTGGATCTCGATCCAGGGCAGGTGATGGCCCCAGATATCGAAGCTGGTGATGACGGTGGCGATGGCGCCGCTCTCGAATTCCAGTGTGCCGGCAATATGGGTATTGACCTCGACCGGCAGCACCTGGCCCATCAACGCTTCGCTGGTGGCGATGCGTTCGGGGAAGGTCATGCGCGCCGAGGCGGCGACCCGCGCCACCGGGCCCATCAGATTGACCAGCGCGGTCAGATAGTAGGGACCCATGTCGAAGAGCGGTCCGGCGCCCTCCTGGTAGAAGATGCCCGGGTTGGGATGCCAGCTTTCCGGCCCGTGCGCCATAAAGAAAGCGGTCGCCGCGACCGGGCGGCCGATGAGGCCGTCGTCGATGGCTTTGCGCGCGGTCTGCAAGCCGCCGCCGAGGAATGTGTCCGGCGCGCAACCTATGCGCAGGCCCGCGGCCGCTGCTGCCTGGATGACCTTTTCGCCGTCCGCGCGGTTGATGGCCAGTGGTTTTTCGCAATACGCATGTTTGCCGGCTGCGATAATCTTGAGCGAAATCTCGGCGTGCGCCGCCGGGATCGTCAAGTTGACCACGATGTCGATATCGTCGCGCGCCAGCAGGTCGTCCACGCTGTAGGCGGCGATGCCGTGCTCGGCGGCGAAGGCCTGGGCGCGGTCAACCAGGATATCGGCGCAGGCGACGATCTTGATCACGTCAAATGGCGCGCAGCCACGGATATATGCCGGCGCGATATTGCCGACGCCGATGATTCCAAGTTTCAGTGTCTGCACGGTAGCTCCTTTAATAGATTCGTGGTGGCTATGAGCGAGCCACCGGCTCACCTGTAAGAATTCGATTTGATGTTGAGGGCGAGATGGCTGCGGGCGACTCACCGAGTCGTCCCTACAATTTCACCTGAGTGCGGGCATATTGTCTAGGCATCCAGGGCGCCGTCAGCCAGGCCGGCCGGCAGCGCCGCGGGCTGATCGAGCGTACTCCGGATTTCGATATGCCGTCCCTCTTCCGCCGATTCGTCCAGCGCCTGCATGATATCCAGCACGTGTAAGGCCAGATCGCCGCTGGCGCGATGCGGGCGACCCGACTGAATCGCGTAAGCCATATCGGCCACGCCGGCCCCGCGTCCGATATTGGTGGTATGCGTCAGCGGAATGTCACTCCAGCCGTCCGTGCCGCCCTCAAGCAGCCGCACATCGCCGTCGAAGCGGTTGGGATCCGGCACGCTTAGCGAGCCCGTTTCGCCGTGAATCTCGATTTCGGGCAAGTGATTGCCCCAGACATCGAAACTCAAGATGATCGAGGCGATGGCGCCGCTTTCAAATTCGAGCGTGCCGGCGACATGCGTATTGACTTCGACCGGCAAGACTTGCCCCATCAGCGCTTCACTGGTGGCGACTCGCTCGGAAAAGGTGCGTTGCGCCGAACTTGACACGCGCGCCACCGGCCCCATCAGATTGACGAGGGCGGTCAAATAATAGGGACCCATATCAAAATGGGGTCCGCCGCCTTTGAGATAGTAGAAGCCGGCGTTTGGGTGCCAGCGCTCGTGGCCGCGGCTCAGCCAGAAGGCTGTGGCCGCCACCGGCTTGCCGATCAGGCCGTCGTCGATGACTTTGCGGGCGGTCTGCCCGCCGCCACCGAGGAAGGTATCGGGCGCGCAGCCAACGCGCAGTCCGGCCGCCTTGGCCGCGCTGACGACCCGGGCGCCGTCGTCGCGGCTGACGGCCAGGGGCTTTTCGCAGTAGGCGTGTTTGCCCGCTTCGATGATTCGCAGGGAGACTTCGGCATGGGCGAGGGGGATGGTCAGGTTGATGACGATGTCGATGTCATCGCGCGCCAACAGGTCATCGACGCTGTGCGCGCTCAAACCGTGCTCGGCCGCGAAAGCCTGGGCGCGGTCGGTCAAGATATCGGCGCAAGCTACGATCTTGATCACGTCAAAAGGCGCGCAGCCTTTGATATAAGCCGGCGCGATATTGCCGACGCCGATGATGCCAAGGTTCAGTGTATCCATAGGATGTCCTTTTTGTCTGCGGGCGACCGAGGGCGCCCCTACAGATTTGCTTCGTATCGGCGGGCGACCTGGTAGGCCGCCCCTACAATTCTAACGAGTGGCGGGAGTCGGGTTTAAGACATGAATTCAGGGATGTTGCCGCGGACCATCGGTGGGTTCGAGACCGGCTTGGCCCAGTTGACGCCGTTGGCGATCACCTGATGGATGATGGGCATGTGATAGATGGGGTAGGTCTCGTGCCCGGGGCGGAAGTAGAAGATCTTGCCCTGCCCGCGCTGATAGCAGCAGCCGCTGCGGAAGACCTCGCCGCCTTCGAACCAGCTGATGAAGACCAGTGTGTCCGGCGGCGGAATGTCAAAATGCTCGCCGTACATCTCGGCTGCTTCCATTTCGATATACTCCGGCAGACCATCGCAGATCGGGTGCGAGGGATCAACCACCCAGATGCGCTCTTTCTCGTCAGCTTCGCGCCACTTCAGCATGCAGCCGGTGCCCATCAGGCGGCGGAATATCTTGGACAAATGCCCAGAATGCAGCACGATCAAGCCCATGCCGTTCAGCACCCGCTCCTGCACGCGGTCGACGATTTCGTCGCTGACCTCGTGATGCGCCATGTGGCCCCACCAGGTGAGGACATCGGTGTTGTCAAGCACTTCTTGCGTCAGTCCATGCTCCGGCTCGTCCAGCGTGGCGGTGTGAATGTCGAAGCCGTAGGGCGCCAGCCCCTTCGCCAGCGCGCCGTGAATGCCCTCGGGATAGACGGACGCCACATGTTCGTCGTGTTTTTCGTGTCGGTATTCATGCCAAATGGTCACGCGCAAATTGCTCATCAGATTCCTCTCGCAGCCAGTCGATTTCAACCGCCCGCATTATGCCCCGCTGGTGGCGGATTTACAATTGACTACTTCTGATGTGCTGCGGGCGCAACCGCGTCGGATTAAGAGTCCGCGAAAGTCACCCGCCGGTAGACTTCGCTCAGCGGGATCTCGCAGTCGGGCACCGGAATGAGCAGCGAGGAGTCAAGGCCGGCGTATTGGGTGGCCAGCCAGCCGTCGCCAGAGCGCGTATGAGCTTCGATCAGCGGTTTGTCCTGCGCGACCAGGAAGTAACCGGTGAGTGACGGGACTTGCCGGTACTGCTGCAACTTCTGATTGCGGTCGCGCGATTCAGTAGATGGCGAAGTGATCTCGAAAACAAGCGTGGGATTTTCCAACTTTGGCGGCAACAGGTTGTAATTAAATTGCGCCTCGCCACAAACGACGGCTACATCGGGGTAGGTATACGTTGACACCGGGTCGACAAGCAGTTGGATATCTATTCCATACACCTGACACCCTTGGCTCTCCAGTCGTCTCGTCAGCGCAAACGCAAGATCGAAGTTAATGAGGTTGTGAGAAGGTGAAGAGCCTGGCATCGGATAAATCCTGTTGTCGATCAACTCGAATTTGTATGGCTGCTCACTTTCCCAGAGCAGGAACTCTTCCGCGCTCATCAGGCGTTCCGCTACTTCTTGAGCCATTATGCGCTCCGACCGCAAAGTTTATTCATCTGTAGCATAACACATCTCCGCAAGCCTTGGCCAAGCGCGGACTGATGCGCGCTCGAGCCGCTCAACCCAGCCGCGCCTGTATCCCCGCCATGGCTTCCAGCGGCTTGACGATGCTGTGGTTGCCATCGCCGCCCAAGCCCTGCGCTTGCAGCGTCCGATACAAATTGAAGCAGAGCGCCGTGGCGATGACCGGGACGCCCATCTCGTCCGCCGCGCCCATGACCAGCCGCAGGTCCTTCTGCTGCAAATCAATCGAAAAGCCCGGCTCCCAATAATCGCGGATGACTTGCGGTCCGCGGTTCGCCAGCATCCAACTGCCGGCCGCGCCGCCGGTCACTGCTTGCAGCATCTTGTCCAGGTCGACGCCGCCAGCTTTCGCGAAGAGCAGGGCCTCGCTGGCCGCCAGCATATTGACCACGCAGAGAATCTGATTCGAGAGCTTGACCGTCTGGCCGGCGCCAGCTTCGCCGACATGCGTGATGGTGCTGCCCATCGCCTCGAAGCAGGGCATGGCCCGCGCCACGTCGGCTTCGGCCCCGCCGATCATGATGCTCAATGTGCCATTGGCCGCGCCTTCGTTGCCGCCGCTGATAGGCGCGTCGAGCATCCGCACGCCTTTCGCATTGAGCTGCTGCGCAATCTCGACCGTATTCACCGGATTGATCGTGCTCATATCAATGACCAGATCGCCAGCGGAGGCGCCCTGGATGACGCCGTCCGCGCCCAGGATCACCGCTTCGACATCGGGCGTGTCGCTGACGCAGATGATGGTGATGTCGCTGGCTTCCGCTACCGCGCGGGGCGAATCGGCGCCGCTGGCTCCCCGGGCCACAAAAGGCTCCATCCGGCTGGAGGTGCGGTTCCAGACGGTCAGGTCAAAGCCGGCTTTCATCAGGTTATCGACCATGCCGCGGCCCATGATGCCTAAGCCGATGAATCCGATTTTCTCGCTCATGTTGGGATGTCCTTGTTTGATTGGGTTCGTCCGAATGTATGCGGGCTATGGTAGCGTGAAACGGAAGAATTTACACGATGTAGCCGGCAATGATAAAATACAGAGTGTGCCGAATTTAGGAAGAATGACATGAATGAAAGCTTCGCCACTAAGCTAGGCGATTACATAGATAGAATCGCTGAAGCTCATGCAAAAGATCAACCGGAGCGGCATTTAAGTCATCTCTTCCTCGGTTTTATTAGCGATGCTTTCGGAGTGAAATATCAGGATATTGAGCTTGAGCGTCACATCACTATGTCAAAGGTGCAAAAGCACGGCTACATTGACGCTCTTATTGGGGATCTGATTATAGAATTCAAGCGCAATATCAAGACACAGACAGGGAGAAATTTAGAGCAACTGCAAAATTATATGCGCGATATACCTGATAGTCACCGCTATGTCGGTATGCTGACCGATGGCATAGATTTTCGCACCTACATCTTGGATGAGGCAGGTGAAGCCAAAGAAATTGACGGCTTCAATATCGTCAGCGCCGACGCCGAGGCGGTTTTTTTGTGGCTGGACGCCTACTTATTCAGCCGCCAAGAAATTGAACCGACCGCTGACGACATTGTGCAGCGTTTCGGCATTAATAGCCCTACCTTCCAACTTGCCTACCAAACATTCGCAGGGCTATTGCGTCAATTCGAAAACCAAAGCGAGATAGATGTAAGGCGCGAACAGTGGCGGGCTTTGCTGAGCAAAGTTTATGGCTCTGACATAGGCGATGATGAATTGTTCATTCGCCATACTTATCTTTCGCAATTCGCTAAACTACTCGCCTTCACTTCCCTAAGCGGATCAGCTGACAAAACCAACCTGGAGAGTCTTGTTAACGGCAAAGCGTTTAACAGTCACGGGGTGGACAATATCGGCGAATATGATTTCTTCGCCTGGATATTGCTTGAGGATATCCGCGCCCAGTCTCTGGAACTCCTGTACGCCATTTCGGTTGAATTAAGAATATACGACCTCAGTGCCATTCGGCAGGACTTGTTAAAGCAGCTTTACCAGAACATGGTCGACCCAAAAACTCGCCACGACCTGGGCGAGTATTACACACCGGATTGGCTGGCGCAGTTGACCTTGCGAGATATTGACTATCGCTATCCACAAAGCCTGTTGGATCCGGCTTGCGGCTCCGGCGCTTTTCTGTTTAATGCCATCCGTCGTCTGGCGGATGATGGGCTGACGGGACAGGAATTGGCTGACTTTGCCTTTAGCAATATCATGGGTACGGATATTCACCCTCTGGCAGTTACAATTGCCCGCGTCAATTATCTGTTGGCATTGGCTGGGCATATTGATACTGGCAACGGCAGCGGCGAAGCTCAGCCGATACCGATTTTCCTGGCGGACGCGTTGATACTTCCACTGGAAAACCGCGGCGAAAAGTCCGTTACCATCCCCGTAGATCCCAGCTATGACGAGCTATTTCATATCCCACTGGATGCGACCGCCGATGCTGGAAAATTGACGAAGACCATCCAGCGTATGGATCAATTCGCCAAACTCGTCCCCGACCCGAAACAAATGACTGATTATGTCGTGCTCTTCAAACAGAGCCTCGGCGACATCTATGGCGAACCAACTGATCCCGTTCTTTCAAATCATTGGACAGGCAATTTACGTCTACTGGTTGAGCTAATACACGACAAGCGCAACGGCATCTGGTCCTACATTCTCAGCAACCTCTCGCGTCCGTTGGTCATGGCGGAGAATGGCTTTGATGTTGTGGTCGGCAACCCCCCTTGGCTTGCTTACCGCTATATCCAGCGTCCCCAGTTTCAAGACGAAGTCAAAAGTCTGTACAGCTATTACCAGCTCATTGAAGCCGGCGATGTCAATCTATTCACACAGATGGATTTGAGCAGCCTTTTCTTCGCCCATGCTCGCGACCGCTACTTGAAGAAAGACGGCGTGCTGGCTTTTGTCATGCCGCGCAGTGTCCTGACCGGCGCCAAGCAGCACCGGCTCTTTCAGAGGCAAGGCATTTCTCGCATTCTTGATGTCAAGGACGTGGAGCCGCTCTTTAATGTGCCGGCCGCCGTGCTGATTCTGTCGCCAGGCGATGCGGCCACGCAGGACATCCCCACCAAGAGCTATCGCGGTCGCTTCGACAAGCACGAACTGCCGCTCAGCGAAGCCGAACCACATTTGCGCATCCGGGAAATCAAGACACGCTTTGTTGATTCGGCTGTCCGCAGCCTTTATTATGATCTTTTCGCTCAAGGCGCATCGCTCGTCCCGCGCAATCTGTGTTTTGTCCGTCCCACTGGCATCGTCGGCGGTATAACCGTTGAAACGGACCCGGAACTGGATAAAGCCGCCAAAGCGCCGTGGAAAGGCATTCAACTGTCGGGTTCGGCGGGCCAGATTTATACCTTTGGCGCGTTGCTGAGCAAACATCTGCTGCCTTTCGGCTATCAGAAGCTCAACATGGTCATCTTGCCGGCCCGGCTCAATGCGGGAGGCAAGCTGGAAATGCGTAATGAGATAATGGACATCGCCAGGGATCTGCGTCCACAAGATATTGAAAACTGGTTCCAGAAGCTCTTTGATACCTGGGAGCAGCACAAAAAGTCAAAGATGACCTTCACGGAACGGCTTGATTACCACAGCTATTTGACCCGCCAGGGTGTTAAAGACCACTACCGCGTTATCTATAATTCCAGCGGTACGAATATCGCAAGCTGCGTACTCGATATTGATATTGACGATTTACGTGTTTACCGCCGGCGAGTGCAAGGCATCGTCGTCGACAGCACTTGCTATCACTTCACCGCCCCTACCGAAAACGAAGCGCATTACCTTTGCGCCTTGCTCAATTCTCCTTATGTTAATGAGCGTATCAAAGCGCACCAGCCAGAAGGCTTGTGGGGGGCGCGGCATATCCAGCGCACGCCATTCGAGGCTTGCGCCATTCCGCTATTCGACGACAGCAACCCCGACCACCATGCACTAGCGAATCTTAGCCTGGCGGCGCACGAAACAATCTTAGTGAACAAACAGATGGAAGAAAACAGGTTGCTCAATGGCGGCTCCGGGCGGGCCCGCGGCCGGGCTCGCGAACTTGTCGCGGATGAGATCAGAGCTATTAACAAAATTGCACAGCGAGTGCTCGCTTAACAGCGGCTACTCGTAGCCCAGCCCCCGCACCGCCTCCCAGAAGCGCTCCACATTGGCCAGCTTGACCTCGTCGTAGCCGCGGATCATATCGGGCAGCTCCGCCAGCTTGACCGCGCGCTGATAGTTGTCCGCGCTCAGATCGTCAAGCGCGGCGAAGACCAGACGCCGATATTGCGCGATGAGGTCGCGCTCGACCCGGCGGACGTGATGGTAGCCGAAGAGGTCGAAGGGGCTGCCGCGCAGGAAGCGCAGTTGACGCAGCCCGCGATAGACCAGATCGAACCAGCGTCCCAGCTTGATCTTGCGCTTGAGGCCCAGCGTCTTGAAGATCGGCGGCTGCAAGAGATAGTGGACGCGGGCGCGAGCGCCGAATTGAGATTTCAACGCTGCCTGCGCTGCCGGCTTGAGGCTGAGGCGCGCCACTTCGTATTCGTCTTTGTAGGCCATCAGCTTGAACAGGTAGCGGGCGAAGGCTTCGCTGAGGTCGGTCTGGCCGGGGCAGGCAGCTTGTTCGGCCGCGCGCGCCCGCTGGAGGTCGTCAATATAGCGGCGGGCGTAGGCTTCGTTCTGATAGGCGATGAGTTCCGAAACGCGGATTTCGACCAAGCGCTTGAGCTCGTCCTCGGCCGAAAGGGAATCGATCAGGGCCTGGGCCGCCGCTGATGGTTCAGGCGCCGCTTCGATAGCGCCGGGCCGCTTCAACTCCTGCTGCGCCAGCCAATCGGCATCCGCCACTGCCAGGCGGCCGGCGCGGAAGGCATGCTGATTGTCTTCGATCTTGACGCCGTTGAGGGCGATGGCGCTTTCGATGGCAGCCGCCGACATCGGCAGCAGGCCGGCTTGATAGGCGGCGCCGATGACGATGAAGTTCGCCATCATGTGGCTGCCGAAGAGCGCTTCCGCCAAGCCGAGGGCATCAAAGAAGACGTTGTCGCCGGCGCGCGTCTCCCGATTGATGATCTCGAGCAGGCGGTCCGCTTCCGGATATTCGACGGTGGTATCGCGGACCATGGCGCCGGTCGGCACTTTGCTGGTGCTGACGATAGCGACGCTGCGCTGTGGATTGGCGCGGATGAGGTTCACCCTGGCGGTCGCCGTCAGCACATCAAAGACGAGGAAGGCGTCGGTCGCGCTGGCTCCGATTTTCGGCGCCATGTCGACCGGCTCGGCGGTGATCCTGAGATTGGAAACGACGGGTCCGCCCTTCTGACTCAGGCCGGTTTGGTCAAGCGAGCGGACGTGGAAGCCGTCCAGGGCGGCGGCTGTGCCCATAACTTGATTGGCTGTCACCACGCCGGTGCCGCCGATGCCCATCATCAGGATGTTCGCTGTTCCGTTGACGCGGCGCTGGGGTTCGGGGATGGCGGCTGTGACGCGGAAGGCGGGCGCGGTTTCGCTTGGCGGCGGTTCGGCCGGGATGACGCTCATGAAAGCGGGACAATTGCCTTCGAGGCAGGTGTAGTCTTTATTGCAGGAGGATTGATGGATCTGCGTCTTGCGCCCGAATTCGGTCTCGACAGGCTGGACGCTGAGGCAATTGGAGACCGAACCACAATCGCCGCAGCCCTCGCAGACCGCCTCGTTGATGACGATGCGCAGGCTGGGGTCGGGGGCGTAACCGCGCCGCCGTTTGCGCCGCAGGTTGGCCGCGCATTCCTGATCGTAGACTAGCGCGGTCACGCCCGGCACATCGCGCAGGAGCCGCTGCGCTTCGTCCAGGCGGTCGCGCTCCCAGACTTCCGCGCCAGGCGCCCAGCGGGTATCGGGCGGGAACTTCTCCGGCTGGTCCGAGACGACGATGGTTTTCTTCACGCCCTCGGCGTAGAGCAGGTGGGTCATCTCCGGCACGGGCATCAAACCGTCAGCCGGTTGCCCGCCGGTCATCGCCACCGCCGAGTTGTAAAGGATCTTGAAAGTCATATTGGCGCCGGCGGCGGTTGCCTGGCGGATCGAGAGCGAGCCGCTATGGGCGAAGGTGCCATCGCCGATGTTTTGGAAAATGTGCTTGATATCGGTGAAGGCTTCCGCGCCGACCCAGTTGGCGCCTTCGCCACCCATTTGTGTGACGCCGGAGGTATTCCGGTCCATCATTATTGAGAGCGTATGGCAGCCGATGCCGGCGCCGGCCATAGAGCCTTCAGGCACGATGGTCGAGCGGTTGTGGGGGCAGCCGGAGCAGAAGTAGGGCGAGCGGGAGGCGATGGGAATCGCGCCCAGGTCGGGCAGGCGGTCCAACTCCCGCAGCCGGCTTTCCAGGCGCGGCGTATTGATACGCCCGCGCAAGCGCCGCGCCAGCACACGGACGATCTCATCGGCGTCCAGTTCGTAATCGGCGCGGACGAGGCGCTCGCCATTTTCGTCTTTCTTGCCGATGATCAGCGGCGAATGCCCGCTGCCGTAGAGCGCTTCCTTACAGAAGGTTTCGATGAAGGCGCGCTTCTCCTCGATGATGAGGATCTCATCCAGGCCGGCGGCGAAGTCGAGCAGGATCTCGCGCTCGATCGGGTAGATCATGCCGAGCTTGAGCAGGCGGATGCCGGCGCGCCGCAGGGCGTCGTCGTCCAGGCCGATATCACCTAGCGCCCCGCGCAGGTCATACCAGGTCTTGCCGGCGGCGATGATGCCCAGCCAGTCGTCAGCGCTGGAAACGGCGATGTTGTTGATGCGATTGACGCGGGCGAAAGCCAGGGCCGCGTCCAGCCGTTCCTCGTGGATGGCGCGCTCCTGCTCCAGGCTGTGGGGCGAAAGCAAGGCCGTGTTCTGCTGCGGGCGCCAAGGCTGCCCGTTGAGGCGAAAGTCGGGTTCGACGATGTTGACGCGGTCCAAGCCAACTTCGATGCTGCTGTATTCATCGGCGACATCGGTGACGATTTTGAAGCCCACCCACAAGCCGCTGAAGCGGGAAAGGGCGAAGCCCAGCAAGCCGAGGTCGAGGATTTCCTGCGCGCTGCCGGGATAGAGGGTTGGCATGAGGGCGTCGTATAGCGCGACTTCGGAATGCGATGGAATGGTGGAGGATTTGCAGGAGGGGTCATCGCCGGCGGCCGCCAGCACCCCGCCGAACTGTCCGACGCCGGCCAGGTTGGCGTGTTTGAAGGCATCGCCGCTGCGGTCGACGCCCGGTCCCTTGCCATACCAGATGCCGCAGACGCCGTCGAATTTCGGCTCGGGCAGCAGGTTGACCGTTTGGCTGCCCATGATGGCGGTGGCGGCCAGGTCCTCGTTGACGGCCGGGATGAAGCGGATATGATGCTCGGCGAGCAGATGGGGGATGGTCTCCAGCACGAAGTCCAGCGCGCCGATCGGCGAGCCGCGATAGCCGGTGACCAGGCCGGCCGTGTGCAGGCCGCGGCGCTTGTCAGCGCGATGCTGGTCCAGGGGCAGCCTTGCCAGCGCCTGAATCCCGTTCATGACGACGATGCCGTCTTCGGCGCTGTAGCGGTCTTCCAGCGTGAAAGACTTGCTCTCGCGCGGCGCTGTGATTGCTGCTGGTGGCGCTTTGGTCTTTAGCATAGTTGACCCAAACTCTATTTCCCTTACCTCCTTTATAACAGATTACGCGGGGGATGGCATCTGACACTGTGCAAAGAGCAGGGCAATCGCTTCAAGATTGAAATCCATAACGACGAGAAACACAAACAAAAATATAACCACAGAGGACACAGAGGAAAGGCCTTGCGGAGAGCAGTTCAGATTGCCGCCAGCCAGGCGCTGACCGCCAGGATGAGGACGGCGAGGGCGGCGAGAAGGCGGGTCAAGCGGCGTTCCCGCTGGCGCAGGCGCTGCCACTCGCTCGCATCGCCTTTGCCGCGCTCGATCAGCAGGCTCGTCCGCTCCAGGGCCGGCGCCACGATCAGTTGCAGGACCAAGCCCGCCAGCGCCATGATGATGAGCAGGAGATGCTTGATCAGGAGGGCCCGGCTCCAGCGGTTATTGAATTGCAGCAAGCCCTCGTAATTCGGGTCGGTCGACATTTGCAGCAAGCCGGTGACGATGAGGACGGCCAGGGCCAGATTGCCCAGGGGCGTGAAGCGTTTGCGCAGGCGCCGCAGCAGTTGATGAAGGACGGGCTGGTCGGCGAGGGCGCGGTTCAGTTCAGGCGTCACCAAGAATGTGATCAGCAGGATGCCGCCGATCCAGATGACAGTGGCGCCGATATGAAAAAAGAGGCTGAGCGCCCGGGCGGCTTCCGTCACAATCTTCAGCCCTCCCCGATGCTTCGGATGCTCGTCATAGAGATGACGGGAACGGGGCCGGGGTAGATTGCTCGCGCAGCCAAGCCTCGTATTCCTTCTGCGCTTCGGCGTTGAGCGGGTAGTATTTTTCCAGCGGCTCGCCTTCTTCCAGCTTCAGGCGGGAGAAGACTTCCCAGGCGGCTTTCTCGGTGGCCTGCTCGGCGATATCGGCGGCCAGGGCGAATGGCAGGACGACAGCGCCATCATCATCAGCGACGATGACATCGCCGGGGACGACAAAGACGCCGGCGCAGGCGATGGGCACATTGACGGCGTGGGGGAAGATATCGGTCTGGGTATGGAAGTTGGGGGTGACGCCGCGGAGCCAGAGGCCGAGATCGAGCTTTTGCACCTCGGGAAAGTCGCGGATGCAGCCGTCGATGACGATGCCTTCGCCGCCGCGAGCTTTGAAGGAGGTCAGCATCATCTCGCCGAAGATGCCGCTGGCTAGGCTGCCGCGGGCGTCAACGACCACGACATCGCCCGGCTGGCAGGCGATAATAGCTTTACGATGCAGTTCGCGCTCGGGCGAAGCGGCGTATTCGTCGCCCCAATGCACATCTTCGCGTTTGGGCATGAATTGCAGGGTGACGGCTTGGCCCGCGATGCTTGCCCCGGGGTTGAAGGGCGTCAAGCCGACAAGATGGGGGTTGCGGATGCCTTTTCTCGCCAGTGTGCCGGCGATGGTGGCGGCCCCGATTTCGCGGAGGCGGTTCAGCAGGTCGGGCTGGATGCGTTCGAATCCTGGTATCTGCGTCATATCGCTCATTCCGGAAGTGTCAGCCAACATATCGGATAGATTATATCACCCGCATCGCAAGCGATAGGGCGGTTGGAATGGGATTTATGGTAAGATAAGTTCAACGTTGAATTCGCCGAGCCGGCAGTGACTTTAGATCTTGGCGACGGTGCATGCGGCGCGTCAACTGTCAGCGTAGCCGCTTGGGCGATATAGGCTCGATCGGTTGCGCCAGCAGGCGTCCAGGACAAGCTATGCAATCTGATTCGCCCTTCGCCGCCCCAGAGCTAAGCTTTCGCGATAAGTTAAGGCTCTCTCTGCAACCAGCGATCTTTCTTCGCAGCCTCTTGGCCAGCGCCACTATTTGGCTGCTGATGGCAAGCGCGATGCCTTCTTATGCCAGTCTGATTTTCCACGGCAGGCTGGCGGGTTATTTCGCCGCCGGCTTGGGTATTGTGCTGGTTAGCCAAGTTGTCATCATTTCTATCACCTCTATTTTCAGTATGGACCATGCGACGCTGGTCATCCCGCAGAGCCCGACCGCGGTTATCCAAGGCCTAGTCGCCAGCAGCGTGGTAGCGGCAGCGCCGGCCGATATGCCTCCCGAAACCTTGTTTCCCTTGGTGTATTGGATAATCGCGATCTCGTCTGTCCTCGCCGGGGGCTTTCTGCTGCTGCTGGGCCTTGCGCGCGCCGGCGGCTTAGTTCGTTACATCCCTTATCCCATCGTCGGCGGCTTTCTGGCGGGTTTGGGCTGGCTCATCTTTAATGCGGGTTTCAGCGTTGTTGCGGATCTTAGGCCCTCGGCGGAGACCTTGTCCTTGCTCATGGATGGCGGCGTTTTGGCGCGCTGGCTGCCGGCGGCGCTATTTGCCCTGTGCGCGCTTGTTTTGCAGGCGCGCGTCAAGAGCCCGCTGATCATGCCGAGCGTCATACTTGCGTCTCTCGTCCTGTATTATGTCTGGGCAGCTCTTATCGTTGGCGATGCGAATGCTTTGGTGGAAGCAGGATGGTACCTGCCCATAGTGCCGGATGCGCTTAACTGGTATTTGCTCGATTTTACCGCTATTAAGCAGATTGATCTATCCATGATTGTGGCCAGCGCCGGCGGCATTCTGACCTTGATGGTTGTTTATACGTTGAATGTGTTTTTTCGAGCTGGCGCGCAAGAGCTTGTCGTTGGCCGCGAGCTGGACTTCAACCGGGAATGCAAGGTCAACGGCATGGCGAATATCGTCTCGGGCGCAGTTGGCGGCGGCATCGTGGGTTATCATGCCCCCGCATCTTCCGCGCTGGTGGAGACCATGGGCGTTTATGGACGGCTGGTGGGTGTCATCCTCGCGTTTATGTTCGGGCTGACGCTCGTCTTCGGCAGCGCGCTGTTCTCGCTTGTTCCGCGTTTCCTGCCTGCCGGGTTGTTGATGTTTTTTGGATTGCAATTCATGAAAGAATGGCTGCTGGAAAGTTGGTTCAAACTGCCGCGCCAGGATTACATCACTGTCTTGGTCATAGCGCTGGCTACAGCCCTGTTTGGTCTGTTGACCGGCATCGCTCTCGGTTTGGTAGTAGCGATTCTTTTCTTCGTGCTGGAATATAGCCGGATGGACGTCATCAAACAGGAGTTGTTCGGCGGCGTTCATCACAGCAACCTCGACCGATCTTATGCGGAAAGCCAGTTCTTGCAAAAAGAGAGTCAGAAGATCTTGATCCTGCGCTTGCAGGGTTATGTATTCTTTGGCACCGCTTACCGTTTCTATGAGCGGGTTAAGTCTTTTATTTTCAATGTGGGCAGCCACCCGTTGAAATTCATCATCCTCGACTTTAAGTCCGTACGCGGCTTTGATGTTTCTACGATCAACGACTTCAAAAAGCTGAAGCAGTTGACGGACAGGCATGATATCGAACTGCTGATTTCAAGTGTCCTGCCGTATTTGCAGCCGCTATTGCTGGCTGACGGCATCGTGGAGCGCAAGTCCGGCGGACCGCTCCTCTTCGACGACCTCGATCATGCGCTGGAATGGGCTGAGAATGCCTTGCTGGAAGGCGCCGACCTGCTCGCCGCCGACCAGGTTACAGTGGAGCAGCAACTTGCGCAGCAAGCGATGATCGATAGCCGCGATGTGAACGCCCTGCACAAATATCTCGAAGTCATCGAGACGAAGGCGGGCGATGTGGTCTGCCAGCAAGGCGACGAATCGGATGCGATGTACTTCATAGAATCCGGCCGCGTCGATGTCCTGCTGCGGGGTGAAGGGGACGATGTCTTGCGTTTGCGCAGCATGACCGCGGGCACGGTGATTGGGGAAATCGGTTTTTACCTCAATAAAGCGCGCACGGCGTCTATTGTCGTTACGGAGGCGGGCGTCTTGCAGCGATTGAGCCTGGATGCGCTCCGCCAAATGGAAGCGTCGGATCCTCAGACCGCGTCGGCATTGCATGTGTTTATCACGCGCGTGTTGTCGGACCGGCTTTCAACGACCAATCGGGTGATTCAGGATTTGATGGATTGACGAGGCGCTTCGAGCCCTGCCAGCGACCGATTGAGACTCCGCCTCAGCCGAGAATCATCGGATAATCGAAGCCGGCGTGGTATTCTCCTGTGCAGCAAAGATGCAGTCCCGGCCGGAACGACAGAGTGAGGGTGATTTATGAGCTTGAGCATCGGCATCGTCGGCTTGCCCAATGTCGGCAAGAGCACCTTGTTCAACGCCTTGACGCGGGCCCAGAACGCGGTGGCGGCCAATTATCCCTTCAGCACGATAGAAGCCAACCACGCTGTCGTGCCCCTGCACGATGAGCGGCTGACGCGCTTGCAAGGCTGGGTGGGCGTGCCGGAGGCGATACAGACTCGCGTCGATTTCGTGGATGTGGCGGGCTTGGTGAAAGGCGCGCATAAGGGCGAGGGCTTGGGCAATCGTTTTCTCGGGCGCATCCGCCATGTTGACGCGATTGCGCATGTCGTCCGCTGCTTTGACGATGAGAATGTGATTCATGTGCATGAGGCGCCGCAGCCGGCCGATGACATTGAAGTTATCAATATCGAACTGGCGTTGGCGGACTTGCAGCAGTTGAAGCGCCGGCTGGAAAAGCTGGAGCGCGAGGTCAAGGGAGATCGCAAGCTGCTGCCGCAACTGGAGATGGCGCGGCGGGTGGAAGCTTGCATCAGCGCCGGGCAGCCCCTGCGTGACTTTGAGGAGCGCGAGCAGCCGGACTTCCTCGCGTTGGATTTCGAGATGCGTTTCTTGACAGCCAAGCCGATCATCTATGTCGCCAATATCGACGAAGAGGCCCTGCGCGCGGGCAATGCCTGGCTGGAATCGACGCGTGAGATTGCGGCTGCGGAAGGCGCTCAGCTCATCACCGTATGCGCGGGGCTGGAGCAGGAATTGGGGGTGCTGAGCGATGAAGAGCGCGCCGACTACCTGAGCGTCTACGGCTTGGCGGAAAGCAGCCTGGAAGTGCTGGTGCGCGAGAGTTATCGCACCTTGGGTTTAATCAGTTACTTCACCTTTAACGAGAACGAGACACGAGCCTGGACGATCCGGCAGGGTTGGACGGCGCCACAGGCGGCCGGCGTCGTGCACAGCGATATGGAGCGGGGTTTTATTCGCGCCGAGGTCATTCCCTTCGCGGTCTTCGCGGAGCATCAGGATCGCAATGCCATCCGGGCGGCCGGCTTGCTGCAAGTCGAAGGGCGCGATTATGTCGTGCAAGACGGCGATGTGATCTTGTTCCGCTTTAACGTCTAGCGGCAGAAATCGGCGATGAGATCGGTGTAGATCGCCTGGCACTGGGCGACAGAATCCAGATCAACCCATTCTTCGCGGGCATGCGCGCCGGCGCCGGTTGGTCCCAGCACGACCGTCGGCACTCCCTTCTCGGCGAAGAGCGCCGAATCCATCCACCAACTGCTGCCGATGAGCGGGACATCGCGGCCGAGTTGTGCCCCCGCGATGCGCTTGAGTTGCTGCACGAGGGGGTGATCTGGCTCGATGCTGAAGGGCGCGCGGCCGAAGGTGGCTTTGGCGCCCGCCTTGAAGTCGGGATCGGCGGCGGCGATATCAGCGAGGATGGCTCGCGTTTCCGCTTCGACGGATGCCATAGTTTCGCCGGGGATGGTGCGCCGCTCAACGAGAAGTTTGCAATGCGCCGGGTACATCGAGATCTCTTCGCCGCCGCTGATAATCGAGGCGTGCTGGGAGCCGCTGCCGAGCAGTTCATGCGTTGGATTGGCCCGCATGGCGCGGTCATGATTGTCCAGGGCGACGAGCGCTAGCCCCATCTTGGCGATGGCGTCGATGCCGAGGTGGGGGCGGGAGCCGTGGGCGGCGACGCCGAAGGTCTCGATTTCCAGCCAGACAAAACCACGATGGGCGATGCTGATTTGCAGTTCGGTGGGCTCGGCGATGAGCAGGGCATCGGCGGGCCAGCGTTGCCATTCCGCCAGCAGGGCTTCCGTGCCGATGCTGCCGTATTCTTCATCGACAACGGCGCTCAGGAAGACATCGCCGCGCAAGGACATAGCGCGCGCCGCCTTTAGCGCCAGCATGCAAGCGGCCAAGCCGCTCTTCATATCGTATGCGCCGCGCCCGTACATACGCCCGTCGTGGATAGCCGGCTCAAAGGGGGCGTCCATATCGCTGACGCCGACGACATCGGTGTGAGCGTTGAGCATGAGGGAGCGCCCGCCGCCGCTGCCACGCGCGGTCAGGATGATGTTCGGGCGGCCGGGACGGACCTCCTGGACACGGGTTTCCAAGCCATTGTCCCGTCCCCAGCGCGCGATGTAACCCGCCAGGCGCGCTTCGCCAGCGCCGCCGGGAACCAGGTCGGGGTTGACCGAGTCAATGGCGACGAGGTCGGCGAGGAGTGAGTTGAGTTCGCTCATGCGGTCTCCTTCGTGAGGCGGATTATATCCGATAATGTTAGTGTAGAAGTTGGTGAAATGGTACGTAGTGGCAGAATTCGACTTTTCAAAACTTGTAATATGAGGCAAAATACGTTTAGAACATAAATACTAAAGTCATGGGGAAGCGTTTTGAACAATAAATCCAGTTTTGCGGATTACAAGGCGGAAGGGGCTAATTGGATTACGTTGTCATCCGGCGAATACTATCCAGATATATTGTCGGATGCTTGCTTATTATATGAACCGGTATTACGGCTTTTTGATCGACTGCTGAAATCCTCTGAGACGTCACAACGGCTATTTTTGCAGATAGCTGACGTAAGTGAAGTTTGGATGCGTATTCAGCTTTGTCGTGTTTTTCGTAAGTATGTGAGTCCGGAAACACCAGTCGAGATGTTGAAGAGAAAAACGAAAGCACAGGAAATAGTTGACGATTTTGGTCATGGTTTCAGATCTATCAATGAGGTGCAAGGCAGGTTTGGAAGTCGCCCTATGCCCGATGAAGCGTTATGTGCCTTGCTATGGGAATACAAAAGCAGAGGCGCAAAAGGTTACGATTTGACAGAACGATTCTTTGAGATGTTTGCGTCGCACTTTCCCGAGTTAACACTTAGAGGCCCAAAACGTGCAGGGAAGGACATAAGGCTGGGGGAGGTTTATCGTGATTATCCCAATCCCGGTCGTCCAGTAGATTTCATAGTGTACGATGAAGATGGCAATACTGCCTTGGCGATTGGATTCGCTCGGTATGATGGAGATCGAGGAGGTGCTCAAGAAGATGATCGCACGGGAGGATATAAGAACGCTGCTGATGAGATTTTGGGTTACGCTGAATCTAGAGCGCTTTCTACAAGAGTAATCTTCGTCAACGACGGGCCTGGTCTGTTACTTGGTTCTATGTGGGACGACTATGCGTCGCTAGAAAGCAGTTGGGATGGTAACAAGATAATGGTTGCTACGCTTCGAATGATTCCTTCGAGGCTTACGGAACGTTGGCTTAAGGGCTCAGTGACATAGGAAGATATATCAGTGGCTACGGGTGAAACGAAGTCAAAGTGGTTGGGTGAACTGCCGGACACCGCGTCGGAAGCGGGAAGCAAAATTTATCTTGCTTATGAAAACAAGGTTGATGAAAAGATGATTTTGTCCAGGGCGCCCGCAGATATAGTCAGCCTTTGGAAATCGAATTTGAATACACGGGACAACCGGCTTTATTACGGAGATAATGCCGGCATATTGGCTATGCTTATGTACGATCTAACTGTGAAGGGCAAAGTCGATCTGATTTATATTGATCCTCCGTTTGCTACCAACAGCGTGTTCAAATCACGGTCTCGTAGAGACGCTTATGAAGACTTACAGACAGGGACGCGTTATATTGAGTTCATGCGAACAAGGCTTGTCATGTTGCGCGAGCTATTGTCCGAACAAGGTTCTATCTATGTTCACTTAGATAAGAATATGATATTTCACATGAAGATTATCATGGATGAAGTATTTGGTTCGGCAAACTTTAGGGCATTCATTACCCGAAGGAAATCGAATCCCAAGAACTATACTCGCAATACCTATGGTAATATTTCCGACTATATCTTGTTCTACACTAAGTCCGATACATATATATGGAATCGTGCATATCGAGCGTGGACTGACGATCGCGCTAAGCAAGAATACCCGTATGTAGAAGAAGGAACAGGAAGACGGTTCAAAAAAGTACCAATACACGCACCTGGTGAACGGAATGGCGATACTGGCAAACCATGGAGAGGAATGAATCCGCCTACAGGTAAACATTGGCAGTATCGTCGGTCAGTGCTTGATGAGTTAGATGCTAGAGGAGAGATATATTGGTCTTCAAATGGCAATCCGCGTCGCAAAGTCTACTTTGATGAAAGTAAGGGTGTTGCCGTACAGGATATATGGTTAGACGTAAAAGATGCCCATAATCAAAACATCAAGATAACCGGCTATCCTACAGAAAAACCGGTTTCGCTTTTGCAGCGAATCATTGCTGCTTCTTCCGATACGAATAGTCTCGTACTTGACTGCTTTTGCGGCTCTGGAACTACGCTGGACGTTGCATCAAAGAATGAGAGGCGCTGGATAGGCATTGATAAGAGCGCCGAAGCAATAGTGACAGCGCTGCGACGGTTTCAGAAAGGCCTAGAGCCTATGGGTGATTATGTCAAAGGAAGGAAAAACAATCAGAAAACACTGCCTTTCGAATTTCAAGATCCACAAAAGCTGTTGCCTTTGGCTTTTGATAAACCCATTTCTGACCGTACAGACGTTATTGAAGAATTCAGTCTTTTCGCCACTTCGCCATATCACGGTGAATTAGACGGAGCAATTCTAGGGTTGCGTTCAAAAACCTAACAACTTACAAGAATCGCTGCTTTGTAGAAGCTCATTCGGGGCGGGCGTCTTATGCGCCGGAGTAATCTGGCGGGCGTCTTTCTCGGAACGAGGCCAGGCCTTCTTGCGCATCGTCGGAATGGGCGGAAAGCGCGCCAGCAAGCGCTTCTAAGCTATAACCGGCCGCGCCTTGCGTATCGCTGTCAATGGCTTGCTTGGCGAATTGCACCGCCAAGGGCGCGTTCGCCGCTATCTGCCGCGCCAGTTCATCAGCGCGGTCGTCCAACTGATCGCGCGGCAGGACTTCGTTGACCAGCCCCCATTGTTCCGCTTGCGGGGCCGAAATGCGCTGGCCGGAGAATATCATCTGCTTGGCGCGGCCCTTGCCGATCAAGGCGGGCAGGCGCTGGGTGCCGCCCCAACCGGGCAGGGTGGCGATCGAGACTTCGGGGAAGCCGAGCTCGATCCCGTCAGCGGCGAGACGAATATCGGCAACCAGGGCAAGCTCGAGGCCGCCGCCTAGTGTGAACCCGTTCAGAACAGCGATCACGGGCTGGCGCAGGGCGGCAAGGCGCGCGAAAACACGATGCCCGTCGCGTATCCAGCGCCGCCACATATCCAGCGGCGCGAGCGAGGTCCAGTCGTTGATATCGGCGCCGACGCAAAAGGCCCGCTCGCCGCCCCCGCGGATGAGAACGACGCGCGCTTCAACACTGCTGTCGATCCGCTCGACAGCTTCCGACAGATCGACGAGCATATCGCGATCAATGGCGTTCAGCTTTTCGGGACGATTTAATTGTATCTGAGCGATATATCCCTTGATGTCAAAAGTAATTTTGCTCATGAAGGGTCTTTTTTCCTTCCGAGCTGCAGTTGCATCAGTTCCGGCGAAAAGAGCGGCGTAGCCATCTCTTGTAGATGGGGACTCACCCGCAGAGGTATATCGGCTTGCTTGAGGACGTCCTCTTCAAGGCGAATACCGGGAGCGATTTCGGTCACGGTGAGTCCGTCACCCGCCAAGTCTATGACGCAGCGCTCGGTGATGTAGGTCACCTTTTGGCCGATGTCACGAGCGCGACGGCCGCTGAAGGTGACTTCTTCAATCTCTGGCACAAATTTCTTGAAGCGCCCTTCCTGCAGAATGCGAAGCTGTCCCTCTTCAATAGCGAGCTTGAGGCCGCCAGCGGTAAAGAAACTGCTGAAGACGATGTGTTTGGCTTGGGCGGTGATGTCGATAAAGCCGCCGATGCCGGCGGTCACATGGGGTTTTGCCCCCAGGCGGGAGACATTGACGCTGCCGTCGGCGTCGACTTCCATGAAGGACAGCAAAGTGCGATCAAAGCCGCCGCCCTGAAAGAAGGTAAACTGGTCGGGCGAGGCGACGATGGCTTCGAGGTTGGAGGCGCAGCCAAACTGAAAATCCTGCAAGGGCAGGCCGCCGATCGCGCCTTGCTCAATGACCCAGGTAACCGAGCCGTGCAGGCCTTCTTCCAGCAGGATATAGGGCACGAGGGCGGAGATGCCGAAGCCGAGATTAACCGTCTCGCCTTCCCTCAGGGTCATGGCGGCGCGGCGGGCGATAATTTTGGAGACATCCCATTCCACGGGGGAGAAGCTGGTCATGGTGCGGGGGAGCTCGCCGCTGATAGCCGGTTCGTATTGCGTTTGCGTGGTCTGCATTTGACCGGGATCCAGCACGATATGATCGACCAAGGTGCCGGGCACGCGAATCGACTGGGGCGGCAGGCTGCCCGTCGGGGCGATGCGCTTGACCTGCGCGATTATGATGCCGCCATTATTGCGCGCGGCCAGCGCTTGCTCCAAAGCCCCGAGATAAGCGCCTTCGTGTTCCATCGACAAGTTGCCATTTGCGTCGGCGGATGTCCCGCGGATGATGGCGACATCAACCGGTATTGAGCGGTAAAACAGCCATTCGTCGCCGGCGAACTCCACCCGCGTAACGATGTCTTCAGTGGTGACGCTGTTCATCTTGCCGCCACGATGCGCGGGATCGACGACGGTATCCCAGCCGACCTTGGTCAGGACGCCGGGGCGTTTCGCCGCCGCTTCCCGGTGCATGTGGAAAATGATCCCGCTGGGCAGGTTATAGGCTTCTACCTCATTGCTGTTTATCATCTGCCAGATTCGCGGCGATTCCATTGACGAGGGACCACTGGGATAGGAGCCGGCGATGACGCGTTTGAGCAAGCCTTTCCTGGCGATATGATCGATGCCGTCAATGCCGTACATATCGCCGGCCGCGATAGGATGGATGGTCGTGATGCCGCGGGGGGCGCCGGAGGAATCGAAGCGCTCGCCGATGGCCTTGAGCGTCGCATCGGGGCAGCCCAGGCCGCTGGAAGAGCTGACCGAGACGACGGCTTGATCCGGGATCAATTCGGCGACAGCCGCAAGTGAAGTGAGTTTGGCTTTAACCATTCAATGTTCCTGCTTGTGTGCTTGTCCCGAAACTTTCGCAGCGCAACGATTTTACGGGTGCAGGCGGAGCCGCTCGGCCGCAGCAACGGGCGGTTTGACAAGTAAAGATGATAGTTGGATATGTCACCGCTGTCAAAGGAGCGTCCTGCCGGCAGTTGGCTGGCGACCAGCAGGCGCGGGCGCTTTGAGTCCCTCGCGGGCCGGGTCGCGCCAAGGCTGGACTTAAGTGGCTCATGTGATTTACCCTAAACTCATTCATGGCGGTTTGGAATGCGATTTGGCTCCGATAATCGGAGCGCAAAGGGAAAGATCGCTCGGAGGAAATGTGATTCAAGATAAACAGGCTTTGGCGCAGCGCATCCACACAGCCCTGGAGTTCGCCGGGCAGCAACTGCGGAGTTTGGTCACCGCGCATCCGGATTTTTTCCCGATGTATACGCTTAATGGCAAATGGAAACATGATGGCGAGGCCTGGACAAACTGGTGCGAGGGCTTCCTCGGCGGGCAACTCTGGCTGCTGTTTGCTTATACGGGCGACTCGTGGTGGCGAGACAAAGCCAAACATTATTCGCGCTTGATTGAGCATCGCAAGACGGATGACAGCGTCCATGACCTGGGGTTCCTGTTTTGGTCGACCTGGAAGCGCTGGCATGAAGTCGCGCCGGAAGATTTTATTCATGACACTCTGGTAGAAGCCGGGCGCACGGCCGGGTCGCGCTTTCGTGAGAAGGGGCAGTATCTGCCGTCTTTTGTATCGGCCGAGAGCCTGTTTATCGACATCATGATGAACGTGGGCATCATTTTTTACGCGGCGCGGGAGAGCGATGATCAGACCTTGTGGCAAAACGGGACGCGGCATTGTCACACGACGCGGCGCTATTTGGTCCGGGGCGATGGCAGCAGCGCGCACGAAGGCATATTCGATGTGGAAAGCGGCGAATTCCTGCGGTGGAGCACACATCAAGGTTGGCGGGGGGATTCGTCCTGGGCGCGCGGCTTGACCTGGGCGCTCTACGGTTTCGGCACCGCGTATCGCTTTACCAGCGATCAGCGCTTCTTGGAGACGGCGGAAGCTTGCGCAGCGTATTATATGGAAAATACGGCGGAGCATGGCGTGCCGCCGAACGATTGGTCGGAGCCGGAGCCGGGGCAGGACTATGAAAGCTCGGCCGCTGCCATCGCAGCGAGCGCCTTCTTGCAGTTGGCTGAGTTGATGCCGGATTCCGCGCGCGCGGGCATGTATCAGAGTTATGCCTTTAGGATACTGGATACGCTTTTGCAGCCGGGCTTCCTCGCCATCGAAACGCCAGCTTGGGAAGGCATTCTCAAGCGCGGGATGTATCACGAACGCAAGGGCCTGGGCGTGAATGAAAGTGTCATGTGGGGAGAATATTTCTTCCTGGAAGCGCTGCTTGACGCGCTGCGCAAACTGGACGAGCGGGGGGCAAGGGCATCGGCGCGGCCAAGCTGCTAGCGGCATGGCGCTGCGTTCCCGCGCCCTCTTAGCTGTTTGCGCGCTGGTTGACATTTATACTCTTCGCGCCCTCGACTTGGGGCGCCGCCCCCAGCCCGACCGCGTCAATATTGACATGCCCCTTATCCCAGACGACCATACCCGCGTCGAGTTGCTCGATGTGAACTTGACCGTCGGGCAGTTCGAGCGTCAGGGGCGATGCCGCGGGACCGTGACAGACGCCCGCCCATAAATCCGCCTCGGGTGCGCCTGTTAGCCAGGCGGCGCCCTTGCCACAGGTCAGGCGAGCGCCGGCAACTTCGACCAGGCCCGCGCGATTCTGCCGCGCGAAGGGAGACGAGAGCATCGGGAAGCCCAGATCTTCTCCGTCCGCCCAGCGGCCTTGGATTCGCCAGCGCATGAGATCGACTTCGATGCCGAGCGAGCGATCGGCGCGCTTGTAGGCGATGCTGTAATTCCTTGGGCTCCGGCCATCAAAGGTGCGGGGCGGCTCCAGCACTTCGCGCAACTGCCCGCTGGCCAGGGCGGCAAATACGTCTTTTCCGCTGGCGTAGCGGTTTCGTGAAAGGACCTCGACGTAGAATCCATTGTGGATGTAGCCCTGGAAAAATGCGCCGGGGTTCGCCAATTCCCAGAAAGTTTTGTCCGGGCCCAGGTAGTTGTAGAGCTCCAGCACCAGGCTGCCCCGATGTTTCACGATGCGGGCGGGCGCCTGAGCTCCCAGTTTTGCCCGGTCTAGCGGACGAACGGCAATGTAGACCTCGCCGCAGCCGATCACGATGAGGGCGCCGTCGGGCAGGTCGGCCGGCAGATCGCCGATGCGCGATCCGTCGATCCAAAGCTCGTCGACATCATCGGCATTGTCCCAAATCAAGACGGCTTTGGCGCTGGAGCAGCGGGACCAGGCATCAATTTCGCGCGAGGTATACAAGCCGATGGCGCTTGAACCCGCCAGCAGGCCGTGGAAACTGCCCTCATCGCGAAAGATATGGTCATTGGTCCGCGACTGCGTGGTGCGATAGTCGCCGAGCCACTTGTCATTGATGAGATAGCGGGAGAATACCACGCCCGGTCGAGACTCATTGGCCCTGGTGTAGTGGATGGAGAATACGTTGGATTGGTTGCTGATGAAGCGGTTGGACTGGGTGGCAAGTTCTTGAGACGCGACTCCGATGCTATAGTCGTCAGCCAGCGTACTGCTGATGACTGTGCCGGCCGCGGCATCGGAGGTTTCGGTCACGGTTATCGGCATTGACCGCCCCTGCATTACCGTCTCGAGCCAGGCGGGCAACTTGCCACCGGCGATCAAGCGGGAGAAGGCGGTCTCTTCCGGCTCGGAGGCGCAAACGAGGGCCGGATAGTAGGCGCGGCAATGGGGCGGGGCGAGCCGGCCGGTTTCAGGATGCAGGCGCAAGGCGATGCTCAAGCCGATGCGCGCGATGATCAGTTGCGCCAGCGTTCGCGCTTCCGAGCGCTCCGAGTTGAGGACGACCTTATGCAGCGCTTCGATCGAGACGAATGAGTAAGTGGGACTGTTGTATTCATGTGGTATGCCGCTCAGATCAATAATGCTCAGCCAGCTTCGCAGCTTGGCGACGCCGCGGTCCAGGTATTCGGGCCGGTTCAGAAGTTGGCCGCCCAAGATAGAATTGGAGATGTCTTGGGCGACGATATTGGAATAAATCGGCGACACATCAATGCGGCGGATTTCGTCCAGTCCGAGTTTGATGCGCGTCTTGACGCGCTCGACGAGGTCGGCCGACAGGCGCCCCGAGTGATTCAGCAGCAGGGGAATCAGCCGGACGAGCACGAACTGAACCGCGTTCAGATCCTCAACCGCCAGGTCTTCGTGCTCCCATTTGAAATTGCCGTAGTGTGGCGAGCGCGGGTCCATATCCTGGCAATTGAGCACGGCGGCGATGACCGCTTCGCCGCGCTTGATCTCCGCTTGTGAGCCGCTCTCGATCAGGGCGACGGCGTATTCTGCCGACATCCAGGCGCTGTGAAACAGGCCGTTATCGATGGGGTTGCCGACGAGATGAACACCCGGGTCATAGAAAAGCGGGCTATCGGCATCGCTTCCGCGGGCGAAGATTTCAGCAGGTTCCAGCATCTTGAGCAGACCTTTCGTGCAGACGGGATGGGCGAATCATTACACGGTCGAGCCAATCGCTTCAAAGCCGCGCAAGTCCAGTTCCTCAGCGAAATGGCAAGCGACCCAGTGTTCCTTTCCGATTTCGCGGAAGGCGGGCGTCTCTACGCGGCAACGGTCCTGGGCGTAACGACAGCGCGGGTGAAAATAGCAGCCGCTCGGGGGATTGCTCGGGTCAGCCACTTCGCCTTCGAGGCGGATGCGAACACCCTTGTTCCGCAGGCGCGGATCGGGTTTGGGAACGGCGGACAGCAGCGCCTCGGTGTAGGGATGCAGCGGATTTTTGAAGAGCTGCTCGGCGCTCGCCAGCTCGACGATCTTGCCGACATACATCACAGCGACGCGGTGGCTGATGTGCTCGACGACGCTGAGGTCATGGGCGATGAAGAGGTAGGTCAGATCGAGTTCTTCTTGCAGGTCTTGCAGGAGGTTCAGGATTTGCGCCTGCACCGAGACATCGAGAGCGGAAACGGCCTCGTCGGCGACGATGAGCTTGGGATTCAAGGCGAGGGCGCGGGCGATGTCGATGCGCTGGCGTTCGCCGCCGCTGAAGGCGTGTGGATAGCGCCGAATGTATTCGGGGCGCAAGCCAACTCGTCTCAACAAAGACGCGACGCGGTCTTCCAGTTCTGATCCGCTGGCGATGCCGTTGACCTTGAGAGATTCGCCGACGATCTGCAAGATGGGCAGGCGGGGATTCAAAGAGGAGAAGGGGTCCTGAAAGATCATGCGGATTTGGCGGCGGAAGGGGCGCAGCGCCTGATTGTCCAGCTCCGCCAGGTCGATGCTTTCCTCTGCCTCCACCGCATAATGGATCTGACCGGCAGTTGGTTTGTAGACGCGGGCGATGCAGCGACCGGTGGTTGTCTTGCCGCAGCCGGATTCTCCAACCAGGCTCAAGGTTTCGCCGGGGCGTATGCTGAAGCTGACATCGTTGACGGCTTGCACGTATCCAACTGTGCGGCGAAACATGCCCCGCCGTATCGGGAAGCGCATGTGCAGATTGCGAACTTCCAGGAGCGGACGCCTGCCCTCATCGATCTGCTTCGAGTCGGTGCGCTGGTTCAAGTTGCGAGCTCCTCGTCAGGGCTATGGCTTGCCGCGGTCGGGTAGAGCAGGCAGCGCACGCTATGGTCTCCGCTTAGGAATATGCGCTGCGGGTCCACTCTGTTGCATTGCTCAGGGATGAAATCATCGCAGCGGGGATGAAAGGGACAGCCGGTCGGGCGATCAAAGGGGTGCGGCACCGTTCCCTTTATGGAATACAAGCGTTTGTTGTCCCGGCTATCGTAGCGGGGGATGGATTGCAGCAGCGCCCGTGTGTAGGGATGTTTGGGGTCGTGAAAGATAGCATCGACATCGCCGCTTTCGACATCGCGTCCCAGGTACATGACAATCACCTCATCGGCAATCTCGGCGACCACCCCGAGGTCATGCGTGATGAAAAGCACGGACATGCCGCTTTGCTGCTGCAGGTCGGCAATGAGGTCGAGAATATTGGCCTGCGTCGTCACATCAAGAGCGGTCGTCGGTTCGTCGGCGATCAGCAGTTGCGGCTCGCAGGCGAGGGCAATGGCGATCATGGCTCGCTGGCGCATGCCGCCGGAAAGCTCGAAGGAATAGGCGTCCAGGGTTTCGCTCGGGCGCGGTATGCCGACCAGATCGAGCATGGAAACGGCTCGTTTGCGGGCTTCCTGCTTGGTGACGGGCAGGTGCAGCAGGATGGCCTCCATGATTTGACTGCCGATGGTATGCACGGGACTGAGCGAGGACATCGGCTCTTGAAAGATCATGCTGATTTCGCCGCCGCGAATCTCGCGAATCTCGCGCCCTTTGGGGTTCAACTTGGCCAGGTCGATCGCGCTGCCGTCGCGCTGCCGGAAGAGGATCTCTCCGGAGACAATCTCGCCCGGCGGAGGCACGATGCGGAGTATGGAGCGCGCGGTGACGGATTTGCCGCAGCCGGATTCGCCGACGACACAGAGGGTCTGGCCCCGCTTGAGGGAGAGGTTGACCCCTTCCACGGCTTTGACGATGCCTTCATCGGTGAAGAAATGCGTCTTCACGTCCTTGACTTCCAGCAAGGCTTCGTCGGTCGCGGCATCAAGTCTGGTATGGGTCGGCTGCATCTCTCAAACCGTCTCCTAGAAAATTCATGGCCAAAACGGAAACCACGACCGCCAGGCCCGGGAAGAGCAGCCAAGGCGCGGTCGCGATGGAGCGCACATTCTGCGCTTCTTGCAGCAGCACGCCCCAGCTGACCACGGGCGGCCTCAGTCCGATACCCAGGAAACTGAGCGCCGTTTCGGCCAGGATCATGCCCGGGATCGCCAAGGTGACGGAGGCGATGATGTGGCTGGTCATGGAAGGCACCATGTGGCGCAGGATGATTTGCAACTCGCGCACGCCATCCAGGCGAGCGGCGATGACGAAGTCCTCGGTCTTGAGCGAGAGAAAACGACCGCGAACCTCGCGCGCCAGGGCGGTCCAGCCGATCAGCGACAAGAGCACGGTGATGGCGAAATAGACACGCACCGGCGGCCAAGTCAGCGGGATGGCGGCCGAGAGGCCCATCCAGAGCGGTATCGTGGGCAGCGAACGCAGAATCTCGATGACGCGCTGGATCAGGTTGTCGATGAGGCCGCCGTAGTAGCCGGATATTCCGCCCAGGATGATACCGAGCACGAGGCTAAGCCCGACGCCGACCAGACCGACCGACATGGAAACCCGTGTACCATAAATCGCACGACTCAGCACATCTCGCCCGAGGCGATCGGTGCCGATGAGGTGCACCGGGTCGCCATATTGCGCCGCGCCGATCAGATGCAGATCCAGCGTGAACAGACCCCAAAGCTCGTATTCTTCGCCGCGGACGAACAAGCCGACTGGATAGGTGATTTCCTCATCGACCACATAAGTTCGCTTGAACGATTCAGGATCGACTTGCACCTTGTGGCCATAGACATGGGGGTAGAAGCGCCAGCCGGCGTCTGTCTGTTGGAAGAGCTGTATGTTTTGCGGCGGCAGGAATGTATGAGTCGCGCTATAAGTTCCCGCCGCGTAGGGCGCGATAAACTCGGCGAATAGCGCCACCGCGTATAAGAGCAGGGTGACAAGGCCGGCAAACATCGCAAGACGGTGCTTGCGAAATTTCCACCAGATCAATTGCCATTGATTGGCGACGACGATGCGGGTTTCGGCGGCGGCCTCGGCATGGTCGTCTGCTGGACGGCGAGTCGTAGCGCTGTTCATTGGAGTTGTATCCGGGGATCTATCCATGCCAGGAGGATATCGGATATCAGGGTGCCGATGATGGTGAGCACGCTGACCAGGAGAATGAGGCTGCCGGCCAGATACATATCTTGCGCTTGCAGCGAACGGTAGAGCAGGGGGCCGGTCGTTTGAAGATTCAAGACGATCGAGGTTATCGCCGAGCCGGAAACCAGGGCAGGGAAGACCCAAGCCATCGCGCTGACCAGGGGATTCAGCGCCACGCGCACGGGATACTTGAAGAGCAGTTTCAGCTCGGACAAGCCGCGCGCCCGGGCGGCGTCCACATAGAGCTTGGATAGCTCATCCAGCAGGTTGGCGCGCATGACGCGGATGAGAGCAGCGGTGCCGGCGGTGCCGAGGATGATGACCGGCAGCCACAGATGGCTGAGCAAGTCGAGCGCGCGCTCAAGCGACCAGTCGGCTTCGATATACTCGGGCGAGAATAGCCCGCCGACGCTCTGCCCGAAATAACGGAAAGCGATATACATCAGCACCAGCGCCAGCAAAAAGTTTGGAATCGCCAGACCAATGAAGCCGATAATGGTCACTAGATAATCGCCGATAGTGTATTTCTTGACGGCGGAATAGATGCCGATGGGTATGGCGACAATCCAGACAAAAGCCAGTGTGAACAGCGAGATGACCATGGTCAAGCCCAGGCGCTCCCAGATCAAATCGCTGACGGGCCGATTCCATTCGAAAGAATCGCCGAAGTCGCCCCGTGTGATGATGCCGCTGATCCACTTCCAGTATTGCACATAGATCGGCTCATCAAGGCCGTAGCGCTCGCGCAAAGCATCGACCTGGGCTTGATCGACGGTCTCTTCAGCCTTGCTGATGAGGGAGGCGAGAAAGTCGCCGGGCGGCAACTGAATCACGGCGAAGGCGATAACCGAGATGATCAGCAGCGTCGGGATGAGATAGATGATTCGTCGCGCAATGTACCAGATCATTGGTCAGACAGTCCTTGACGGAAGACCTATTCTAATAGCCCGCGTTCTTGTAGTCGGCGTGCGCGTTCGGCCCGTAGCCCAACTCGTCCCGGCGCGCGCGGAAGTTGGCGAGGGCAGCGGCGTACTGCGGGTCATCGGCATAGTTGATCGTTTCTTGCGGGTTGCGCGACAAGTCAAACAAGACTTCCGGCATCTCCCACCCGTAGTATTGATACTTGAGATGATCGCGTTTGATCATCAGATTCTCAAGGCGCTGGAATTGCTCCTCGTGGCCCAGGTTTATGCCGCCGAAATGCGAAATGGATTCGTTGTTCCAGGCTGCGCTGTCGCCATTGAGCAGCGGCGCGAGGCTGCGGCTGTCAAGGCCGTCGACGACGGGCACATCGGTCAGGTCGCAGATGGTGGCGAAGAGATCGCACAGGTTGACATTCTCCTCGACGACTCGGCCGGCGTTGGCGCGGCCGGGGGTGCGGATGATCAGCGGTACTTTGGCGCTGCCTTCAAAGAATTTGCTTTTTTCCCAGAGCCTATGCTGGCCGAGCATCTCGCCGTGATCGCTGGTGTAGATGATGATCCAGTCGTCCAAGTCCTGGCCGACGTGTTCCAGCGCCTGAAGGACGCGGTCATAATCTTCGTCAATGCCTTCCACCATGCCGTAATAGGCGGCGGTGGCGCGGCGGATTTCGCGTTCGCTGACATCAATCCCGGGCCTGACGGCCATGCTTCCGAGGAAGTGATGATCGAAAGGGGTCTCGTCGATGTACGGTCTGACGCGGTTCAGGTAGTAGCTGAACTTTTCCGGTGTGGTGAAGAAGGGCACATGCGGCCGCACGAAGCTGATCTTGAGCATGAGCGGGCGCGTCGGCGTTGCGCGGTCGTACCAGGGAGCGGCGAAGAAGTTCTCCACGAAGCGCAGAGCGCCGGTCAGCGTGTAGGCGTCCGCCCCGTTGATGGGTCCCTCGCCGATGCCGGCCCGTTTGACTTCCTTGGCTTGCGACCACTTGTGCTCGGTGGCGAGAGGCAAGTTGCGAAAGGCTTCGGGATCGCGGCCCTCAATGAATTCGTGGCGCACGCTCATGCTATCGCCGATGCGGCGCGTCCAGCCGCCCATCTGGTCTTGACCGTTGTGGTGGAGCTTGCCGCAGGCGACGGTGGCGTAGCCGTATTGGGACAAGCGGCGGGCGAAGGTCATGTGGCCGGGGGCGAGGTCGTCGCCGAAGACCTCACAGCCGCAGGTCCGCGGCAACTGGCCGGACGCCATGCTCTGCCGCGCGGGAACGCAGATTGGCGCTGGTGTATAGGCGTTGTTGAAGACGACGCCGGTCCGCGCCAGCTCGTCCAGCACGGGCGTCCGCGCGATGGCATCGCCCTGGAAGCCGGCGACATCGGCGCGATGTTGATCGCTCATCAGGAACAGTATGTTCGGGCGTTGGCTGCTCACTGGGCTCTCCCTAAATCCGTGAAAGCTGTAGGGGCGGCTTGTCAAGTCGTCCGAATGCGCAAGCCATCGCGACGTGGGCGACCAGGTTGGCCGCCCCTACAGTTCCTCTTTGCCGGAGATCCGGTCTAGCCCTCTATTCCTGGCTGCCCGCTTCGATGAAGAAGAGCGTTGTATTGATCGGCGCCGGCCAGGGGAACTTCCACGATCCGGTCGATGTTGCCGGCACATTGCGGAAGTAATTCTTGGCGATGCCGTAGCCTCCCGGGTTCGAGTTGATGCCCATTACATAGAACTCTTCCTTCGCGATCGCCAGCAGTTCCGCCATCAGCTCGGCTTGCAGGTCGAGATCGCCGGTGGCTTTGATCTGGTCAAACAGCTCCATCTGCTTTTTGGCGGCTTCGGGCGGCTCTTCGCCGGTTTCCGGGTCGAAGTACCACTTGGTCCACAGCGGCGCGTAGGCGCTTTCGACCGGGTCAGACGGGAAGTACCAAATCGGCGTGAGATAGACATCCAGCCCGCCGGAAGCGCCCCAGATGGTGGCGTCGTGTTCGCTGTTGACCTTGCGCGAGACCAGCAGCGAGCGGTCAATAATACGAATCTCCATGTCGATGCCGACGGTTTCCCAATAGCCCTGGATCAATTCTAGAACATCGGGCCAGCCGCGCCCAAAGAGATCGCCCGCTTCGACCACAATACTGATCCGATTGCCATCAGGCCCCAATCGATAACCCTCGCCGTCGCGCTCCGTGTAGCCCGCTTTATCCAGATGCTCATTCGCCAACTCGACGCTGTATTCAGTGTATTGTTGGGCGAATTCTTCGTCGTAGAAGGGAGAATCGGCCTGCGGCGCGATCTGCCTTGGCTCGCCTCGACCGAGGTAAACGATGTCGACGATTTCTTGCCGGTTGATCGCGTGTGAGAGGCCGATGCGGAAGTCTTTGTTCTGGAAGATCTCGCGCTTGACCGGATCCAAATGCGTGAGGTTGATCGCCAGCGCGGTCATGTTGGCATCTTCGCCGACCACGCCGTAGGCATAGTAGTCACCCGCCTCGCGGTTGTCGTAAACGATGGGCCGGTTGGCCGCCGAGTTGAAGTGACGCGCCATCATGTCGATATCGCCGTTGAGGACCTGCAAGAGCAAGGTTTCGCTATCCTCAAGCTGGTCAAAGATCATTCGATCGATGTACGGAAGCTGGTTCCCCTCCGGGTCGGTCTTGTAGTAATAGGGATTGCGTTCCGCGACCACGCGGCCCGTTCCGCCGCCATAGGTTGTCGTCAGCATCCAGGCGTGCAGCGTCGGGACTGTGTCCGACTGCCAGAAGCTGGTATTGGTCCAGAAGCAAGGCTCGACGCCGCCCTTGGATTGGAAGAGCTCCACCCAGTCGCCCGCGCCCGCTTCGGCGATTTTCGCGTCAATGTCGTCGGCGTAATTGATGTGGTAGGGTTCAAGATAGTGGCGGGGGTAGCTGGTGGGTCCGCAGCCGAGGATCGATGCCAGGTTCTGGAGGAAGAGGCCGTTCGGCGTGCTAAAGGAGAAGGTGACAGTGAAGTCGTCAACCTTGGTGACCGTCAACGGTTCACCGCCGGAGACGAGCCAGGTGGCGATGGTCGGGGTCAAGTCCTCGTTGGTCAACACATCCTCATACCAGAAGGTAATGTCATCGGCGGTGAAGGGCGCGCCATCGGACCAGCGCAGACCCTCGCGCAACTCGAATGTGAACTCGGTCGCCTCTGCATTTCCCGAGAATGATTTGGCGACGCCCGGCATCAGGCCCGACCAATCCGGTGTGAAGCGTATCAGGTTCTCGTAGGCCATCAGGCGGATCATCCAGATATGATCCAGGCCGCCAACCATGGCCGAACGCCATTCGCCGCCGTAATCACCTATGCTTTCGTATGGCTCAATGACCAGGGGATCGGCCGGCAAGCGCTCCTCAACCGGCGGGAGTTCGCCGGCTTCGACCAGCTCCGCCAGCATCGGCGCTTCGCCATACATCGCGTCCTGCGCTACTGCTGTGGAAAAGCTGAAAATCAAGAGCAGCGCGAAAAGTGCAAAGCTCATCATTTTCTTCATGAGAATTCTCCAGACTCTTCGATTGAAATATTATTGGTTGATGCGAGTATAAGATTTTGCCTACTCGCTGTCAAAGAACGTGATGATCACGAACCCGGCGCGGACCGTCTTGCGATATTGGCGGCGCTCACCCGCCAACCCTCAGCTTTCCGGCTCGTCAAATCCTTGTCAAGCGATGCTGCGACATGGATTCCTCGGCGGTAATTTCTTAGTCAGCCATGATGTTTTTATGCCTTTCGCCTCTGATGGTCAAAGTATCATTCGGCTTGCGATGAGCAGTTTACGATGAGGCCCGAATGATCAGCGTGGATGGAAGAATCATCTGCTGTATGGGTCTATCGGGCTGTTCAATGCGTTTCAGCAAGAGATCAGCGGCATGCTGTCCCATCTCGGTTGGCGTCGCGGAGACGGTGCTCAGCGACGGATTCCAAAGGGAGGCTTCGTTGACATCATCGAATCCCACCACCGCTACATCGGGCCCCGGCTCCAAATCACAGGCGCGCAAGCCCAACATCACACCGAAGGCCACCACATCGTTGTAACAAAGCACCGCGGTCGGCGGGTCATCCGCGCGCATGACCTGCTGGATGGCGGTATAGCCGCCGTTGCGGGTGACGGCGCAGGTGACCATGAGCGATTCATCCAGCGGAATACGATGTTTTTCGAGGATGCTGACCAAGCCGCGCAAGCGATCTTGCCGGGCGGAAGAATCCTGCGGCCCGCCGACGAAGGCGATCCGCCGGTGCCCGCGCTCAATCAGATGCTCAGTCGCCCGCCGCGTCCCCAGCTCATTGTCCGCGCCCACATAATCGACATCGACGCCGGCGAGATAACGCGCGATCAGAACCGTCGGCAGTTGGCGCGAGAGGCGCAGGATGGTTTCAGGCGGCGTGCCCGGGGCGGGGCAGAGAATAATGCCGTCGGCGCTGCGCTCGCGCATTGTCGCGAAGAAGCGCTCCTGATTTTGCAGCAGGTCGGTCGTGCTGCCGAGCAGGGCGATATAGTTCTTTGCCAGGAGAGTATGTTCTATGCCGCTGGTCAGTTCGGCATAGAAGGGATTTGTGATATCAGTGATGATCAGCCCGATGGTGAATGACTGCCTGGTGCGCAGGCTGGCGGCGCGCCGATCGTAGACGTAGCCCAACTCGTCGACGGTATCGAGAACCCGTTGACGGGTCTCTTGCGAGATCCGCGGATGATTGCTCAATACCAATGAGACCGTCGATTTCGACACGCCCACAGCATCAGCCACATCCTGCAAAGTGACACGATGACCTGGAATCTGATCCATACGCTTCCTAATCAACCGATTGACCTAATTATGCAGGGCCGGATTGATCTTGTCAAGCAATTTGGCGTTTGTGTGAGCCGGAATGCGGCTCAATGGCATTTGATAATTACAAAATTGCGAACCTACGCTATTCTATGGTACGGTAGATTTGCGGTGCAACCGCGGAAAATGTTCAACCGATTGACTAGAGAGGATCCAAGCTAATGTATACCTGAATCAGGACTTTATTGCTAATAGCGCTTTTGCTAATTTCCCAAGGGATTTTGGTATTCGGCTAGGGTGACGTGCCTCGTGAGGAGACGCTGATCCGCTACCTGCGCGGCTGACCGGATTCGAGAAAGCAAAACCGGCCGATGAATCGAGCGGTTTTAGTTGTAAATGACTGTTTGCAGGCATCAGCCCCAGTAAGTCTCAGTGCGGCAACTTTCCCTTTGAATTGGACGATAAGGCGAGTGGGATTCATTTGTCCAATATGTAGTGCAAACCTGCCGTGTCTTCTTTGTCAAACATCTGCCATTCTGCACCTTCCCGCCTCTCAACTTACGCTGTCGGTAACGTTCCCGAATCTCCTGCTCAGCCTTTCGCTCGACCGCATTGCTAGGAAATGAGCGCGGGGACCGTGTAGAGATGGCTCAACGACAGAGCATAGCCCGCAAGAGCTCCGCCCGCGACACTATCTTGTCGATTCGAGATTTGCACGTCGAATATACCGCCGCTGGCGGCACGATCCACGCCGTGCGCGGAATCAACCTGGAGATCCGGCGCGGCGAACGCTTCAGCATCGCCAGCGAAAGCGGCAGCGGCAAATCGACTTTCGCCAATATCGTGCTGGGCTTGGCCAGGCCAACTGCCGGCGCCGTCTTTTACAGAGGCAATGACATCGCCCGGCAATCGCGCGCCGACTTCGCTCAATATCGCGATGAAGTGCAGGCCATCTTCCAGGACCCCTACGAAATCTTCAATCCGGTTTATACAGTCGATAATCTATTCTCGGTCGTCATCAAGAAGTTCAAGCTGGCGCGGAGCCGGGACAAAGCGATGGCGCTGATCGAAGACGCGCTGCAAGCGGTCAACTTGCCGCCGGAGGCAGATCCTGGGCAAGTATCCGGACGAGCTCAGCGGCGGGCAGCGGCAGCGGCTGATGGTGGCGCGCGCATACCTGTTGGGACCCAAACTGATCGTGGCCGATGAGCCGGTGTCGATGGTGGACGCCTCGCTGCGCTTGATGATCCTCGACTTGATGAAGTCGCTGCGCGACGAGATGGGCACCTCCTTCGTTTATATCACGCACGACCTGGCGACAGCCTATCAGATCAGCGACCAGATCATCATTTTGAACCGCGGTAAGATCGTGGAGCGGGGCACGGCGGAAGAGGTGATCAAGCATCCCAAACATCCTTATTCCCAGGCGCTCATCGAAGCCATTCCATCTCCCAACCCCGATATCAAGTGGTGATGGCCGGTTGCCTCGTTGCCACCCCGCGGATCGCCTCCGCCTTGGATTTGCATATTGACGGAAAGGGATGACATGAAATCAGACCATGGCTCAGGCAGCGGGGGGCCAAAATTTTACGCCAGTGGCAGCGCCGATATTGATGTCGCACGGCGCGAAGTCGCGAACTCGCCGACCACGGGCCACAACTGTCGCCGGCGCGCTCTGCTTCTATATTTGTGGCTGAGCGCCCTGCAGCAGCAAGGGGCGAATACCCGGCCATTCACGGGCGTGGATCGGCGCTATCATCCGCTGGAGGCGCGGATTGATGAGGCGACCGGCGACGAACGCCAGCGCCTGCTGCCCGAATTGTGCGTGGTTATCGATGAGGGCTTCGGCATCGTCGAGACGATTCAGGCGCGTCTCATCGAAGAGGGTGCGATCGCGGCGGCCTTCGAGAGCGATGGCGCTGATTTCCCGGCGGGCGGCGACATGGACGCCGAGTGGCCCATGTTCCAGCGCGACATTCACAATACCGGTTGCACCGAGGCGCCGGGATCGCGCTATGGTCGCGCAGCCTGGAAATTCCCCATCGGCCTCGGCCGGTACTCCCGACCGGTCGTCGAAGACGGCCGGGTCTACATCGCCTCGCCCGGCATGAACGTGACCAGCTACTGCCTCGACCTCGAGAGCGGCGAGGAAATCTGGAAATCGGCCCAGGAGCATCCCATCTTCGGCATCTACAAATACCCGGCGATCGCCTCAACGCCGCTCGTCCTCGAAGACCGTATTGTCCTGCGCGATGTCAACAGCCATTGGGGCCATGACAGCCAGGCGAAATACCTGCACTATATCGACAAAGCGACCGGCGAAGCGCTTGAGCGCAAGTACGCCGGGCACGTGGACTATCGAACGCGTTACGCCCCTGTCGTCAGTAACGGCCAAGTCATGATCTTTCCTTATGCCGTGCACGATATCTACCGCATGCCGGCCATCTGCCAGAGCTTCAACCGCCTCATCTGCACCGACCTCGACAACGACAACTGGCATTGGGATTTCAATGTCGGCGATATCGACGCCCTGGCGGAGCCGGTCGTCACCGCTGAGTTGGCTATCATCGGTACGATGGAAGGCTACCTCTACGCGCTGCGGCTTGAGCCGGACGACAAACGCAACCTGATCGCCTGGCAGTTCAAGGCGGCGGGCGCCGTCAATACGCAGGTCGCCCTGGCGGATGGGCGGGTCTATTTCGGCTGCAACGGCGGCGCGCTCTACTGCAAGCTCGGGCATCGCGTCGAGGAGGCGACGCTTTGCATCTACCGCGACAAGGTATTTGCGCTGGCGGCGGACGCTTATGTCCATGCCATTGAGTAGCCGCGAAACCATTGGAAAGACCGGTTTTGCGCAGCTCGGCCAGTTATATTTTGCGCGCCTCGGTTCGCTCGTGGGCGCTCACGGTGATTCACTTTCGTTTGAACCTCGCAAATAGATGAGCCAGTAAACCGCCGCCACGAGGATGGCGCCGCCTATGATGTTGCCGATGGTCACGGGAATGAGGTTGTTCAATAGATCGGCGAAATTGATATGAGGATAGCCGCCGCCCAAGCCCGCCACAAAGGCTTGGTCCCAATTTTGGATGAATTGCGCGATCGGGATGAAGTAAAGATTGGCGATGGAATGCTCGAAACCGGCCGCTACGAAAGCGGTGATGGGGAAAATGCAGGCGAGGATCTTGTCGGTTGTTGTGTGAGCGCCCATAGTGAGCCAAACAGCCAGGCAGACCAGGGCGTTGCAGAGCACACCCAGGGCGAGCGCCGGGATAAACTCAAGCTGTACTTTGTGCTGGGCGATGGCCAGCGCGGTGGCGCCAATTTCGCCGCCGGCAAAGCGATATTGGCCGGAGAGGTAGAGCAGAACGGCGGTGGCGACGGCGCCGATAGCATTGCCCAAATAGACCAGCAACCAATTTCGCAGCAAAGCGCGGCTGCTGATGCGGCGGCTGGCCCAAGCCATCACGATGAGGTTGTTGCCAGTGAATAGCTCGGCGCCCGCCAGCACAATCAGCATGAGGCCGAAACTGAAGATCAGGCCGCTGAGCAGACGGGTGAGCCCAAAATGCAAATCGCTGCCGGCCGCAGTAGCGACTGTGGTGCTGGCGATCGCGGCTAATGCGACGAATGCGCCCGCCAGCACGCCGAGCGCCAGGGTGGAGAAAACCGACAGGTTAGCTTTGTGAACCCCCACCTCTTCGGCTCGCCGGGCTACTTCTACCGGTACCAGCGCGTCCAGACTAATGGTTGTTCTATCCTCGCTCATTTCCGGATGCCTTCCTCATACCTTGCTATAAATATACCCGAATGCTCACTTACTGTACGATGGTATGATGGACTGTGAAATTGCTTCAAAAGAAATGGCCAGGGCAGCGTCCAATACTATCATCAATTGCATGACCTCTGCGGCGCGTCTGCCGAGGAACGCTTGCGGGATCTGCTGGTGGAAACGATGAAGCTTGCCGACACCCCGCCAGAGCAGTTTGAACGATTGGGCTTGCAAGTATAGCGCGCATCCCAAGCCCATGCTGGGGGATTCACCACAGAGACACTGAGGGCACAGAGGTTTTTGGATGGCAAGGTCGAAGTTGTCATGTCCATGGCCTGCCCCACTGCCGTCGTTATTGGCATTATGGGAGTCTTTGCGGACGGGCTTGGGTTTTGTCGGCGGTTGCATGGCGGCGGCGGGAGCAAGCGCGAGGGTATCGGATTGTTGATGTTTATTAGGAGTATATCTGACATTGTCCGTTTGTCGGACATGGGAAAACTCTTTTCGGACAAAGTCGCTATTTTCGGACAAAGTCGCGATTTGCGGGCCAGGCAGATTTTTGTGGCGGCGGCGGGCAGGCCTGCAAGCGGGCGGGCGGGGTTGGAGTCGCCGTGATATGGAGCAGGTCCATGGCCTGGCGTTTTTCAGGGTCTGAGAAGTATCTGGTATTGAGCATGGCGGCCCTCAGTTGCTTTGGATTGACGCTATTATAGCACAGACGTTCTGAAATACAAGGATTGAGTGCGGCGATTTTGCGGCGCGGCGAAAATCGTGGACATGCCGCTCGTTTCAGCCGCCCCCTGCCGCTATCGCAGTAATTCCAAGTTAGTCATGCGAAGAATGACAGGCAGCGGATGTTGCAAGCGGGCGACTCACAGGGGCATCCCTACAATGATCTCGGTGATTTGCCATTCTTTTTACCAGGCAATAATTTCTCATTACTTTGTTGGTTCTACTTCTATGGCGAGCAGCTCCAAAATGAGGGAAGAGATTCAGGGTGGGGGGGGACTCCACGCAATTCATCACTCCCGTCAGCGACTGAGATTTTGACAGATTCACGCAGGTCAGTTACAGTATTTGAACAGTTAAGCACCGTCAAACTATATGCTTTATTTGAAGATTCGATGATTCGGCACATTCAAAACTCAGGACTCTTTTCGCAACTCCTCCCCAGTTGCAAGGGCTTGCGCTTCTCTCAGTGCGCCAAGAATCTCATGACTTGCGTCTCTCGTTCTACCAGGGACGGCGCTGCTTTGGGCGCGTCCCTGGTTCAACATCTCGCTATCTAAAGTTAGCTGGCAAGGAGGGCCACTGTATTTTGCACACCGCTCCGTAGCTGCATACGGGGCGCCGAAAATAGTCCATCTTGGAGGAGGATTATGTTTAGTCGTTTACGTTTTCTTTTTGTACTGGTCTTGTCCATCATCTTGCTTGCGGCGCCCGTCTTCGGGCAGGGCATGGCTTACAGCGAGGCGCCGGCGCTGGCGGAATTGGTCGCCGCCGGGGAATTGCCGCCGGTCGAAGAGCGCCTGCCGGCCAATCCGCTGGTCGTCGAGCCGATCGAAGAAATCGGCGTCTACGGCGGGACCTGGCTGACCTTTGGCGACAATATCAGCCGCCTGTCCAACCTGGTCATTTGGCAGGATATTGGTCTGCTCATGTGGAATAACGCGCAGAACGCGACTGTGCCCAGCCTGGCGGAGAGTTGGGCGATCAACGAGGACAGCACGGAATACACGATTACCTTGCGCGAAGGCTTGCGCTGGTCCGATGGCGCGCCGATGACCGCTGATGATGTCATGTTCTGGTATACCGATGTCATCAGCAATGATGAGTTGCGTCCCGTCAAGCCCGGCTTCATGCGTACGCCGAACGGCCACGTCGGCGCGGTGGAGCAGGTTGATGACCTCACGGTCGTCTTCAAGTTCGCCGAGCCGCACGGTATGTTCCTCACGCTGCTGACGAAGGAGTTCCACACTTACTTGCCCGCTCATTACATGCGGCAGTTCCACAAGAACCATACCAGCGAAGAAGAATTGCAGGCGCGTATCGATGAAGCGGGCGTATCGAATTGGGTCGATCTCTTTTACCTGCGCTGGAATACTTCCGGCGGCGGCAACAGCCGCGGCATGAACAATCCGGAACTCCCGACCATGCTGGCTTGGACGCCGACTATCGAGCCGCCCGGCGATCGTTTCGTCTTCGAGCGGAATCCTTATTTCTTCGCCGTTGATACCGAAGGCAATCAACTGCCTTACATCGATCGGATCGACTTCCGCGTTGTTGACGGCGAGGTCATGAAGCTGCGCATCCTGGCCGGCGAGCCGAACTTCCAGGCCGCGCGCGCGCTGACCTTCTCCGATATGGCGCTCTATGTGGAAAATGCCGAAGCCAACGAGTACGAAATCCTGCGTTGGGGCGATCTGCAGATCTCGGAAGCCGCCATCTGGATCAACCTGAACACGCCGGATCCGGTCGACCGCGAATTGTACCAGGATGTGCGCTTCCGCCGCGCCATGTCCCTGGCGATCAATCGCGAGCGCGTGAATGACACGCTCTACTTCGGGCAGGGGCAGGCAACCGCGGCGACCTTGCCGCCGGTCGAATCGCGCTATTACAAGGAAGAATACGCGCGCGCCTACACCGATTACGACCCGGACGCGGCCAACGCCTTGCTCGATGAAATCGGCTTGACCGAGCGCGACGGCGATGGCTTCCGCTTGAAACCGGACGGCAATCGATTGTCCGTCGTCATTGAAGTGCCCAACAATCGCCTGCCGATGATCGACAACCTGAACCTCATTCGCGACGACTATGCCGATGTCGGCGTCGAGTTCATCATTCGACCGATCGACAACGCGCTATGGGGCCAACGGATGAGAGCGGGCGACATGCAGTTCGTCGGCTGGCCGATGGCGAAAGCCGCCACCGAAACCGATCTCGTGCCCATCAGCACCAATACCGATTGGGCGCCGTTATGGGGCCTCTGGTACCACACCAACGGCGAGCAAGGCGAAGAGCCGCCGCAGTATATCAAGGACCTGCAAGATGTCTGGACGCAGATTCTGGCCACATCCGACGAAATGGAACGCGACCAACTCTACGACACTATCTTGCGGACGCAGGCGGAGAACATGTGGGTGATCGGCGTCGTCGGTCCGCTGCCGAAACCGGTCATCAAGAAGACCTGGTTCCGCAATGTCAAGCGCGACTGCACCTGGAGCTACCATCACGGCGGCTTCATCGGCTGCACCGATCCGTTCGCGTTCTGGATTGAGCCAGAGCATCAGTAGTGGCTGAACGCCAGCAAGCTTGGCAACCGAGTCCGCGCTACCCAATCCGGGATGCGCGCGGGCTTGGTCGATATTCACTTTTCATCACAATCGTAAATCGAAAGGGGTAAACATGTCCGAGTACGATATTCTGGAAAAATATGAGGGATTGCGCTTGACCGATGTCTGCGATGGGATGGACGCGCTGCGGCGTCAGGACATCGGCTTGGTCGCCGGCGACATCCGCCCGCTCTGGCGCGATATTGAAAACTTTTCACACCGGTTTTGTGGCCTGGCTTACACGGTCCGTTTCATGCCGACCGCGCGCCCGGTCGATGCTTATGAGCCGGAAGACTTCGAAACCTGGAAGGGCAACTGGTATCGGGAATATGCTGGTGGTCCACCCGTCGGTGAAATTCAAAAAGGCGATGTGATCGTCATTGACGGCGGCGAAATCGGCACCGTCGGTTTCATCGGCTCCAACAATGGCTTCGCCTGGATCGCCGCTGGCGCAGTCGGCATCGTGACCAACGGCGGCGCCCGCGATACCGACGAGCTGATCAAGCAGCGCGTGCCGGTTTATTCGCGGCGCGTCACTCAATCCATCCGGCCCGGCCGCCTGGAATTGGATGCGACGCAGGTGCCCGTCAATATCGGCGGCGTCCTCGTTCGGCCGAAAGATCTGGTTGTGGCCGATGGCGATGGCGTCATCGTCGTGCCGCTGGAAATCGCCGAGGAAGTGGCGAAGCACGCCTGGGTCGTCGCTGAAGGCGACAAACGCGGCCGCCGGCGCATCTACGAACGGATCGGCCGCGAACCGGACTGGACAGTAGACGTTTAGCGCGAGCAGCCTTTGCGAGTTGCGGGCTTCGCCGCTTGGCCGGTGGAGCCTGCTCCGAGTAACTAACCATGCCGCAATACATCGTCAAACGCATACTCTTGATGATTCCGACGCTGATCGCATTGTCGATCTTCATCTTCGTTTTGACGCAGTTGCCGCCCGGCTCCTACCTGGATTCCATCGTGACCGAACTCGAATCTCAGGGCGAATCGATCTCGCAGGATCAGATCGAGAGTCTCAAAGTACGCTACGGCTTTGATGAGCCGATAACCGTGCAGTATCTCAAGTGGGTTTCCGGCTGGCTGCGTGGCGATTTTGGCACCTCCTTCACCTATTACGGCCAACAGAATCTCGAAGTGATCTCTCACTTTCTCGGCTATACCGTTCTGATTGCCGTCAGTACGCAACTCTTTATCTTGGTGGTCGGCATCGCTATCGGCATCTTTTCGGCGACGCATCAATACACGCTGGGCGATCATCTCGCGACCTTCATCGGCTTCATCGGTCTATCGATCCCCAATTTCTTGCTGGCGCTGATCCTGATGTACGTCGGGTATTTTGTCTTCGGCATACCGGCTCTGGGCGGTCTGTTCTCCAATGAATATCTGGACGCGCCCTGGAGCATCGGCAAAGCGCTGGACTTGCTGGCGCATCTCTGGATACCGGTCGTCGTGCTGGGCACCGCCGGGACCGCCGGCATCGCCCGGCGCATGCGCGGCAATCTGCTGGATGTGCTCAAGATGCAATACGTGGCGACGGCCCGCGCCAAAGGCTTGCGCGAAGGCGTTGTCATCCGCAAGCACGCGACCATGAATGCCGTCTCGCCCATTATCATGGCGGTCGGCATGCGCTTCCCCGAGATATTGTCCGGCTCGACCATTGTGTCCATCGTGCTCTCCCTGCCCACGTTGGGACCTGTGCTCTACAAGGCGCTGACCAATCAAGACATGTACCTGGCGGGCACGATCTTGTTTTTCCAAAGCCTGCTGCTCTTGATCGGCAACCTGCTCGCCGATATCGCGCTGGTCGCGGTTGACCCGCGCGTCGAGTACGAGTGAGGCGCTAGCCATGTCCGACGCATCACGCAAGCCCGCACAAATCGACAAGGGCAAACAGCAGGGCCTGTCGCAGTGGGACCTGATGTTCATCAAGTTCAAGCGGCATCGCCTGGCGATGTTCTCGGGACTGTTCCTGATCGTCGTGTACATCGTCATCATTTTCGCCGAGTTCTTCTCGCCTTATCCCACCAATGAGAAGTTCGGCAAATTCGTCTATACGCCGCCCATGCCGGTCTGGTTCTGGGATGAGAACGGTCCCTCGCGTCCCTTCGTCTACGGCTACAAACAAGAGCTGGATATGGAAACTTTCCAGCGGACATACGTCGCCGATACCGAGCAGAAGTATTATGTCCGCTTCTTCACGCCTGGCGCGGAATACAGCCTGCTCGGCCTCGTCAAGACCGATATTCATTTCTTCGGCGTGGATGATCCCGGTATGATTTTCTTGTTCGGGACGGACCGCTTCGGGCAGGATGTCTTCACGCGCGTATTAACCGGCGCGCAGGTGACGCTGACCGCCGGGATGCTAAGCGTCGCTATCAGCGTCGTGCTGGGCGCGGTGCTGGGCACGCTCTCCGGATACTACGGCGGCGTGGTGGATTTGATCGTGCAGCGCGTGATCGAATTCTTGAGTTCCATCCCGCGGATCCCGCTGTGGATGACGCTGGCGGCGGTGATGCCCACCGATTGGTCTTCCGTCCGCATTTATTTTGGCATCATCACCATTCTCGCTTTTCTGGGCTGGATGGGCATGGCGCGGGAGGTTCGCGGCAAGGTCCTCATCTTGCGCAGCATGGATTATGTGATGGCGGCCAAAGCCAGCGGCGCATCAAGCCGCTACAATATTTTCAAGCACATGCTGCCCAACGCCCTGAGCCACATCATCGTTGTCGCCACCTTGGCCGTGCCGGTCATGATCATTGTCGAGACATCGCTCAGTTTCCTCGGCTTCGGCATTCAGCCGCCCATGACCAGCCTCGGCGCTCTGCTGCGGGAGGCTCAGAACGTCCAGTCCGTGGTCAACTTCCCCTGGCTCTTCAGCCCGGCGATTGTCATCATCGTGACGACATTGGCCTTCAACTTCCTGGGCGACGGCTTGCGCGATGCCGCCGACCCCTATTCGCAGTGATCGGGGCGATGGCATGACGGAGCGGCGGGATACACTTCTTCGCGTGCGCGACCTCAAGACGCATTTTCGCACCGAACAGGGCAAGATACGCGCTGTTGACGGCGTCGACTTCGACATCAAGCGCGGCGAGACCTTTGGCATTGTGGGGGAGAGCGGCTGCGGCAAGAGCGTGACGGCTTTTTCGATCATGCAACTGATCGAGCGGCCGCAAGGCGATATCGTCAGCGGCTCTATTGAATACATTGATGACCACGGTCGAGCGATAGACATCGCCGGCCTGGACCCTAACGGCGACGACATGCGCAATCTGCGCGGCAACGATATCGGCATGATCTTCCAGGAGCCGATGACATCGCTCAACCCGATATACAGCATCGGCAATCAGATCATCGAGGCGATCGTGCTGCATCAACGGGTGAGCAAGACTGAGGCGCGTAAGCGGGCGATCGAGCTGCTGGACCGCGTCGGCTTGTCCGACCCGCAGAGCCAAATTGACGACTACCCGCATCAGTTATCGGGCGGCATGCGGCAGCGGGTGATGATTGCGATGGCGCTGTCCTGCAATCCGCGCTTGCTCATCGCCGATGAGCCGACCACCGCCCTCGATGTCACGGTCGAGGCGCAGATCCTCGATCTCATGCGCGATCTGCAAGACGAATTCGACATGTCCATCATATTGATCACCCACAATCTCGGCGTCGTTGCCGAGATGTGCGACCGCGTGATGGTCATGTATCTGGGCAAAGTCATCGAAGAAGGCAGCACCGTCGATATCTTCTATAATCCCCGTCATCCTTATACGCGCGGCTTGCTCGCCTCTATCCCGCAGATCGGCCTGAGCGCGCGCTTGACGCCGATTGAGGGAGCGGTGCCCATGATGCAGGATATCCCGCAAGGCTGCGCGTTCGCGCCGCGCTGCCCCGAGGCGATGCCTATCTGTCAAAACGATCCGCCGATGTTTTACCCGTCGGCGGCGCAACGGGCGAAGTGCTGGCTGTATTCGGATGAGGCGCTGACGCAGCATGTCGAGTGAAACTATCCTGCAAGTCCAGGGCTTGAAGAAATACTTTCCGATCAAGAAAGGCATATTGAAGCGCACGGTCGGCTGGATCCGGGCGGTCGATGATATCAGCTTCTCCGTTGCGGAAAGCCAAACCCTGGGCTTGGTCGGCGAAAGCGGCTGCGGCAAGACCACCACCGGGCGCTGCATCTTGCGGCTTTATGAGCCGACTGCCGGCGCGATTCGCTATCGCCTGGACGACCGGCTGGAAGATATTGTCGGTTTTGATCATGGCGAGATGAGGCGCGTGCGGCAGAAGATGCAGATCATCTTTCAGGATCCGTTTTCATCGCTCGACCCGCGCATGACCGTGCACGACATCATCGCCGAGCCGCTGCGCATCAACCGCATCGGCAGGCGGGCGCAACAATCGGAGCGCGTGGAAGAGCTGCTCGATATGGTCGGGCTCAACGCGGCGCAGATGAATCGCTATCCGCATGAGTTCAGCGGGGGCCAGCGCCAGCGCATCGGCATCGCCCGCGCCCTGGCCCTGAACCCGGAGGTCATTGTCTGCGACGAGCCGGTATCGGCGCTCGATGTGTCGGTGCAGGCGCAGGTGCTCAACCTGCTGATGGACTTGCAGGAACGGCTTAATCTGGCTTATCTGTTCATCGCACATGACTTGAGCGTCGTCGAATATATCAGCAGGCGTGTGGTCGTCATGTACCTGGGCAAGATCGTCGAGATTGCCGATGCCACCGACCTTTACGAGTCGCCGCGCCATCCGTATACAGAAGCGCTCCTGGGCGCCATCCCGATTCCCGACCCCCTGGCCAAGCGGGTGCGCAAGCCCCTGTCCGGCACAGTGCCCAGCGCGGCCAACCCGCCCAGCGGCTGCAACTTCCGCACGCGCTGTCCTTATGCGCAGGAGCTTTGCGCGCTTGAAGAGCCGCCGCTGACCGAGATTGCCGGCGGCCGCTCGGTGGCCTGTCACTTCGCCGACGAGCTTGACTTGACCGGTTTCTCGCGCGGGGAGATGAAAGACTTGCCTGTCTATTCGACGCCGCTGGAGAACGGTGCATGAAAGACCGACGGCCGCGGTCGAGCGCTTGGCAAGGGCGCACGCGCCGGTAGAATCCACAGATCCGACTCATCGTCTCATTGAGGGGCATGTCCATGACCATCCTACCGTCCAATCGTATGAAAGCGCGGCTGCGCGCCGGCCGGTCCGTGACCGGCACCATGTTGATCGAGTTTCGGCAGACCGCGGTCATGCAAGCGCTGAAGAATGCGGGCTACGACTTCGCGACGATTGACATGGAACACGGCGTCTTCGATTATGAATCCGTCGCCGCGCTGAGCCGCTTCGGCCGTCATATCGGCATCACGCCGCTGGTTCGCGTGCCCGATCTGCAGTATCCCTTCATAGCGCGCGCGCTTGATGTCGGCGCGCAGGGGATCATGGCGCCGCGGCTGCGCTCCGCCGAGCAAGCGCGCGATGTCGTGAAGATCATGAAGTATCCGCCGCTGGGCGGGCGCGGCTGTTCCTTCGCCCGCGGCCACACGGATTTCCAGGGCGGGGCGCTGCCGGAGAATATGCGCGCGGCCAACGAAGAGACGCTGCTGATTATCCAGGTCGAAACGCGGGACCTGATTGATGACATCGACGCGGTCGCCTCCATAGAGGGGGTTGATGCGCTGCTGATCGGTCCCACGGACTTGTCCATCGATCTGGGTGTGCCCGGTCAGTTTGATTCGCCGCTGATGCTGGCGGCTATCGAAAAGACGATCGCCGCCTGTCACAAGCGGGGCGTCGCGCCGGGCATTCAAATGAACGATCTGGATCGGCTTTTGCATTGGGCGGAAAAGGGGATGCGCGTCCTGAGTTCGTTCTCCGAGATGGCGCTGCTGCAACGGGCGGGCCGGTCGGTCACTGAGGCGCTGGCGAGAACCTGAGACGGGCGCGCCGCGGGCGGGACGGTTCAGTCGCGCCGAATCTGTCCTTTGACATCGAGCAGGCTCAATAAAAAGCGCCGCGGGTCTTGCACTTTCGGCAGCGGCAGTTGACGCAGCGGCTCGATGAAATCCACCGGCAGGTCGCCCTCGCTGATGATGCGGTTGATGAGCTTGCCCACCTCGTTGTATTGCATGATGACTGCGTTGAGATAGTGGTCGTTGGCGGTCGCCTTCCACAGTTCCACCGCCGATAGCAGCGCTTCCAGGTTATGCACCAGCATGCCGATTTTGTAACGGTATTCGGGTTCGTTGGTTTCGGCGCGGTCTTGAATGGCGTCCATGATGGCGGCGCTGGCGCGGACCAGGCGGCGGGCGTCGAGGTCGATGGGCAAGGCGCAGCGCTGGATGTAATCGGCATAATCGAAGAAGGGCGGGCGGCGGGTTTCGCGGCTGTTGTTGAGGATCTGCTTGCCTTCCAGCGGCACGTAGGCGTTCTCGCTCAAGATGCGCATGCGCTCGTCGATATCGCCCGTCTCGGTCGCTTCCAGGTAACGGCGCGTATGTTTGTAGGTGAGCAGGGTGTTCAGGGTGTAATGCCCGTCAAAGACCGGGTAGACGAAGGAATCGATGGCGTTGCCGCCGATATTGGAAACTTTCAGGAAACCTTTGGAGCCGGTCACCAGAAGGTTCTGCGACAGTATCTCGTTGCATTTGAGCAGGAGCCAGGATTTCAGCATGATGCCATGAAATTGCAGGAAGGGGCTATCGCTGAAGGCCAGGGCGCGGAAGAAGGAGAAGTTGATCAGCGCCGCTTGTTGAACCAGGTTGTATAGCTGGCGGAAGACATTGCTGAAGGCGATCGGATTGTCGCCGAAGATAGACTTGCTGGAGAGATGCTCGATGGCGGCGGGCAGGGAATCGTCCACCATTTTCACGCCCATGTAGGCGCAGTGATACTTCGAGGGCAGGGCCATCCGCTGCAAGATTTCCAAACCGCGCCCGACCTGGCCGATGAGGATGCCGGGTCCGTCAATGTCGAATTTGGTCAGCACCATGCTGCGCAGGACGTGGGTTTCCAGGCGCTGCCAATTCTTGGTGCTGCTATGGGGCACGGCGAAGATCGAGAGCGAGCGCGGACCATCGGCGGTCGGATCGACCTTGGCGATGACGGAGTGATAATCGGCGTGGTAAGAATTGTTGATCAGCCACTTTTGGCCCTGGATGTGATATTGCTTGCCGGCGGGGTCGTCGGCTATGGGCGTGGCGCGGGTGCGGACGCTGAGCAGGTCGGTGCCGGTATGTTCTTCGGTCCAGCTGAGGGTGAAGATCTTGCCTTTGAGCCGGGCGGCGAGTTCATATTCTTCGGCGGCGACCAGCATCATGTAGGCGAGCCCGCTGGCGGCGCAGGCGGTCATATAACTGGGGTTGTTCTTGAAGTGGCGGCTGGCAACCAGCATGGAGCCCATGAGATTGAATGCCGGATAGACGTTGTCCAGCACATCCATCATGCCTTCGCGCAGGCGCTGGTAGTCGAGGATGTCGCCGAATTGCGGGTCTTTAATGGTGTCCATCAGGTTTACCCCCCTCGGTCCCCCCATAGCGATGGGGGGAAGATGGCCGCCAGCAAGCGGATTGGGCAAATCGGGCGTGCCCCTGCATCGTTCGTCATGTCGCGGATTTCTCTCGGTTGCATTTGCGGCAGAGCATTTGGCGGTTTTCTTCGCTGGTCTTGCCGACGTCATGGCAGCCCTTGACGAGATCGCACACCGTGAGGTCAAGCTGTTGGATTTTCATTCGACAACCTATTTCGGCGAATCTCGATGCGGGATTACTTTAGCTATTTCAGGAAACCAGCGGCAAGCGCGGCCTCGTATAGTTGCGCTTGAGCGCCTGCGTGAAGTGATGTCTCTTCCAAAGCGATTAGACTTGAAACGGCGGGATTATCTTGATGAGGCCAAGCAATGCGGCGCTAATGACAACCATTCTAAATGTCAGATCGCTTTTCAGCTTTTCCAAATCAGCTTTCGTTGCCAGACGCGGACGTTCAGTTTCGATGGAAGATTCGACTTTAGCCATGCGTTCAGTCAATTTATTTTATCCAGCTAACGGCTGTAGCCATCCGAGGTTGACTGCAAGATTGCCAAAACCTATCACTAGCGACAATATAAAGCCGATTCCAACCGCCGCGCCGATTGCTTTCGTCTGAGCGCTTCTAATCCCTTTGATCTCCTGGGTCAATTGGCGGGTTTGTTCGTCGATTTTCTCCGCAACGTATTCTTTGGTCGCCAGCCCTTCCAAACGTCCTTCAATATAGCCAAGCGCTCGCTGTTCATTGGGGTTAATGGGCTTATTGCTCTCTTGCATCTTTCACGCCCCCGGCAAAACGGATTGCAGACTAATGACTTATCCAACTTGATGCTACCTAAATTGCGCTGTAATTTCAAGTCATGCTTGTTCTTGCGCCGCCTTCGCCGTCATCATGGTAGCCAGCGACGAGGTCGCGGATGGTGAGGTCTAGCTGTTGGATATCCATTGTTTATACCGTCTGGGTTATCTCTTCCCTGGTTAAAGGTTCAACATAATGGTTTATTGAAAACACTTGGTGCATATCCCATCCCGGTATCCACTGTTCGTATTTGTAAAAGCTGTCAATCCTATCTCTGACTCTTGCCCAGAAAAAAGCTGGAATGATTAGCAGGTTGAATTGTCCAGTCTCGGAACGCATTCCCTCAAAAACCTGTTGGCTGTCTATATACTCTTCCGGCGTATGGTGTCTGGAGCTTATACCGACGTATCCTTTTGCAAATCCGTCGTGGGCAAACGCATTACGTACCAGGTCGCGCAACTGACGATATGTATTGTCAGTAAAACCAATGGCCGGAAAGAACATTTTCATTGTTTCGCTCCAGTTCTGTTGGGGCCGCCCTGTTTTCAGCTTATACACTAACTCCATACAAGGCATCATCAAGACAAGCGCCGCAATATGATTTTCGCTGCCGCTACGTATAAGACTGTCAATTTGCGATCTATAGCATCTCTCCCACATGTCCTTTGCAGTACATTTTTCTCTACCCATGATATATCGCGTCTCTTGAAGCCTCTTGGGGATTTCTTTATCTCTTGGAGGGAAGAGCGGGTGAAATTGTTCATATAGAGCAAGAAACTGTTTGGCTGTTTTGTTTTCAGAAGTTGACAAATCTTCCTCACTCCAATCGGCTTCGACCACTAGTTTTACACGTCCGTCTTTAGGTGTATCTGATGTGTAAATATATTGAGCCATTTCACTTTTTTCGTAGAAATATTGAATAACGTTGCCGTCTTCAATGTACAGCCACTTTTTTCGCGACGGAGTGAAAGTCTTCAATTCAGTATTCTGGTCACGTTGTTCCCATTCGTAAAATTCGAGAAGCCATTCTTTGACTTGCTCGGCATTGCATTTAGATAACCTCATAGGATCAGAATTAGGGATTTTCCCCCAATGTTCTGATAAGAACTCATAGGTTTCTTCAGTAGCGGATATACTCCATTTTGAGTTGATTTCGTTATCAACGATCTTTACCTCCCATCTGCTGTCCATTCCCGGAATGGACGCGAAATAGCTACAAATCGCCTCGAAGTGCTTCTTGTCCCAAGTATATGGATAATCAAGCGAAAACAATGTATCCGTTGGTTTCCAGAGCGGATCAAACTCTTTATGAAGCCATACAGTTTTGCCATTTGGCAAGCGCCTTTGATTGCTAGACATCGATACTCGCGCTGACCTTATGCGAATGACTTTTACATTGCCTATCCCGTGATCCCGTATTATCCGCTCTAGTTCATCGGATATTTTCCTGTAAGGGTAAGTGCCTATCGTCCCATCTATTTCATTATGGCACCACAGAACCATCAGTTTCTCGTTGCCAGTACGGTCGTCATTCACGCCGATTTTCTCATTCATGTCAGCGTATTCCCTGCTAGAGGAATATCACGTTCGCGCCGTTTCTGCGTCCTCTGTGGTGAAAAATCCCCTCACTTCGCCACAGCCGCTTCGCGCGGGGCGGCGAAACCTTGGGCGAGATGGTACAGGCGCAGCAGAAAGTCGCGCGGCTTCTCGACGCAGCGCAGGGTGCGCTGCCGCATCAGAGGCAGGAAGCGGGTACTCAAGGCGCTCTCGCTGATGACGGCATTGAATTGGTTGACGAAGGCGTTGTATTGCATGACCACGGCGTTGAGGAATTCGTCTTCGCCGGTGGCTTTCCACATCTCGCAGGCGGCCAGCAGGGCTTCCATCCAGTGCAGCATGGCGCCGAGTTTGTAGCGATGCTCGGGGTCTTGCATCAGGTCGCGCTCGGCGAGTTCATCGGCCAGCGCTTGCATGGCGGCGACCACTTGCCGGGCATCCAGGTCAATGGGCAGCGCCAGGTCTTCGATGTAGCCGGCGTAATCGAAGAAGTCGGGATTGCGCAGCTCCCGCGAGTTGGCGCGGATGGCGTCGCCGGCGCGTGATGCCGAGATGCCGTGATTCAAGATCGCCATGCGCTCGGCGACATCGGCGCGACGTTCCGCCCCCAGGTAGCGCTTGACGTGCTTGGCGGTCATGAGCGTGTTGATGGTGTAATGGCCATCGAAGACGGGCAGCACGAAGGAGTCGATGGCGTTGCGCCCGATGACCGACTCGGCCAGGAAGCCTTTCGAGCCGACCACCAGCAGGTTCTGCCCCAGCAGTTCGTTGGCGCGCAGCAGCAGCCAGGACTTGAGCATGACGCCGTGGAATTGCAGGAAGTTGCTCGCGCTGAAAGCCAGGGCGCGATAGTAGATGAAGTTCAGCACCGCGCCTTGCAGGACGAGGTTGTACATCTGCCGCAGCACATTGCTGAAATTAATCGGATTTTCTTTGAAGATGCACTTCTTCGAGAGATGCTCGATGCTGGCCGGTATCGCCTCGTTCAGTAGCTTGATGCCGACATAGGCGCATTGATACTTGCTCGGCATGGCCATGCGCTGGAGGATCTGCAGGCCGTGACCGACTTTTCCCAGCAGACGCCCGGGCCCGTCGATGTCGAAGGCGGTCAGCACCATGCGGCGCAGGACGTGGGTTTCCAGACGTTGCCAGTTCTTGCAACTGCTTTGCGGCACGAGGAAGATCGAGAGCGAGCGGGGACCGCTGGAATTGGGATCGGTCTTGGCGACGATCGTATGATAATCGGCGTGGAAAGAATTGTTGATCAGCCACTTGCGCCCTTTGAGGTGATAATCGACGCAATCGGGATCATTGTTAAGCGGCGCGGCGACGGTGGCGGCGCTCAACAAGTCGGAGCCGATTTCTTCTTCCGTCCAGCCCAGGGTGAAAAGGCTGTCTTTGAGTTCCTCGGCGATGTCGTCTTCGCCGGCTGCGATGATGGTCATCCAGGCCAACATGCTGGCGCCGGCCGCGATCATCATGCTGGGGTCGTCGCCGTACAAATCCGTGCCGACTTGCAGGGACTTGTGCATATTGAAGTCCGGCAAGAGGGCGTCATAGAGATGGCGGATCGAGCCTCGCAACTGGTCGAAGTCGACGATTTCGCCAAATTCCGGGTGCGTAACAACCATAAAATATGAGTCCGTTCGGTCCTTGCCCGCGTCAGGCAGGCAAGTATAGTCCCAATGTCAGCTTATCTCAATACGAGGCTGACGGGGCGCGAATGCGAAAATTTTCACAAAGCGCTAAGAGTAAGAACACTGTGGCGGGGAAAAAGCTACGCCTCGCGCACTTGCTTGACGATCTCGCGCAGTTGCCGGTCAAAGTTGGGGTCGGCCGCCTTGAATTCTTGCCCGCTGATGACCAGCGGCGCGCCGAAGACGACGATCTCCGCGCCCAGGGTCAGCGTCTCTATGGCCTGGGGCACGCTCAGGCCGCCGACGGCTTGCACCGGGATATCGACCGCCGCCAGGACATCCGCAAGGTCATCGAGCGGGCTGAGCCCGGGGATCATATTGCGCTCGTCAAAGCCGGTGTGCACGATGATGTAATCGACGCCCATGTCCTGGGCTTGGCGCGCGCGGCCCGGTTTATCCGGGCAGAGCATGACATCGCACATGACTTCCTTGCCGTAGCGTTTTGCCATCTTGACCTGCTCGATGATGCTGGCGTCATGCGCCTGCCCCATGACGACCACCATATCGCCGCCGGCTTTGAACATCATTTCCGCTTCCAGGCCGGCGCCGTCCATGGTTTTGAGGTCGACTACGATGGGCGTAGCGGGGAATTCCCGCCGGAAAGCGCGCACGGCATGCAGCCCTTCGGCGAGCAGCAGCGGCGTGCCGACTTCGAGCCAGTCGACGCCGGCTTTGACCGAGGCGCGGGCCAGGTCGAGGGCTTCCTGCAAGTCGATGACATCAATTGAGATTTGGATTTTGGCGTTCAAGGTTGGGGTCTCCCTGTTGTGTGCGAGGGCGACCCAATGGCTCGCCCCTACATGTGCTTGTTCAGCGGGCGATTCACAGAATCGCCCCTACGTAAGCAGGCCTAAGCAGGTAAGAGGACCGACTTAACGTTCAGGCCCGATTCCATCCGCTCAAAAGCTTCTTCCCAATCCGTCAGCGGGTAGACCCCGCCGATGATGGGCGCGAGGTCAATCTGGCCGGTGGACAGCAATTGCAGCGCCCGCTCCCAGGTATCGTACAGATGGCTGAAGCAGCCCTGCAGCGTGACGGCCTTCTGCACCAGCGGATCGAGGTTGAAATCCAGCGGCTGCGGCCCCCAGCCGATTTTGGTGATGGCGCCGTTGGGGCGGATCATCTCCAGCGCCGATTTCAAAGCGATGCTGACGCCGCTGCAATCGACGACCAGATCCGCGCCGTAGCCATCGCCCAGCGAGCGCACTAGCTCCAGCGGGTCGGCTTCGTCGATGTTCAGGGTTTGCGTGGCGCCGATCTCGGCCGCGACCGTCAGCCGCTGTTTGTCATGGCGCGTGCCCAGCATGACGATCTCGCTCGCGCCGCGCAGCTTGGCCATGAAGAGCGCCATCATGCCGATGGGGCCCGGCCCTTGGATCACGACGATATCGCCCGGGCGGACGACCGGCGTCTTCTCCACCAAGGCGTTGTAAGCGACGCAGATCGGCTCGGTCAGCGATGCTTGCTCGAAGCTGACATTGGCCGGGATATGATGCAGGATTTGCTGGCGCGCGGTCACGTACTGCGTGAAGGCGCCGTCATAAAGCGCGCCGTAGCCCAGGCGATGCGGGCACTGATTATAATCGCCCGAATGGCAGTAGGCGCAATTGCCGCAGACCTCGGCCGCCGTCTCCACCGCCACGCGGTCGCCGACTTTGAAACCCTCGACGCCCGCGCCGACCGCCGCCACTGTTCCGCAGAATTCGTGGCCCAGCACCAGCGGCAGCTTGATCGCCCAACTCTGATGATCGCGCCACATGTGCAGGTCGCTGCCACAGACGCCGGCCGCGCCCACTTCGACGACGACGTTGCTGGGGGGCGGGTCGGGCGGCTGCGGGATATCGCGCAGTTCGACATTTTTGTCTTGGCGTCCGTATTTGATGAGTGCGTCCATTTGTTTTGTCCCAGCGTGAAGTTTGTCTCTATATTTGGGTGACCTGATAGATCGCCCCTACATCGAAGAAACATCGATTCAAAAATACTTGTCCCGCATCGCATGCAAAAATTCGAGCGACTCCCGCATTTCGTCCATGCCGTTCATGCCGTCTTCGATGCTGACCCAGCCGCGGTAGCCAACATCGCGCAGGATGGAAAAGATGGCATCGTAGTCGTTGAGTCCCTGGCCGGTCACCCCATGTTGCAGGGCGTCTGAATAACCGACCGCGCCATCGCTGTCGCGCAGGTCAGCCAGCGTGTATCCCTCGCTCAAGTAGCGGTCGCTCGCGTGTACGCTCACCACCCGCTCCGCCACCGCCCGCAGCAATTCAAGCGGGTCATCGCCGGCCACGATGGCGTTGGAGGGGTCATATTGCACGCCGAAATAGTCGCGTTCGTCAATTCTCTCCAGCAACTCAAGGAAGACATCCAGCTTCTGCGCGAATTCCGGATACTGCCAGAACCCGTCTTTGTAGTGGTTCTCCAAGCCAAGGATGACACCGTGCTCTCGCGCCACCGGCAGCACCTGCTCGATACATTCGACCACCCAGGCCAGCCCCTGCTCGCGCGGGACATGCGGGTAGCGCTGCCCGCTGAGCACGCGGCAGACGGCGCCCTCGCCACCGAGCAGGCGCGTCAGGCGGATCATCGTCGCTTCGCGCTCGACGGCGCGTTGGCGCTCGTCGCGGTCGGGGTGGGTGAAATTCGGCGAGCAGCAGAGCATGGGCATTTCAAAGCCGGCTCCCAGAATCGCATCGCGGACTCGCAAGATATAGGCGTCATCGAGGCTGGTGAAGAAACCCTCGTACATCTCCAGCCCCTCGGCCGGCAGGGACTTGGCCATCTCGATCCACTCAAAGACCGTCATCGTCCGGTCGCCGGCGATTTTATCGAGGTAGCACTTGGGAAAGGCGGATATCTTCATAACATTACCCTCGCCGGCAGGCTACGTTCCGCAGGCGCTGAACAGGACAATGCGCGTGGCTTTTGTACCATCTTCCTTTTCGATCTCCTGGATGAAGCGATCGGCCCAGGCCAGGCCGCGCGTCTTACCTGAATTGAGTATCTCCAGGGTCAGGTCTTGGTAGAACTTGCGGACCGTCTGCTCATCGTCTTCTGTCTCCATGATCCAGCGCGTCTCGCCCAGGGCGCGCGGGCGGAAAAGGTCATACTGAATGTCGCCGACAGTCTCGGCGCCGGGGTAAGGTTGCGCCCACCAGTTTTCGATATCGTAATTGCATTTGATATCGGCGAGCAAGATTATGAGGGCGATGAAGAACGCTGATACGCCGCCGAGGACTAGAAAGAGCTTTGGGAGGCTGGTCGTCTTGCGATTTGGTTCCCACATATATCGCGAACCTCTGATTGTCTATTGAACGGCCAATCTGCCACCGTCCGTTGCCGCGAAGCATACAGGATTGCGCTGCCGCTGTAAATCCGACGAATTGCCGCATAGCGCTCGGATTTCGCCTATTGCATGGCGCGGACGACGGTGTTATAGTCTCGCATTGTACATACATTTATGTACAAATCTAAAGTGCTTATTGCCGACCTATGTGGTCTTTATGCGAGACAAACTCGATAAGATCCGGCTGGATCACAACAGCTACATCTCCCTACACGTTCAGTTGCACAACCAGTTGCGGCGTCTAATCGTCTCCGAGCGTTGGCGGCATGGCGAGCGCATTCCCACCGAAACACAATTGGCGCGCCACCTGGATATCAGCCGCACCACCGTGCGCATCGCCCTGCAGCGGCTGGAAGTCGAGAGCATGATCAAACGGACCGCCGGGCGAGGCACCTTCGTCACCTGGCAGCCGCAGGGCCAATCCGGCAGCCGCTCCATTGGCTATATCACGCACAGCTTCCATAACGAAATCCACAACATCTTGCTTGGCAGCGCCGAAACCGAATTGCGCTCGGCCGGCTATCAGGTCATCTTCAGCAACGCGACGACCCTGGCCGAAGAAGCGACCATCCTTGAGCAATTGCTGGAAGAGAATATCGCCGGATTAATCATTTGGGCCAGCGCCCAGCCGGCTGAGGAGACCTTCTCCATCCTCCAGGAGTATCAGCGGCGGGCGATTCCCATCGTTTTTCTTGACCGCAGCATGGATGGCATCGAGGCCGATTATGTCGCGAGCGACAATTTCGGCGGCGCCTACGATCTGATCGCGCATCTTATCGCTCTCGGGCACGAGAATATCGTCCAATTAATGCCAAATATAGACGGACTCCGCTCGATTGACGAACGCCATCGCGGTTATGTGGCGGCGGTGACCGAGCGCGGTCTGCCCGCTTATGCGCCTTGGAAGGTCAATCCGCCGGAACGACAAGAATTCCACGAAACCGACATCTATTCGCTGGTTGGCGAGAAGAGCGAACAGATAATCAAGCAAGTGGTGGCGCTGATGAACGCGGTCGAGACCAAGCCAACGGCGATCGCCTGTATCAACGACATTCTCGCCATCATCACCATCAGCGCTCTGCAAGAGATCGGCATCAAGGTGCCGGACGAGGTATCGGTGGTGGGCTTCGACGATATCAGCTTGGCTTCGCATATCGGCGTCCCGCTGACAACCGTGTCGCAAGACGCTTATGAGTTGGGCAAATCGGCATCGAAGATTTTGCTTGAGCGCCTGGGAGGCGACCAATCGCCGCCGCGCTGTTACACTGTGCCGACTCGCTTGCGCATCCGCGCGTCAACCGCGGCGCCCCTGGTGGACGCCGGCAGCATCGTACTGACTTGAGAAAAGGAGGCTCTATCGCAGGATTTTGAACCGCATTTCCCAAGGGGTTCCCGGGCGTCGCTGACGCGCCCGTCATCCCGCAAAGGATGACAAACCAATCCCGGAGTCGGCATTCGTTTCCCTTAATTGGCTTAGTGTGTAGGAGAACAACACATGAAAGCAAGAACACTTCTTCTCGTTCTTCTCGTCGGTGTCTTGGCGGTCTTCAGCCTCACGGCTGTGGCGCAAGATGTCGCGCGTGAAGATACCGTCGTCTTCGACATTGACGGTCCCGCCGGCGCTGTCGCCAACTTCGACCAAATGAACTTCATGCTGCCCCACAACCATCGCAACAAGGGCCTGCATCAAGCCGTTGCCGAGCCGCTCTTCATCCTCAACTATGAAACCGGCGAGATTATGCCTTGGCTGGCTGAGAGCATGGAAGCCAACGACGCGCTTGACGTCTGGACCCTGAACCTGCGTGAAGGCGCGGAATGGTCTGACGGCGAAGCCTTCAATGCCGACGATGTTGTATTCACAGTCTCGTTGTTGCTAAATGATGAGACCCAGGGCCTCGGCGGCGCCGCTTCTATACAAGAAAAAGTTGCCAGCGTCGAAAAGATTGACGACCTGACGGTGCAGTTCAACCTGACGGAACCAAACCCGCGCTTCCAACTGGACTTCTGGTCTGTGCGCATCTGGGGCGGCATCAACATGTTGCCCGAGCATGTCTGGCACGACAAAGATCCCTTCACCTTCAAGTTCTTCGATCTCGAGAAGGGCTGGCCCCTCGGCACCGGTCCCTATGTCATCACTTCCGCCAACGAGACCAGCTGGGTCTACGACCGTAATGACGATTGGTGGGGCGCCAAGACGGGCGTCTTCAAACTGCCAGAACCGCAGCGCGCCATCTGGCTCGTAACCGGCAACGATCAGATCCGCACGACCATGGCTGTCAACAACGAACTCGACAGCATCATGGACGTCACCCTGGGCGCTTTCGAAGCGATGCAAGCGGCCAACGACAACATCTTCGCCTGGGTCGAAGGCATGCCCTTCGTATGGCTGGATCCCTGCCCGCGGCAGCTTTCCTTCCAGACGCAAGTCGCGCCTTGGGACAACGCCGAAATGCGCTGGGCGATCAACCATGCCATCAGCCGTCAGCAGGTCATTGACATCGCTTATGAAGGCGTCACCATCCCCTCGCGTACCCTGTACGTCGAATACGGTGGCATGTTCCCCTACATCGATGCCATTGAAGACGCCGGCATGAGCTTCAACACCGAAGCTGATCTCGACGCCGCTGCCGCCTTGCTCGAAGCCAATGGCTACTCGCGCAATGACGACGGCCGCTGGGTCGATATGGACGGGGACGCCCTGAGCTTGGAAATCCAGGTGCATGAAGGCTTCGTCGAGAAGCGCCGCATCACCACCAACCTGGTTGAGCAGTTGCAGACCTTCGGCATCGAGGCTTCGGCCGCGGTTATCGCCGGCGCCACCTGGGGCGACAACAAGCGCTTCGGCAACTACGAAGCCACCACCGACTGGGATGCCTGCGGCTCCATCAACGAGCCCTGGGCGTCGCTGGATCGCTATAATGCCAAATGGTGGGTGCCCGTTGGAGAGCCCAACAGCGGCGGCCACAACCATGTCCGTTGGGACGGACCTAACAACGAAGCCTACAGCGAAATCGTTGACGCCCTCGGCGTACTGCCTTTGGGCCATCCGGACGCCATCGATATGGTCGTGGAAGCTTATGGCTACCTCTACGAAGATCTGCCCTTCATCCCGCTGAACCAGGCGACCAAGCTGATCCCCTTCAACAGCACCTACTGGGAAGGCTGGCCCACCTCCGAGAATAACTGGAACCACCCGGCTACCTGGTGGCAATCGACGCATCAATTCTTCCAGGAGATCACCAAAGCTGGAATGTAATTGACCAAGAACCGTTTGAGGTTGGGGCGCTTTGCCCCAGCCTCATTTGCCTTTTCAGACTTTCAAAATCACGACGTTCAATAATTTTTCGTTTTCTTGTGGTGAGCCTGTTATTCTTAAACTTATTGACATCGCAAGCGACTATGGTATAGAGAAGGGCATTGGCATGGGAGGAATATCCTTAAACTATCTGGTCCGCCGCCTTTTGGTGTTTTTCCTCACGCTTTGGGTAGCGGCGACCTTGATCTTCATCATCCCGCGCTTGGCGCCCGGCGATCCCATTTCCGCCATGGTAGCGCGGCTGTCCTATCAAGCCGGCTTCGTGGAAAACTCCGGCGCCATCATTGAAGCCTGGAAGGAGCGTTTTGGCCTCAACGATCCGGTCTATGTGCAGTATTTCCGCTATATTGGCGGCATACTGCAAGGAGATCTGGGATACTCTCTGGCGCGCTTCCCCGCGACCGTGACCGAGTTGGTCGGGCGGGCGCTACCCTGGACGATTGGACTAGTCGGCATCGCCACCTTCATTTTCTTCACCGTCGGCAACCTCTGCGGCGCGCTTCTCGCTTGGAATAGGACGCCTCGGCTGTTCAAAGTGCTGATTCCCATGTCGATGATGTTCACCTCCATACCACCCTTGCTGGCCGGGTTGCTGCTTAGCTATACCTTTGCCTTCTTGCTGGGTTGGTTCCCACAGACCTATTCCTACGGCTTCGGTATGACGCCTGGCTTGACGCTGGATTTCATCGCCAATGTGATTCATCACGGAACTTTGCCGGCGATGGCGATTGTGCTGGTCACCTTCGGCTATTGGGCGCTGGGCATGCGCGGCATGATGGTCACCATCGAAGGCGAAGATTATATGATCCTGGCGCAGGCCAAAGGCTTGAAGCCCTTCTACGTCCTCTACCGCTACATGATCCGCAACGCCATCCTGCCGCAGATGACGGCGCTGGCGGTCTCCATCGGCACCCTCGTCAACGGCGTGGTCCTGGTCGAAGTCATCTTCAATTACAACGGCATGGGCACCCTGATCGTCACCGCCCTCCGCGAGCAGGATTTCGGCTTGATCCAAGGCACCTCCTTCATCTTGATTACCACGAGCGCTCTGGCCGTGCTCATCATCGACTTGAGCTACCCGCTCATCGACCCCCGCATCAGCCTGGAAGGGAGATAGACATGGCGGAAGACACCAAGGTCAAGGAAGCTCCCGTCGCCGGTGGCACCAAGAAGGCGGGCGTTCTCAATCGCTTCGACAACCCCTGGCTCAACTGGAAGTTTCTCACCGGCGCAGCCATCCTCGGATTTTTGTTCTTTCTGATTTTCCTCGGCTATCAATTGTGGGATACGGACCTGGCGCTGTCCGCGCGCGCGCCGCTGAACTTGCCGCCCGTCGGCTTCACCAACTGGCGCGGGCAGGAAGGCGTTCCTGAACATCCGCTGGGCACGGAAAACAGCGGACGGGATATGCTGGCGCTTTGGATCGTGGGTACGCCAAGAACCATTTTCGTGGGCGTGGTGGCGGCGACGGTCGGGATGCTGGCGGGGATATTACTAGGTTTCATGGCGGGATTTCTCGGCGGCTTGTTCGACGATGTGATTCGATTAGCCGTCGATATCATGATCACCATCCCCTCGCTCCTGGTGCTGATTGTTATTCAAGCCGTATTAGGGCAGGTGGACCTGTTGACGATGGCGCTGCTGATTTCGCTCTTTGCTTGGCCCACGCCCACCCGCTACATTCGCGCCCAAGTGCTATCCATGCGCGAGAGCGGCTATGTACAGATGGCGCGTCTGTCCGGCGTGCCCGTGCGCGATATCATGTTCAAAGAAATTATGCCCAATCTGCTGCCGTACCTCGGGGCGAGTTATATCGGCAATATGCAGAGCGCCATCATTTCCGCGGTCGGCTTGGAGGTGCTCGGCTTTGGTCCGCAGCGCATCCCGTCGCTCGGCGTCGCGATCTTCTTCTCGATTGAAGCGGGCGCGCTGTTCCGCAATATGTGGTGGTGGTGGGGCATCCCGACAGTCACGTTGTCGGTGGTTTTCGTCGCTCTGCTGCTGATCAATCTGGGCTTGGACGAGATCGCCAACCCGCGCCTGCGCAAAGCCAACTAGCCCGAGGGAGCCACATGTCCCAGCAGAAACGCAACGACAGCGATCGCGTCGTCCTCAAGGTCGATAATCTGCGCATCCATTACGCCACGCCGCAGGGCAATGTCATTGCCGTCAGCGATATCAGCTTTAATCTCTACGAAGGCGAGACGCTCGGCTTGGTCGGCGAATCCGGCTGCGGCAAATCGACCACGGCTTACGGCATCTTGCAATTGGTGCAGCCGCCCGGTTATATCGTGCATGGCAGCATCGAAGTCGACGGCACCGAAGTGCTGAACCTCGGCGAAGAAGAGTTGCGCAAGTTCCGCTGGACCGGCTTGTCGCTCATCCCGCAAGGCGCGATGAACTCGCTCAACCCGACCATGCGCGTCAAAGATCAAATCATCGATGTCATCGAAGCCCACGAGGGCAAAAAGCGCGACAAAGAGGCCATGCGGGAACGCATCTTTGAGTTGTTCCAAAACGTGGGCTTGCCCAACCGCATCTACAATATGTACCCCCATGAACTCAGCGGCGGCATGAAGCAGCGCGTCTGCATCGCCATGGGCGTGGCGCTGCACCCGACCGTCGTCATCGCCGATGAAGCTACCAGCGCGCTTGATGTTGTCGTGCAGCGCATCGTGGCGCAGACCTTGATTAAAGTGAAAGATGAGATCGGCGTTTCGCTCATTGTCATCGGGCACGACATGGGTCTGCTGGCGCAGATCGTCGACCGCATCGCCGTCATGTACGCCGGCAAAATGGTGGAAATCGCGCCGGTCGAAAATGTCTACGCCAACCCGCTGCATCCCTACACGCAACTGCTCATTGATTCCATCCCATCGATCAAGGAACGCAAACCCCTAAAAATCACCGAGGGTATCACTCACGATCCACGCAACCCTCCTTCCGGCTGCATCTTCCGGCTGCGCTGTCCCTTCGCCTGGGATCACTGCGCCGAGGTGGAGCCGCCGCCCATCAATGTGGAAGAAAAGCACGTCGTTGCTTGTCACCTCTTTGACGAGCAATTTGAAGAGAGGAGGGCGCATGCCTACGCCACTACTGCAAATCCGTGACGCCACCAAGGTCTATTACAGCGGTGGTTTCCTGGGCGATAAGAAGTCTGTCGTTGCGCTCGACAATTTTAATATGACCATCGACGAGAAGCCGGCGACCATCACGACCATCGCCGGTGAAAGCGGCAGTGGCAAGACCACGCTGGCCAACCTCGTCCTCGGCTTTATCAAGCTGACATCGGGCAAGATTATCTTCGATGGCGAAGACATCACCGATATGACCGACGAGCAATTAAAAGCCTATCGCCGCAATGTGCAAGCTGTCTTTCAAGATCCCTTCGGCGTCTACAATCCCTTCTACCGTATCGACCACGTCTTCGAGTTGGTCAACAGGCATTTCAGCCTCTCCGATAATCAGAGCGAATATCGCGATATGGTGGAAGCCGGCTTGAATGTCGTCGGCCTCTATGGCGAAGATGTCTTGCGCAAGTATCCGCATCAGCTAAGCGGCGGGCAGCGCCAGCGCATCATGATGGCGCGCGCCTATATGATCAAGCCGCGGCTGATCGTGGCTGATGAGCCCGTATCAATGGTGGACGCCTCCCTGCGCGCCTCAATTCTCGATGCCATGCTGCGCCTGCGCGATGAGCACAATATTTCTTTCCTGTATATCACGCATGACTTGAGCACCGCCTACCAGATCGGCGATCAGATCTACATGCTCTACCAAGGCACGACCGCCGAACGCGGCACGGCCATAGATGTGATCGACGCGCCGCAGCATCCCTACGTGCAACTCTTGATTGACTCGGTCCCTGTGCCCGATCCCACCGACAAATGGGATGTCGATATCAGCTTGCCCAGCGAAGAAGAAATGCGCACAGCCGCCGCTCAAGGCTGCCGCTATTATCCGCGCTGCCCTCATCGTATGGACAAATGCCTGGACGCGCAGCCGCCGCTGTTCAAGATGGAGAAAGCAAAACACGAAGCGGCTTGCTATCTCTACGAAGAAAACGAGATCGCGCCGATAGAGCCGCCCATGCTCGTGAACCAGCCATTCCACGAGGCGGCGGTAGCGGCGGTATCACACCGCAAGCGCGACCGCGCCATCGCAGCCGGGTTGATCGTGATCGCCTTCATCGCCGGCGCGCTGCTCGCCTTGACGCGCGAGCCGGAGACAATCGTCGAGACTGTTGTCGAGGAGGTGGTTGTCACGGCGACAGCCATTCCGCCAACTGAGCCGCCAACAGCGACCCCGCCGCCCACCGCCACGCCAGAATCGCAAGAGATTGTCCCCGCATTCGTCGTTGAGCCCGAAGGCGCGAGTGACAAAGGCAGCATCACGTGGGGCGAGGACACGGTCGGCGAAATCGAAAATGCCGACGAACGCCACAGCTATACCTTGCTCGGCTTTGAAGGCGCGACGGTGGAGATCAAGCTAATAACCGGCGGCCGCGGCTTGAGCGGGACCGGCTTCTTCGCCCCGCTGATGACCGTCTTCGATCCTGCTGGAGACATCGTCTTCGCCTTCGACCGCGCCCGCCGCAGCAATCGCGGCGAGTTGACTTTCCCCGCGGACGGCGCCTATCAGATCGTCATCGGCGCGGACGATCGCGGACGCGGAGTCGAGGTCTATACCGTCACAATTGAAGGCGACATGCCAGAGCCGACGCCAATGCCCGCATTGCCGCCGCCGGCCTTTGCCGTCGAGCCAGAGGGAGCGGTTGACAAGGGCGCAATCGTCTTGGGCGAAGATGGCGTCAACGAGATCGAAAACGCCGACGAACGCCACAGCTACAGCCTTGAAGGCGTCGCCGGAAGGGCGGTGGATGTCAAGCTCATCACGGGCGGTCGCGGCTTGAGCGGCACTGGCTTCTTCGCGCCGCTGATGACCGTCTATGACCCCAACGGCGAAATCGTCTTCTACTTTGATCGCGCCCGCCGCAGCAATAGCGGCAGCTTCACATTCGCCACCAGCGGGGCCTATCAAGTTGTCATCGGCGCTGATGACCGCGGCCGCGGCGTCGAAGTTTATACCATCACCTTTTCCGATGCCTAAGCTCGCAGTCGCGCAGAGTCCTAAGTAAGGTATTCCGCCGCCGTCCCTTCTCGTAATATCAAGAAGAGGCGGCGGCGCCCCAATTTGCCCCCATCTCAATTTAGCGTCACTTGCTGTCAGCTTCAAATAAGGAGACCCAAATGCTCAGCAAAGAACAGATCGATTTCTTCCACGAAAACGGCTTCCTGCGCATCCCGCAAGTCTTCACCGAAGAGGAGACCAACGCGCTGTCGGATAGCCTCGACCGTCTCATAGAAGACTGGGCGATCACCAGCCCGGGCTGGTCGGGCCCCTGGCGCGATGTCTACTTCGACGAAGAATTGGAGAAGCAAGTCAAGTTGACCGCCATGCATGACCTGCACTTCTACTCTGATGCCTGGATGCGCGCGGTCACAAATCCGAAGCTGGGAAAATGCCTGTCGCAATTGCTGGATTCGAGCGTCGAATTGCATCATACCACCATGCACATTAAACCGCCGCAGACCGGGCATCCCTTCCCCATGCACCAGGATGACCCGTTCTACGAACATAGCGATGGACGCTTTCTCGATACGCTGGTTCATCTGGACGACACCTTCCACGAGAATGGCGAGATCCGCTTTCTGGCCGGTTCTCACAAAATGGGCAAGCTGCCGCATGTGCTGGCCTATCCGGATGGCACGCCTTGCACACCCCACCTCGATCCGGACGAATACAAACTGGAAGACACGGTAGCCGTGCCAGCCAAGCGCGGCGATGTGGTCGTCTTCCATATCTATTGCATCCACGGCTCCTACATCAATCAAACCAAAGACCCGCGCCGGATGGTGCGCATGGGCTTTCGCGACCCGCATAACGATCAAGTCGCCGGGCAGAGCAATGGCCGCCCCGGGCTTATTGTTCATGGCTATCGCGAGCGCCGCGGCGAGGAAGAACTCTTGAAAATAACCTAGCGCGAACCCGTCAATATGAGCATGAGCGGATCGCTGGTCATCGGCTTGGATATCGGCGCCAGCAAAACCATGGCGGGCCTCGTAAGGCGCGACGGTCAACTTGTTCGCGCCTTAAAAGTCTCCACCGCGTCCTCTCCGCCCGAGATCCTGGCCGCCGCCCGTTCGCTCAGCCGGACGCTTATTGGGGCGGCCGACGCGCCTGTGCTCGGTATTGGCATCGGCAGCGCCGGCATGGTTGATAGCGAGCGCGGCGTCGTGATTCACGCGAACGACAACTTGCCCGGCTGGACTGGCACAAGGCTGTCAGCGTTAGACATCCACGGCTTGTCGATCTGCGCTGAAAACGATGTGCGCGCCTTTGCCTACGGCGAGGCTGCCATCGGCGCTGGCGCCGCTTACGAGTCGCTGCTCTGCGTCACCGTCGGCACGGGCATCGGCGGCGCATTGATTATGAATGGCGAAGTCTGGCATGGCGCGAATTTCAGCGCTGGCGAGATCGGCTACCTGATCGTCGACTGGGATGGCGGGCGACCGCTCATCCTCGATCAATACGCCTCTGGCCCCGCCATTGAACGCGCCTATCGCAACGCGACCGGCGGCAAGGCAGGCCTTCCTCTCACCGAGATTAGCCGACTCGCTTTCGCCGGCCACAAGTTAGCGCGCACTGTCATCACCGAGAAAGCGCGGCGACTCGGTCACATTCTGGCGGGTTATACCACATCGATCAACCCGGAAGCTGTAGTCATTGGCGGCGGCGTGCCAATGATCGGCGCTCTCTGGTGGGATGCCTTCGAGGCGGCCTTCCGCGATTCCCTGCCGCCACTGCTGCGCGCCACGCCCTTGCTGCCGGCCGCGCTCGGCGCCGAAGCGGTCTTGCTGGGCGCAGCCATGCTGGCTTGGACTGAGGTCAGTGTATGAAGGCCGAAGCATTCCTCGCCGCCGTCAAAGGCAAGCTGATCGTCTCTTGTCAAGCGCTGCAAGACGAGCCGCTGCACGGCGCGCAAATTATGGCGAAGATGGCAGTCGCGGCCAAGATCGGCGGCGCTGTCGCCATCCGCGCCAATAGCCCGGCTGATATCCGCGCCGTCAAACAGGCGGTCGACCTGCCCGTCATCGGCTTGTACAAGCAAGGCGGGTCTGGCGTCTTCATCACGCCGACATTTGACGCCGCTGCCGAAATCGCTGCTGCCGGCGCTGATGTCATCGCCCTCGATTGCACCGACCGCCCGCGCCCGGATGGAATCCCGCTGCCGGACCTGCTCGCGCGCATCCACGACGAATTGCGGCTGCCCACCTTCGCCGATGTCTCGACCCTCGCCGAAGCGCAAGCGGCCGCTCAAGCCGGCGTCGCCATGGCCGCGCCGACGCTCTCCGGCTACACCAAAAACAGCCCGGCGCAAGACGGTCCCGACTTTGATCTGTTGGCGCGGATGTGCCGGACGCTGCCCATCCCGGTCATCGCCGAGGGGCGGATTCATACACCCGAACAAGCCCGACATGCCTTGGACTTGGGTGCCTGGTGCGTCGTGGTCGGCTCGGCCATCACCCGCCCCCGCGCCATCACCGCTCGTTTCGCCCGCGCTCTTGAAGGAAATCTGTAGGGGCGACTCTGTAGTCGCCCGCCATTTACTATTCACAGCACCACAATCGGGAGACAATATGAAAACACTCGCTTTCCTCGGCATCGCCCATATTCACAGTCCATCTTTCATCAAAACCGTGCTTGAGCGCCCGGACCAGTTCACGATCAAGGCGGTCTGGGATGATCAACCGGCGCGGGCGCAGGTCGCCGCCGGGCACGCCAACTGCTCGACCGTCAGCGATTACCGCGATATCCTGGGCGATGACGAAATTGACGCCGTCATTGTCTGCTCGGAGACGGCCTTGCACCGCGAACTGGTCGAAGGCGCGGCCGCCGCCCGCAAGCATCTCTTCGTTGAAAAGCCCCTCGCCATCAGCGCGGAGGACGCCTATGTCATGCAGCGCGCCATTGACGCCGCCGGAGTCCTCTTCCACATCGGTCACTTCATGCGCGGCTACCCGGTTCATCGTCTCATCAAACGCTGGATAGACGACGGAACACTGGGCACAATCACGCGCGTTCGCCACTGCAATGTGCATCACGGCGCTATCGGCGGTTGGTTTGACCCCGGCAACGGCTGGTACGACGAGGGCTGGTATTGGATGACCGATATGCAACGCGCCGGCATGGGCGGCTTCGGCGACCTCGGCGCCCACTCTCTTGATATCCTGATGTGGCTGATGGGCGATGTCCTCAGCGTCACCGCGCAGGTGGATCGCTTGCTCGGCAAGTACGATTGCGATGAATACGGCGAGGGCATGCTGCGCTTCGCCAACGGCGCTATCGGCACCTTGGCCGCCGGCTGGGTTGATGTCTTGCGGCCAATGCCGGTTCTCGTCAGCGGTACCGAAGGAGTCGCCTATGTTCAGAATGGAAAATTATTCGTAAAGTCGGATAATCTCTCGGGGGCGGATGGTGGCGAATGGACGGACTTGCCCGAGTCGCTGCCGCACGCCTTTGACGTCTTCCTCAACGCGCTGAACGGGGAAGATGTCGCCTTGATTTCGGCGAAAGAAGCGGCGGACCGCAGCGCCGTGATGGACGCCTTTTACCAAGCTGCGGCGACCAATACTTGGGTGCAACCCAAAAGTGCATAAGAAGGAGCGAAACAATATGAGTACCTTGAAAGTCGGTGTGATCGGTGTCGGTGGTATCGCGCGGACGCACATGCCCGGCTGGGCCGCCTCGTCCCATGCCGAAGTCATCGCCGGCGCGGACCTCGTGCCGGCCGCGCTTGATCGCTGGGGCGCCGATTGGAATGTCAGCCGCCTCGAGACCGATAGCGCTGCCCTCATCAATGATCCCGATATCGATATCATCGATGTCTGCACGCCCAATATGTATCATGCCGATCTCAGCATCGCCGCCCTGGAGGCGGGCAAACACGTCATCTGCGAGAAGCCGCTGGCGCCGACCCCCGCCGATGTCCAGCGGATGATCGACGCCCGCGACAAAAGCGGCAAGCTGCTGATGACCGCGCAGCACTTCCGTTTCGCCGGCGCCTCCAAAGCCCTCAAGGCGGAGATCGAACGAGGCGCCCTCGGCGATATCTACCACGCCCGCAGTTGGATGCTGCGCCGCGCAGGCATCCCCACCAGCCTCGCCTTCCTCTCCACCCAACACGCCGGCGGCGGCGCTTGTATCGACATCGGCGTGCACATCCTCGATCTGACTCTGTGGATGATGGGCAACCCCGAGCCGGTCTCGGTCACCGGCGTCGCCCGCCGCGAGCTCGCCAGCAACCCCAAGGCATTTGGACGCTGGCCCCGCTTCGGTCCCATTCCCGAAGGCATGGATGTCGAAGAAATGGCGATGGCGTTCGTCCGCTTCGAAACCGGCGCCACCCTCGTCTTCGAGATCTCCTGGCTGCTGCACCATGACATTGATGGCGAAGATATGCAGATGTGGCTCTATGGCACCGGCGGCGGCTCCCACTGGCCCAAATGCGAGGTCTACGACACCGATTACGATGCCATGCAGCTTTACAATCGCAAGCTGAAACTGATGCCGCAAGTGGCGGAGCCGCACGCGCAGGAGTGTATCGAATTCGCCCAGGCCATCGTCGATGACGCGCCTTCGCCCGTCCCCGCCGAGCAGTCGCTGCAAGTGATGAAGATCCTCAACGCCATCTATGAAAGCCAGAGCACCGGCCGCGAAGTGCTGCTCTAAATCACAACTTCTCCGTGGGTGATTCTTTGTACTGTCTCACATCGCGAAATCTGTAGGGGCGACTCCGTGAGTCGCCCGCATACTTGTTATGAAGCCATTTCTCCAGTTATTCCTGTTGTCGGTTCCGGCCTTGTGTCTGCTGATCGTCCTAACTGCCTGCGGTACGTTGGAGCCGCCTGCGACGATAATGACAGAGCGACCCAGCTTGCCGCGCGCCGGTCTCTGGTCGCTCGAATACACCGGCGGCTGCACGGGACGGGAAGCCGAGCGGCTGCAAATTATCCGGCTTGACGAGACCGCAATCGTCTTTGGCGACTTCACGCTGCTGCGCGACGAATCCGGCCAATACATTGGCACGGCGGACCGTATCGCGCCAATGCCCGTCGATGGACGCGAAATCGGCTACACCATCACCTACACGCTGACAGCGGACGAGATGGGCGCTTTCGCCGGGGTGGAAAGGGTTGTCGAAGGCGGCGGCCACGGTCTCGACTGCCCGGTGGTACTGCGTTACCTGGGCGGGGACTAGCCCGTGACCTGGCGCGAGTCGCCACAGCCGCTGCTGCCGCTGCGGAAACCAGAGCCGCCTGCCGGCAAGCCCGATATCTATCCGGGGCATCCCCTCGTCTCCGGCGCGATCAAGAGCGGTTACGCCTCGCTGGCGGAGGCAATCGCCGGGCATCCGCTCGCGCTCATCGATGGTTATGTCGGCATCTTCTGGGAAGAGCTGCGCGCTGGCCTGGAAGCGGCTGGCCTGAAAGCGCAATGGATCGCCACCGCCGATTTCCTCAAGCCGGAAGTCGAATTAGACACTATGCTTGCTCCCTTCCTCGGTGAGGACGACCCCCTCTTCGGGCGGCGCTTCACCGGCGATCTGTGCGACTTTTTTCTGACCCACCCACCACCTGACATTTCTGTAGGGGCGGCCTACCAGATCGCCCGCCAGGATGATGGACAATTCACTAAGGGGGACAGGCTCACCGTCATCTACGGCATCGGCGCATTCTTATTCGCCGATGGCTACCGCGTCTATATCGACCTGCCCAAGAACGAGATCCAGTATCGCTCGCGAGCGGGCTGCGTATGTAACATCGGCGCGCGCTCGGCGCAGGCCCCCAAGCAACAATACAAGCGCATGTACTTCGTCGACTGGCCCGCGCTTAATCGGCACAAAGCCGCACACGTTCGGCAGATCGACCTCTTCGCCGATGGCCAGGATCCGTCCCTGCCACGTTTCCTCGCCGGCGCCGATGCTCGCGCCGCATTCGATCGCCTCGTTCGTACCGCCTTCCGCGTCCGCCCCTGGTTTGAGCCGGGCGCCTGGGGCGGGCAATGGCTCAAGTCACAGATCCCTAGCCTGGCGCAGGATGTGCCCAATTACGCCTGGTCCTTCGAGATGATCGCGCCCGAGCAGGGCATCATCCTCGAGGATGCTGGCCGCCTGCTGGAACTGTCTTACGACTGGCTGCAATATCACGACAACCGTGCTGTCCTGGGTGATTACGCCGTCAACTTCGGCTACGAGTTTCCCATCCGTTTCGACTTCCTCGATACGGTCGGCGGCGGCAATCTCTCCCTGCAATGCCATCCCCGCCCCGATTTCATCCGCGAGCAGTTCGGCGAGCATTTCACTCAGGACGAGACCTACTATATCTTTGCCGCCGAAGCCGATGCATTTGTCTATCTCGGTTTTCAGCCGGGCATCAACCCCGCCGACTTCCGTCGCGCGCTGGAAGCGAGCCAACACGATGGCAGCCCCGTCGCCGTCGAACGCTACGTCCAGCGGCATCCGGCGCGGGTGGGGGATCTCTTCCTCATCCCGCATGGCGCGGCGCATTGTTCCGGCGCCGGCTCGGTCGTGCTGGAAATCAGCGCCACGCCTTATATCTTCACCTTCAAAATGTATGATTGGCTGCGGCTCGGCCTGGACGGCTTGCCCCGCCCGATCAACCTCGAGCGCGCCTTCGCCAATCTCGATTTCTCCTTGCAAGGAGAGGTCGCGCGAGCGCTGCTGTCCCAGCCCGTCCTCGTCCATGAGGACGCCGCTTGCCGCATCGAGCAGTTGCCCACCCACCCCAAGCACTTCTACGACATTCAGCGCCTGACCCTGCGCGGCGCCCTGGACTTGAGGAATGAGGGCTCGCCGCAGGTGCTGATGGCGACGGCGGGCGGAGGCCTCGCGTTCGACGCCGCCGGCTTGGACGCGCCGCTGCGCTTCAACATCGCCGAGACCTTCATCGTGCCGGCTGCTTGCGGGGCGTTTCGCTTAACCGCCTTGGGCGATTCGCCGGTCACCGTGATTCGCGCCTATCTGCGCCCCGCCTGGTTCGAGCGTGAGGAGAATCAATGGCTGAGGCTCAACCACCCCTGAGTGAACTCAGAAGAACTTAATCAAAGTGAGGATATGATGAACGAGATTCAAAAGTACGAATTTGACCGCTTGGGCTACCTGGTCATCCCCGCTTTATTGACCGCAAGCGAGGTAGAAGGTCTAGCCAAGGCGATTGACGCGCTTGAAGATCTGGCGACAGAGCGGCTTAAGCGCCCGGTCGACAAGGTCAGCGCCTGGGGCCCCGAATACCGCCACGACGCTGAGCGCGGCTATTATGTTCAAGGCGCGCGCGAAGAAGGCAGGACCATGATCATCGAGGATTTCTTCAACGCTGACGCCGCCTTTGATCTACTGGTTGACCACGAGCCGACCATGCGCTACATTCGCGCGATCGTGCAGGAACGCCCCACCATCAACAACTCCGAGATTCGCATCCGCTATCCGGGCAACCAAACCGGCACGCACCTCGGCGGACCGGTCGCCTCAAAGTACCGCTACTCCTACACTTCCCAAGGCATCAGCTGCATGATGGTGCGCATGATCTACTTCGTGCATGATGTCGGGCCGGGCGAGGGCGAATTCTGCGTCGTGCCCGCCACCCACAAAAGCAATATGGAATCGCCCTACGAAGGCAGCGATCCCGATAAGGAACCCGGCATGCTCGGCCTGCCCGTCAAGGCCGGCGACGCCATCCTCTTCACCGAGAACCTGCGCCACGGCGGCTTGACCAATCGCTCTCAACAGACGCGCAAGACTCTGCATGTCGGCTATGGTCCCTATTGGATGAAGTCGCAGAATATCGCCACGATGGACGAAGAACCGAATATACTGCCGGGGACCTTCGTCCGCTACAGTCCCGAGCAGCGCTTGCTGTTCCGCAGTTGGCCGACCCTGCTTGAGCAGTAAGGAAGCTGTCAAACGGCTCGCGGGTTTTGCTGCTTATTCCACCGGATAAGCGATCGTCGTGATCAGACTGTCGATCTGCCCGCCGCTGGCGTACATCCGCGAATACTGCACCACGATCGGCACATCGCTGCGCAGCCGGACGCCATAAGGCACATCGAAGGGAATCTCGTAGCCGCCGATCTGTTCCGGCTTGTCCAAACGCACATGCGGGCAGCGCTTTGCCGGCACCGTGATCGCGATGCCCTCGACCGCCTCGCGGTCCTCGAAGTAAAAATCAAGCAGCAAATTGGCGTCATCCGCCGTGACGTTGAGGATGCAGATCGATTCGTGATTCTTGTTCACCGGATCCTCATCGGCCGGCGCCGCCAAATACGCGTCCGGGATCAGCCAGGTCAAAGCGCCATTCGTGGGCATGGATTTCTCTTCCTCTCGCTTACCTTGGTGACACTTTAGAAAAGTATAAAATCAATGAAAGCGGCTCTAAAATCCCTTTGTGTTTTTTGTGTCTTTGTGGTGAAAATGCTTTTCCTAGCCCTCGCCATCGACAAAGAGCTTGCGCCGGTAAATCTCATCGGGCCGCCGATAGACATGCCAGACCTCTTCTTCGGGCAAGCGGGTCGGCGCCCCGGTCATCAGCGCGCCGAGGAAGATTCGCGCCGCTTTGACCGCCATCGCCGTGATATTCAGGATCTCCGCCGGCGTTTCGCCCAGCGCGATCATGCCGTGATTCTCCAGCAAGATCAGCTTAGGCGCTTCGCCATAGGCCGCCATGTATTTGCGCGCCTTTTCGCGTATCGCCAGCGCCAGCGGCAAACCCGGATCGGCATACGGAACCAGCGCCGATCGCGGACCGCAGACGACCGCCTCATCGGGGAAGCGCCGCTGAAAAGCGAAGTCGGCCGCAAACTCGCTGCACAGTATCTGATTGATGGCGGTGGGGTGAGTATGCCCGATGTAGCGAACGCCGCATTCATGCAGCAGCATGGCGTGAAAACTGGCTTCGACCGACGGGCTGGGACCGACGCTTTCGCCGATAACCGCCGCTTGCGTGATCGCCTTCTCTTCGCTGAGCGTCGCCGGCGGATCATCCAGCAGCGCCAGCATGGGCTTAATCCGCAAGGCGACGAAACCGCCTTCGCCGATATCCCGCATCTGATGCCCGCTGGCTTTGACGAGGAAGCTGGCCTCATCCAGCCGCAGCGATGTATTGCCCTCGCCGACGATGACGTAATCCAGGCGCGGCTCGCCCAAGGCGCGCGTCAGTTTGATGAGGCTTTGGAGTTGGTTAGTCATGATGATTACATGGGTGGCGTGCGCTTTTAATATGTAGGGGTCAGCCATTGGCTGACCCGCATTTGAATATAGTGTCAGCGGGCGACCTGATAGGCCGCCCCTACATTTTCTCCCGCAAGGGAGTAGTGGCTAGAAGTCGAAGTCGTTGATGTTGTCCATGTTGTAGACAAAGGGTGGGCCAAGCAGCACTTCGCTGCCGTTGACGACCATCAACTCGCCCAGGCGGCCTGCCATGACCGAGCTGTCGCCCGGCTGGAACTCGCCATCGACAACGGCGCGCAAAACGTAAAGCGCCGCGTAACCCAGATCGACCGGATTCCAGAGGATGACATCGCGCACACAGCCGGTGCTGACGTAGGGCTTCATGGCGTTGGGCAGCGCCAGGCCAACCACAGCGACATCTTCGCAAACGCCAGCCTGGTTAACGGCATCGGCGCTGGCAGGCGTGGCCACCGAGGTCAAGCCGATGATGCCATCCAGATCTTCGCCGTACTTATTGATCAGCGTCTGCGCCTGCTGGAAGCTCAAACCGGCGTCTTCCTGCGCCTCAAGCGTTTCCAGCCATTCCAGATCGGGGTAGCACTCGCTGGCGTAAGCCCACATTTCGGAGACCCAGCGCGCCTGGTTCGGCGTGGTGAAGGTCGAGGTGACGATGCCGAAGGAAGCCTCTTCGCCCTTCTGGTCGACCAAACTGTCGATCAAAGCCTTGCCAATGCCATTGAATTCAGCCTGGTTCACGAACCACTGGCGCGCATCGGGCTCGCTATTGGCGTCATAGCCGACCACGTAGATGCCGGCCTCCAGCGCCTTGCGCAGCACCGGCGCGATGGCGACCGGGTCGTTGGCGGCGAAGAGGATGCCGTTCACGCCCTGGGTGATGTAGCTGTCGATGACCTGAATCTGGTCGTCGATATTGGCGTCGGTCGGCCCATCGGTGCTGACGCTGACGTTGCCCAGCTCCTCGGCCGCTTGCTGCTGCCCTAGCGTGGTGGCGCCGAAGTAGCCAATGCCGATCAGCTTCGGCACGTCAACGACAACGATGTCCATGCCCGCCATGTCATCGCCCATGGCCACCATGCCGCCGTCGTATTCAGGCATGTCCATGTCTTCTTCCATGTCATCGCCGTCGTCGTCCATCATCTCATCGCCCATGCCACAGGCCAGGGGATTGACCGCGAGATCGTCCGAGCCGTCCCAGCGGTCTTGTGCGCTGAGCGGCATGCTCGCTAGCGCCAGCAGAAGCGCCAGGATCAAGGTGATTGCGAATGTTCTTTTCATGATTTAACTCCGTCATACTGATTGTGTAAACGAAATTGAGAATCGTGCTGCGGGTTTGTGTCAATGCGCCTCCTTTCGTTTTCTGCCCGGACGTTGCGTCCATCTCGACTGCCGTCGATTCAGGCCTTTGTATAGGCGATTGATGGGTCGCCTAAAGACAACATCCCTACTTTAGGAACTCCCGTTATCTTTCCGCTCGCCGCGCGCCCCTCCCTAAATCGTCTGAGGAGCGGACGTGTTCTTCTATCCCATTCCCGGCCTCGCCCGTCATCTCTATGACGGTGTTGTCGTCCCGTATCAATGGGGAAGGGCGACGCAATGACGCGCTTGGGAATCGCGCCGCAATAATGCACGATTTCCTAGTCGAAATTACAAATTCGGCGGAGAGTGAGGTAGACCAGAACATCACTCTCCCCGCCGACTCTGAATGAAATTATTCACCAGTATAGCAAAAATAAGTACGCTGCCGATAACGACTATCGTCGCATCGCTGGTCACGCCAGTCAGGACCAGGCCGTTCTTCAATAACTGGATCAGCACGACCCCGATGATCGTGCCCGGTATCGAGCCGGTTCCGCCGAAGATGCTCGTCCCGCCCAGCACCACCGCCGCGATCACATCCAGTTCCATGCCCGTGCCCATGTCCGAGCGGGTCGTGCTCACCCGCGACACAAAAATATAACCTGCCACCGCCGACATGAAACCGGAAAAAGTATAGATGAAAAGCAGATGACGGTTGACCGTCAGCCCGCTGAAGCGCGCGCCGGTCTCGTTGTTGCCGATAGCGTAAAGGGCCCGCCCCAGCCGCGTTCGCGCCAGGATGATAGCGAAGATGATCACCGCCACGATCAGCAGCCACAACTGCGTCGGGATGCCCAGAAACTCGCCTTGACCCAGCTGGAAGAACCACTCCGGGTAGCCCCGCGCCGAGCGCGCCTCGCTGATGCCCTCCGCCAGGCCGCGATACAGCGCCAGCGTCGCCAGCGTCATAATCAGCGGCGGCACGCCCACGCGCACGATGAACAAACCGTTGACGAAGCCGGCCAAGGTCCCGCTCAAGATGCCGGTGATGATCGCCAGCTCCAGCGGGAAGCCCAGTTCCTGCCAGGTCCAGCCGAGCACAATGGCGGTCAAACCCAGGATTGAGCCGACCGACAGGTCGATGCCGCCGGTGATGATGATATAGGTCATCGGGATGGCGATCAGACCGACCTCGGTCATGAAACGGCCTTGCTGCAAGAGGTTGTCCACGGTCAGGAACTTGTCGGTGCGCGTCGCCAGGAAGAGCACCGAGACCAGCATGATGACAAAGAGCACGCCTTCCTGACTGATGAGCAGATGGCGCAGCTTTTCGCTGACGGTCGGGTTGCGCGGTGACGGCTGCTCGGCTTGCAAGTGAGTCATCCTCCTATAGCCTCTGCCGCCGCCGGCGAATCAAATCCGCCAGCACCGTCGCCAGGATCAGCAAACCTTGCACCGCCTTCAGCCAGAAGGGTGAGACGTTGATGAAGATCATCGCCGAACGAATGAAATTCAGCAGCAGCGTCGCCAGCGTCGAACCGATCGCCGTGCCCGTCCCGCCCAGGATGCTCACGCCGCCCACGACCGAAGCGGTGATGATCGAAAGCTCAAGCGCCGGCGGCGGCGTCACCTGGATGATCTGGAATTGCGTCGAATACATCACGCTGGCGACGCCGACAAATACGCCGTTGAGCGTGAAGACCGTCATCAGCAGTCGCTTCTGTGACAGGCCCGAGAGCCGCGCCGCTTCCGCATTGCCGCCGAGCGCGTAAAAGGCGCGCCCGGTCGCGCTGTAACGCATCCATAGCACAACCACAATGGTCAGTGTGACCATGATGATGATCGGCATGGGGATGCCCAGGGGCCGCATCTGCGACAGGAAGTAATCGGCAGGCATGTCAGTCACGCGCTCGCCAGCGGTCCAGATGATCAAGATGCCTTTGATGATGCTCAACATGCCCAAGGTGACGACAATCGAGGGGATGCGCAAGTAAGCGACCAGGAAGCCGATGAAAGCGCCAATGCCGGCTCCCACGAATAGCGGAATCAGCCAGGCCAGCGGCGAGGGGACGCCCGCAACCACCAGCCGCCCGCTGATCACCGCCAGCAAGCCCACCAGCGAACCCACCGAAATATCGATGTTGCCGGTGACGATCACCATCGTCATGCCCAGCGCCGCCACCGCGATATAGGCGTTGCCCTGCAAATTGTCGGAGATATTCCGCTCCTGCAAGAAGCGCGGATTGGCGATGCCGATGAAGAATACAAGCAGCAGCAAACCGAAAAGGATGACACTCTCTTGATTGCCATAGAGCTTCATGATGCGGTAGCGCTCATCCGGCAGGCTTCGCGGGATCAGGATCTGCAAGATGGCCAATACGCCGGCGACCAGCATGATCCAAAAGGCGATGTCCATACTGTTGATAAATGTTGCTTCGTCAGCGGCGTAGTCACGGAAAAAATTGATGTAATAGACCACGACCAGCAATCCGGCTACGCTCATCAGCAGCGAGATGGCGCGGCTCGCCGCCGGCGCGATCACATTCCAGATGCCCAGCAGCAATATGCCCAAACCCGCCAGCGGGATGAGCTCCAGGCCGGTCTTGAACAAGCCCAGCTCATTGGCTTTCTTGCTCTCGGTCAGCATCGCTACGGTCGATGGCCCGCGCTCCGGTTGCACGACGAAAGGCAACAGAAAATACGCGCCGAGGATGACCAGCGCCAGCGCGATGCCGATGAAATGCAGCGGACGGCGCGGGACGGGCGCCGCTTTGCTCTTGCTCATAGGCTCGCCCCCGCCGCTTGACGCAATTGCTCGCTCATCATCGCGTGGGCGACGAGTTCCTGCGTCGCCTCCTCGCGGGAAAACTCCGCCACCAAGCGTCCCTCGCGCATGACCAGGATGCGGTCGCTCATGCCCAGGATCTCCGGCAGCTCGCTGGAAATCATCAAGATCGCCAGGCCTTGCTCGGCCGCCAGCTCGCTCATCAGGCGATGAATCTCCGACTTGGCGCCGACATCGACTCCCCGCGTCGGCTCGTCCATGATCAGCAGTTTGGGGCTGCTCGCCAGCCATTTGCTGACCACCACTTTCTGCTGATTGCCGCCCGAGAGCTTGTTCGTGATCTGGTCGGGACCGGTGGCGCGGATGCTGAGCTGCCGAATGGAATGGTTCGCCAGCAAGCGCTCGCGCGTCCGGCTGATGAAGGTATTCTTCGAGACCAATTCCAGCACCGCCATCGATGTATTCTCGCGGATGGTCATCTCGCGGATCAACCCTTGATGCCCCCGGTCCTCCGGCACATAACCAATGCCGTGATCGACCGCTTCCGATGGGCGGCTGATTCTTACCGGCTCGCCATTAAGCAAGATCTCCCCCGATTCGGCCGGCAAGACGCCGAAGACCACCTGCGCCGTCTCGCTGCGCCCTGAGCCGACCAAGCCGGCCAAACCGACGATCTCGCCGGCCCGCACCTTGAAGGAGACATCGCGGGTCAGCGGCGGCCGGTTCAAGTTGCGCACTTCCAGCACGACTTCGCCGATTTCCGCCTCCTGTTTCGGGAAGAGATTCTCGATCGTGCGCCCGACCATCATGCTGATCAATTCGCCTTCGTCCGTGTTCTTGACCTCGTGCGTCCCGATGTATTCGCCATCGCGCAGCACAGTCACGCGGTCCGCCAATTCGAAGACTTCGTTGAGTCGGTGACTGATGTAGACGATGCTCACGCCCCGCTCGCGCAGCAAGCGCACAATGCTGAAAAGCTGCTCGACATCGCTCTCCGTCAGCGCGGCGGTGGGCTCATCCATAATCAGTATCTGCGCATCCAGCGAGAGCGCCTTGGCGATCTCCACCCGTTGCCGATTGCCGACGTTGAGCGCGCCCACTTTCGTGCTCACATCCAGGTTGCTGATATTCAACTCCGCCAGTGCCGCCTCCGCCTCCGCCTCCATCCGCTCCCAGTCAATCGCGCGGAAGCCGAAGCGCTTCACCGTCGGCGCGTGGCCCATGAAGATATTCTCCGCCACGCTGAGCTCCGGATACAAACCGAGCTCTTGATAGATGGTGGCGATGCCAGCCGCGTGCGCCTCGCGCGGATTGCTGAATTCGACGCGCCGCCCATCGAGCATGATGTCGCCGGTATCGGGCTGATACACGCCGGAGACGATCTTGATCATGGTGGATTTGCCGGCGCCGTTCTCGCCGATCAGGGCATGCACCTCGCCCCGCCGCACATCAAAATGCGCGTCTTTCAGCGCATGCACACCGGGGAAATGCTTGTTGATCCCCTGCAATTCCAATAAGGCGTCGCTCATTTGCCGGTCCGCTGCCAAACATTCAATGCGGGCAATTGTAACCGCCTAGTCCAGCAAGGCGCAAAAGCGCGGATAATGCTCGTCCCAGGCGACGCTGTCCTGCGGTTCATACAGCCGGTTCTCATCCGATTGGCTGAGCAGCGCCCGCGCTTCCGCCACGCTGCCTAACTCGCCGATGGCGATGAGCTGGACGATGGCATTGCCCGTCGCCGTCGCTTCCGCCGGCCCCGCCAGGACCGGGCGTCCAATCGCGTTGGCCGTCATCTGATTCAGCAGCGCATTGCGGGAGCCGCCGCCGATGATGTGCAAAACCTCAACCGACCGCCCCGATACCGCAATCAACTGCTCCAGCACATAACGATATTTATAAGCCAGGCTGACGTATACCGTCGCCATCACCTCGGCATCGCTCTCCGGCAGCGGCTGCCCCGTCCGGCGGCAATACTCGCTGATCCGCGCCGGCATATCGCCCGGCGGCAGGAAGAGCGGGTCGTCCGGCTCGATGAAGGCTTTGAAGGGCGCCGCGCTTTCTACCATCGCCGTCAATTGGGCGAAGCTGTAATCCACCCCCCGCGCACGCCAGGTCGCACGACACTGATCGGCCAGCCACAAGCCCATGATATTCTTCAGCAAACGGAAGCTGCCGCCATAGCCGCCCTCGTTGGTGACATTGGCCTCGTAGGCCGCATCGCTGATGATGGCCTCGTCCAATTCCAGGCCGAGCAAACTCCAGGTGCCGCTGCTCAGGTAGGCGTAGTTGTCGGTCGACGCGGGCACGGCTACCACCGCGCTGCCGGTGTCATGGCAAGCGGGAACGATCACATCAATGCCCTTGTATTCGCCGATCCGCGTCCCCGGCGGGACGATCGGCGTCAGCAAATCAGTGGGGATGCCGACCGCTGCCATAATCTCCCGGTCCCAATCGCCCAGCCGCGGATTGTAAAGCTGCATCGTCGTCGCTTCCGTGAACTCACAGGTCTTCGACCCGGTCAGCCAATAATTAAATAGATCGGCGATAGTCAGCATGGTCGCGGCCTGCTCCAGTAGCGGGCTGCCATCGCGGATGCTCGCCCCCAACTGAAACAATCCGTTCAGCGGGATAAATTGTATGCCCGTGCGCTCGAAGATTTCCCGACGCGGCATGCGCTCGAAGACCCAGTCCATCGCGCCATTCGTGCGCGGATCGCGATAATGCACCGGATTTGCCAGCAGCTCGCCGGCGGCATCCAGCAGCGCGTAATCCACGCCCCAGCAATCCAAGCCGATCGAGGCGGCGTCCGCCACCGCGCTGATGCCTGTGGTGATCTCGTGCCAGAGGCGCAAGACATCCCAATGCAAGCGCGTCGGCGTCTGCACCGGGATATTGGGAAAGCGATGGACCTCGTCCAGTTGCAGGCGCGCGCCGTCAAAAGCGGCATCCATGACCCGCCCGGAGGTCGCGCCGAGGTCGACCGCGATGACGCGTCGGGCGCTCACGAGCGGCCCTCACATGCCAAGGCGGCGATGGATTCCGCATTTGAATTGTGCGAGGCGCGGCAGCTTGACATTAATTCATAGTCGAAAAATCAGCGCGAATAAATGAGTATCGCAATTATAGACGCGATGACCCGCTTTGTCACATTCTGCGGCCAAGGTCAGTCTGCGCGCTCAATGTCCCGCACCAGATCCACCGTGAAATCTTCCAGCGTGGTGATATGCGCGTCCGCCAGCGCCAGCACATCGCCCGGCAAGGGGTAATCCGGGCTGGGCGCCGCCACCGCGTACATGCCGGCCGCTTTCAGCGAGCGCAAGCCGTTTGCCGAGTCTTCGATGCCCAGGCTGGCTTCGGGTCGAACGCCCAATGCTTTGAGCGCCTCCAGGTAGATATCCGGCGCCGGTTTGCCTCGCGGCACCTCATCGCCATAAATCATGACTTCGAATATCTGATCCAGCCCGGTAATCCCCAGCACCGCTTTGATGATCTCGGTCGGCGAGCCGGACGCCAAGCCGACGCGGAAATGCCGCTTCATGTGGCTGACGGATTCTAGCGCGCCCGGCCGCGTCGGCATCCGCGCTTCATAATGCGCGATCACCCGCGCCTTCATCTCGGCAATGATATCTTCGATGCTCTCGTCCAAAGCCAGCTTGTCACGCATTACTCCCGCCCAGCCGACCGTGCTGCGCCCCATCGCCAGGCGCTGAAATTCATCTGTCCATTGCAGCCCGCGGTCGCGCGCGAATTCCACGCGGGATTTGTCCCAATAGACCTCGCTATCGACCAGGACGCCGTCCATATCAAATATCACCGCTTCTATTGGCATGTTAATTCACTCACCGCTACAACAAGAATTGTAGGGGCAACCTATCAGGTTGCCCGTTGTGGTCCGATGACCAATTGCTGCAAAGGCCTATTGGCAACCTATACCGCCTGATCCGCCGGCGGCGCCACCACACCGATGGTCAACAAGATATTGGCGTAGATGCGCTGCTCGCCGGTGGCGATGACCAGGCAGCAGCTATCCTTCTTGGCTTCGTCATAAAAGGCGAAGCGCTCCAACGGGCTCAGCTCGACATCGTCCGGCAGCAAGCGGCGGAAATCGGCATAGATGCTCGGCTCGGCGCCATCATCGCGGCGCATGACATGAGCCGCTTCAATCGGCGTCACGCTCAGCACCGCCTCCATCACATCCGTGACGGTCACCAAGCCCGGCGCCAGATTGAGGTAAACGCGCTCCGCCTGCGGGTGAGCATTGGTGGCGACCGGGTAATTGCCATCAGGAATCAGAATGGTCGCGCCATGCCCGGCCTTGCCCAAGGCGCTTAATATCTGCGGATGAATCAATTTGGCGTCTATCATCGGTCTCTCTCACTTTTCAACACAAGGTTTTGCTAGGCATCGGGCGATTCACAGCATCGCCCCTGCGCCTTATCTTGTTTTCACCATTCGCGCGCTTAACTTGGAAGTATCTCTGTGCCCTCAGTAGAACCAATAAAGTAATGCAAATTTCGCTAAAGCAACGATCGGTAGGGGCGACATACCATGTCGCCCGAAATCACAAGTCGCAGCGGCAGCGGGCGACCAGATTGGTCGCCCCTACAGGGCTCGCTTTTTTTGCATGACTTACTTGCGCTTACTTCTGTATCTCTGTGGTTAAATCCCCGTGATATCTTCTGCACAGTCCTAAGCCTCAACCCACCTTCCGGATGCTGTCTCCCACTTTGATCACGCCGTCTTCGATGACCCGCGCGTAGACGCCGCGCCGCCGCTCCAGCATGCCTTGGTCGGACATGATCCACTTCCGCGCCGGACCGCCAAAGCGCCGCGCGAACTTGGTGCAGCCGGTATGCGGCAGCGGGCTGATCTCCATCACTGCCTCGCCCAGCCGCAAGCGCGTGCCCGGCGGCAGATTGTCCTGCGATATATCCAGGTCGACAAATAACTGATCGCCGGCTTCCGCCCAGCGCGACCGGTCGCCCGCCAACAAGTGTATCAGCCGGCTGTTCATCAGCGTGATCTGCGCCTCCGGGTCTGCCCCGCGCCGCAGCCAGTCATCGCCCGTCAACCCCCCCTCCGCAGTGAAGGTCGCGCTCTCCAGCGATTCCCGCTCGTCGCGGGCCGGCCGCCGCACGATCATCTCCACGCGGCCCCCATCCTGTGGCGATGGCGCTATCTCCGCCCAGCGCGCCTCAATTTCTTCATAGCTTAAAGTCGCTTGCATTGGTCTCTCCGCAACTGAATTCTTTCTGCGCTGATGGCACTATACGACAGAATGGCGGAAATGTCTTGTGCCGTCTGACGCGGTCGGCGGAGCAATCAAGCGAGATCTTGCCTTCGCCTGGGTCATCGCTAGAGATAGAAATCTGTAGGGGCGAGCTATCAGGTCGCCCGCGTTCTGACCCTCTTTTCCCTCCGTGTACTCGGTGGCAAATCTTTCCCGCTGTTCTCGCCCGGCTTGGAATCAGCATGGCGCGATCGCCGCGGCGTTGTTACGATACCCGACGTCGTTCGCTTATGGCGCGCGACCAACAGGCTTATGAAATCTAAGGAGTCCACACTCAAATGGCGATAACACACCGACGTTTGGGACGGCATGGCGTCCTCGTCAGCAACCTCTGCCTCGGCACCATGAACTTCGGCCCCTACACATCCAAAGAAGACAGCTTCGCTATCATGGACCGCGCGCTGGAGCTGGGCATCAACTTCTTCGATACTGCCGATGTCTACGGCCGAACAGCCGGCCCCGGCGCCACCGAGGAGATTATCGGCGAGTGGTTCGCTCAAGGCGGCGGCCGGCGCGACGCCGTCGTGCTGGCGACCAAAGTCTACAATCCCGTCAGCCGCGCGGAATATCTGCCCGAGCCCAATCGCGATCAGCGCAACCTGTCCGCCTACAAGATCCAAAAACATTGCGAAGGCAGCCTCGAGCGCTTGCGGACCGACCGCATCGATATCTATCAGATGCACCATGTCGATCATGATTGCCCCTGGGACGAGACCTGGACCGCCTTCAACAGCCTCATCGGCCAAGGCAAGGTTGTCTATATCGGCTCGAGCAACTTCGCCGGCTGGGATATCGCCACTGCCTGCCAGGAAGCCGCGAAGCGCAATATGCTCGGCTTGGTCAGCGAGCAGAGCATCTACCACCTCGATAACCGCGCCATCGAACTCGAGGTCATCCCCGCTTGTCGTCATTATGGCCTGGGGCTGATCCCCTGGAGCCCGCTCGGCGGCGGCTTGCTGGCGGGCGCGCTGGAAAAGGTCGAGACCGGCCGGCGCAGCAACCCGGGTCTCATCGCCCGCGTCGAGGAGAAACGCCCGCAGTTGGACGCCTGGGAGGCGCTCTGCCGTGAAATCGGCCACCCGCCCGCCGAGGTCGCCCTAGCCTGGTTGCTGCATAATCCAGCCGTCAGCGCGCCGATTATCGGTCCGCGAACGATGGAGCAGTTGGAAAGCGCCGCCCGCGCTACCGAAATTACACTGGACGCCGACGCGCTGGCCAGGCTGGACGAGATCTTCCCCGGCCCCGGCGGCGAAGCGCCAAAGGCTTACGCCTGGTAATCTCGATGCCATGCGCCGCCATCGGGTCGCCGCCTCCGGCGAAAGCGCCAATGGAATTGACAGCCCGGTCGAGTGGGATTGCGTGTTAGGGGAGTGGTGATTTTGGTGGATGCGGAACGCTAGCATTGATCGCCGGTTTCCGCATTTAAGCTCCCCTCTCTAATGCTTTGGGGAGGGGCCGGGGGTGGGGTTGGAAAGGGCAATATCCACAGAATTCACCACTCCCGTGTTAGAGCGCTTTTGCTCAAGCAGCGCTCACTTGCTATCCTCATGTGGAATGGATACTATTTGTATACGAGTTAAGAATTACAACTGGAGCGAGCTATGGTCAGGTTGACGAATGTTGCGAAAAGGCGCGTATTGCTCGCGCTGATATTGAGCCTGCTTATTGTGGCTGCTTGGCCTGTCGCCGCGGCGAATATCTACATCGACTACACGTGCATCTTAAAAGAAGCGCTCGAAGCCGCCAATAAAGATAAAGAAAAAGACGACTGCGAGGCTGGCAGCGGCGACGATGTCATCATCCTGACGCGCGATGACAAGCCCCGATCAGGAGAACTGCCAGCGGTCAAGGAAAATCTTGTCATTGAAGGCAATAACCACACTATCAACGCGGACAGAAATGACCCCGCCTTCGAGGTCGAAGGCGCTCACCTGACGATCAAAAATCTCAAGATTGAGTTCGACAGAAAAAGGAAGCGCGAGGCCTTTGAAGTCACTGACGGCAAACTGACTCTCATCAATGTTGTAGTCGAAAACTGCGAAGAAGGCATCGAGCAGGAAGACAGCCACATAACCATTAAGGGCAACTCTGATATCTGTGGTCTGAGCGCGGATGAAATTGTGGAGGGGGACGGGGGAACCACCGATATTACACTGCCTGCGCCGATTCATGTGGACACCTGTTCCCAAATAGGCGGCGGTATTGTCGTGACGGCTACCTTCGGCGCGGGCAGCGGGGTACAATGCCAACTGGTGGATGGGCCGGGCATTGGCGTCCAGTCGGTTGTCGACGCCGGCTTCATCACAGCTGTCAATCTCTGGGCTTATGTCGAACAAGGCGTCGAAATCTGCTTCCCGAACATTGGCTCGATCACCTTCATTGATACGACGACTTCCCCCCGCGTTGTGTCAACCATCGACTCTTATCGCCGCGACAACAGCACCTGCGCCCATGTGACGCGTCCCGGCACAGTCGTCCTGGCGCCAGGCCAGCCGACGAGCGGAACCCCGCCTGTTGCCAGCGGGACAACGATGGACCAACCGACCACTGGAACCGGCGCCGCTCCAGCTTCCGCGGGCTGCCCGATCCATACGACGGGCCATCTTTTCCTGCGCGCCAGCCCATCTCTGCAAGGCACGGTGCTCGGCGCTGTCCCGCGCGGCTCAAACCTGATTTCGCCCTCGCGCACCACCTATTGGTACCAGGTCACTTACAACGGGCAGACGGGCTGGATCGGCCACAAATACGTCAGAGCGAATTGCTGATGAAGCTGCTGGCAAAGCTTAACTAGCCTCAGCGGGGGCGGCTCAACGGGCTGCCCCTTTTTGTTTCCGCCTGCTGCAAGGCCTCTCCCGCAAACTGATTTTGCACTTTTTTTACAATCTATCACTTACGGTTGGGGATTTCTGTGATATCGTATATTCAGAAAGTTCTGAATATACAGAACAATAGCAAAGGAAAACCCATCATGTATCGTATAGCCGTCGTATTGCTCGTCTTTCTCTCCCTATTGCTGTCTCTGCCCGCCCTGGCTGATGGCCGCGAAAGCACCATCGCCGATATCGTCGTCGCATCCGCCGAAGCCGAAGCGCCTGAATTTACCACTTTGCTCGCCGCCGTCAGCGCTGCCGATCCCGGGATCCTGGCTGCGCTTGCCGATCCGGAAGCCGAACTGACGGTGTTCGCGCCGACCGATGCCGCCTTCGCCGCCCTGGCGGAAGCCCTCGGCGAGGAAGCCTTTGGCGCGATCCTTGCCGAAGAAGGGACGCCAACTCTGAATGAAATCTTGCTTTATCATGTCGTTGAAGGCGCGATCGGCTCGGCTGATGTGGTTGCCGCGCTGGCAGCGGCGGAAGCTGACGACATGGGGCATGTGAGCATTCCGGTAGTCACGCTCAGCGGTCAAGCGCTCGATATCGCCGGCACAATAGGCGCCGACGGGCTTGACCTCAGCGCGGGCGTCAGCATTGCTGAAGCCAACCTTGTATTGGACATGGTTGATATTGAAGCCAGCAACGGCCTAATCCACGTCATCGACGCCGTCATCGTGCCGGAGCTGCGGACCATCGCCGACATTGTGGTCGAACTGGCGGGCGGCGAAGAACCCGAATTCACCACCTTGTTGACGGCTGTCGGCGCCGCTGACCCCGCAGTGCTTGAGTTGCTCGCCGATCCCGCCGCCGCTGTCACGGTTTTCGCGCCGGTGGACGCCGCCTTTGCCGCGGTTGAAGGCTTGGCTGACATCGTCGCTGATACGGGTTTGCTGACCGCGATCTTGCAGTATCACGTTCTCCCCGGCACTGTCTACAGCTTCCAGCTTGGCGGCCTGGTTGATGATATGGGCCAGGCAGCGATGGCTATGGCAAGCGGCAGCGAAGCAACTATCTCCGTTAGCGACATGGGCGTCATGATTGACGGCGCCAATGTTCTGCTAGATCTGGTGGACATTGAAGCCAGCAACGGCGTCATCCACGTCATCGATGCTGTCATCGTACCCGGCGCCTAGATACAAGCCGCCAGATTAGCGCGGTTCGCCGCGCGGGAACCTCATCAGCCGATGGGGTTCTTTTTTCCCCGCCAGCCCCCAGGGTACAAACCTTGAGCTATTCGCTACGCGCCCGATGAAGCGCTTCCGCAATATGCAGCACGGGCAGCGTTTTCTGCTGGCGCGCCAGTTCCGCCCGCATCTGCATGATGCAGCCGATATTGCCGGAGACGACCATGTCCGGCTCGGCGGCGAGTATCGACGCCACTTTGCGCCGCCCCAGCTCGGCAGCGAGTTCAGGCTGATCAATGTTATAGGCGCCGGCGGAGCCGCAGCACATGCCGGCGTCGGCGATGCTGACGAGGCGCAGATTCGGCACTTGTTCAAGCAGCGCTCGCGGCTCCGATTGATGGCCTTGCGCGTGCAGCAGATGGCAGGCGTCTTGATAGACGACGCGGCATTCGCTGCTGAAGGCGGGCGTTTCGCGCAAGCCCAGCCGCGCGAGATAGGCGCTGAAGTCCATGACTTTGCGCGAAAAGTCGCGCGCTCGCTCGGCATCGGGTTGGCCTTTGAAGAGCAGCGGATAATCCTTCATGCCGGAGCCGCAACCGGCGGCGGTGGTGATGATGGCATCGACACCCTCGGGGATGGCGTCGAAATTGCGGCGGGCGATAGCCTGGGCCCCTTTCTCTTCGCCGACATGCAGCAGGATTGAGCCGCAGCAGCCCTGCCGCGGCGGGATATGCACCTCCACGCCGTTGGCGGCCAGGACATGGGCGGCCGCGTAATTGATTTCCGGCGCGAGGGCCTGCTGGACGCAGCCAAGCAAGAGCGCCACCACCTCGCGTCGCTCGCCGCGCGCCGGCAGCAAGGGCGGCAAGGGACGGGCGGGCGGGAGCGTTGCCGGCAGCAAGCTCAACATGGCGGCGAAGGCGGGCGGCAGGGCGGGCAGCAGGGCGCGGCCGATTTTCCCGGCGCTAGCCGCCAGGCGGAAGCGCCCGGGGTAGGGCAGGGTCTCGCAGACCAGCTTGCGCGCCAGGGCATCAAGCGGGGACCGTTGCCGGACGGGCTCTTGCAGGGCGCGGTAGGCGACCAGAAGATCGCCATAAGCCACGCCGGATGGGCAAGCCGGCACGCAAGCCATGCAGCCGAGGCAGCGGTCGATGAAGGGCTGCGCGTCTTCCGCGGCCAGCCGCTCTTCCAGGACATTTTTCATCAGGTAGATGCGGCCGCGCGGCGAATCCATCTCCTCGCCGAGCAGGCTGTAGGTCGGGCAGGCGGCCAGGCAGAAGCCGCAATGCACGCATTTTTCGATCGCTTCCGCCATTTCGGGCGCGCGTATGTCGTCACTGATTATCTGATGTCGCATCGTCTTTCACCGATTCCGCGTTGCCGGAACGCGCTTGTATCCTTGTTTTGCCATCGAGTTCGGGGGCGTATATGGGTCGCTGAGGCTCGCTTTTAGGCTGGGAGACGGGCGATGGATAATTACGAATAATTACGAATAATTACGGATATTTATGGGAAATTACGGATAGGAATGGATTGGGAACAGAGTTGTCGATGCGCGTTGCTACCGTAAAAGTTTTTTTGGCCATCTGGCAATCTGAGGCGGCGGAGAGCATTGGTAGGACGCCGTGATTGAGGGCCTGCGATAATTGTTCCATAAGGAGAGTGTATCATGATATTGAGTAGAAAGAAAGAACGAATGTTCGTTATTTTCGAGATCGGCGAAATTGAGTTTGAAACTTGTCTTCGGGGCGGATGTCCATTTTGAAGCGATTGCCCTGGGGACAAGCGCAGATTCAGACGAGCTTGCCTTGCGGATCCAGCACCGACTTCACCCGCGCCGCCAGCTCGTTCTCCAGCGGCGCGCCGATGAGGGCCGACTCGACCGCGCCCAGCAGGCACAATCCGCGCAGCCCCAAGCGCCGCAGGGATGTATCCAGGCCCGTGACATCATCGGTGGCCAGCCAGGCCAGGTTGCCGCCGATGCTGTAGCGCCGCCGCAAGTCCGCCACTTTCGTGTCAAACTCAGGAATTTGCCGGGGCGGGAGGACCACTTTGACGATGGCGTCGCCGGTCAGCCGGTGGAGCGGATCCCAGAGCGTCGCTGTGTCTTCCTGTTCGCTGATATCGGTGGGCGCTGATTCCCGCTGCATGGTCTGAGTGAAGCGTTCGACGCGAGGCGGGAGGGTCGCCGATGAACCGGCCAGGCGCGCCATCAGGGACCAGCCGCCGGCCGCTGGCGTGAAGTCCAGGGCGTCGAGCTCGAATACACTTTGCTTGATGAAGCTGATGGCGGCGAGCAGGTCAGGCAGGGTCGGGTAATCGAGACGCAGGCTGCGGAAGCGTGGCGCATCGGGGAAGACTTTGAAGGTCAGCTCGGTCATGATGGCGTACCGGCCGAGGCTGCCGACCAGGAACTTGCTCAGATCGAAGCCGGCGGCGTTCTTCACCACCTTGCCGCCGACGCGGAAGGCGCGGCCCAAGCCATCGACGACGCGCGCGCCCAGGATAAAATCGCGGATGCCGCCGTAACGGAAACGGCGCGAGCCTGAGAGGTTGGCGGCCACAGTCCCGCCGATGGTGGCGCGATCGGCCAACAGCGGATCAAAGGGCAGGTACTGTCCTTTTTCCGCCAGCGCCGCCGATACATGCGATACGGGTGTTCCCGCGCCGATGGTGATGGTGTACTCGCTGGGCTCATACTCCAGTACGCCGCACAGCGTCGAGAGATCGGCAAGAGCCGCGCCATTGGCTGTCCGGTGCAAGGCGGTTTTGCTGCCGTTGCCCAAGACGTGGACGCGTTCGTTTTGGCGCAGGAAGTCACTCAGTTCGGCGCTTGTCGTAATTGCGGTCGGGGTCATTCGCGCGAGATCACTCCCTGCCGTTCCAGCGGGTGCAGGCCATGCTGTTTCAGGGCAGGCGCGTCCCCGCCGGGGAACATTTTGCCGCGGTTGGCGATTTCCATTGGGTCGATGGCCCGGCGCAGGGCTTGCATGATATCAATCTCTTCTTCGCTGAACATCGTCGGCATATAATCGCGTTTCTCCATGCCGATGCCGTGCTCGCCCGTGATCGACCCGCCCAGCGAGACACAGAGAGCCAGGATCTCTCCGGCCAGAGCCTCGGCTCTTTCCAGAGCGCCCGCCTCGCGGCCATCATAGAGAATCAGTGGATGGAGGTTGCCGTCGCCGGCGTGGAAGACATTAGCCACGTCCAGCCGGTATTTCGTTTTGAGTTTGTCTATGGCCATCAGCGCCTCGCCCAGGCGGCCCCGCGGCACGACGCCATCCTGCACGATGAAATCGGGGCTGAGCCGTCCCACAGCCGAGAATGCGCCTTTGCGCCCTTTCCAGATGCGCGCGCGTTCTTCTTCGCTGCGGGCGACGCGCATTTCGAAAGCGCCTGAGGCTTCGATGATGCCTTGCAGCTGCGCGAACTCGGCTTCGACCTGGGGGGCTTCGCCTTCCAGTTCCACGATCAGCAGCGCTTCGGCATCGGGATAGCCAGCTTTGACCGAGGCCTCGGCCGCCTTGATCGCCAGCCGGTCCATGATCTCGATCGCGCCGGGCAGCAAGCCGGAGGCCACCACCAGCGACACGGCGTCGCCGGCTGCGCCGAGGTCATCATAAGCGGCCAGCACGGTGCGATAGAGTTCCGGCTGGGGCATGAGCCGCAGGGTGATCTCCAGCGCGATGCCGAACAAGCCTTCCGAGCCGACGAAGAGACCGATCAAGTCGGGGCCGATGCCGACGCCCTCGATGCTCTCGCTGCCGAATTGCGTGACTGTACCATCGGCCAGGACGACCTTCATGCCCAGGACGTGATTGCTGGTCATGCCGTATTTCAGGCAATGGGCGCCGCCGCTGTTGAAGGCGATATTGCCGCCGATGGTGCAGATGGACTGGCTGGATGGATCGGGGGCGTAATAGAGATTGTAAGGCTGGGCGGCCTCGGTGATATGCAGATTGATCACGCCGGGCTCGACCACGGCGATGCGCTGCTGCGGATCGATGCGCTTGATGCGATTCAGTCGGTTCAAGGCGATGACCAAACCGTCGGGGATGGGCAGGGAGCCGCCGGAGAGGCTGGTGCCGCTGCCGCGGGCGAGGAAGGGCATTTCGTGTTGGTGGCAGAGGCGGACGGTGGCGATGATTTCTTCTTCGTCGACCGGCAATACGACCGCGCCCGGCTTGCTTTGGAAGGCGGTCAGCCCATCCGATTCATAGGGCAGCAACTCGACATCGCGGGTCAGGAGCCGCTCGGCTGGGTAGATGGTTTCCAGAACTTGGAGAAAGGGATGGTTCATGGAAATCTACCCCCTCTAAATCTCCCCCATAGCTATGGGGGGAGACTTGCGCGCGCTGTCAAATGTTTCAATTTGCATTATTTATCCGCCTTACGCGCCCCCTCCCCATAGCTATCGGTCGCGTAGACACTGACCTTGGGGAGGGGCTGGGGGTGAGCTATCCCGCGGTCGCTTCGAGGCGGGCTTCTATTTGTTTCGATAGCTTGCGCAGAGCCTGCTTCGTGATCTGCCTGGCGGCGACATCGAGCAAGCGCTGCCCGACGGCCGCGATCTTGCCGCCGATGCGGGCGTCGCCGGCGTAATGCATGACGGTTAGCCCGTTTTCTTCCGCCAGGCTAATTAGGCCTGCGCCGCTGACGTGGCCGGCCGGTCCTTTGCCCTCGACCAGGAGGCGGTAGCTCTCCGGTTCATTGACATCGACGAGCTCGAAGCTGGCTTCGAACTTGCCGTTGACGGGACCGACTTTGACCGCCAGTTTGCTCTGGTATTTGTTCTCGCCGATTTCTTCCAAGCCTTTGGAGCCGGGGATGATGCTGCCGAGGACGTCGATGTCCATCAGCACGTCCCAGACCAGTTCGCGCTGGAAGTTAAAGTCGTAGCTGCCTTCAATGTGCATGACCGTTCTCCTCACAACATTGTCTATCGATTTTTCTGAAGAGACTTGCCAACGCTTTTTCCAGGGACTTCTTTGCCTCTTTATTCACAGGACTAGGCATACCAGCCTTAACGCCAGCAGGCAGTTTGAAGCCTAGTTTCAGGCGACCCTCATACCTCACAGTTGTGTCTGGCTCTTTGCTGAGTTCAAATTTGCCTTTGCTAGAGACCCTAATTGCTCCGTTTTTCCCTCTTACATATAGTCGAAAATTCTTCGGCTTATCGATGTCTTCCAACTTGAAGGTAGTCGCCAATTTGCCCTTGATGGCAGGCATCTTCAGAGGCAGCTTCCCCTTGTACCTATTCCTGCCAATTTTTTTCAGACCCTTCCCATCGGCAATGATGCTGCCCAAGAGGTCAATGTCCATTAGCTTTTCCCAGACCTGTTCAGGGTCGCAGCATTTGAACTCATGCTTGCTCTTGATTTTCATACTCGCCTCTTCTTGATTGAATGCGCTTATGATAATGAACTTCGGGCGAAATTACGAACCTGGCATCTGTATTGAAGCCGGGGCGCTGGCGAGGCGGTTTGTTTCCGCCGGGCAGTTTGGTAGAATGTTAGCCAAGGAAAGGATGAAAGACACGAATCGCCATGGTCATGGAGCGGCAGGTCATCAGCGCGGAGGGTTTCCTCGAAATCGTCGGCAGCCCGGAATATGTTGACCGCATCCTTGAGCTCGTAGAAGGAGAGATCGTCGAGATACCAAAGACATCAGGACTGCATGGGCAGATTACCATGCTCTTGAGTCTTAAAATTGCAAACCACGTAGTAGATAACGGACTTGGCATCGTAACGGCGGCGGAGACGGGCTTCATCTTGGAACGCAATCCCGATGGCAGGGATACTGTTCGCGGCTTGGATATCGCATTTATCCGCGGCGCGCGCGTACTTCCTGACCAATTGTTGGATGTGGCGCCGGATCTTGCCGTTGAGGTCATCTCGCCCAGTAACGAAGCGACCGATATACGTCTGAAAATACGCCAATTGCTCAATGCGGGTACGGCGCTGGTTTGGATCGCATATCCCGATTTGCGGATTGTGGATGTCCATACGCGCGCTGGCGCCACAACCCTGAACGCGGCGGACAGCCTTAGCGGCGGCGATGTTCTGCCCGGCCTGGAAATCCCCGTGCGCGAGATTTTCCCCGCCCCTTAATCCGCTATCAGTTCACCCGCAAGATCACTTTGTTGATGCCCGGCTCGTAGGCCAGGTTGCTGGCATAGGCTTGGGCGGTGTCCGCCAGGGCGTAGCGATGCGACACTAGCTCTTCCAGCTTGACCCGGCCCGAGGTCGCCAGCTCGATCGCGCGCGGATAAGTGTGTTTCATGCGCCGCGACATCATGATGGTCAGGCCTTTGCGGCGGGCCACCGAGTGCTTGAGCCGCAGCTTGTCGTCCGGCGGGATGCCAACGAGGACCAGCCGCCCGCCGTAACGCGCCATATCGGCCGCCTGCTGCACCGAATGGTCGGCCCAGGCCGCTTCGATGGCCACGTCAACGCCGCGTCCGCTGGTCAGATCTTTGACCACATCGGCCGGGTCGCAGTCATCGACGTTGAAGGCATAGGTAGCGCCCCAAGCCGTCGCCATGCGCAAGCGCCAATCAAACTTGTCAAAGGCGAAGATCCGCGCCGCGCCCGCCAGCGCCGCCAGCCGCGTGATCAAGAGGCCGACCGGCCCCGCGCCCAGCACTGCCACCGAGCTGGCGATGCGAATCTTGCTCAAGTCGATGGCGTGGATGGCGACGCCGAGGGTCTCCAGGAGGGGACCGACCTCATCGCTGAGCGCGTCGGGCATGGGGAAGCAGTTGCGGGCGCTGACGGTCATGCGCTCGCGCAGGGCGCCGTCTTCGGGGAAGAGCCCGTAAAATTTGTGATTCGGGCAGAGATTGGGGTGGCCGTTTTCGCAGAGTTCACAGCGCCAGCAGGGCACGGCCGGCTCGACGGCGACCCGTTGCCCCACTTGCAGC
>JAJEBE010000049.1 GCA_022822545.1 Anaerolineae bacterium
TCCCGCCTATCGCATCAGCGGCTCGGCCGATATCACGCCGCGGATTTACGCGGTCGCGCGTGAACGAGACTGGGCGCTGCGGGAGTTGCGCCGAGACACGGTCACGCTCGAGAGCTTTTTCAATCAACTGGCGACGACGGCATAGGAGACTCTGATGCGAAAAATACTCTCCGTCACGGGCAAAGAACTGAAGCTCTATTTCGGGTCGCCGATGGCTTTGATCTTCGTCGGCGTCTTTCTGGTGTTGACGCTCTTTGTCTTCTTCTGGGTCGATTCGTTTTTCGCGCGCGGCATCGCCGATGTGCGGGCGCTTTTCGCCTGGATGCCGCTGCTGATGATCTTCTTGGTGTCGGCGCTGACGATGCACTTGTGGAGCCGCGAAGATGACAGCGGCAATTTGCAGGTGCTGCTGACGATGCCGGTGCGCCTGGTAGAGTTGGTCGCGGGCAAGTTCCTTTCGGCGCTGGCTTTGGTGGCGCTGGCCCTGGGGTTGACGCTCTTCCTGCCGATGACGGTTGCTTCGCTGGGTAACCTCGATTGGGGACCGGTCATCGGCGGTTACCTGGCCGCGCTTTTGCTGGCTTCAAGTTATATCGCCATAGGCATGTTTGTATCTTCGCGGACCGACAACCAACTGGTGGCGCTGATCGGCACAGCCGTCATTTGCGGCGTTTTTCAAGCGGTTGGCTCGCCCGTGATCACCGACTTGTTCGGCGCGACCACCGGCGATCTGCTGCGTCAGTTTGGCGCGGGCAGCCGTTTCGAGAGCATTGAGCGCGGCGTAATTGACTTGCGCGATCTGGTCTACTATCTGTCGCTGACCATGTTCTTTCTGGCTTTGAACATCCTCTCGCTGGATAGCAAGCGTTGGAGCGTCGGGGCGCATTTGCGGGCGCACCGTTTGAATGGCCGCGTCAGCCTAATCTTGATCGGGGCGAATCTGCTGGCGCTGAATCTGTTGATCGCGCCTTTGAGCGCGGCGCGTTTCGACTTGACGCAGTACAGCGAATACAGCTTGTCCGATGTGACGAAGAATCTGCTGGCGGACCTGGGCGAGCCGCTGTTGATTCGCGGCTATTTCAGCGAAGAGAGCCATCCGGCTCTGGCGCCGCTTGCGCCGCGGATCAAGGATACTTTGCTGGAATATCAACTGGCGGCGGGGGGCAAGCTGGAGTTGGAGTTTGTAGATCCCTTGACCAACCCCGAGCTGGAGCGTGAGGCGAATCAGATCTACGGCATTCGTCCGACGCCGCTGCAAGTGAGCGACCGCGGCGGCTTATCGCTGGTTAATGTCTACTTTGACGTGCTGATCGCGTATGGCGACCAAACGGCGACGTTGAGCTTCGCCGATTTGATCGAAGTCGTTGAATCGCCGCTGGGCGTAGAGGTGCGGCTGCGCAATCTGGAATACGATTTGACGAGCGCCATACAGCGCGCGGTTTACGGCTTCCAAAGTCTTGACGCGGTGCTGGCGGCTCTGGAAGGACCGGCGCGGCTGACTCTTTACGTATCGTCGGCAACAATGCCTGAGATGATGCGCGAAGTGGATGAGACGATGCGGGAAGTGACGCAGGAGATCGCCGAGACGAATCCGGCCAAGGTCAGTTTCGAAGTTGTCGATATGTCGATGGCGGATGCGGGCATAAGCGAGCAGGAGCTTTTTGATCGCTATCAGATTCAGCCGGTCGCGACGAGTTTCTTCGCGGTTGAGACGTTTTACTTGCATCTTGTCATCGAGGCGGGCGCTGACATTCAGGTCATCTATCCCGCTGGCGAATTGAGTCGGGTTGAGATTCGCAACGCGATTGAATCGTCCTTGAAGCGCTCCTCCGCCGGCTTCCTTAAGGTGATCGGCTTGTGGACGCCGCCAGCGCCGCCGCCCGATCAGTTCGGGCAGCAATTGCCGAGCTTGCAGCAGTACGGCATCCTGGAAGATACGCTGCGCGAGAATTACGAATTGCGTCGCGTATCGCTCGATGAAGGACAGGTGGCGGCGGATGTTGATGTCTTGATATTGCTGTCGCCGCACAGCTTGACCGACAAGCAACGCTATGCGATTGACCAATACATTATGCGGGGCGGTTCGGTGATCGCGGCGGCGGGACGTTATCGTCTCGGCATTGATCCTTATGTCGGCAACTTGCTGCTGGATGTGAATGAAGACGGGATTGCAGAGATGCTGGCGAGTTATGGCGTCATCGTCGAGGACAGTCTGGTGATGGATTATCAGAATGCGCCCTTCCCGCTGCAGGTGCAGCGCGACCTGGGCGATATGGTGGTCACGGAGATTCAGGCGCTGGATTATCCTTTCTTCATTGACGCGCGCCCAAACAAGATGGACTTTGACAGCCCGGTTGTTCAGGGCTTGCCCTTGTTGACCATGAGTTGGACGTCGCCCGTCACGGTCGATGAGGCGCTGTTGGAAGCCGGGCAAGTTAGCACTTTGGTCAGCTCAAGCGACGCCGCTTGGGAAACAACGGCGGCGAACCCGCAGCCGGACCTGGAAATGTATCCTGATCTCGGTTTCCCGGTGGGCGAGGAATTGGCCTCCTATCCGCTGGCGGTGGCGGTCGAAGGGTCCTTCAGCAGCTATTTTGTGGACCGTCCGTCGCCATTTGAAAGCGAAGACGAGGCCGATGACGGCAAGACGATCGGATTGATAGAACGCTCACCCAACAACACGCGCCTGGTGGTCTTGGGCAGCGCCGAATTTGTCAATGACAATGTCTACCAGATCTCGGCGAATTTCGGCGGGGATCGTTTCTTCAGCAATCTTCAATTGCTTGCCAACGCGATTGACTGGTTCACGGAAGATCTGTCGCTGGCGTCAATCCGCGGGCGGGGCAGCACGGCGCGCATCCTGCCGCCGATAGACGAGAGCGCGCAGAACCGTTGGGTGATGATCAATTATGCTGTCGCTATTATTGGCTTGTTGCTGATTGGGGGCGTCTGGCAAATTCAGCGGCGCGCCGAGCAGCCGATTCAGTTGATTCCGCCGATGGCTGCGCCGGAGCCGGTGGCGCCCGCCGATGAATTGAGCGAAGGAGAAGCCTAATGTTGAACCGAAGCAATCTTTTCCTGGCGGCGCTTTTGCTGGCGCAGATCGTCCTGATAGCCATCTCGGCGCTTCTCACAGGTGGCGCGGAGGAAAGAGCGGTTCAGCCGATACTTGCAAAGATGGCGGCAACTGATGTGGAGCGCGTCACAATCACCGATGACCTCGACAATGAGATGATCTTCGCGCGCAGCGCCGGGGGTTGGGTTTTGCCGGAGGCCGATAACTTCCCGCTCGATAGCGAGAAAGTCGATGAGATTCTGGACAAGCTGGCCAGTCTGAATACGCGGCGGCTGGTGGCGTCGAATCCGGCGAATTACGCTCGCCTGGAGGTCAAGGAGGATGAATTCCGCCGTCGAGTCGAATTGGAAGGCGCTGGCTCGGCAACGGTGCTGTACCTGGGCGGCAGCGGCGGAGTGGACACGGTCTACGCGCGGCGCGCCGACGATGAGGCGGTCTACCTCGGCAGCGGATTGAATTCTTGGGAGCTGTCGACGCAGGTGTCCACTTGGCTGGACGCGACCTATGTGAATGTGCCTCTGGATGATGTGCTTGAGATAAGCGTCCAAAATACCGGGGGAAGCTTCACATTCGCGCGCGATGGCGAGGACTGGTCTTACGCCGGCTTGAGCGAGGGTGATGTATTTGAAGATACCAAGATCCCTATTATCCTCAGAAACGCGGCGAGCATCCGAATACTGGAGCCTTTGAGCCTGACCCCGAAGGACGAGTTCGAACTGGATCCGCCGGCAGCCGTGGTCGAGGTCAGGTATCGTCAGCGGGTGGAAGACGAGACGCTGGCAACCGACGAAAGCGACGAGACCGAAGCAGCGGACGATGAAGCCGTAGAAGTCGAGATTGAATACAAGGAAGCCAGCTACAGCTTGATCTTTGGCGCGGCCTTGCAGGATAGCGGTATCGTCATGAAGTCGTCGGATGCCGAGTACTATGTGCTGGTGCGGGACACGATCTTCAACGCCTTTAATGACCTCAAACATGATGATTTGGTGAAGGCGCCGGAGGCAGAGCCTGAGAGCGAGTGAGCCGAGGGGCCAACAAGGTTATACCGTACTGCAGGCTGTTCCAAATACGGGAGCAGCTTTTCTATATGTCCGCGCCGCCCTCGTTAATTCGCTCGGCCGCTCATATAATGACCACCGTCTCTAGCCGATAAACAGACTAAGGACAGTTATGGCAGCGCCTTTGACATTCCAGCAAGTCATCTTGAAATTGCACCAATTTTGGGCGGCGCAGGGCTGCCTGATCTGGGAGCCTTACAACGTTCAGTTGGGCGCGGGCACCGGCAACCCGGCGACGACATTGCGCGTGCTGGGCCCGGAGCCCTGGCGCGTGGCTTATGTGGAGCCGACGGTGCGGCCCGATGACGGGCGCTTTGGCGAGAATCCCAATCGGATGCAGAAGTATTATCAGTATCAGGTGATATTGAAACCGGACCCGGGCAATCCGCAAGAGTTATACCTGGCGTCGCTGGAAGCGCTGGGCATCAAGGCGCGCGAGCATGACATTCGCTTTGTCGAAGACAATTGGGAGTCGCCGGCCTTGGGCGCCTGGGGGTTGGGCTGGGAAGTCTGGCTGGACGGGCAAGAGATCACGCAGTTCACCTATTTTCAGCAGGCGGGCGGCATGACGCTCGATCCCGTCAGCGTGGAGATCACTTACGGCGTGGAGCGGATCGTGCTGGCTTTGCAAGGTAAGGACTCGGCTTGGGACATCGACTGGCTGGACGGCGTCAACTACGGCGATGTGATGTTCAACGAAGAGGTGGAGCACTGTCGCTATTATTTCGATGTCGCCGATGTGGATGCCCTGAAGCTGGTCTATGACACCTATGAGCGGGAGTATGCGCGGGCGCTGGAGGGCGATGCGCTGATCTCGGCTTATGACTACGTGCTAAAGTGCAGTCATCTGTTTAACGTGCTGGATACGCGCGGGGCGATCGGCGTGACCGAGCGAGCGACTTATTTTCGGCGCATGCGGGAGATGACGCGGACGATCGCGAAGCAGTATGTGGCGCAGCGTGAGACGCTGGGCTACCCGCTGATGAAAATGGCGGAGAAATGGCCCGGCGCTGAGTTGCAGGTGGCGGGCGAGCCGCCGCCGGCGCCGACGGAAGCGGCGGATATATTGATCGAGATCGGCGTGGAAGAGATGCCGGCCGATGATGTGGAGGCTTCGCGTAGGCAGTTGAGCGCACATGCTAAAGGTCTATTTGATGACCTACTTCTTACGTTTGAGAGCCTTAAAACGTATTCCACACCACGACGGATTGTCGTCATAGCTCGCAATGTCTCTCCGAGGCAAGTGGTAGAGAAGTTCTGGGCGAAGGGCCCGCCGGCCGATCGAGCGTTCGACGCCGATGGTCAGCCGACAAAGGCAGCAGAGGGATTCGCGCGCAGTAAGGGTGTACACGTCGCTAATCTAGTCGAAAAAACAATCGACGGCGGACGTTATGTCATGGCGGAAGTGTTCCCTGTAAGTCGCACTGCACTAGAAGCGCTTAGTGAAGTCCTGCCAGATTTCATCGCCTTTATCAGATTCGACAAGTCAATGCGCTGGAACGCGTCCGGCGTCCCTTTTTCGCGGCCGATTCGCTGGATTGTCGCGCTATTCGGCGAGGCTGTGATTCCATTTGAGTTCGCGGGCCTGGCAAGTGGAAATGCGACGTACGGCTTGCGCCCACTGGGTTCGCCGCGGATAGAAGTCGATGGCCGGCAGAATTACGAGGATGAGCTGCGAAGGCAAGGCATCTTGCTCGATTCTGTCGAACGCCGTGCTGTGATACGGCAGCAAATCGACGCCTTGGCGGCGGAAGTCGGCGGTAAAATTCCGGATGACGATGCGCTTTTGGCGGAAGTGACCAACCTGGTGGAAGCGCCGACGGCTTTTCGCGGCGAGTTCGACCGCGGCTTCCTCGCCTTGCCGCGCGATGTCTTGGTCACGGTCATGCGCAAGCATCAGCGCTATTTCGCCGTTGAGGATGCTGATGGCGAATTAATGAATTATTTCATCGCCGTGCGCAATGGGGACGATCAACATATTGACAAGGTAATTCACGGCAACGAGCAGGTGCTGCGCGCTCGTTTCTCAGACGCCCGCTTTTTCTTCGAGGCGGATATCAAGAAGCCCTTGCGAGAATACTTGACACGCTTGGAGACTTTGACGTTTCAAGCGGAACTGGGCTCAATGCGGGCGAAGAATGACCGCGTCGCGGCGACGGTCCAAGATCTGGGCGAGTTACTGGGCTATGATGCGGAAGTTACCGCCGTAGCTCGTGAAGCGGCGCAACTGGTCAAGGCCGATTTAGCGACCAGCATGGTGGTTGAAATGACATCGCTGCAGGGTGTCATGGGGCGCGAGTACGCCCGGCGAGAAGGGATTGATCCGGCGGTCGCCGAGGCTATTCGCGAGCATTGGCTGCCGGATGGCGTGGACGATGCCTTGCCGGCTTCGCGACCGGGGCAATTGTTGGCGCTGGCTGATAAGCTGGACAGCTTGGTCGGGCTGATCGCGGTTGGGCTGGCGCCCAAATCGACATCGGATCCATTTGGTCTGCGGCGCTCGGCGCTCGGCATCATTCGGATACTTGTGGAAGCGGATATCCAGATTGACCTGCGTACTTCGATTAAGCGTGTCTCGGAAAGCCAACCGGTTCCCGTCAGCATGAATGTGAAGCAGGGAGTGTTTGATTTTGTCAAAACCCGCCTCGAGAGTTGGTTGACTGAAAACGCTTCCGCGTCTCGAGATGTCATCAGGGCGGTATTGACGGAGCAAGCGCAGAATCCGGCGGGGGCAGCCAGAGGCGTGACGGATTTAGCGGCCTGGGTGCAGCGGGATAACTGGGAAGCGCTGCTCGACAGTTTCGCGCGTTGCGTCCGGATTACGTGCGAGGAGAGGGCCCGAAGCGTCAATCCGGCCGCATTTTGTGAGCCGGCGGAGCATGAACTGTATCAGGCCTATCTGGCGGCGACAGACTGTGCCGATCAGTCGCTTGACGTTGACGCGTTTCTGTCAAGGTTTCAGTCGATGGCGCCGGCGGTGACAAACTTCTTTGACAAGGTTCTGGTACACACCGATGACCTTGCGCTGCGCAACAATCGAATCGCCTTGCTTCAACGCATCAGCGCGATGCAGGACGGCAAGGCAGATCTCAGCGAGCTGGAGAATTTCTAGCGCGGAGTTGCTGCTGTTTTATCCGCTGCCGTGGCCCGCGGATCACATTGCGCCAGCTTTGTATAATTCTTACAACATGTTGGCGAGACGAATTTATGGTAGATGTTTTCACTCGCTACTATAATTTAGACGCCGATCAATTGAGGAGCGCCGGCCCGTGTCCGTGACGGACGAGATCAAGTCCCGCATCGACATTGTGAGCTATGTGCAGCGTTATGCGCCGGGGCTTAAGAAAGCCGGGCGCAACCACAAGGCTTGCTGTCCCTTCCATAACGAGAAGACGCCGTCCTTCGTAGTAAACCCGGCGCGGCAGACTTGGCACTGCTTTGGCGCTTGCGCTGAAGGCGGCGATCTCTTCACCTTTGCGCAGAAAATGCACGGCTGGGATTTCAAAGAAGCGCTGCGGGAATTGGCGCATGAGGCGGGTGTTCAGCTCAAGGCGCAGACGCCGGAGCAGAAGAGCCGCAGCGAACGCCAGGATGTATTGCGTGGCATAGTCGCCAGCGCCGCCGAGTTCTATCAGCGGACATTGCATCGAGGGGCGGGGACGAAGGCGCTGGTTTATTTGCGCGACAAGCGTGGCTTGAAAAGCGAGACCGTAGACGAATTCCAACTCGGCTATGCGCCGGAGAGTTGGGATTTTATGCTGCGGTCGCTGCGCCAGTTGGGCCACAGCGACGATGACATCGTCGAAGTCGGGTTGGCCGTCCGCAATGAGAATGGTCGCGTTTACGATCGCTTCCGCAATCGTTTGATGTTTCCCATCCGCGATGATCGTGGACGTGTAGTCGGTTTTGGCGGCCGGGCGCTTGGCGCTGATGAGACGGCAAAATACATAAATTCGCCGCAGTCGGCGATATTTGACAAGAGCCGCTTGCTCTACGGTTTGGATTTAGGCAAGTCCGCCATTCGCGAGCGCGGGACTGTAGTGATCGTCGAAGGGTATATGGATGTGATTCAGGCGCATCAGGCGGGCTACGCCGATGTCGTCGCGCAGATGGGCACGGCGATGACGGAACCGCAGTTGCGGCTGGTTGCACCGCGATTCGCGAAGCGAATTGTATTGGCGCTGGATGCGGACGATGCCGGGCAAAATGCCGCGCGCCGCAGCCTGGAGGTGGCGCGGGACGCGCTGGCGCGAGATTATGCGGGCAAGCTCGCGATCGATATTGGCATCTTGCGTGTGCCGGCGGGCAAAGACCCGGACGATTACTTAAGAGAATCGCCGCAGGGCTGGGCCTCGCTGGTTGATCAGGCGCAAGGCGTCGCCGATTTCGTAATCGACATGGAGACGGCATCGCTGCCTGCCGATGCGAGCGTGCCAGTGCGTCAAGCCCTGGCGAAATCGATATTGCCGATCTTGCAGGCATCGGAGAACAACGTATACCGGCAAGAGAATATTCAGAAGCTGGCACGGCGGTTGCGCGTCAATGAGCGCGACATGCTGGCCTGGATGCAGGAGCAGACTCGGGCCGATGCCAGGCGTACGCGACGGGCGGCGGAACCTCAGCAGCCATCGGAGCCGCCACCGGAGTACTGGGATAACGAATACGCTCTTGAATCGGCTGATGCCGCCGAGCTCGCCGAACCTTCCGCGATTGACGCGGGTATCCCGGCGCGGTCGCTCAAGCGCGCCATTGAAGCTTATTGCTTGAGTGTTTTGCTCAAGGAACCGAACTGGCTGTATCAGGTAAACAGGAAGTTGCGCGAGTTGGCTGGCGATGACGAAGCGCTCCTGGCCGGCCCCTTGCGCGAGTTGTGCGCCGACGACTTCACACAGAGCAACTACCGCGCGCTGATGATTTATTTGCAGGACTCGATGGCGCAGGACGATATGGAGCCGCTGGAATATCTCGCTAAAATTGTCGACGAGGAATTGCGCCCGGAACTCAGCGCGCTGCTGGTTGATGAGCCCGAGACGATAGCCGAACGGATTCGAGGCAACTTTCGGGTCGACTTAAACGATATACTCAGAAAGGGCGTTCGCCGGGGGCGGCCGGGCGTGAACGCGCGGGAGGAACTGGTCTGTCGCGCGCTGCAATTGCGCCTTGAGCGGCTGGAATATGAACGCGTGGAGATGCAATACCTGCACGAAGAGGCTGAGGCCGAATCACTGGCCGATGACAATCAGCGAAGCCAAATCGCCGAGAAGATCATGCTGTCAATGCGGGCGAAAGCTCGAATCAATCTGGCGGTTAGCTAGCGCGCATTTCCTTTATGGCGAACGATCATTGCGGATAAGAGGAAGTTGAAAATGGCGACAGACACTGAAGACGGCATCCGCGAGTATATCGGCTACGATGGGCATCTTGCCGACAACGATAGCGGTAATGGCGGCGCTGAAACAACTTCAGATTTCAAGGTGGATGAATTGGCGGGCGATGATGCGCGGGCGGCGCGCGAAAGCATGCCGCTATCGGATGATCCGGTGCGGATGTACCTGAAGGAGATCGGGCAAGTGCCGCTGCTCGATAGCAACCGTGAAATGTGGTTGAGCACACAGATCGCCGCTGAGCGACACCTCGAAAGTTTGCGTGATGAATTGATGAGCCTCGATAAGCAGTCGGACAATCGGCGCGAGGCGAACTACCTTGATGTGGAACGCTTCGCTTACAAACGGCTTAGGGAAGATTGGGAAAAGCTGCTGGTCGCTGCGGAGGCGCAAGCGGTAGCAGCGCCGGATTTCATCAAGGTATTGGTGGAAGTAGAGGAAACGATTGTCAACTGGGACCGCGAGGCGGATTCCTACATTCGCGGTTATTTGAAGCAGCGGAATTGGGGCCGAGATGAAGAGTGGACGATCTTGGCGCAAGCCTTTTTTCGGGTAATACACGCCTTGTTTCTATTTCCGTTTGAACATCAGACGCGGATACAGCGTCACTTTCGCCGCGAGCATGCCCTCCCGACTTTGCAAGAATTTGACATGTGGATTGAAGATACGGTTGACCCGATCAGCTTGGCGAAGCAGCAACAGGAACAGGTGGAACAGCATGCGTCGATGTCATCCGAGGCTTTGACGCGCGCAAACCTGCGATTGGTTGTCAGCGTGGCCAAGCGCTATCTGGGGCGCGGCATAAGTTTTCTCGATTTGATTCAGGAAGGCAATATCGGGCTGCTGCGGGCGGTGAACAAGTTTGATCATACGAAAGGCTACAAGTTCAGCACCTACGCTACTTGGTGGATTCGTCAGGCGATCAGCCGCGCGATTGCGGATCAGGCGCGGACGATTCGTATTCCGGTACACATGGTCGAGACGATAAACCGGATGATGCGGGTCCAGCGCGAGCTGATTCAGTCGCTGGGCGCGGAGCCGAAAACCGAAGAGGTCGCGCTGGAAATGGATTTCCTCAGCGATAGCGAGCGGAGTGAAATCAAGCAGCAGATGCGAGAAGGCAAGGAGTTGGATCCGGCGCTGAGCCGCAAGTTGCGCCGCGCCTCGCAGAAAGTACGCCGGATTATGCGGATCAGCCAGGAACCGATGAGCCTTGATATGCCTGTCGGGCAAGAAGACAGCAGCCAACTGGGCGACTTTATCCCGGATGAAAATATGCTCGGACCGGTGGATGCGGCCGGCCGGCAACTGCTGAAAGAACAGATCAGATCGGCTTTGGGCATTTTGAGCGAGCGGGAGCGTCAGGTATTGGAAATGCGCTTCGGTTTGATTGACGGCTATGACAACACGCTCGAAGAGGTCGGGCGCTATTTCGGCGTCACGCGCGAGCGCATCCGGCAGATCGAGGCGAAGGCATTACGCAAGCTGCGCCATCCGACGCGTTCACGGCAACTTCGCGATTATCTTGAAATGTAGCTGCCTTCTTAGCGCAAAGGCAGAGACAGCAGATGAATATTGAGCCGTTGCACAATTGGGACCTCAACCCGAAGGCGGCGATCGCATTGCAACGCGAACTTGCCTCGCGCTTGATAAGCGACCGCCCCCTTGATTTTGCCGAGATCCGAACCGTTGCCGGGGTTGACGTCAGTGTCAAAGCCGGCATGGCGCGCGCCGCGGTCGTGGTGATGAACTATCCCGGTTTGGAGATTGTGGAAACCGCAAGCGCGCAGCGAGAGTCTACGTATCCTTACATTCCAGGCTTGCTGGCATTGCGCGAGGGGCCGGTGGTATTAAACGCATTGGAGCGGATCAGGCGCCAGCCGGATGTCTTTCTCTTTGACGGTATGGGGCAGATTCATCCGCGGAAGATGGGTATCGCGGCGCATCTCGGATTATGGCTGGGACGCCCCACTATCGGATGCGGCAAGTCGCACTTTATCGGCGAATACGAATTGCCCGCTCGGGAAAAAGGCTGTCGCCAACCCTTAACCCACGCCGGCGAACAACTCGGTATCGTCTTGCGAACGCGAACGGGCGTGAAACCGGTATACGTCTCGGTCGGGCATTTGTGCGAGATCGACAGCGCCGTCGCCTTAATCTTGGCTTGCACTAGGAAGTACCGCTTGCCGGAGCCCATCCGCGCGGCGCATAAAGCGGCCAGCCTCGCAGCAGAGACGAATTCATTACAATCGTGTTTGCCTCAAGGACTTCCGAAAATGCCCAAGGGTACATCGAATGCTTAGGCTGAGGTTGATAACCTTGTATTAGAATTTGCTTAGGATTTGCCTTGCGCTTGATCCGATACAGGGAATGAAAGTAAAGCGAAACAGTTACAGATTGTTTAGCCGGCGGCCGCAGCGCAGGAGCGGTTGCGCATCCTTGCTCGTCTTGCTGTTGGTGACGATGGCGGTAGTGGTAGTTGGACGGCACTGGATTGGGCTGCGGCTCAACCACAATCGCATATTTGGGCCGGCGGTAAGCTTGCCCCAGGCCTTCGCCGCCTTCAACAGAGGGGATCTCAAAGCAGCGTTAGAGTTTGCGCAACAGCTACTTGAGCGAGATGGCGCGGATACCGCCGCGTATGAATTGCTCGTGCGGGTGTTGATTTACCGCAGTTACAGCGACGTGAGACGAGAAGATGACCGTGCCAGGGCGCTGGAAGTAAGCCGGGAGGCGATAAGGCGCTTGCCGCGCGATTCGGACGTGCAGGCTTTACATGGCTATGCGCTGCAAGCGACAGGATCTGCCGAGGAAGCCGGTCGCATTGTCCTGCGCATTGTAGAGCGCGAGCCGGATCATGTTCTGGCGCGGATCGTGCTATCGCTGTCTTATGGCGCGCGTGGCATCGCCCAGGCTGCGCTGCGCGAAGCGGAAGCCGGGCTTGAACTGGCGCTAAATCAGCGCAGGTACGAGCTTGAAGGTCATCGCGCCATGGCGCTGGCATACGGTGATATGGGCAATTATCGGGCTGCGCTGGAGGAACTTGACAAGGCGGTTGCTTACAATGGCAAGCTGATCCCCTTGCATTTTGAGAAGGCGCTCTTCGCGCTGCAACTCGGCGATGTTGACCAAGCTACGGTGTCTTACTTCACGATCATGGCTATGTCTGATGACAACGTGAAAGCGCGGGCGCGGTTATGCGAACTTTCGGAACGCTTGCAGGAACGCGATGCCGCGCTGCGATATTGCCAGGAGGTTACCGCGCTGGCGCCGCTCTGGGACGAGGGCTGGTATGCCTTGGGACGGCTGTATTTTCTCGATGGCGACTACGAGGAGGCGAAATCCGCCTTCGGCCATTGCAGCCGCCTGCAAGTCGAAGGCGGCGTCGCTATACATGATAGACAGCTTGATTGCTGGTATTTGCAGGGGCAGTCGGCGGAGATAATCGGCGATTGCGACTCCTTGACCCTGATCTATCGGGAATTCCAGAACATGGCGCGTGAAGCAAGCTTGCCGCAGACCTGGAGTTATCCGCCGGATGGACCGCCGATTTGCGCCAGCGCAGTGTTGCGAGCGCGGCAAGCGACGTCGCCGTGAAGTAATGTGTCAGGCCGTTTCCGCGTCAGCTTCATCTAGGGCGATGCGATAAAGGGCAATGGTAGCGTCTGTGACATGGCGCAAGGTGAATCCCGCGAGTACGATTTCGCGGCCTCTGGCGCCCATGGCGCGGCGCCGGGTCGGATCATCGATCAGTTGCTCGACGGCGGCGGCGAGGGCGTCAATGTCCTTTGGAGGGACGAGCAAACCGTTGTCTTCGTGAAGTACAATTTCCCGGCAGCCGGGACTGTCTGTGGCGACGCAAGCGCGAGCGCAAGCAGCCGCTTCGATGAGGACCTTGGGTACGCCCTCGCCATAGGTCGATGGCAGACATGCAATATCGCTCTCCGCGTATACAGCGGGCATATCATCGCGTTTGCCCTGCCACTCGATCAGGCCGGCATTATGCCAGGCTTCAAGTTGCGCCGCCGGGACATTCAGGGGGCTGGTGCTTTCTTCGTATCCGACCACGCGAAAACGCGCCTTGCTGCGAAGCCGGCGCGCCACCTCGACAAAATCGCCGACGCCCTTTTGCCAGAGCAGGCGACCGGCAAAGAGGACAACCGGCTTATCCGATGGCGTCTCAGGGCGGGGGCGGAATTCTGTTTCGTCAACGCCGGAGCCGCGGATCAGTCTTGTCCTTTCGCGTTTAATCAAGCTCCGCTCCACAAAGCCCCGCTGGTCGTCCGGGTTCTGGAAGATCATGTGCGTGCGAGAGCCCGCCAGCGCAAACCGGAACGCTGGCCGACTGAGCAGAGCCAGGGTTTTCGCCTTGAGGTCGGCGCCGGCGAAGAGGTAGCCCAAGCCGCTCATGGCTTGAATGACTGGAATGCCGCCTGTTAATCTGGCCGCGATACCGCCGTAAATCACGGGCTTGATGCTGACGTGGTGAAGCAGATCGGGCTGCAAGTCCGCATAGAGCTTGCGCAGGGCGAGCAAAGTCTTTAATTCGCGCAGTGGATTCATGCCATGCTGGCTTAATGGCAGCGGGTAGAAAGGGAAGCCGTTCTCGGTGATTTCGTTTACTGAAACGGCATCCGCGCCAGAAGTCGCGATATGGACATCAAATCCGGCGGCGCGCGCCGCAATCGCCAAAGGTAGGCGGTGGGAGACGAAGAAGCGCGCGATGTTTACGACGTAGAGCAACTTGTGAGGCTTCTGGCGCAAGGATGTCCCCTTGGATCAACTGAGCGCGAATGTCATTTGGCGCCGGCAACGACGGTGCTTGACACGGGGTCTATGATCCTTTTTGGACTTCAACCAGCGGAATTTCGCTGGTGTCGTCGACGCCGGCTATGGTCTCGCTCAGAGCCTCGACCGGCGCGTGACGAGCGAGGCGCGCGCCGGCCAGGACATAAACGAGCACACCCAAAGACGATAGTCCGAAGCTCGCGAGGATGCCAATCATTTGCAGTTGGCCGAAGAAAATGTCGCCGGCGTCATCGCGAATATGAGACCCGAAACCCAATATGTCCGCCAGGCCGGCCAACGCGGCGAAGAGCAATCCGGTTAATGCCAACCGTATCCCGACCTGCTGGCTGAGAGTGGCCGGCACTTCAAGATAAAAGGTGTACTTGATGTAGACCATTGCGCCCAGTATCAGCAGGCTGTAGCCGGCAATAACCATCGTCACCTGAACGAGGCCGATGCCGGCGGTCGGCACTGCGCCGGTGACGCCGGGAAACAGACCCATCAAACAGATCATGGCGCCAAGGGCGCCTAATGCGATGCCAACTTGCGCAAACCGCCACATAAACGTTTATTCGACCGGCAAGGATTCCCTTAGTCTGCCGAGCATATTTCCCCCCAGAATCGCCGCCACATCCGGCTCGCTGAAGCCACGTTGCAGCAGAGCCCCCCGCAGAAGCCACAAGTCGCTGGATGTGTCGATCTCGTCCGGCAGGCTGGTGTAGGCATAGCCGCCGTCGATATCGCTGCCGAGCCCAACGTGATCGACCGAGCCGGTAAGCTGGCACACATAATCTACCGCGTCAACCCAGTGCGAAATTGTCACACGGCGTTTTGGGTCGCTGGGGTGCCAGTCCTTCCTCAAGTAACGATTATACATCATGATGCCCATGACCCCATCGCGCTCGGCGAGCCTTACGATGAGTTCGTCGGATAAGCAGCGCGGACTGTCGTGAAAGTAACGCGGGTTGGCATGGCTGGCGATGATCGGCGCCTCGTAGCGCTCGGTGGCAGCGGCCGCGGCTCGGCCCGACAAGCCGGAGATATCGAGCAGGACATTGTAGCTGGCCATGACCTCAAGCAGGTCGTATCCGAGCCGGGTAAGTTCGCCGTCATAGCCGGCGACGTATCGGTTTGGCTGCCAGGCCGGCGCCAGGACGCGCAGACCGTCTTCCAGCCACTGTTCGCACTGCTGCGGCTCGGAGATAGGTTCCGCGCCTTTCATCAGCGGGACTATGCCTTGCAGATGTTGCCCCAGCGATTTGTCCTCGCGCCAGGAATCCAGCACCTTGGTCAGGTCAGCAGCGGAGAGAACAAGCTCAACCCGCTCGTTGTCATCGGCGAGCCGGCGGTAGTAATCCAGTTGCCAGCGGGCCAGCGCTTGGGCATCGCCGGTCCCGCGATAGGCATAGCGCTGCCAGGGTTGCAGCGTCGGCGAAGATTCGGCGATGACTTTTAAGCTGCCGAAGACGATGGCGATGCGGCCGAGCAGATTGTCGCGCAGGCTGGTCATTGCCGGCGGCAGATCGCGCTTCGGTTCGCTCTGGCGTTGGCGCCAAGCCCAAGTAGTGAAGTCGCGCCCAAGCTGTTGGGCGTTGAAGGCGATGTTCTGCTGCGCGTCAACGATGATCATATTGGGCGTCCGTCATGACTGTCTGCGATAGCCATAGGATTCAGAGGTTTCCAGGCGTCATGATAGTCTAATTCGATCCCGAAAGCCGCGTCGAGAATTGCAGCATGTGTGGACACGGTCGCCTAAGCCATGCTCCTTGATTCCGGCGAAGTAATCAGAATCATGAAATCGCCGCCTGTCAATGAGGAGCTTTTGCCATCACTTTGGCAGAGTTTATGATGAAGGGGACGATGGAACCACAAAGAAAAAATCAGGGAGATTGGCGCGTATTTGCCGGATTTAGGCAATGGAAATCGGGATGTTGGCAAAGGCTGAAGCGCAGTGTTGACGGGGGATTGGACGGTTTTCAGCGCGGGATTGGCGTTGGCGCGGAAAAACTTTTTCTGCGCCAATGTTATCTGGTCCGGGCTGGTTGTTTTGGCGCGAGCAGAATTTCGCCAATGAGGACAGGGAGCGAATGGGCGGCAGTCTGAGCTATTCGATTGTTAAGGCGCGGGCAGGGTCAGTGTAGCATGGATTGGCTGGTTATTCGAGAACAAATGTTCATAAATTGGGAGATTCTTAGCAAAGTCGCCGGCAGGTCTCAACCTGGCTCGTAAATAATATGAAACGTCACCGCCGCAGATCTGTCTGGGGTGAAGTAGATTTGGGCGGCTTGAGCACCTTGCCAAGTGCTCACTCCTCAGCGTTGATACGGGGAATGACGACTCGCCGATGCCCTTAAGAAGGCTGGTCGAATGCGCCTGAATCTCCTAGAATCGCTTCTGCTTGGAGTTGCCAAGGATGCTTTCGAAGAGGCCATCGATGCATATTCTGCGTGTCAACAATATCACGGTGAACTTTGCCGGACGCGAGCTGTATCGAGGCTTGTCCTGGGTCATCGGCGACAAAGATCGCATCGCGCTGGTGGGACCCAACGGCGCGGGCAAATCGACGTTGTTCAAGGCACTGACAGGGGAGGTTGAACTGGAGCGCGGGCATATATCGCGAGGGACCGGCTTGCGCATCGGCTACTTGCCGCAGGACATCAGCCTGCCGCCGGCTGCCACTCTGATTGAAGCGGCGATGATCAAGCCGCCGGAGTTGGCCGAGGCTGAGGGGACTTTGAGCGCGATCGAGAGCCAACTGGCCGATCCCGAGGTCTATGGCGACGAGGAGTGTCTGGCGCAGACTTTGTCGTGGCATGAAGCCGTGCTGACTCAATATGAACAAATGAACGGCGGCCGCCACGCGAGCCACGTTCGCGAGTTGCTGGCGATGCTGGGCTTCAGCGCCGATGACTACAACTTGCCCACAGGGGCCTTGTCCGGCGGCCAGAAGAAGATGGTCGCGCTGGTGCAGTTGGCGGTGTCCGCGCCCGATATCTTGCTGCTTGATGAGCCGGACAATCACCTGGATATGCGCGGAAAGAATCAGTTGGAGCGTTTCATCCTCAACTACCGCAAGAGCGTTGTGATTATCTCGCATGACCGTTATCTGCTGGACGAGGTGGCGACGCAGACGGTCGAGCTGGAGAATGGCAAGCTCACCATCTATCACGGCAATTACTCGTATTATGTCAATGAGCGCGAGTTGCGGCGCTTGCGACAGCAGCAGCAATATGTGACGCAGCAGAAAGAGATCGCCCGTATTGAAGCGATGATCGAGCGTTTTGAGCGCTGGGCAAAGCAGGTACTGAGCCGCAAGCATATGTTGGCGGCGCGGCAGAGGCGGCGCATGCTGCAGAAAATGGAAGAACGCGGCGAGATCATCGAAAAGGTCTTCGACCCCAAGTTGATGGGCTTCAAGGTGGAGGGATGGCGCGGGAGCAAGAAGGCGCTTGAGCTTATTGATGTCTCGCTGGCCTTTGACGATGAACCACTGATTCGGGACGCCAATCTCTTGTTGCGGCATGGCGAGCGGGTTGGCGTCATCGGGCCCAATGGCGCGGGAAAGACAGTGCTGCTGCGGATGATCCTCGGAGAATTGGAAGCGAGCGCCGGGAGCGTCAAGGTCGGGCCCAGCATTCGCATCGGTTACTATTCGCAGGAGCATCAGACGCTGGAGGATTGGCTGGATCGAGCGCCGCTGGATCTCATCCGCAACTTGCAGAATAGCAATGAGCAAAGCGCGGTCAACTTCCTGCTGCGGATGGCATTCAGTTACGAGCAGGCGCGTCAGCCGATCAGGACGTTGTCCGGCGGGGAACGAAGCCGCCTGCAACTGGCGCTGGTCATGCTGCGAGGGCCAAACTTGCTGCTGCTGGATGAGCCGACCAACAACCTCGATATCGCCTCGGTAGAGGTGCTGGAAGACGCGCTGGACGAATTCGTCGGCACGGCGCTGATAGTATCGCACGACCGATATTTTCTGGATCAAACGGTTGACCGGGTGGTGGAGATCGCTGAGGGAAATCTGCGGGAGTATGCGGGCGGCTATACCGAGTATCTTGAGGCGACAGGTCAATTGCAGGCCAGCTAGTCAGATTTTGCCAGGCCTCTGACGACAGCGCCGGGAATGGTGAATTCAAAGTCGTCATCGCGTATTTCCAGCGGCAGGCTGAAACCGCGTTTAATATCCGCCGGGGCGCCATCAAAGAGGGCCTTGATCATGCCGGCGTTTTGAGCGGGCGTCGCCATGCGTTTGGTCCAGGTAGCGAAGCGCAGGCTCAGGTCAAAGGTGAGGAGAACTTCGCTATCAAAGCCGACGCCGGCCAACATCGCAGTCCATTCGGACAGGCGGTAATCGCGGACGTGTGACGGGTCGCGCAGGAGTTCGATCGCTTGCAAAAAAGTATCCTGGGCGTAGTCTTCGGGCGCGACAATGTCGCTGATGAGCAGCCCGCCACCTGGCTTTAGCAGGCGACGAAACTCCGCCAGCGCTCGTTGCGGATGGGGCCAATGGTGCGCGCTATAGCGTGTGACAACGAGATCGAAGCTATGGGCCGGGAAGGGCAGGCGTTCCACATCGGCGAGTTGCGCCGCCACGTTATGCACGCCGCGTTCCCGCGCCAGCGTTTCCACTTGCTCTAGCATGGCGGCGGTGAAGTCACAGGCGATGACGCGAGCGACGCGCGGAGCAAAGGCGAGCGATGTATGGCCGGCGCCGCAGCCGGCATCCAGTATGACGCTTTCCGGCTTGAGGGCGGAGGATGCGACCATGAGGTCAAGGTCATCGCCAACGGCGTGGACCTTGCTTGTCCGGTAATTGGCGGCGACATCGCTAAACCGTCGCCGCACTTGGTCTCTCACATCACGCATCGGCATGGTCCCTTTGTGCTCCGGGCGAATCCCAGGGCAATCACTTCAAATTATGTTTACCACCGAGTACACCGAGTATTATAGAGTACAGAGAGAAAAGTTGATTAAACAGTTAAGTATCAGCGACAGTTCCGCTTTCTGAAGGTCTAAAATCTACCAATATCTCTGTGTCCTCAATTTAACTTGGTGTAGAAGGGCTGTGTCTACGCGCCCCTCGGTGGCGGAATTTCAGCTTGGTTCTTCGTCATCCCATGCGTCATTAATTTAGAGGATTGTCTTGAGGCGAATCCAATTAGGGATTGTCATCAGAGAAAATTGTGATACACTGATTTTGCGTTACTCCAAAGGACGGTCGAGATAAAGGTCAGTCTTGACAGAACGTTTCTTTTTGTTGTACACTGCAAGCTTGCAGTCCTCATGCTGTCACAACTTATCGAGTAAATGATAGAGGGTATAGACACATTACGTGTTGTATGCGCTTTAGCTATCCCTTACAAGTCTCGAATGACGAGGCTTAAGGTTCGTCGTGCATTCATTCCGTCCGGTCAGCTGCGTCATCTATTCCTCCAAGGAGCCGTGCCTTGAAACAATATTATAACGTGAAGAATTACGCTCGTACGTCTGAGATCCAGGAATTGCCATCGCTGATCGATATTCAGAAGAAGTCTTTTGTCGACTTCTTTTATGGCGGCCGGTTGAAGGAGCTTTTCGACGAGATCAACCCAATCAAGAGTTTCAACGGCAACTTGTCGCTCTACTTCCCCGGCAGTCATGAAGATTCGGAGGAATTTGACTTCCAGCAACCTCCGGCGGATCACCGTCCCTATACGCTTTTGAATGATTCGCAGAAGCCGAAGAAGGGCTTGCAGATGTATATGCAGGACCCGAAGTACGATGAAGATGAATGCATCGAGCGCGATATGTCTTATGCGGCGCCGATGTATGTTCAGGTGGCTATGGTCAACCACGAGCAAGGCGACGAGATTATCCGCCAGAACATTTTCATGGGTGAATTCCCGCTGATGACCGAGAAGGGCACCTTTATCATCAACGGGACGGAGCGCGTGGTCGTCAGCCAATTGATCCGCTCGCCTGGCGTTTATTTTGATGTCGAAGAAGAGCGCGCTACCGGGCGTCAGTTGTCGAACGCCAAGTTGATCCCGGATCGCGGCGCCTGGATGGAGTTTGAGACGCGCAAGACAGATTACATCACGCTCAAATTCAATCGCAAGCGGACCATACCGGTGACGATCTTGCTGCGGGCGCTGGCATCTGTCGAAGACGGCTTGCCGAAATCCAGCGCGCCGATCAAGACGGGCGAAGACGAAGAGATCCTGGCGTTCTTCGCCGATGTCGATAACAACGAGACGCACAAGTATATCGAGAGTTCTATCAAGAATGAGCCGGTCTGGGAAGTCAAGAAGAATCAAACACTGTCGGATGCCGCGCTGATTGAATTCTACAAGCGCATGCGTCCGGGTGATCCGCCGACGCTGGATAACGCGCGGGAGTATCTGAAGGGTCAACTCTTCGACCAGCGGCGTTACGATCTGGAGCGAGTGGGCCGGTACAAACTGAATCAGCGCTTGGGTCTCGACGGAATCATTGACCCGTCGCATCGCACCATAAGCAAGTGGGATATTGTAAAACTTGTTGAGCATATGATCATGATCAACAATGGCGGGCGCAAGCGCGACGACATTGATCACCTGGGCAATCGCCGCGTCAAGACCGTTGGCGAATTGATCGGGAACAAGTTGCGCATCGGTTTGCGGCGCATGGAACGGGTGGTCAAAGAACGCATGTCCATCCGCGAGGCGGAGCAGTTGACACCGGTCTCGCTGGTCAATATTCGGCCGATTGTGGCGGCGGTGCGAGAGTTTTTCGGCTCGTCGCAATTGTCGCAGTTCATGGAGCAGACCAATCCGCTTTCGGAGTTGACGCACAAACGGACGCTGTCGGCGCTGGGGCCGGGCGGCTTGCGGCGGGAGCGTGCCGGCTTTGATGTGCGCGATGTGCATCACAGTCACTATGGGCGCATCTGCCCGATTGAGACGCCGGAGGGCCCTAATATCGGTCTCATTGGGCGCCTGGCGAGTTATGCGCGCGTGAATGAACTCGGTTTTATCGAGACGCCCTATCGCAAGGTTGTCAACATGATGGATGTCGGTGACCCGGGCCTGATTGGCCGTTCCGTTCGCGATGATGTCGAAAACGCGAAAGAACGGATCGTCATTGAAGAAGGCGAGGTCATCGACAAGAAGGCGGTGACGAAGCTCAAAAGAGCGAAGATCAGCGAGGTTCCGGTCACGCCCTTCGCCACGCACGAGATTGAATATCTCTCAGCGGACAGAGAAGACCGGTTCATCATCGCGCAGGCGAACGCTGTGCTTGACGAGCGCGAGCAGTTTGTCAGCAACCGCGTATCGGCGCGTTATGAGCAGGGCTTTGTATCGGTGCCGCCGCAGCGGATCGAGTATATGGATATCGCCCCGCGGCAGATTGTGGGCATCAGCGCTGCGCTGATTCCCTTCTTGTCGCATGACGCCGCCAACCGCGCCTTGATGGGCTCGAACATGCAGCGGCAAGCCGTGCCACTATTGACACCGGATGTCTCTGTAGTCAGCACGGGCATGGAGCGGCAGGCGGCCTCGGACAGCGGTCAGGTGCTGGTATCCGATATCGAAGCGGAAGTGACCAGCGTACAGGGGCACCGGGTGATCGTCCGCACAAAAGCCGGCGATGAACACATCTTCCAACTGCGGAAGTACGAGCGCTCGAATCAGTCGACTTGCATCGACCAGCGGCCGGTCGTGCGGAAGGGCGACTGGATCAAGCCGGGCGATGTCGTCGCGGACAGTTCATCGACCTATGATGGCCACCTGGCCTTGGGGCACGATGTCCTGACCTGCTTCCTGTCCTGGGACGGCGGCAACTATGAAGACGCCTTGCTGGTCAGTGAAGATATGCTGAGGAATGACAAGTTCACCAGCATCCATATTGAGAAGCACGAGATAGAAGCGCGGGATACCAAGCTGGGACCGGAGGAAATCACCTACGATATTCCCAATGTTGGGGAAGAAGCGCTGAAAGATCTTGATGAGCATGGCATCGTGCGCATCGGCGCTGAGGTGGGACCCAACGATATTCTGGTGGGCAAGATCACGCCCAAGGGCGAGAAGGAGTTGTCGCCGGAAGAGAAGCTGCTGCGGGCTATCTTCGGCGAGCAGGCGCGCGAGGTGAAAGATTCGTCGCTGCGGCTGCCGCATGGCGATCGCGGCAAGGTGATTGACGTCAAGGTATTCACGCGCGATGAGCATCCGGATTTGCCAGCTGGCGTGGAGAAGATGGTGCGCGTGAGCGTGGCGCAGCGGCGCAAGTTGACCGTCGGCGACAAGATGGCTGGACGGCACGGCAACAAGGGAGTCATTTCGAAGATTGTCTCGGTCGAGGATATGCCTTACATCGACGGCGGCGTGCCGGTTGAGATTATCCTGAACCCGCTTGGCGTGCCCAGCCGTATGAACATCGGCCAGATCCTCGAATTGCATCTTGGCTGGGCGGCGGACCGCATGGGCTTCCGCGCTATCACGCCGGTGTTTGACGGCGTCCAGGAGCATGAGATTCAGGCGGAGTTGGGACGTGCCTGGATGATCGATTGGGCTTGGCGGGTGACGACCGAGCGGGCCTGGGAGAATCAGGCGCGGCTGGCGGAGAGCGCGGGCATGGACGCGGAAGACTTCGATGACGATATGCACGTCATCAGCGCCTATCTCTTCGAACGCGTGGGCGAGTCGGGCGCGTACAATAATGAGAAGATCATTCTTGAGCGGGACCCGATTTACGTGCGGCGGGTGGCGGTTGCGGAAATGCTGCGCGAATTCGGCTACGACCCCGACGAGATAATGATCTACGACAACAGTGATCTCAGCGCCGAGGCGCGTGATGAGCGCGATTTGAAGGCGCTGGAAGTATCGGTCCGGCTATGGATTGAGCAGACGGCGCCTGAAAGCATTGAATTGGCGGAGGATCTCTCCCATCGCGATCTCTTTGAGATTGCCAATCGCGTGATGTTCGAGACGGGCAACCCTGTGCCGCATTATGGCAAGCAGACCTTGTATGACGGGCGCACGGGCGAACCCTTCGACCGACACGTGGCGGTGGGCTATGTGCATATGCTGAAATTGGCGCACCTGGTCGAGGACAAGGCGCATGCCCGTTCCACCGGTCCCTACAGCCTGGTCACGCAGCAGCCGCTGGGCGGCAAGGCGCAATTCGGCGGTCAGCGCTTCGGCGAGATGGAAGTCTGGGCGTTGGAAGCTTACGGCGCCGCCCATATCTTGCAGGAGATGCTGACGGTGAAATCCGATGATGTGCAAGGGCGGGTCAAGACTTATGAGAGCATCGTCAAGGGCGAGCCGATCGAAGAGCCCGGCATCCCCACCAGTTTCCGCGTATTGGTCAAGGAGTTGCAGAGCCTGGGTTTGTCGGTGGAAGCGATCACGGGCGCCGGCGATGTCATTCGCTTTGGCAAATACGATGAGCAGACGCGCAAGCCGCAGCCGGAGACGGGCCTGCTGGGTTTAGGGGCGGGTTAGCGGCGTAGCCGGGAACAAGGAATCCAATAAAGGATACATCACATGATGTGTCCTTTTTCTTTATAAGTATCCTGCCCGAGCGCGTTAGCTGTTCTTCGCCGCTCGTTTGTGAAGTGCCTAGCGGATGCCCGCTCGAATCATGTAGAATCCGGACTGTCGGAATATCCACGGAAAACCGAGCGCAAGCTTGCTTGATTTTGCCAAAATAGTGTGCTAGTCTCACTACAGCTTGGATTGTTACAAAAAGCACAAATGGTTGAGGTCTGATGTCGACCATCCTGGAATTCGGTCCCGTCGCCGCGCTGCTCGTCATAGCATCGATTCTCGCGCTTATCATCGCCAACATCTCGCGAGTGATGGGTCCGCAGCGGCCGAGCTATCGCAAGTCGGTGCCCTACGAGAGCGGCATGAAGCCGATCGGCCCGGCGACGCGCCGTTTGCCGGTCAAGTTCTACCTGGTCGCCGTACTGTTCATCATCTTTGATATTGAGGTTATTTTCTTTTTGCCGTGGGCGGTATCCATGCGTGACCTGGGTGTTTATGGTTTGGCGGTCATGGCGGTCTTCACGGTGATTCTGATCGTAGGCTTCGTCTACGAGTGGAAGAAAGGTGGTTTGGAATGGGAGTAAGCTCAAAGCTGGGCAATTTAGGTGTCGTGACCACCACCTTGGAACAGGCCGTGAATTGGGGCCGAACCGGCGCGATGTGGCCGCTGCTATTCGGTTTGGCCTGCTGCGCTATTGAATACATGAGTTCGCAGGCCTCGAGTTACGATCTTTCGCGTTTCGGCATGGAGTTGAACCGGGCGACGCCGCGTCAAGCGGATCTGCTGATTGTATCGGGTCGCTTGACGCGCAAAATGGCGCCGGTTGTGCGGCAGCTTTACGATCAAATGGCGGAACCGAAATGGGTTATTTCGATGGGCGATTGCGCTTCTTGCGGCGGCGTTTACAACAACTATGCGATTGTGCAAGGCGTTGACGAGATCGTCCCGGTCGATGTGTATATCGCCGGTTGTCCGCCGCGCCCGGAGCAATTGTTGCACGGCATCTTGACGCTGCACGAAAAGGTCAAGAGCGAACGCATCGCCGATTGGGCCTAAGATTGGACTGACCGAGAAGAGGGGCAACGAGGGAAGCGGGAGTATGGAAATACCGGCGGCGCGCAACCCGGTTGATGTATTACGTGAATCCTTCGGGGAGGCGATTCTCTTCGTCAAGGAATTCCGCGGCGAAACAACCGTTGTTGTCGAGGCGGCTCGCTCATCTGATGTCCTGGATTTCCTGCGCGTCAGCTTCGGGCTTGTCTACAATATGCTCTCGGATGTGAGCGCGGTTGATTATTATCCTGACGATTACGGTGAGGGTTTTGACAGCGATTATCGGCCGGAGCGCTTTGCGGTCTCTTATCACCTTCTGTCTATGCTTTACAATCGCCGTTTGCGGGTGAAGGTTTTCGCGGAGGAAGAAGATCCGCGGCTGCCTACGGCGACGGTGGTCTTTCCGGCGGCGAATTGGCTCGAGCGTGAAATCGCGGATATGATGGGAATCGTCTTTGAAGGGCACGCCGATCAACGCCGGCTCTTGATGCCGGACAATTGGTACGGTCACCCGCATCGGCGTGATTATCCGCTGGGCAAAGAAACGGTCGCCTTTTCCTTCAACGAGGCGGAAATCCGCAAGCACAAGCCCTTCGCCACAGATTAGATTTCGGGGTCGATATGGCAGTCGCATCACCACCGCAATCCATAGAAGAGCAGCGTCGCTGGGAGGGCAGCCTCGATCAGTTGCGCGGGTTGGTATCCGAACGCGCGATCACCGGCGAGACGATGCTGCTCAACATGGGCCCGCATCACCCGAGTACGCACGGTGTGCTTCGCCTGCTGCTGGAGTTGGATGGTGAACAGATTGTTTCCTGCTTGCCCGATATCGGCTTCCTTCATACTGGCATCGAGAAATCTATTGAGGACAAGAGTTACGAAAAGGCGCTGCCGCTGACGGACCGCATGGATTACCTGTCGCCGATGTCGAACAATATGGCCTATGCGGCGGCGGTGGAAAAGCTGCTTGATCTGGATGTGCCGGAGCGCGGTCAGATAATTCGCGTCGTCTGCCTTGAGCTGGCCCGCTGCGCCAGTCACCTGGTCTGGCTGGGCACGCACGCCATTGACATGGGCGCGATGAGCGTCTTGCTTTACGCCTTCCGTGAGCGTGAACGCATCCTCGGCATGTTCGAGATGCTCTCGGGCCAGCGTATGATGAGCAGCTATATCCGTCCAGGCGGAGTCTGGCGTGATGTGCCGGATGACTTCTTGCCGACGATCAAACAATTCTTGAATGACTTCCCGGCCAAAGTCGACGATTACGAGGCCTTGCTGACGCAGAATCCGATTTGGAAAGACCGGGCGCAAGGCGTCGGCGTCATTGAGCCGGATGTGGCTCTCGCTTATGGTTTGACCGGACCGGCCTTGCGGGGCAGCGGCGTCAACTGGGATCTACGTAAAGCGCAGCCTTATTCGGGCTATGAGACATACGACTTCAATGTGCCGCTGGGCGAACATGGCGATGTTTATGATCGTTACTTGATTCGCATTCACGAATTCCGCGAAAGCATGAAGATCCTGAATCAAGCGGTGGCGCGGTTGGAGCAGGTCAAGGGACCCTACCGTTCAGAGAATCGAAAATATTGCCCGCCCTTGCGCAGCGAGTTGGGGCAGAGCATGGAGGCGGTGATCCACCACTTCAAGCTTTGGACTTACGGTTATGACGCGCCCGATGACGAAATCTATAACGCCATCGAAAGCCCGCGCGGCGAAATCGGCTGTTACATTCACGGCACCGGCGGGAACAAACCAAGGCGGGTTCATTTCAAAACTCCGTCCTTCATTCACATCAGCGCTCTGCCGGTGATGGCGAAAGGATATTTGCTGGCCGATATGGTGGCGATAATCGGCAGCGTTGATATTGTTTTGGGCGATTGCGATAGATAAGCATTAAGCGGATGCTGGCGGTTCAGGTCTTGGGCTTAAGGCTGGATTCCCGCTGAAGAGCAGGGAATCCGTTTATGAGGGAACGTATCGAATGGCGATAATCGGCAATCCGAAATACGAAGCGCGCATTGATCATCACCTGGCGAAGTATGAAACGAAACGCTCGGCGGTCATGCCCCTGCTGTATATCGCGCAGGAAGAATACGGTTGGGTGAATCCCGAAGGCATTGAAGAAGTCGCGCAGATCCTTAATCTGGATCCGACGCAAGTTAAGTCGATCGCCGGTTTTTATACCATGTATTCGGAGAGGCCGAAGGGCGAGTACTGGTTGCAAGTCTGCACCGATTTGCCTTGCGCTCTCAAAGGCGCGGATGACTTTCATGCCTGGCTTAAAGAGGAGTTGGGAGTGGAAGAAGGCGGGACGAGCGCGGACGGCATGTTCACCGTGGAGCATGTGATGTGCCTGGCCGCTTGTGACAAAGCGCCGATGCTGCAATGCAACTTCCATTATGTTGAGAATCTCGATCAAAACAAGATGCGCGACTTGCTGGCGAAATGGCGCCAGGAGGCGGCGGGCGCCTCAAACGGGCATCGTTAATAGGGCATTGCGCCGCTTGGACGAGAGTTACGGAACTGAAGGGGATTATGCACATTCTCTTGCGCGGACGCGAAATTGCGAATATCAAGCAGCTTGACGTATACGAGGCGCATGGTGGCTTCGCCGGCTTAAAAGTGTCGCTTGCGATGAAGCCGGCCGAGGTCATTGATGTCGTCAAGGCCTCCGGCTTGCGAGGGCGTGGCGGCGCGGGCTTCCCCACAGGAGTGAAGTGGAGCTTTATACCGCAGCACGAGCCGATCAAATATGTCACCGTCAACGCGGACGAGAGCGAGACCGGCACCTTCAAAGACCGCGAAATCATGGAGGAGAATCCTTATCAGCTCATCGAGGGTTCTCTGATCTGCGCCTACGCGATTCAGGCGAAGGCGGTTTACATTTATTTGCGCGGCGAATTCTGGGATATTGGCGACCAACTGGATGCCTGCATCGAAGCCCTGCGCGAAAAAGGTTATGTCGGCAAGAATATCATGGGCTCGGGCTACGATTGCGAGGTGTACACGCATCTTGGCGCTGGCGCTTATATCTGCGGCGAAGAGAGCGCGCTCCTCAACAGCCTGGAAGGCTACCTGGGTCAGCCGCGCGTGCGACCGCCTTTTCCGGCGCAGAAGGGTGGCGGTTTGTACAAGGAAGCGACCGTTGTCAACAATGTCGAGACTTTGGCCAATGTGCCATTCATTCTTACGGAAGGCGCTGAGGTTTTCAAGGCGATCGGCACCGAGCAGAGCGCCGGCAACAAGGTCTACTGTGTCAGCGGTCACGTGAAGAAACCGGGCAATTATGAGTTGCCAATGAATACCACATTTCGCGAGTTGCTATACGAACACGCCGGCGGCCCCTTGCACGAAGACCGCGCTTTCAAGGCGATGTTGCCCTCCGGCGGGTCGGGGCCTATCGTGCCCTTGACCGATGAAGTGCTGGATACGCCGATGAGCTATGAAGACGCCGAGAAGATCGGGACGATCATCGGCTCGGCTTCGATCATCATTATGGACGAGACAGTGGATATGACCTGGGTCGCGTCCAAAGTGACCAAGTTCTTCAAGCACGAAAGCTGCGGCAAATGTACGCCCTGCCGCGAGGGCACCTATTGGCTGGACAAAGTGATAGACCGCATTTTGGACGGACGGGGCTCGCCGGATGATGTCAAACGCATCGCTGATGTGGCGGAGAATATGGCTGGCACGACGCTCTGTGCCCTGGGCGACTTTGCCGCCAACCCGATCATCCATACGATTCGTCATTTTCCCGACGATTTTGCGCAGCATGTGCAGGCGCAGGGCTGAGGCATGGAAGACGTGACTGCACACGGAAGCGCAAACCGATCTGGCTTTTTGAGTCGAGTGGTTCGATCCGTCTTCCGGCCGAGTTTGGAGCGCGAGCGCGAATTTTATCGTCGGCTCCGCGACCTAAGCGCGACCATTGACGAAGCGCCCGACTCGATTACGCATGTGGTTTTGCGCGGCGAGCTTTATCTGGAGCGGGGCGAGTACCAGCGGGCGAAAGTGGACTTTGAGCGGGCGCTTGCTCTGGCGGAGAAACTCGACGCTGCCAAGGGCTGGCTCATCGTAGAACAAGTGATGCGCGACCGCGCGCTACAGGGCTTGAAAGTGGTGGAGCGGCGCCTCTGACTTATGCGCCGAGTAGCCGAGATGGTGATGTGGAGGCATGAATGTCCGATACGGTGAAGATCAACATCGATGGGACAGATTATGAAGTAGCGGCCGGATCGAATCTGGTGGATGCCGCGAAGTGGCACGCCGGCAACGACATTCCGGTCTTCTGCTATCATCCCAAGATGGACCCGGTGGGCATGTGCCGGATGTGCCTAGTGGAATTGGGCACACCGGCGAGAGATCGCGCCACGGGCGATATTGTGCTCAATGACGACGGGTCGCCACAAATCCGCTACTTCCCCAAATTGCAGACGGCTTGCACCACCACTGTCAGCGACGGCATGCATATCAAAACGAATACGCAGCAAGTGATTGACGCGCGTAACGATGTGCTGGAGTTCCTGCTCAGCAGCCACCCGCTGGACTGCCCCATCTGCGACAAGGGCGGCGAGTGCCCGTTGCAGAACTTGACGATGCGGCATGGTCCGCAAGCATCAAGAATGTATTTTGAAGACAAGCAATTATTGGAGAAACATTATCCGCTTGGCGACCTCATCTTTCTGGACCAAGAGCGCTGCATTCAATGCGCGCGCTGCGTTCGCTTTCAAGATGAAATTGTGGGAGATGATGTGCTGGCTTTCCATGAACGTGGGCGGCGTCTGCAAATCATTACCAATTCCGACCCCGGTTTCGATACCTATTTCAGTGGCAACACGACTGATATTTGTCCGGTCGGCGCATTGACCACGGCCGACTTCCGCTTTGGCGCCCGGCCCTGGGAATTGACCGACGTGCCGAGCATCTCGCCTTGGGATGCGGCCGGCGAGAATATCACCCTCAGCATGCGCTTGGATCGTGACTTTGGCGGCAAGGCGCTTATCAAGCGGGTGATGCCGCGACAGAATGAACTGGTCAACGAAATCTGGATCAGCGACAAGACCCGCTTCGGGCACCATTTCACGCGTAGCGACGATCGGCTGGTTACGGCGCAGATCAGGACAGGCGATGCTCTGCGTGAGTCGAATTGGGATAGCGCTGTTTCTGAGATTGCCCAGATCTTGCGAGATGCGGGCGGCGATGTGGCCGCGATCGCCGGCAGCGGCATGTCGAACGAAGACTTGTGGGAATTGCGGCGACTGATGGAAGGGCTCGGCAGTTCCCGGTTGGGGGCTTGGCCCCCGACGCATGGCGGCGCGGAAGCGGTTGCTGAAGTCGGCGTGGGCTTTGGTACGAACCTGGGTCAGTTGGGCAAAGGCGATGCCATATTGGTAATCGCCTGCGACCTGGAGGAAGAAGTGCCGATTTGGCGCTTGCGCTTGAAACAGGCGCAGGATCGTGGCGCCTACCTGGTCGTCGCCAACGCGCGTGATACGCGGCTGGAAGACTTCGCCGTGCAAGGCGCGCGCAATGACAGAGTCGTGGAAGGCGATGCGGTTCGCTACGGCGCCGGTGAAGCCGTCGGCGTCATGCGTGACCTCAAGAAGTCGCACAAGAAAATCGCCGAGCGTTTGAGCAAGGCGGAGAACCTTGTGATCGTTGCCGGCGCCGAGGGGCTGACGCTGGCTGGCAGCCGCGCGCTGGCACAGGCCGCCCGCAACTTTTTGGCCGAAAGCGGTCACGCTGGGACACGGAATAGCGGTCTGCTCTCGCCGCTGCCGGGCGCAAATGGCATGGGGCTGCACTATCTGGGCTTCAGGCCCGATGCCAGCCTGGATATCGCGGCCAGCCCGCCGAAGGTGCTGCTTGTGGCGCAGGCCGAGTTGTTTGATGACGATCCGGCCGCGCGCGCCTGGCTCAGCCAGGTTGAAACCGTGATTTACGCCAATTTCTTTGATGACGGCATCTCGGAGTTTGCCGATTTTGTTTTGCCGCTCCAGACCTTCGCCGAGCGCGATGGCAGCTTTGTCAACGGCGAACGGCGGGTACAGCGCTTCACCCTGGCGCAAGGTCCGGTAGGGCAAGCGCTGCCGGCCTGGAAGCTCTTCGGCAGCATCCGCCAAGAAATGGGCATGAGCCATCTCAAACCATCGGCGGCGGCGGTGATGCTGGAAATCAGCAAGAATGTCAGCGTTTTCGAGGGGATGCGTTACAAGGCGCTGGCGCAAGTCAAGCGGCAGTTCCCCGATGTCGGCGGTCGCGACCAGTATTACGGCGGCACCGCTTACACGAACACCGGCGGCGTCGGCATTCAAATCCCGGCGATTGCTGACGATGACAAGAAGCTCAAGCCGGTTGACCTGGCCGAGAGTGACGATGTGGTCGCTGCCGACGGCGAGGTGTTGATCATGCCGATCATGCGACTTTACAATCGGCAGCGCAATTTTCGCCCGTCCCTGTTGCTGGAGCCGCGGATCCTGGCGCCTTACGCCATCATTCATCCGGCTGACGCGCAGGCCCTCGGCATCATTCAGGGCGATGTCATCGACATTTCAGCCGGCGATTCGATCATACGCGCGCGGGCGTCGGTGAGTGACGAGATAGCCGCTGGCGTCGTAGCGCTGCCGCGACATATGACGGACGCGGCTGCCCCCATGTCAATATGCAGCGGAGCAATTAGCCGGGTCGCGCAAGCGGTCGCTTCGGCGGACTGATAATAGAGGAAGACAGGTATGAGCCGTAATCTGAAAATCGGCATTGGCGTAGTCGCAGTCGCTCTGTTCGGCCTCGTCGTCGTTGTAGCGCTGGTTCTCGCCAATCTCGGCGCGATCGCGACCTGGATCGGCTTTGATGACGCCGGCAACCTGGATGGGCGCCAAGGCGCGATCGGCATGCTGCTGAACCCGGAACCGCGCGTGCAGAATGTGATTCAATGCGAAGACGACGCTGGCTGCTCGGCGCTCTGGCCAATCATATTTGCCGCTGGTTTCGCCTTTGTCATCGTCACCGGCTTCGCTTATACCACCTTGCTGGAACGGCGCTTGCTGGCATTCTTGCAGCATCGCGTTGGTCCGAATCGCGTTGGTCCGCTGGGTTTCATGCAGCCGGCGGCTGACGGCCTCAAGCTCGTTTTCAAAGAGGACTTGATGCCGGCCGGCGCGGACAAGTGGGTTTTCCGCCTGGCGCCCATGATCAAGGTGGTTCCGATTTTGATGATCGCCGCGGTTATACCGATGGGGCCTGATCTGGTGATACCCTGGTTTGCGCCGTCGCTCGGCGATGTCTGGTATCAGGTGCCGCAGGGTTTGGTCGATTCCAATGTGGGCATCCTTTGGGTGATCGCGATTACCAGCATCGCGACCTATGGCGTGGTATTGGCGGGCTGGTCCAGCGACAACAAGTACGCCATGTTGGGCGCGCTGCGGGCATCAGCCCAGATGATTAGCTACGAGCTCAGCATGGGCTTGACACTGGCCGTGCCCGTCATGATCGTGGGCAGTATGGCCATCGGCGATATCATCGACGCGCAGCGCAACATCTGGGATTGGTTCGTTTTCCAGAATCCACTGGCGGCGGCGGTCTTGATTCTAGCGCTCTTGGCGGAAACCAACCGCGCGCCCTTTGATTTGACCGAAGCCGAGCAAGAATTGACTCAAGGTTATATGACCGAATACAGCGGCATGAAATTCGCCCTGTTTATGATGGCGGAATACCTAGGCATGATCGCTGTTAGCTTGGTGGCGGCGGCGGTATTCTTCGGCGGCTACCACCTCTGGCCGATGGATGGCTTGCCAGTATTGGCGCCGGTCATTTTCATTGGCAAGGTCTTCCTCATGTTATGCGGCATGATCTGGATTCGGGCGACTCTGCCGCGCATCCGCTATGACCGCTTGATGCAGTTCGGCTGGAAAGTCATGATTCCGCTAGCGCTGCTGGCGGTCGCCTGGACGGCTGTTTCGATAGTCGTGGGCGATGCCATGGGCGGCGATGCCTATCCCGTTATCTCCGGCGCAGTATTCGTGATAGTGCTGGTCATCGGCGGTTTGGCGCTGCGCCGTATGAGCCGCGACCAAGACATTGAAGAAGCGATCCCGCTGGAAGACGACCCGGCCTATACTGGCGAGCGGCGCGGCCTGGGCTGGGCGCTGGTGCATCTGGTCGGCATGTTAATCGCGATTCCGCTGGTTCAAATCCGCTTTCTGGTAAGATCGCTGGAAGGAATGGCGAGCTTCGGGCGCACGCCGGAAGAAGATCGCTTGCTTGAAAGTGGCGAGACAGCGCTCAAACGAGCGGGCGATTGACGGGCCTTCGTAGATTTCTGACCGAGAACATTGAACCGAGGGGTTGCACAGGATGAATGTAGTTAAGGGTTTTGCCACAACCTTAAAGCACTTGATGGATGATGCGGTTACCGTGCAGTATCCGGAACAGGTGCAGAAATTTCACGATCGTTACAAGGGGCGGCACCATTTGCGCCGTTACGAAAACGGCCTGGAAAAGTGCATCGGCTGTTCGCTCTGCGCGGCCGCTTGCCCGGCCGACGCCATTTGGGTGGAAGCGGCGGAAAACACCGATGACGAGCGTTACAGCCCGGGCGAACGCTATGCCAAGACCTACGAGATCAACATGCTCCGCTGCATCTTCTGCGGCTACTGCGAAGACGCCTGCCCGACCGAAGCGATCCAGCTCGGTCATGAACACCAGATGTCCTTTACAGACCGGCGCGATGCGATCTATGTCAAAGACATGTTGATTGACCCGCCGCTGGAAGATGCGCCGGGTACGCCTCAGGCGGTAAAGCCGGGAAGCTTCGATCGGTCGATACCCGATATGGAAGATCCGTCCTAGCGACGCCAAATCGGTCGTGATTCAAGTTTTGTAAATTGAAGAGCGACGCCATTTGTGCTAAAGTGCGCAATCGCATTTATCTTGGGAATTAGCTCGTATGGAATGGTTGTTTCTGGTCGTGAGTTTTGTGGCGGTCCTGGCGGCTGGCATGATGCTGACGCGGCAAAACGCAGTACATAGCGCTCTATTTCTCATTGTCAATTTTGGCTGCGTGGCCTTCCTCTATTTGATGCTGGATGCGCCCTTCCTGGCCATGGTGCAGGTGACAGTGTACACCGGCGCCATCATGGTTCTTTTCTTGTTCGTCATTATGCTGCTCGGCGCAGAGGCGACCACCGATACCTCCGGGCGCATGCGTTGGCTGGGTTTCGCCGGCACCGCTGTCGCCATCATACTCTTGTTGATCTTTGCCTTTCCCCTCGCGTCAGATATGCTGACCGACGAGATTGTCGAGCCGCCTGAGACCAGCGCGCGACTGCGCGTCATCAACGCGATACCGGGTGGCGATAGCGAGTCCGTCACAATCATGGACATGGGAAGGTCCATTACCTTGGAAGGCATCGTCACAGGCAGCGTTCTGTTCGACGGGACTGACGATGCTTTGGATGACTTGCGCATTGATGATGTCGTATATGATTATGGGCGTGACGCGACTCAACACTATACTGTATTGCCGGCCGGCGAATATAACGTGATTGCCGGAGTTGAACTCGCCGGATTCGCCACAAGCCCATTGCTGATAGAAGCCGTAACCTTGACTGCTGATTCCGCGCATTCTGTGGTTTTCTACGAAAATGTTGAGGGCATCGTTGATGTTGTGCTGATGGAAGATGATGTCAGCGCGCCCGCTGTGGGAAAGATGCGGCTTACGGTCTTCAATGCGGTGACAGATAAGCAGGTTTCGCTAATTGACATCGGTCAATACACGACGCGAGGCAGCCTGTGTGAAGACGATTCCTGCAGTTCGCTGATTCCCCATCGGGTCTTGATTGAAGAATTGCCGGCCGGCCAGCAGACCAGCCTTGAGCTGGAAGAAGGGTCGTACAACCTGGCTTTCGTCGATCAGGATCAGGCGGTATTGCGGACGCTTGCCGATTATGGCGCCGAACGCGGAATCATCGAAACGCGCGTCTTCGTGCGGGAACCGGGTGTCCCGGGCAGCGAGCCAAGTTATCGCGCCGCGGTCTTCAATGCCATCGCGATCCCGGCTTTCGGCAGTCCGGAGGCTGTGGGGCAGGTCCTGTTCATTGAGTATGTGCTGCCGGTGATGCTGGTTGGCATGCTGCTTTTGGTAGCGTTGATCGGCGTCATCGTCCTGGCGCGGCCGGACGCCCTGGCGCAAGCCGAACGCCGTCGGATCAATCGGCGCCGGCGTGTCAACCGCCCGCTGGTCAGCGTGATTTCGCAGCAGACCGGCTCGGATGTATTAAGCGGCGACTATATGGCGAAGTTGACCGGCGGCTCAGATGACAGCGCTGACGACTAGCTGCGGAAGAGGGTAGGCGATGAACCCAATCGGCACCGAGCCCTACATCGTACTCAGCATGGTGCTTTTCCTGATGGGGGCGCTGGGCGTCCTCATGCGGCGCAATGCCATCCTGCTCTTCATGTCGGTTGAGTTGATGCTGAATTCGGCGAACCTGGCGCTGGTGGCCTTCGCCCGCGAATGGGGCCAGGTCAATGGGCACGTCTTCGTGTTCTTTGTGATGACGGTGGCGGCGGCTGAAGTCGCTATCGGTTTAGCTTTGATCGTAAATATTTTCCGCGAACGCCAAAGCATCAATATTGACGAATTGCGCCAGATGCAAGGCTAGCGGACCGCCGTCGAAAGAGGCGCTAACGGTATGGAAAATCTTCCACTCATGGTTCCCTTGGTGATATTCGTTCCGGCGCTCGGGGCGATTATCAACTTCTTCTTTGGCGCGCGTCTTGGGGAGAAGTGGTCAGGCTATATCGGCTGCTTCGCATCCATTTTTGCCTTCATTGTTTCGCTATTTCTTCTGTCTTGGGTGACCGGCACCAACGGCAGCGCGGCCGTGGTCAACCCGCCATTCTTTGATGGCTGGCTGCGCATCGAATCGATCGGCCTGGACATTTCCTGGCAGATGCGGGTGGATTCGCTCAGCGTGACGATGATGCTGGTCGTCACCGGCGTCGGCTCCCTAATTCATATGTACGCCCGCGGTTATATGCATGGCGACAAGTGGTATCCGCGTTTCTTCGCCTATTTGAATATGTTCCTCGCCTTCATGTTGATCCTGGTGACGGCGAACAACTTCCTCATGCTATTTGTCGGCTGGGAGGGGGTTGGGCTTTGCTCCTTCCTGTTAATCGGCTTCTGGTGGGATAAGAAAGCGCCGGAAGGCTGGAAGAACAGCAACGCGGCGCGCAAGGCATTCATCGTCAATCGCATCGGCGACTTCGGCCTGCTGATGGCGATGTTCTTGATCTTCTGGACCTTTCGAACGCTCGACTTCGTCAAGGCGGGCGAACTGCCTAATACAGAACCGAAGTATCTGGTGCATTGGCGCGAGCACAATGGCTTGCTGGCGCACGAGAGCGATACGGACCACAGCGAGGAAACGGACGCCGCTGGCGAAGACGACTATGCCGATGGGGGGCACGGCGCGCAATATGAGTGTGTGCCCGCGGATGCCCAGTCCCACGGAGATGACCACGCCGACGACGAGCACAGCGGCGACTATGGCGAGTCGAACCCCCTTGCGAAGGATATCCGCGCTCTCTACTGCGACAATCACCGCTTTGATACCGATCTTCTCGGCGTCTTCGGGCAGACCACCGAGCGCTTCGGCAATGGCGAGGTCGTGGACTTCGGCGGCTTCCAGATTGCCTTCGAGGATGTGATCTTCTTGATTGCGCTGTTCATGCTGCTTGGGGTGACCGGCAAGTCGGCGCAGATCCCGCTCTTTATCTGGCTGCCGGACGCGATGGCGGGCCCCACGCCGGTCAGCGCCTTGATTCACGCCGCCACGATGGTCACGGCTGGCGTCTATCTCATGGTGCGGTCGAATGTATTTTTGTGGGAACTCAACCACGCCGGTTATGTGCTGGGCTTGATTATCACCCTGGTCGGCGCGGGAACGGCGCTGGTCGCTGGTTTCATCGCGCTGGGGCAATGGGACATCAAGCGCGTGCTGGCCTATTCGACGATATCGCAGCTTGGCTTTATGGTGGCGGCGGTAGGCATCGGCGCTCACGTCGCCGCGATGTTCCACCTGGTCACGCACGCCGTGTTCAAAGCCCTGCTCTTCCTCGGCAGCGGCTCCGTCATCCACGGCGTTGAGCATGGGCATCATCACGCGCACGATCACGGACACGGCGATGACCACGGCGGTCATCACGAGGACTTCGACCCGCAAGATATGCGGAATATGGGTGGCCTGCGTAAGCGCATGCCAATCACTTATCTCACATATCTGGTTGGAACATTGGGCTTGGCGGGGATCTTCCCCTTCGCCGGCTTCTGGTCGAAGGACGAGATTTTGGCCGATGCCTGGTTCGAAGGCTTTGAGCTGAACGAAACCAGCGGATTCATCGCCTTCGGTGTGCTGTTGGTCGCGGCTGCCTTCACCGCCTTCTACATGTGGCGGCAGGTAGTGCTGGTCTTCTTTGACGACGCCCGCAGCGAAGCGGCTGAACGCGCGCCGGAAAGCAGCGGCGCCATGCTGCTGCCCCTGGTTATTCTGGCGATATTCACTTGCGTCATCGGCTTGATTAATGTGCCAAAAGCGACGCCAATATTTGACGGAATCTACCATCCCTACGAATTCAAGCACTTCCTCGAGCACAGCCTGGTCAGCGTCTCCCGCGGCCACACGCTGGACTTCAATCTGCTGATCGCCGGCATTGCCCTGGCTTTAGGCATCGTCTCGATTGTCATCGCCCACCGCGTCTACAAAGGCAAGGGCCTGGCGAGCGGCAACCGCGATCAATTGGAGACCAGCGCGCCCTCAAGCGGTCTCTTCAAGCTGGCGAACGCACGCCTGTATTGGGACGAATTCTACGCCGCTCTCATCGAGAAACCCTTTAATCGGCTGGCCGATTTCCTGGCTGACCGCGTGGATTGGGAGTTCCTGCACGATTACTTCCACGATCGGATCATCAAGCGAGGCTTCGATACGATCGGAGATATTCTCAGCAAGCCTATCGACCTAGGCATCGTTGATGGCGCGGTCAATGGCGTCGGCCTTTTCGTGCAGCGCGCGGCCAATTGGATGCGCCGTTCGCAGACCGGCTATGTACGCCTTTACGCGGTCGTGCTCTTCATCGGGGTTGTCGTTGTGATCTTGGTCATGCTCATACCATTTATTCAGGCTCTGCTCCAAAGTGGCGCTTAAGGAGAACGCGTTCCCATGGACGTAACTGGACTTTCGCTTACTACCATCACCCTGTTCCTGCCTTTGATCGGGCTCGCCATTTTGGTCTTCATGAATGGCGAAACGCAGAAGAGCAACCTGAAATGGGTGGCTTTTGTCACGAGTTTGGTGACCTTTGTCGCATCAGTGGTGATGTGGATTAACTTTGACCCGAGCACGGCCGAGTTGCAAATGGTGCAGCGCAATACCTGGGCCGAAGTCTCCCTGGGCGAGTCCGTCATCAACGTCAGCTACTTCGTCGGCGTCGATGGCATCAGTATGCTGCTTGTCCTCTTGACCACCTTCATCATGCCGATCGCAATTCTCGGCTCCTTCGGCAGCAACATCTTTGAAGAGCGCGGACGCGAAAAACTCTACTACATCTTCCTCATGCTGCTCGAGTGGTCGATGATCGGCGTCTTCGTCGTGCACGATCTCATCATCTTCTACGTCTTCTGGGAAGTGACCCTGGTGCCGATGTACTTCCTCATCGGTATCTGGGGCGCGGAAGAGCGCATCTACGCCGCCGTCAAGTTCTTCCTCTACACCATGGCCGGCTCGATCCTGATGCTGATCGCGATACTTTATGTCGGCAATCGCTCCGGCACCTTCAGCACCTACAGCGCCGGCGGCGATGTCGGCGTGATCGAAAAGGTGCAGAACTTCGATGGCGAGGGCACCTATTGGGATGCCCTCGGCCCGGATGGCGAGGGCGAAGACGCCGGCTTCCTGCTGGACTCGGTGGAGAGCTTCCTCTTCCTCGGCTTCCTGGTGGCCTTCGCGATCAAAGTGCCGATCTTCCCCTTCCATAGCTGGCTGCCGGATGCGCATGTGCAAGCTCCGACTGCCGGCTCGGTGATCCTGGCTGGCGTGTTGCTGAAGATGGGCACCTACGGCATCGTCCGCTTCAATTTGAACTTATTCCCCGAAGCGACGGTAGCATGGGCGCCGACCATCGCCTTCCTCGGCGTGGTCGGAATCATCTATGGCGCTTGGGTCAGCTACGCTCAAAACAACGTCAAGAAGCTGGTCGCCTATTCATCGGTCAGCCACCTTGGTTTCGTCGTGCTGGGCATTTTCGCGCTGAACTCGCAAGGCTTGCAGGGCGCGACCTTGCAAATGGTCAACCACGGCATCAGCACAGGCGGCCTCTTCTTGATCGTCGGCATGCTTTACGAACGCTGGCATACTAAGGAGATGGCGGATTACGGCGGTATCTGGAAGGTTATGCCACTCTTCGGCGCGATAAGTCTGGTCATCTCCTTGAGCAGCATGGGTTTGCCCGGTCTCAATGGCTTCATCGGCGAATTCACGATCTTGCTCGGCTCGCTGGGCAGCGATTATCTCGGCTTCGCCTTCACCCTCTTCGGCACGCTCGGCGTCATCCTGGCGGCGGTCTACCTGCTGAAGATGTTCCAGCATGTCTTCATGGGCGAGTTCAAGAAACCGCTGGCGGATGAAGCCGGTTACAAACTGACCTGGTATGAGAAAGCGGCTTATATCCCGATCATCATCATGATCTTCTGGATGGGCTTGCAGCCGATTGTATTCTTCAACTTGCTGGATGTTTCGGTGGATAGCATCGTCGCTATGTTCGTTGGCTAGGAGAGAGCATGTTTGAGTCGCCGTCTATTGCGGAATTTCTGGCGGATTCCAACCTGGCATCCACATTGCCCGGCACACTCTTGCTGGCCTGGACTCTGCTGCTGGTGATCGTTGATCTTTTCACCGACGAGGAACGCCAGCACTGGACACCGATTCTGGCTTGTGTCGGCCTGGGCCTCAGCTTCCTAGCCAATATCGCCGTCTATTCGCTGGCGGAGGGCGAGCAAGTGGCTCTTTACGGCATGTTCATTGCCGATGCATTCACCGGCTTTTTGAACTTCGTGATATTGGTCGCCACGCTGATCGCGGTTCTGATGAGCTGGGATTACCTCAAGCGCGCCGGTATCCATCGTGGCGAATACTATATCCTCGCGCTTATCTCCTCAGCCGGCGCCATGTTCATGGTCGGCGCAAACGACTTGATCACCGTCTTTGTCGCGCTCGAATTGCTGAGCATTCCGCTATACATCCTCGCCGCCTTTCGTTCCATAAAGAACGACGGCAGTGATCTGGCGCTCAAGTCCGAAGAAAGCGGCATGAAGTATTTCATCTTGGGCGCATTTTCCAGCGCCTTTCTGGTTTTCGGCGCGGCCCTGGTTTATGGCGCGACCGGCACGACCAATCTCCCGCAGATATTTGACATCGCCGGCGGCATCGTCGGCGAGACATCAAGCGGGACATTCTATCTGTTGGTGGGTGCCGCGCTGCTGATCGTCGGGCTGGGCTTTAAGGTGGCGGTCGTGCCCTTCCACATGTGGACGCCTGATGTCTACGAAGGCGCGCCGACACCAGTGACCGCCTTCATGAGCGTGACGGCAAAGATCGGCGGGTTTGCGGCGCTGCTGCGCGTCCTTATCACGGGGCTGTCCGTGCTGGTATTGGCCGAGGGCGATGCGGTGGCTTGGCAGGCGACCGCCACGATCATCGCAATCCTCACGCTCGTCCTGGGCAATTTCGTGGCGATCTCGCAGCGGAATCTCAAACGTATGCTGGCTTATTCCTCCATCGCCCACGCCGGCTACATCATGGTATCGGTTGCGGCGGCTGGCAGCGCGAACGTCATTGACGCGGCCACACAGGGAGCCTTGGTCTACATGCTCGCCTACATGTTCACTAATCTGGGCGCCTTCGCTGTCGTCATGACGATTGAGCGTGAAGATGGCAGCGGCGGCAATATTGATGATATCAACGGCCTGGCGCAGTCTCGGCCGCTTCTGGCGATGGCCATGACGATCTTCATGCTCAGCCTGACCGGCGTACCCCTAACCGCCGGTTTTGTTGGCAAATTCATGATTTTCTCCGCCGCCCTTCAAGCGGGCTTGTTTGGCCTGGCCGTCATTGGCGTACTCACAAGCGTCGTCAGCGCCTTCTACTATATTCGCGTGGTCGTCAATATGTACCTGCGCGATAGCGAAGGCGAGTTGCAGCCGCCGCTTGATACACAGTACCTGCGCTGGGCTATCAATATCGCGCTGGCTGGCACTCTGGTTTTTGGCATCTTCTACCCCTTGGCGACCAACCTGGTCAGTATGGTGAGCATCGCTTGACTCTCAGCCGTAAGCTGCAGCGGAGACAATTCGCGGCCGCTCTGGCGCTTCGCAAGGCTCTGACGCGCGCGTTTGGACGCAGCGACTATAGAGTTTGAACTGCTGAGCAGACATGACACATCAAGAACGCGAGGGCTTCATCTGGATCTTGCTGGCGGCCGCCGGCTTCTCCGTGATGCCTTCCATGGTCAAGATAACCTATTTGCACTCCGCGCTTGAACCGGTGGACATCGCGATCTGGCGCTTCGTCATAGCGGCGCCCCTGATGTGGCTGATGGTCATCGTCGGCCGGTGGTCCGCGACTGTCCGGCGACAGAGCGACGCGCCGGTGAAGCAAGTTTTCCTCATCGGCATTTTGCTGTCTGCCGCTGTATTGGCGGCCTTCTTTGCGCTGCAACGCTTGCCAGCCAGCACCTATATCGTTCTTTTCTTCACCTATCCCGCGATGGTGGTTTTGCTCTCGGTATTAATAGGCGAGCGGATCGGCTACCGAGCTTGGCTGGCGCTGGCGCTGGCCTTAGCCGGCGTCGTGCTGACGGTGCCCGACTTCTCCGGGTTGAGCGTAGGCGATATGTTCGGCGTCGCCCTCGTCTTGGGTAATGCCGCCATTGTCGCTGTCTACTATATTCTTTCGAAGCGAGCGCTGAATGGCGTGCACGACATGTCCGGCTCAAGCGCCTGGATGATGCTCGGCACCCTGCTCGTCATGCTGCTGCTGGTTCCCTTTCGCGGCTTGGAAATGCCGGGTAATCCGCTGACATTCTTGATGCTCATCGGCATCGCCACTTTGGGCACGGTTCTCCCAGTCTTCGCGATCAACCTCGCGATTCAAAAGATTGGAGCGGCGCGCGCCTCTCTGATAAGCACCGTTGAACCGCCGCTTTCGATGGTCATGTCAATGCTTCTACTGGGTGAAGCGATATTTGCGCTACAATGGCTGGGCGCGGCTTTGATTGTCAGCAGTGTCATTATCCTGCAATTCCGTTCGCGCAACCGGATTGATGTTAGCATCGCGCATGAGGCAGGCTAAAGAGTTGTCTATGAGCGACGGCGAAGGATTGACGCGAGAACTGCGAAATGACCTGAAGCGCAACCGCGAGGGCAGATTGTCATCGCGGCAGTGGCGGCACCTCATTACCGAGCCGCTGACGACCTTGCTGCTGCTTACAGTGCCGTTGGTGTTGCTGGTGGGGCGCTATGGCCTGGCGGGACGGCTGATTGTTCTGGCAATTGTGGCTGGATTTGTTCTGACGATGGGCTCGCGGGCGCTGCTGTTCGCGCGCGTCAGGCTGTCATATCGAGTGCTCTATGCGGAAGGGCTGCCGGCGCGCTGGAAGTTCTGGCGCAAGACCACATTGACCAGCAAATCCGGCGACGCGGTCCGCTTTGACCATCGCCTTGGCGACCGGCTCAAGCTCAAACCCGAGCAAGCCTTGCACGTCTACTATGCTGAAGCCGGCGGCCGGCGCATCTTGCTGAGTACGCTGCCGAAGCGACATCCGCAGACTGAATTGGCGGAACCGAGCGACGACTTCGAGCGCATCGGCGGACGGGTATACGCCGACTAGACCAACTGACCGCTCATTTCAAGAACTTCCGAACCGTCTTCTTCCACCCACACGCCACACTGACCACCACCTTCGGCGATGTCGAGGTCGACAGTCCTGCCGTCAAAACGCAGGACCGGGTGATAGTACTTCGCGACCTGCTCCGCAGCGGCATCAATATAATGTCCGATTAGCGCGCGGCGGAAGCGGGATTCGGAGCGGTTGGGGAAACTGCCATGGATCAACTGACCGTTGAAGAAAAAGACATCGCCCGCTTTCATGATCACTGGTTCCGGCTGCATATCGGCGGAGAGAGGCACGGTGACATCGGTGAAGCTTTCGCTGGTATCGGCGTCGACCGGGCATAGAATGGGCAACTCATGGCTGCCCGGCACCACTTGCAGGCAACCGTTTTCTTCATCGCAATCATCCAACGCCATCCAGGCCGCGATGCAAGTGCCGGGTTGGACGCGCAAATAATATTGATCCTGATGCAAGGCCTGGCCGCGCGCGCCCGCCGGTTTGAAGTACAGCATGGTTTGGACCGCCAGCGGCTCCTTGCCCAGCAGTTGCCGGAAGACCGCCCCCAAGCGCGAGTCAATCATCCAGTCGAGGCTGACCTGATCCCAGCGGTGCATGTGGATGAGACGCGGATAACGCTTCAGCGGATCATTGCTGCTCATGTTAATGCCGCCGAAGTCGCCTGGATATGTTCCCTTGTGGCGCATATCCATATAATGCTGGCGGAAGCTCGCCACTTCGGCCTCCGTGAACAGCCCGGAAACGGTGACGCAGCCGCGCTCCTTGAACCTTTGAACATCAACTTGCATGGCTTGCGCCTCCCGCGCGCTGAATTGCGCTTTTTCTAATTTCACCTACAATCTTTACCATTAAGTCTAAACCACGAGGATGTCATTGTGCAAGTGATGGGCGTGAATGATGTTCAGGCGGCCTTGGATGCGCTGGCGCTGGATACCCGGGTGGCCGAGTTTGATGATTCTACCGCTACCTCGCAGCAGGCGGCGGATATGGTTGGCTGTCAATTGGGCCAGATCGTGAAAAGCCTCGGCTTCATGATCGACAAATCGACGCCTGTCCTCGTGCTTGCCAGCGGCGACCAGACGATTGACGAGCGCAAGTTAGCGGCGCTATTCGAGGTCGGGCGGAAAAGAGTGCGGATGATGAGCGCAGCGCAATGCCTGGAGCTGCTGGGTTATGCGCCCGGCGGCGTACCGCCGATCGCGCATCGCAATAATGGCATCGCCGTTTATTTGGACGATACGCTGAGGCGCTTCCAGACAGTATACGCCGCTGGCGGCGCGGCCAATGCGATTTTTCCGATCGAGTTGATGACCCTGCGCATGGTGACCGGTGGCGCATTTGCCGATCTCGCGCGGGCATAGCTCCGGTACGACCGCCGTCTAACGCTGCACGACATTCAACGTCGTCAAGTAATACTCTCCGCCAATTACGTCTCCGCTGGGATAGGCCAGCCTAAGCAGCTTGCCGGACTGCGATTCTTTGGCCGCCAAGAGCAGGTCGTAACTCCCGCTGCGGATTTCGCATGGAATGTCGATTGTTGTGCGGTCGCGATAATATCGCTTAGGCGTCCAATCGCTGGTGAACCGGTCAGCCGGCACCGAGTTGGCGATAGCAAGCTGCCCATCGCCATCCGCGTCGGCGAGGATGATGCTTATAGTGTATGGCGTCGCGTCTTGCTCGCGAATCTGCCACCAGCTTTCAATCGTTACTGCTTGGCAGGGTGAAACGCTCCACTCGCCTTTTAATTCCCAGGCATACAGGCGCAAGCTGTCGCCGAGATCCAACAACGGACCCTCGTTGGCCGGAACGCGGGCGTATTCGGACAGGCTGTAGGCCGTCTCGTATTCTTCGTCCCAGCTGATGGAGCGGATGTGAGCGTAATTGTGATCCAACCAGCGTTGCAGGGCGTCACGATGCTGGTTGCCGCCACCTTCTTGTACGTGCCATAGTTGACTGTGTGGAAGCAAGTTCGCTTCAAAGCTTTCAACGTCAAACTGCTTTATCTCATTGACGAGAGCCTCAGGATAGACCAGGGGCACGACGGAATCTTGCGGGTCCACAATATGAAACATTCGCTCATTGACCATGCCGCCCGCTGTGAAGTCCATCAGGTAATAGGCCGCAGCCAGGAGCCGGCCCCAAGCCCAATTGAATTCGCTGACGACGATGCTGTCGCTGCGGTAGCTGGCGGACATTTCCCTGACGATCTCTCGGTAGGGCCCATTTGAAGTTTGAACGAAGATATTTTGCGGAGCCTGGAAATAAACCAGCGCCAGCAGAAGTAATGCTGCCCTTAATGGTAGCGTAAGTAAGCCCAAAGCCATAAGCATAACAACCAAAGGGGCCAAGATAACGGCATTTCTTGCTGACCAGGCGCTAACAAACTGGCCGGCGAAGACAGCCGTTGCCAAAATCAATATGAGTAACGCAAGCGGAAATAGCATCGCCGGAAGCCGCTTGTTGCGTGTGATGCCCGCGCGTTGCAAAAGCCCCTGCGCTGGGAACAGAAATTGGAATGAAATCAGACTCAGAATGCCGAGGAAATAATACACAAATGCGGGTTGGAACGCAGTGTCGCCGATGAATCGCGACCAGCCAGCCAAATTGCCTGGAAGGTTGTACCAATAAGTATTGTGCTTGGTAACAAATATGGTATGTACGAATGGCAACAGCCATCCGAGCATCGACGCGGCGATGAAGCCCCACATCAGGAATGAATCGAGCCATTGTTTACGATCGAAGCGTCCGAACAACAAAAGGCATAAGATATGCGCGGGGAAAACAAAAAGAGAGAAGAAATGTGTATAAATCGCGCCGATACCGGCTGCGACGTAGACAAACATTAGCATTGCTGACGGTCGGCGCAGCCAGCGCAAGAACGTCAAATGTAGCGCCATCGTAAGCATGATCACCATCGGATATGGGCGCAATTCATACATCAAGTTGCTGGCAAAGCCATATAACCCCAGCAAGCCCACCGCATAAAAGCCGCAGCGCCGTCCGCCAAGCTGCGCGCCAAATTGATAAATGAGGGCGAAAGTAATGAGATTGGTGAGCTTGGCCAGCCAGCGAGCGACTTCCTCACTGATTCCAAATAACTTTAGCCAGGAAGTTGCCAGCAGCCGCCAGCCCGGCGGGTGAATATCTGCCGCGGTATACTGCGCCAACTCTGATGGCGAAAACAGAACAGACATATGAACGATAACTACTTCATCCTCGCGATAATTTCGGTTGCCATAAACTGAGGCATGAAGCAGCGCATTCAGCAAGATCAAGCAAGCGGCCGCCAGAATCGCCAAACTCGCTGATGCCTGCGCGGACAGTCGCGAATCGGGGCGCAATGGAGTGCTGTTTGAAGTTTCCATCTGCTTTGCTCAATAACTGTCTACAATGGTTTCTAACTCGCGTCCGCCATTAGATTCACCCGGTCTCCAAGCTTAACCAGAATATCCAGCAACCGCTCCTGCCACTCCTCGTCCCCGGCGGGAATGCGCACCTCCGTCCGCGTCACTTCGATATCCCGGCCCAGCGTCAGCGCCAGCAGTTCGCGCCGGACGGTCGCCAGGTAAGGCAGTTTGATCAGGACTTGCTCCCGCGGCATTCGCACATGCGTCGCGCGCACCGCCAGCGCCAGCACTTTCACGCGTATTTGATACAACAAACCCTCCACCGCGGCCGGCAGCGGACCAAAGCGATCAATCAGTTCCCGCTGCATCGCCTCGATCTCTTCCAGGTTCTGGATATTGCCGATGCGGCGATAGAGTTGAAGCCGCAGCGCCATCTCCGGTATCCAGTCCGTCGGCAAATATGCGGGCAAGGGCAAATCGATGATGATGCGTTCGCGGGCGGAAGCTGGCGCGGGCTCCGTCCCGTTTGTCGCTGCGCCGCGCTGATCCTTGACCGCTTGCTGGAGCATCTCGCTATAGAGATGCAAGCCGACGCTGGCGATATGACCGGATTGCCGCATGCTGAGGATATCGCCGCTGCCGCGAATCTCCAGATCACGGATCGCGATCTGGAGGCCAGCGCCAAGTTGCGTATTCTCCGCCAAAGTTTCCAGCCGAGTTCGCGCCTCTTCCGTGAGCGTGCCACGGTCGTGAAAGAAGTAGGCATAGGCTTGCTGCGCCGAACGGCCCACGCGCCCGCGAAGCTGATACAACTGCGCCACCCCGAAGTAATCCGCCCGATCGACTATCAAGGTGTTGACGCGCGGCATATCAATGCCGTTCTCTATGATCGATGTCGACAACAGAATATCATACTCGCCCCGCGAAAACTCGGACATGATCGTTTCAAGCGCGCGCGGTGACATTTGCCCATGCGCGATCGCGATTGAAGCTTCCGGCACTATCCGCTCAAGCTTAACCCGGGTGCCATGAATGGTCTTGACGCGGTTATGCACGACGAAGACCTGCCCGCCGCGTTCAAGTTCACGCATGATGGCTCGCCGGCTCAAGCGGTCGTCCCATGAGCCAACTTGCGTTATCACCGGCAAGCGCTCTTCCGGCGGCGTCTGAATCATGCTTATATCGCGGATGCCGCTCAGACTAAGATACAGCGTCCGCGGGATCGGGGTGGCGGTCAACGTCAAGATGTCAATTCGCGAGCGCAGCTTCTTGAAATGCTCCTTGTGCTTGACGCCGAAACGCTGCTCCTCGTCGATAATCATCAGACCAAGTCTTTTGAAGCGTATATCTTTGGACAGCAGGCGATGCGTGCCGATGACGATATCGACCTCGCCGGACGCCAGCTTCTCCACGATCTGCTTCTGTTGCGACGCGTTGCGGAAGCGCGACATCATTTCCAGCTCGACCGGAAACGCCGCCAGGCGCCCGCGGAAAATATCGTAGTGCTGCTGCGCCAGCACAGTAGTCGGCACGAGCACCGCCACCTGCATGCCGTCCTGTATCGCCTTGAAAGCGGCCCGCAGGGCCACTTCCGTTTTGCCGAAACCGACATCGCCGCATATCAAGCGATCCATCGGCTTGCGGTCGTTCATATCGGCTTTGACTTCCTGGATCACTCGCAGTTGGTCTTCAGTCTCGACGAAAGGAAAACCGGCTTCCATCTCGTGCTGCCAGGCGGAATCCGCGCTAAAGGCATGACCAACAGCAAGAGCCCGCCGGCTGTAGATGGCGAGCAGTTCACGCGCTTCTTCTTCGGCGTTGCGCCGCGCCTTGTCCCGCGCTTTACTCCACTGATCGGCCTTGCCCAGTTGGTTCAAAGCGGGCGCTTTGTCGTTGGCGCCGACATAGCGCGAGAGACGATCGGCCTGGTGAATTGGCACGTAGATCGAATCCTCGCTGCGGTATTCGACCAGCAGGTATTCGCGCTCGCTGCTGTTGACGGTCCGGTGGCGCAGGCCTTTGAATCTCCCGATGCCGTAATCCACGTGGACCACATAAGTGCCTTCTTGCCAGTCGGTATAGCTGGTATCGGCCGGCTTGGCGCGCGCTTTCCCGACGCTCTCGCGCCGCCGCCGCGGCTCGGGACGGGCCCAGCCAAAAATCTCGGCGTCCGTGATGAAATGCATCGGACCCTGCGAGCCCTGCAGCGACCAGCCTTCCGCCGCCGCCCCGCGGACGAAGCACAGCGTGCCCGCTTTTGGAACCTCGTCAATGACACTCACCGTCGGAATGATGTTGGAAGCGTCCTGCTCGTACCACAGGTTTTCCAAGCGCTCGACCTGTTCCGTCATGATGACGACAGAGTCGCCATGGCGCAGATGCCGCCGCACCTGGTTGAGCATCAGGCGCAATTGCCCGCCGAAGCGCTCGCCCGGTGCAAACGGCGCTGGAGACTCAGACTCGGTCAAAGTGGATACCGCCGCTGTTCTGCGGCCCCCGATCTGCGTCTTCAGCTCAGACCAAGTCATATACGGCGGCGGGTGTTCCGGCGCTATCTGATAAGTCGATTCGGCTTCGGCGCGGTTGTCTTCGGCATCCTTGGCGGATTCCAGCGCTGTTTCTTCCAGGAATTGTGGATCCTCAATGAGGATCAGAGCTTCATCGCCCGCGTAATCGAGCAAGCTGGCTGGCTGGCAGAGGTATGGCAGATAATGTTCGAGGCAGGGAAAAGCGCTGCCCTGCTTCAATGATTCGATATCGGCGCTGGCGCTGGAAAAATCTTCCGGGTCGCTGCTGATCCCCTTCGCCCACTCCTCCAGGCGCTCGCCAAGCGGCGCAGTCAAGCGCGGCAACGCCTCGCGCGCCGGGCAGATTCTCGCCGATTGCACATGCCTGATGCTTCGCTGATCCGCCGGATCAAAGCGCCGCAGGCTGTCTATCTCGTCGTCAAAGAATTCGATGCGCAGGGGATACTCGCCCGCCAGCGGGAAAATATCGAGGATGCCGCCGCGTCGGCTGAAACTGCCCGGCTCGATGACCAGTGGCGCCGGCTCATAACCCATGCCGATCCAGCGCAGGATCAGGCTTTCCATTTGGATTCGCTCACCCTGAAAAAGTTCAATCGTGGCGCTCTGGAATTCTGCCGGCGGCAAGGTCTTTTGCATCAGCGCGCGCATAGAGGCGACCACGATCGGCTGATGCCCTTCTTGCGGCTGTGCGAGCGCGGACAATGCCGCGATGCGATTGCGAATGACGCTGAGATCCCAAGGCGCCCGATCGTAAAAGAGGGCTGACGGTTCGGCGAAGCGATAGAGCCGATCCGGTTGATCCAGCCAAAGGGGCAGTTGCTCGCTGACATTGTAAGCGCGGCGCGCGGCCGATGTCAGGTAGATCAAAGGTCCGCGCCAGTCCGTCGCCAAAGCCGCCAGCAAAAAGGGACGGGCAGAGCGCGCGACATTCAAGCCCGCCTGTGATTGCTGCGCCGAGAACGCTTCCAGCATCCGCTGATAGTCGGCTGTGTCTCGTAACGCGTCTAACAAACCCGCCAGTTTCTGCGACATGATTGCCTTGTTCTGTCCTCAACCAGGAAGGCATCAGTATAGCAAAGCGCCGGTCAGGGGACTAGACGGGCTAGCCCTCCAACAGAGCAATCGCGCCTAAGTAGTTCCAACTTGGTCATGAAAAACCCGGAAATCAAGCCGCCTTGTAGGGGCGACCTGCCAGGTCCCCCGCCTACGCGACCCTGTAAGTCGCCCGCCCGTCCACAACCCCAAGCCAACGGTCCCGCCAAATGGCAGCTTCCGCCGCTTTTAAATCGGCTATTATTCCCTTGGCAGAATCGCCTTAATGCGCGAACATATGTTCAAGAATCGCTGCACACACTTGTAGCAAGCGTAAAACTGGGACCAAAATGCCTGCCCTGATTTCCTTCCCGAATTGCCGCGCAGCTGGCGCCAGGCTCGCTCATGGCAACCTCTGCGCAGCGGCGCCACAGATTGCCAGATTGCCAAAAAAGTTTTTCTCGGCAACTGTTACGCAGCGAGCATATCACGCGCCGACGCGCCATCCGCCCTTCAGATGGCCAGATGGCCAAAAAAAGTTTTGTCGACAAACGATCGGCGGCGAGCGCGTACTGCGAACACATGGGGCATGCCGCTTCCGATGGATGACACAAGTAATTCCAACGAAGTAATGGGAACATAAGGCAAAGTAAAGAGATGGGCAAAAAAATCGAAATCATTGTAGGGGTGACTCTGTGAATCGCCCGTCGATAACATCCGCTACAGATCACTTTTTCGCATGACTAACTTGGGGCTACTGAGAACTACGCTGTTCCAATGATGGGCCCGCTTGAGCGCCTGGGCCTGCCGAAAACCGTCGCGGAAAAAAGACGGAAAAAGACGGATAAAGGACGAATAATAGATGGCTGTCGGACATAAAACTTCAAGTTCTTTACAATGACTTGGTTCTATATAGATTCATTTAGAGTTGTTTTATGGCTTGTCGATTTGCCATCCAATTAAGGCAAGAAGGTGAAGAGGAGGCTTGAATATGGCTTTGCGCCGTTTCGTCGCGGCTGCCCAATCGGAAGCGGACGCAGCCGGCGCTCACCGTCCCCTAGTCCACCAGCGCCTGATATGCGAGCGCGCGAAAGTCCTGCTGGAAGAACAGCATGTTGTCCATCAGCTGCGTCATGATGATGCCGACCAGTTGCTCCTGCGGGTCGACCCAGAAATTGGTCGCGGCGGCGCCGCTCCAGCCGTAGTTGCCATCCGAGTTGAGCACGCGGGTCTGCGCCGCATCCATGACGACATCAAAGCCCAGGCCGAAGCCGCGGCCGGAGATCTCGGCAAAGCCGATCGCGAGGGGCAGGAGCTCCGGCTTGATATGGTTGCGCGTCATAAATTCCAGGGTCTTGCGCCCGATAATGCGAACATCGTTCGCCTCGCCTTCGTTCAAGAGCATATTGGCGAATTGCCAATAATCGGACATGGTGGAGACCAGGCCGCCACCCCCGGAGGGCGCGCTGGCCGGCTTGCTGTAGTCATGCCAGGGGATATGCGGCGCGCCCTTGTATTCGTGGAAGCTGCCGTCCTGGATATTGTGCTGGTAGAGCTTGGCGAAGCGGTCAAGCTTGTCCGCCGTTACGTGGAAAGCGGTGTCGGTCATGCCAAGCGGCCTAAAGATGCGCTCGGCCAGGAAGTCTTCAAAGGGCATGTCAGAGAGCAACTGCACCAGGTAACCGCAGACATCGGTGGCGATGCTGTAATTCCAGGCGCTGCCAGGCTGGAAGCGCAGGGGAAGCGCCGCCATACCAGTGATCTTTTCTTCCAGGGAGGCGGTTTCGCTGCGGAAGATCGAATCGCGATACATATCGTCGATCGGCGAATCAAAGTGGAAGCCGTAGCTCAAGCCGGCGGTATGCGTGAGCAGATGATGGATATTCATAGGCGGGTTTTGCGCGACCAGCTTCTGCCCCATGTAGTCGTAGCCGCTGAGCACCTTGGTATTGCCGAAGGCGCTTATGTAGCGGCTGACAGGATCGACCAGTTGGAACTTGCCTTCTTCGTGCAGCATCATCAAAGCGATCGATGTGATCGGCTTGGTCATGCTGTAGATGCGGAAGATGGTGTCCTTCTCCATCGGGCTGCCCTCTTCGGCATCACGGTAGCCGCAAGTTTCAAAATGAACGACTTCAGAATCGCGGGCTACAAGCGTGACAAAGCCGGCGACTTGTTCCCGGTCGATGTATTCCCCCAGCCGGTTGCTGATGCGATTAAGGCGTTCGGCCGACATGCCGACGACTTCGGGTGCGATAACTTGCATGTGACACTCCTGCTTTTCTCTGTGATATGTGGACAGGTCTTATGTAGATTCGAGTGTTTCTTGCAGGGCTCGGCGCATGTCCAGGGCTTTGGGATGCTGCGGATTGATCGCCAGCGCTCGCTGCACTTCTTCCAGCGCCGCCGCCCGGTCGTCATTTTGGCAGAAGTACTGCGCCAGGATGAGGTAGCGGTTCACGGCGCGCTTCCTGTTTTCCTGCGCGAGGTAGCCTTCGGCGATTTCCCGCTGTTCCGCAACCAAGGAGGGACGGATAGACACGGCCTTCACCAATTCGACAAGGGCTTGCTCCTGCTTGCCGGCGCTTCTGTACAGATGCGCCAACTTGAGGTGGTTGGCGACGGCATCGTCGATGCGCCCGAGTTTCTTCTGCAGCGCGATGAGTCTCATCAGCGGCTTGGGGTCCGACGGCGCCAATTCCTGCGCGCGTGCCGCGGCTGTGAGCTGCGCTTCAAGATCGCGCGGCTTCGGCGCGCGCCGCGACGCGCTGGCATCGCCGTTGAAGCGCGTCATCGCTTCTTCAATGCCGTCGCTCAGCCAAACCTCAACAGCATCGGCAGCGCGGCCCGCCAACTCATTTGCGCGTATGAGATCATCGCCTTTGAAGGGTTGAAGCACGTAGTTGACCGGATCCATCTTGCCGGGCGGCCGCCCGATGCCAAAACGCAGGCGGGCGAAGTCTCTGCTGCCGAGGTGCTGAATGATGCTGCGCAGGCCGTTTTGACCGCCGTGCCCGCCGGATTGGCGCAAGCGCAGAATTCCAAAAGGCGTATCGAGGTCATCGTGCACGACGAGCAAGTTCGACAGCGCAATGTCGTAGAAGTCCATCAACTGACGCAGGGATTCGCCGCTGCGATTCATATAAGTCATGGGCTTGGCGAGTTTGATCGGAATGCCCTGGATTTGCCCGCTCCAGACAAGCGCGCGTTTCTCGCTGCGGCCCGCGCCGAGGTTGTAACGCGCCGCCAACATGTCAATGACGCGAAAGCCGATATTGTGGCGGGTCTTTTCGTATTTGCGCCCGGGATTGCCCAGGCCGACGATTAAGCGCTTGGAACTCATGCGATTCTCGGCTGCTGTTGCGTCGGCCGTATGGTAGCAGAGGGCGCGGAATATTGTCCAGCGAGAGCGGCGCCTAGAGCGGGCTGTCATCGACGTAACGGGGGTAGGTGGATTTCGCCGCGTCGGCAAGGCCCAGGTCAATATCGATGGTGACGAAGGGTGTTTCAGCGCTGGTCGTGGCGAGCACGGCGCCATCGGGGTCACAGAGCCAGCCGGCGCCGCCCAGGTCGACGCCACCCGCTTGGCCGGCGTGGTTTGAAGAAAGGCAAAACGCGCCGGAGACGACCGCGGCTGTTTGGCCGCCGGCCAGCCATTTGGCGTTGCTGTGCCGGGGTGTGCTACGCGGATTGAGCAGCAGGCGCGCGCCGCGCTTGGCATAATCGCGGGCGTGCTGCAAAAACCAAATCTCGGTGCAGATCATGAAGCCGAGTGAGAGACCATCGTTGTGTATCACTTGAAAATCGACCGGCGCGCGATCGTACCAGTTCGCTTCCCAATAACCGTCGTCGTTGGGCAGGTAGGTCTTGGCATGTGTCCAACGCAATCCGTCGCGGCGCGTCCACAGATAGGCGATATTGTGGCGTTTTGCGCCAATGTTTCGTGGGGCGGCGCCGGCAACCCTGTCAACGGGGAGTTGCGGCAGCCGGGCAAACCAGTTTTCGTGGGCGGCGACCGCGCTTTGCCAGGCCGCTTCATTCGGCGTCGGGTCGGCGCAGAACCAGGGAGCAAAGCACATCTCCGGCAGAAGGACGAATTGCGACTTGCTCTCGGCCAGGTGGTCAATGAGCCGTCGCCACTCGGATTCCAGCCGGTTGGCGTCCAGTTGAGTGATGGTTGCGCGCACGGTATTGGTCTCGGCTCAGGCCAATTGGCGCTGCTGGCTGAATTGGGTCTCGTAGAGATTGGCGTACAAGCCGCCCTCTTCAAGCAGCTGCGCATGCGTGCCGCGTTCGACAATCGCGCCGCGATCAAGCACGAGAATCAGGTCAGCGGCGAGGATGGTGCTTAGCCGATGGGCAATAACGATGCTGGTGCGGCCGCGCATGATATGGCTGAGCGCGTCTTGAATCAGCGCTTCGGATTGGCTGTCGAGGTGGCTGGTGGCTTCGTCAAGGACGAGGATGCGCGGGTCTTTCAAGACGACGCGCGCGATCGCCATACGCTGTTTCTCGCCGCCACTGAGGCGATAGCCGCGTTCGCCGACGATGGAGTCGTAACCATCGCGGAGCCCGGTGATGAAGTCGTGAATATGGGCGACTTTGGCAGCCGCTTCGATTTCGGCTTGTGCCGCATCAGGCTTGGCGTAGAGCAGGTTGGTGCGGATGGTGTCATGGAAGAGGTAGGTTTCTTGCGTGACCATGCCGATGTTCTCCGCCATGGTGCTCAAGGTCAGGTCGCGCAGGTCCTGCCCGTCCAGGGTGATGCGACCGTCGCTGGGGTCATAAAGGCGAGGGATTAGGTAGGTCAGCGTGGTTTTGCCGGCGCCGCTGGGGCCGACCAAGGCGACCAGTTGCCCGGGAGCTATTTCAAAGGAGAGCTTGTCCAGCGCCAATTCGCGCGCTTGATGTAAAGGGGCGCTGGCCGCGCTGCCGTTGCCGCGTTGTTGGGGATCGCCGGATCGAGTGGCGGCTACGCTGTGCATACGGCCGATGCGCTCGACATCGGTGAGCAACTGGCGCCGGTCAATTTCGTAGCGGAAGGTGACATCAGCGAAGGCCAACTCGCCGCGAACATCGCTGAGATGGAGGGCATCGGATTTTTCTTCGATCTCCAGCGGCAGATCGATGATTTCGAAGACGCGTTCAAAGCTGACGATGGACTGGGCGAAATCGACCGGGGCGTTGGTCAAGGCTTGCAGCGGTGTGTAGAGCTGGGTGAGGTAGGTGACGAAGGCGACAATGTCACCGATGGTGAATTGGTCCTGGATGACCAGAATGCCGCCAATCCAGTAGACGAGGGCAGTGCCGGCGACGCTGACCAGCCCAATGAGCACGAAGAACTGCGTGCCCAGGATGGCGCGCAAGATGCCCGAATCCCGGACATCGGCGGCGCGTCTTTCAAAGTGCTCGACTTCGGCGTCGATGCGCCCGAAGAGCTTGACGAGAAGCGCACCGCTGATATCGAGGGTCTCGTTCATCATGGCGTTCATTTGCGCGTTATAGCCCATCTGCTCGCGGGCTATCTCTTTCAGTCGACGGCCCAGGCACCGGGCGAAGAAGATGAAGAGGGGCAGCACGAGAATGCCGAGTATAGTCAACTCCCACTTCATGCTGATCATCACGGCCAGGGTGGCGACGACGGTGATGATGTTGGTGATGAGCGAGACGATGGTATTGCTTATGGCGTTCTGGGCGCCGACCACATCATTGTTGAGGCGGCTCATCAACTCGCCGGATTTCGTATTGGTGAAAAAGCGCAGCGACATCTTTTGCAGGTGGTGGTAAAGCGAGACGCGGAGGTCATAGATCACGCCTTCGCCGATGGAGACGTTGAGCTTGCGCTGAATGATGCGGATGCCGCCACTGACGAGCGGGATCGCAAGCAGGCCCAGAACCAGCAAGTTGAGCTTGCCGACATCTTTTTCGGGCAGAGCCGAATCTATGATTTCGCGGAAGATGAGTGGGCTGAGCAGGCCGAGGCCGGTTGTCAAGAGGATGGTGCCGAGCATCCCGGCGATTTGCAGGCGATAAGGTTTGGCGTAGGCGAGAACGCGCAACAACAAGCGCCGGGTGACGTTGGGTTTGGTTGTTGCGTCGGCTCCGTGCCAGTAGCGGAACCAGCCGCCGCCTTTCATCATCATAAGGGCCTCCTGCTAGGACTATAGCATAGCGGAAGAACAAGGCGGAATGTAACTGCCCATTCGGCTAGGTGTCGAGCCAGGGAAGAGACAAAAAATGAGAATCAAGCCGGAGCAGGCAGGCTGCCGGAAAAGCCGGACTAGCGGTCGAGCGCCAAGCCCCGGATGATGGCGCGGGCATCGGAAAGGTTGGGCGCGAACAGGACTTCCCGTCCTTCCACGTCGTTATTGAGGGTCTTCTGCAAAGTCTGGTAAATCGTCCGCAGGGCGCCGTTTGCGCCTACCACAACGCGAGCGCCTTCGTTCGGGCGCGCTTCGCCACTGGCAAGAAGATTCTTCGCGCCGGTTAATATATCGCGGGGGATGGCGGCGCCTTCCAGATCGATGATGAGATCGACAAAGTGTTCCACGCTGCCGATCAAACTGTCCGCTTTCTGCACCGCTTCTTCGAGTTCGTCCCAAGTCCATTCCGATTCGAACTCGAGGAGGATGATCGTTTTCTTCTTGTTGTCCCAGCGGGTGACGATTGCCATCTCGCCTATCCTGTTAAACATTCAGCACTCAAGATTATACGCAGTATTATGCCAGCAGTTGTGGGCGATGCCAATCTCAAAATGGCGCGCTTGCCTCGTGGCCGCCAGCTAAATGCCGAGTTCGCGCGGTTTCAGTTTTCCGCGATCTGGAAGGCTATAGGTGTGGACAGCGGGGTATCGTCGACGCGTATCTCGACGCTCCAGGAACCAGGGAAGAATGTCGTATCGGTCTGGTCGATGAAGAACCAGATGCAATTGTCGTTGATGTCGTTCTCGGCTTCAAAGCTGAAATAGGCGACTTCTGTCCCGCGGCGATACCAGCGCGAAGAAATGCTGGCGCCGGCGGCTATGTTATGCGCTTCGGCTACGATGTAAATCGCCTGGGACTGTGGGGTGAACCTGGGATTGCTGTCGATCGCGCAATCGAAATCGTTGACGCCCGATGCCATCACGATATTTTCGAGGCGGGGACGGTTATCATCGGGCGCGGGCTGCGGATTTGTCGCCGTGGCGGTGGCGGCGGCCGGTATATCGGTAGGGCGGGAAATCGGAGTGATGGCGCTGGCGGCTGGCGCGCGCGCGTCGATTGGCGTCGGCGGCGGAATCAATGTCGGGCCGCTCTTGATCAAGCTTACGCTGGTCTCGACATAGTTTGTGTCAGTGCCGAGGCTGCTTAGGCTATGCTGCAGCAAGCCACCGGCTTCTTCCGCTTGCCCGACGCGAGTGCCCGCGTATTCGAGGGTGGTTTTCATGCGCGCGCGGACAACGGTAGCGGTCGCGCGCAAATTCTCGATCTCTGAGCGTATCTGGCTGTATGCGGTGGCGGTCATCTCTGGCGCGCCGGAAGCGCAACCGGCGAGGACAGAAGCGGAGAGTATGGCCAGGGCAGTGGCGACAATGAGGTAGGGTCTGACGATCATTGTGGAATGATTATAGCCAATGAAAGCAAAACCGCCCTGTACATGACTGGGCGGAAGCGCGGAGTGGAAGCGCCGGGGACCTGCCCCCCGGGTCCGCTGGTTTCGAATCTCGCAGATCTACAAGCTTAGCCCTCTGATGAGTTTCGCTTCATGCAGTCCCAGAGCGCGCGGTACACATGAGGCTAGCCGATGGGACTTGGCGCCATCTTATCGGCGTGGACGGCGGGCACCCTAACTTTTTATGACACTCGTTGCAGATCGCAAAGGGAGACGATACTGCAGGAGCGGTAGAGGACTTTTTGCCTCTACACCCTCATCCCGTTTGCCTAAGCAACCATAGGAAGGGGTTGGAAATTGGGTTTTGCACCTATGTGCGTTGCCAGTTTAACGTGTCTTGGCGCCACGGCTTGCACTGCGGTTTCAGCCACCAACGTCGAATCTAGTTCGCTCCCATGATGGCTGGCGACGTTTGCCGACCCAATACGGCTGATGTCACCACGCAAACGCAGTGTAACATAGTCTGGGCGGGTTGTGAAGAGGATTTGGAATAGAAGCGCATTAGAAGCGGCAGTTCGGCGCAAGGGCGAGCGAACCTAACATATCTGCTTGATTGCGGTATGATTGCGATGTTGAACGCGTAGAGCGCGCGAGAAACGAAAGGTGACTTTGTGGATGTCTTGATAGTTGGCGCGGGGATGTCTGGCCTAATGGCGGCGCGGAGCTTGCAGGCGCGCGGACTGGCCGTTCGTCTTTTGGAGAGCGGGCGAAGCGTCGGGGGGCGGCTGGCGACGCGGCGGATCGGCGAAGGGGGCTTGGCGGATCACGGCGCGCAGTTTTTCACCGTGCGCGGCGAGACGCTGCGGCAACAAGTAGAAGAGTGGCTGGCGCTGGATCTGGTCTATGTTTGGGGGACGGGCTGGTCCGATGGCAGCGTCAAACGAACGGCGGGCGATGGGCATCCAAGGTACGCCACGCGCGGCGGCATGAATCGACTGGCCAAGCATCTGGCGCAGGGTCTGGACATCAAGCTGAATCGCTTGGTCTTGAGCGCGCGAAAGAGCGTCTCTGGCTGGACGCTGGAAGATAGCGAGGGGGATTTGCATGCGGGCGCTGGCTTGATACTGACGCCGCCTATGCCGGAAACGTTGGCTTTGCTGACACGGAGCGGGGTCTATCTGCACGATGATGATATGGTTGACCTGCGGCGGATCCGATTCGGCCCCTGCCTTTGCGGCATACACGAGATCGATGGCGATGCGGATTTGCCGGCGCCGGGCGCGGTGCAGAATTTCCTGAGCGACATTTATTGGGTGGCGGATAATGAAGCGAAAGGCATCTCGAAGTCGACGATAGTCACCAGCCACGCCAACGCGAAATTCAGCCGACAGAATTGGGACGCCCCCGAAGAAGATATTGTGCGCGAGCTGGAATCAGCGGTCTCGCCCTATTTGAGTCCCGGCGCGAAGATCAGCCACACGCAACTTAAGAAGTGGCGTTATTCCGTGCCATTAACGACGCATCCGCAAGAGTGCGTGCTGGCGCGAGACCTTCCGCCATTGGTATTCGCCGGCGACGCCTTTGGCGGCCGTGGCCGCGTCGAGGGCGCTTTCATGTCGGGTATTGCTGCCGGCGATGCGATGGCTGACGAACTGACAAAATGAGAGTTGCGCTGCTGCGTCATCCGCGCCCGCGTTTCTTACCGCTCATACTTCTTGTAACCGCGATTGCCGCGATTTCACTGGGCGGCTTGGCGATTTACTTTGGCGCGCCGGCCGGTGAAGTCATGGCTGAGGCGGAAGCAGCGCTGCGCTCAGGTGGGTCTGTCAGCGTCCGTCGCGATTCCTGGATTGTCTTTAAGCCACGGGCCGACAAAGCCCTCAGCGGTCTTATCTTCTATCCCGGCGGCCGCGTCCCGCCCGAGGCTTATGCGCCCCTGGCGCGGGCTGTGGCCGAGGCAGGTTTTCTGGCTGTCATCACGCCCATGCCGCTTAACCTCGCTGTTCTTGATATAGGAGCGGCTTTGGCTGTCATTGAAGCGCATCCGCAGATTTCGACCTGGGTCATCGGCGGGCATTCCCTGGGCGGCGCGATGGCGGCTCGTTATGCGTATGAAAATCCGGACAAGGTCGATGGATTGGTTCTGCTGGCGGCATACCCGGAAGCGCATATTGATTTCCGGGAAGGGCAACTGGCTGCCGCGACGGTGTATGGCGACCGCGACGGTCTGGCTTCTGTTGACGAGGTGGCAGGATCGTTTCAGCAGTTGCCGGCCGATGCGCTGACGGTCTTGATTGAAGGCGGCAACCATGCGCAGTTTGGCTGGTACGGGGAGCAGGCGGGCGATGAGCCGGCAGAGATCAGCCGTGACGAACAGCAAAAACAGATTATCGATGCAGTGTTGCGGTTGATGCGCGAGGCTGGAAAATAAATCTAATCCCTGTTAGATTAAATTGCCGGACGGCAATTCAATTTATCGTGGAAGGAGGGCAGCGATGGCGGGTCCGCAATTTCAATTGAGTGAAGAACAAGAGATGCTGGTGCGCATGGCGCGCGATTTTGTAGCGGACAATATTATCCCGGTGGCGGCTGAATATGATGAAAAGTCGATATTTCCAGAAGACATTTTTCACAAGGCGCGCGAACTTGGCATCGTCAACATGCTGATCCCGGAAGAATATGGCGGCGTCGGCGCCTCGGCGTTTGAAGAGGTGCTGGTTTCCGAGGAGCTGGGTTATGGCTGCACCGGTATCAGCTCGAGCCTGGGCGTGAATTCACTGGCGATGTTGCCGATTCTGATAGCGGGCGATGAGCAGCAGAAGGCCTATTGGCTCGGCGAGCGGGCGGGCGAGCAAGGACAGTTCTGCTCGTATGGCGTCACGGAAGCGAATGCCGGCTCAAACGTGGCGGGCATAGAGACGCGGGCGGACAAGAAAGGCGCCGCCTATATCATCAATGGCAGCAAGACATTCATCACCAACGCGAGCCATGCGCATTTCTTCACCATCTTCGCCAAGACTGATCTTTCCGCTGGGCATCGGGGCATGACCTGTTTCATCGTTGACCGTGACTCGCCTGGCGTCAACGTGGGCAAGAAGTTCGATAAGCTGGGTCAGCGCGCGTCGGATACGGCCGAGATCGTATTTGAGAATGTTGAGGTTTCGCAAGAGAATATCGTGGGCGAGGTCGGCCAGGGCTTCTACATCGCGATGAAAGTATTCGATTACAGTCGACCGGGCGTGGCGGCGGCGGCTTGCGGCTTGCAGCGGCGGGCGTTGGAAGAGAGCGTTCGGTATGCCAATGAGCGGGAGGCCTTCGGCGTGCCGATTTATCAGCATCAGGCGGTGGGACACAAGATCGCTGATATGGCGATCAACTACGAGGCCTCGCGTTTGCTAACGTGGCAGGCGGCCTGGCAGGTTGACGCCGGGATCAGCAATCCGAGGATCCCCGCTTATGCCAAAGCCTTTGCCGCTGATATGGCGACCAAGGCGGCGGTGGACGCGGTGCAGGTCTTTGGCGGCTACGGCTATATGAAAGAGTACCCGGTAGAGAAACTGCTGCGCGATGTCAAGATCTTCCAGATCTATGAAGGCACGAGCGAGATTCAGCGCAACATCATCGTGCGTGAATTATTCCGCGGTTTATGAACGGGACGTGGGATGCGACTCAGAGCCACAGAGTTCACAGAGGAAAAAAGAGGATACTTGGTTGGCGCAGTTTCGGGCTTAGGGCGGCGGCAGATGTTGAGAGAGCGCCCGATTGATTACTAGGATAACCTTGATGTCCTCATATTGGCTCGGTGTATTCGGTGGTAAAAGCGTATTAGGCGCAGCTGGTCTGGTTTGCTTGAATTCTGTCTTGACAGCGGGTAACGCGCTTGATAAGATGCGCGATTGCACACCCGGCCGATAACCTCCTCGAACGAGGCGCTGACGGCTGAACTGAGCGAATATGGCGAAAGTGCTTTGCCTGCGCGAAGGGGCTCGTCATAAAGAATGAAAAATAGGCGTTTTGTTGCGCCTGTTTGCATGTCTAAAAAGAAAAGTGTGGAATTAGAGAGCGACGGAGTCATAAATGCCAACGATTAATCAGTTGGTGCGCAAAGGGCGCCGGAGCAAGGGCAAGAAGAATAAAGCGCCCGCGCTTCAGTACACCTTTAACGCGCTTAAGAACCGGCGGTCACGCCAGCAGAAGGGGGCGCCGCAGAAGCGTGGCGTCTGCACGCAAGTCAAGACGATGACGCCGAAGAAGCCAAATTCGGCTCTGCGCAAGGTTGCGCGAGTGCGTTTGACCAACGGCATTGAAGTGACGGCGTATATTGGCGGCGAGGGCCACAACTTGCAGGAGCACAGCGTTGTTCTGGTGCGCGGCGGTCGCGTGAAGGATTTGCCGGGCGTCCGTTACCACATCGTGCGGGGCACGTTGGATACCAGCGGGGTTGACGGCCGCGAGCAGGGACGAAGCAAATACGGGACCAAGAGGCGCAAGTAAGTCGCTTGGCGGGATCAAGCCCGCCCGAGGAGGCGTCAAGCGTGATGCGCTGCTCGCTATCGGGCGAAGACGGTTTGCGAGATTAGGAGTTTGAGGTATGCCGAGGAGAAATCGACCGCCGAAGCGAATGCCACCGCCTGACGTCAAGTTTGGCAATTTGCATGTGGCGATGTTTATCAATCGCATGATGCATGGCGGCAAGAAGAGTTTGGCGACGCGGATCATGTATCAAGCGCTGGATGCCATGGGCGAGCGGACGAAGAAAGATCCGATTGAGGTCTTCGAGATCGCGATTCGGAATGTGACGCCGGCGGTCGAGGTGAAACCGAAGCGCGTTGGCGGCTCGACCTATCAAGTGCCGATAGATGTGTCGCATGAACGAGGGGTGACGCTGGCAATGCGCTGGCTGATTCAGTTCGCGCGCGACCGCAGCGGCCGGAGCATGGCCGAGAAGCTGACGAATGAACTGCTAGATGCCTACAATGGGCAGGGCAGCGCCATCCGCCGCAAGGACGAGACGCATCGTATGGCAGAGGCGAACCGCGCCTTTGCTCATTTTCGCTAGATCGTAGCCCGCCGGAAACAGGCGGGAAGTGAATGGGAAATGTCCAAGACCAATCCGGGCTTTGATCTCAACAGAGTGCGCAATATCGGAATCATCGCGCACATTGACGCCGGCAAGACAACCGTCACCGAGCGGGTTCTCTATTACACCGGAATGGTGCACAAGATCGGCGAAACTCACGAGGGTTCGGCGACGACGGATTATATGGAGCAGGAGCGGGAGCGCGGTATCACGATTACATCGGCCGCGGTCACGGCGAGTTGGGATGATCATCAGATCAACATCATTGACACGCCGGGCCATGTGGATTTCACGGCCGAAGTGCAGCGCAGTTTGCGCGTGCTGGATGGCGGCGTGACTGTGTTTGACAGCGTTGCCGGTGTCGAGCCGCAATCGGAAACAGTTTGGCGGCAGGCGTCGCAATACAATGTTCCTCGGATGTGTTTTGTCAATAAGATGGATCGTATCGGCGCCGATTTCGACCGCTGCGTCACTATGATGATTGATCGTTTGAAGGCGAATCCCGTCGTGATTCAAGTGCCGTATGGCAGTGGCGAGAACTTCGAAGGCATCATCGATCTGCTGAAGATGGAGTTGATCACTTACGGCAACGACGAAGGCACGGATATCAATTATCATACGATTCCCGAGAGTCACAGGGAAATGGCGGAAACGCGCCGTGGCGAGATGATCGAAAAGATCGTCGAGCACGATGAGTACTTAATGATGAAATTCCTCGAAGAAGAGGAGATCACTGACGAGGAGATTCTTGCCGGTTTGCGCGCCGGCACGATATCGGGCGCGTTGCACCCGGTTATGTGCGGCTCGGCGCTGAAGAACAAAGGTGTGCAAGCGCTTTTGAATATGGTTGTGGCTTTGCTGCCATCGCCGCTGGATATCCCGCCGGTTAAGGGCGAGCGGCCGAAAGACGGGGTGGAACTGCTTCGCCGCGCCGATGACGAGGAACCCTTGGCGGCGTTGGTCTTCAAGATCGTCTCCGATCCTTATGGCAGGTTGGCGTTCACCCGTGTTTATTCCGGCGTTCTCAAAGCGGGCACGATGGTGGTAAACACGGCCAACGGTCAGCGCGAGCGCATAGGCCGAATCGTACGCATGTTTGCCGACCGGCGCGAAGATGTCAAAGAGGTGCACGCGGGCGATATCGCGGCGGTTATCGGCATGAAGGAAACTTTCACCGGCGATACCTTGAGCGCGCCGAACCAGCCGATCCTGCTCGAGAATATCTCATTCCCCGATCCGGTGGTTGAGGTCGCAATCGAGCCAAACACCAAAGCCGATCAAGACAGGATGGGTATCGGTTTGCGGAAACTGGCGGAAGAAGACCCGACCTTTCAGATCGAGGTAGACGACCAGTTGGGTCAGACCAAGATCAAGGGCATGGGCGAGTTGCACCTGGAAGTTTTGGTGGACCGCCTGATGCGAGAATACGGTGTTGAAGCCAGAGTCGGCCGGCCGCGGGTTGCTTACCGTGAAACGATCACTCGAACCGTGGAGATCGATACGACCTTCAGGCGGCAGACGGGCGGCGCGGGTCAGTATGCCCGCGTTACGATTCGCTTCGAGCCGATACCGGAAGAAGAGAAGGATGACGCCGATGGCGAGTTGCTCTTTGTGGATGCGATTCGCGGCGGGTCGATACCGAAGGAGTATATACCTGCGGTAAGGAAGGGTATTACCCAAGCGATGCAAGGTGGCGTGGTGGCCGGCTATCCGGTGGTGAACATCAAAGCGACGCTGGTTGACGGCGCATATCACGAGGTGGATTCCAGCGAAATCGCTTTCACCATCGCCGGTTCGATGTGTTTGAAGGAAGGCATTCAGAAGGGCAGGCCAGTAATTTTGGAGCCGTCCATGCGTGTCGAAGTCGTTGTGCCTGATGGATACACGGGCGCTGTCGTCGGCGATATTTCTTCGCGCCGCGGCGTGATCCAAGGTATGGAGCCGCATAGTGAAGGCATATCGGTGATCGATGCGCGAGTGCCCTTGGGCGAGATGTTCGGTTATGCCAATGACCTGCGCAACAATTCGCAGGGCCGCGGCAATTTCAGTATGGAGTTTGATACCTATACGGTAGCGCCGGAAAGTATTGCCGAGGCAGTGAAAGCCGGCTCCCGTTGAGGTGAGGCTGGGCGCCCCCGGCCGCCAGGATTCGTTCGCTCATTTATATTCAAGTCGTCAAGTTCACAAGAGGGATTGTCAAATGTCAAAGGGGAAATTCGAGCGTAGCAAGCCGCATGTAAATATCGGAACGATCGGTCATGTCGATCATGGCAAGACAACTTTGACCGCCGCCATTACCAAGGTGCTGGCGCTCAGAGGGCAAGCGCAGGAACGCGAATACGGCGATATCGACAATGCGCCGGAAGAGCGTGCTCGCGGCATCACGATCAATATTCGCCACGTCGAGTACGAAACGGATAACCGTCATTACGCGCACGTGGATTGCCCGGGCCACCGCGACTATATCAAGAATATGATCACCGGCGCGGCGCAGATGGACGGCGCTATCCTGGTCGTCAGCGCGCCCGATGGTCCCATGCCGCAAACGCGGGAGCATGTCCTGCTGGCGAAGCAGGTCGAAGTTCCGGCGATGGTCGTTTACCTCAACAAGACCGACCAGATGGATGATGAAGAACTGATCGAGTTGGTCGAGATGGAGTTGTCTGAACTGCTTGAGGGCTATGAATTTGATCCCGATACGCCCATCATCAAGGGTTCCGCGCTGGCGGCGCAGGAGAGCGAGAGCGCTGATCCGGCCGCGCCGGAATATGAGTCGATCATCGAGTTGATGGATGCCGTTGATGAGTGGATCCCCACGCCGACGCGCGATGTCGACAAGCCCTTCATGATGGCGATTGAAGATGTCTTCTCCATCAAAGGACGCGGCACGGTTGTCACCGGCAGCGTCGCGCGCGGCACCTTGCTCAAGGGCACGCAGGTGGATATCGTCGGCTTGCGCGACGAGATCGTAAAGACGACGGTTACCGGCATCGAAATGTTCAACAAGGAATTGGACCAGGCGCAGGCGGGCGACAATGCTGGTATTCTGCTGCGTGGTATTGATCGCGATGAGGTGCAGCGCGGCATGGTCATCGCTGCGGTGGACTCGATCACGCCGCACAAGAGGTTTAACTGCGAAGTCTACGTCCTGCGCCGCGACGAAGGCGGCCGGCATAAAGCCTTCTTCACCGGCTATCGTCCTCAGTTCTACATCCGCACCATGGATGTGACGGGCACCATCACCTTGCCTGATGGCGTGGAAATGGTTATGCCGGGCGACAACGTCAACCTGACTGTCGAGTTGATCACGCCGGTCGCGTTGGAACGGGGTTCGTCTTTCGCGATTCGTGAAGGCGGCTTGACCGTTGGCGCCGGTCGCATCACCGAGATCCTGGAGTAAGTTTGTCTGGGAAGGCAAGGACCTGAGCCGGGTCACGCGCCCGGCTCGTCTTAACGGGTCGGTGTCCTGATTTAAGAGTAAAAGGCGGCGGAATGGCAAAGAACAAGATACGTATCCGGCTGAAGGCTTACGACCATCGGGTGCTCGATCAATCGGCGCAGCGAATCGTGGACACGGCGGAACGGACCGGCTCGCGGGTGGTGGGGCCGGTGCCCCTGCCGACGCGGATCGAGCGTTTCACCGTGCGGCGTTCGCCGTTCATTGACAAGGATTCACAAGAGCATTTCGAGGTGCGGACGCACAAGCGGTTAATTGATGTGCTGGAGCCGGACAGCAAGACCATCGACACCTTGATGCGGCTGAATTTGCCAGCGGGCGTCGATATCGAGATTAAGATTTAACAAAGCAAGCGCGATAGGTTTTGCCGAAGTCGCCTGCGGCGGATTTACTTTCCGCGGGCTATCGCAGGGCAGGCGCATGAGGCCGCCATCCCAACGGATGGCCAAGAGTATTACCGGGCGCGCAGTGAGCCACAACGAGCAAGCGCGCTTGAGTGGAGGTTACGCTCATGAAGGGCATGATTGGCAAAAAAGTGGGCATGACCCAAGTGTTTGATGAACAGGGCACGGTGGTTCCGGTTACTGTGATTCAAGCGGGCCCCTGCTACGTGACGCAAATACGTAATGTCGAGCGCGATGGTTATGTCGCGATTCAACTCGGCTATGGGGAAGCCAAACCGAAGCGGCTAACCAAGGGGCAGTTGGGCCACTTGCAACGGTCCGATTTGCCTGCGCTGCGTCACCTGCGCGAATTCCGCCTGACGGAGCGTGGCGATTTGGCGGTTGAAGAGGGTCAGGAAATCAAAGTTGATGTCTTTGAGCGTGGCGAGCTGGTCGATGTCATTGGCACGAGCAAGGGTCGCGGTCATGCCGGGACGATCAAGCGACACGGTTTCGCTCGTGGCCCGAAGACGCACGGTCAATCGGACCGTATGCGCTCGCCCGGTTCGATCGGGATGTGCGCCACGCCCGGCCGGACGCTTAAGGGTAAGAAGATGGCGGGACGTATGGGCAATGATCGCGTGACCGTGCAGAACCTGCCGTTGGTCGTTGTCGATGCCGAAAACAACCTCTTGGCCGTCAAGGGCTCGGTGCCCGGGGCCAAGGGCAGCATCGTCATGATTCGCCCGGCCACGAAGCGCGCTTAAGGGGCGGCGGAGAAGACAGGAGAATAGGCCATGCAGTTACCAGTTTTGAACAGCGCCGGTCGAGAAGTATCACAGATCGACCTGCCGCCCGATATCTTTGAGGCGAAGATCAATGTCGGTTTGATGCACCAGGCATTCGTCCGGCAGATGGCGAACGCGCGCCAAGGTTCTCATAGTACGCTTTCGCGCGGGGAGATCCGCGCGACGGGCGCGAAATGGTATCGACAGAAAGGCACCGGCCGCGCGCGGCATGGCGCGCAGAGCGCGCCTATCTTCGTCGGCGGCGGTTTGGCGTTTGGCCCGAAGCCGCGCGACTATACAAAGCGGATGCCGAAGAAGATGCGGCAAGGCGCCATACGGTCGACGCTCAGCGCGCTGGTGCGCGATGGTCAGTTGGTTTTGGTCGACAAGCTCGATATGGATGCGCCCAAGACCAAGGAAGTGCGCAGCTTTATTGAAACCCTGGTCGGTGAACAATCTGCCTTGATTGTGGTAACGCGAGACCAGAAAGCGGTGCGCAAGGGCGCCAATAATCTCGCTAACGTTCATACTGTTATGGCCAATTATCTGAACGTCCGTGACTTGCTGAAGTACGACAAGGTGATCATGCCTTTGGACGCGCTTGATGTGGTCAAGAGCATTTGGGGCAAGGGGGCGTAAGATGCCGGAGCTACACCTTTACGATGTTATTCGCCGTCCGCTTATTACAGAAAAGACGGCGGAAATGGCGGACTCGCAGAACAAGTACGTCTTTGAAGTCGCGCGGAACGCCAACAAGATCCAGGTGAAGGAAGCGGTGGAGGAGATCTTTGACCTGGAGGGCAAAGTGATCAAGGTCAGCACGATGGTGATGCCGGCCAAGCGCGGTCGCCGCGGGCGCAGCACATATATCCGGTCGCGCGCCTGGAAGAAAGCAATCGTGACGCTGGAAGACGGCGTTTCGATCGAGCTTTTTGATGTTTAGGGGGTGTAAACAAGATGCCCATTAAGGTCTATAAACCCACATCGCCTGGTCGCCGAGATATGACCGGCTATACATTTGAAGAGATCACGAAGAAGAAACCCGAGCGTTCTTTGACGCGCGCCTTGCGAAAGAAGGGCGGCCGGAACAACACCGGGCGGATCACTGTCCGGCACCGGGGCGGCGGGCACAAGCGGCGCTACCGGATCATTGACTTCAAGCGGAACAAGGAAGATTGCCGCGCCGAGGTCATGGCAATTGAGTATGATCCCAATCGGTCCGCGCGTATCGCCTTGCTGCAATACGAAGACGGCGTGAAGAGTTACATCATCGCGCCGATGGGCGTTCAAGTCGGCGACATGATCGGCAACGGCGCGATGAGTACCTTGCGGCCGGGCAATAGCCGGGCGCTAAATAAAATTCCGCTGGGCACGGTGGTGCATAATATTGAATTGCGACCGGGCAAAGGCGGGCAACTGGCGCGCTCGGCCGGGACATCGGCGCAGATATTGGCATCGGAAGGCAAGTATGTGACCTTGCGCTTGCCGAGCGGCGAGATGCGCATGGTGCTGGCGACTTGCCGAGCGACGATTGGGCAAGTGGGCAACGCCGAGCATTCGAATGTCAAGTTGGGCAAGGCCGGCCGGCGTCGTTGGCTGGGCTGGCGACCGACAGTGCGTGGCACGGCCATGGACCCGGCGAGCCATCCGCATGGCGGCGGCGAAGGCAAGTCCGGCATTGGCATGGCCGCGCCGAAGACACCTTGGGGCAAGAAGGCTCTGGGCGTCCGCACGCGGCGCAACAAGCGCACGACTCGCTTTATCATCCGACGCCGCGGCAAGCGCCGTTAGTCAGGAGAGACGAAAATGTCACGGTCATTGAAAAAGGGCTACTATATTAGCCCCAAGCTGCTGGAGAAAGTCGAGCGGCTTAACCAACAGAACAAGAAAGTTGTCATCCGCACTTGGAGCCGGGCGAGTACGATCTTCCCGCAGATGGTCGGTCATACGATCGCCGTGCACGATGGCCGGCGGCATGTGCCGATTTACATCACGGAGAACATGGTCGGGCACAAGCTGGGTGAATTCGCGCCGACACGCACCTTCCGCGGTCACATCACGGACAGTAGACGATAGAGGGCAGTGAAATGGAAGTTCGCGCTATTTCTCGATATCTGCCGATCTCACCGCAGAAGCTGCGCCTGGTCTGTGACAAAGTGCGCGGGATGGATGCGGAAGAAGCGTTGATCGTGCTGGATTATATGCCGCAGAAAGGCTCAGGGTTTGTGAGCAAGACCCTGGCCTCGGCGATGGCCAATGCGGTGAATAATTTTGACCTGAACCGGGAAGAGCTATATGTGTCGCAAATTTATGCTGGCGATGGCCCCACGTTGAAGCGTTTTAAAGCGGGAGCGCGCGGGCGCTTCAAGCCGCGTTTGAAACGCACATCTCACTTGTGGGTGATCTTGGCAGAGCGAGAGGAAGAAATTAATGGGTCGTAAGGTTCATCCAAAGGGATTCCGCCTGAAAGTCATCCGTGAATGGGATGCTCGCTGGTATGCGGAAGGCGAGCGATATGTCAATTTATTGATGGAAGATCGCGAGATACGCAAGTATCTGAAGTCGAAGACAGCGCGGGCCGGTGTTTCCCGCATAGAGATCGAGCGGCATCCGAACCTCGTCATTATTACGGTAAACACGGTGCGCCCGGGTTTGATCATCGGGCGTAAGGGCGAGGCAGTTAAGGAATTGCGGCAAAACTTGCAGGACATGACCGGCAAGAAGGTGAAGGTTGAAGTCAGCGAGATTGAAAAGCCGGACCTCGATGCGACGCTGGTGGCGGAGAATGTCGCGTCTCAGTTGGTCCGCCGCATCGGCCATAGCCGCGCCATGAAACGCGCCATCATGCAAGCCATGCGGCAAGGCGCCGGCGGGATCCGCATCGAAGTCAGCGGGCGCCTCGGCGGCTCTGATATGGCGCGGCGCGAGTGGATGTTCGATGGGCGTGTGCCGCGCAATACATTACGCGCCGATATTGATTACGGTTTTGCGGAAGCCTTGACGACCTTCGGTCAGATCGGCGTGAAAGTTTGGATTTACAAGGGCGATATCCTGCCGGGCGAAGATCCTTTCAGCACTGGCGCGCAGCGTCCGGCTGGCCATGATGGTCGCCGTGGACGCCGAAATTAGGTCGCTGAAGCCGGAGGAGCAAACTGCATGTTGATGCCAAAACGTAGAAAGTACAACAAGCAAATGCGCGGGCGGATGCGCGGCAAGGCCTATCGTGGCGCGGTCGTGCAGTTCGGCGATTATGGCTTGCAAGCGCTTGAGCCGAGTTGGGTGACCAGCCGGCAGATAGAAGCTTGCCGGCGGGCGATGGTGCGCTATATCCGTCGCCGCGGCAAGGTTTGGATTCGTATATTTCCGGACAAGCCGGTGACGCAGAAAGCGGCTGAAACGCGCATGGGCAGCGGCAAGGGCTCGGTGGAGAAGTGGGTTTGCGTCGTGAAGCCGGGGCGGATCCTTTTTGAAATGAGCGGCGTGCCGGAAGATGACGCGCGCGAGGCGCTGCGGCTGGCGTCGCACAAGCTTCCGATCAAGACGAAGTTCGTCAAGCGCTTCGATCCTATTTCGGGGCGGGAGGTCAACTGATGTTTATCGACGAAATCCGCGCCATGTCGAATGATGAAATCCTGGACAAGATTGAAGATCTCAAGGTGGAGATGTACACCTATCGCTTGCAGAAGGAATCGGGCGAGCTCAAAGACACGACGCTTTTTCGCAAGACGCGACGGGACATTGCTCGTTTGAAGACGGCGCTGCGCGAGCGGGAATTGGCGGCGGAATTGATTGCGCAAGGGGGGCAGAATGCCTAATAATCGCAAACGTCTGGTTGGAACGGTCGTCAGCGACAAGATGGAAAAGACGGTTGTTGTGGCGATAGAGAATCGCAAGATGCATCCGGTCTATCACAAGGTCGTGTCTTCGACGCGCAAGGTGATGGCGCATGACGAAACCGGCGTAGGCATCGGCGCCTTGGTGCGCATCGTGCAGAGCCGGCCGATAAGCAAACGCAAACGCTGGGTGGTGGAAGAAGTTTTGGAAGCGCCGGAGACCGGGGCTAACTGAGTCGGCTTGGTCGACGCAAGTTGCTTGAACGGAGAGTGGTAGCGATGATTCAAACAGAGTCGCGTTTGAAAGTAGCCGACAACAGTGGCGCGCAAGAAATCCTTGTCATCCGTGTTATTGGCGGCTCGAAGGTGAAGTATGGCTATGTCGGCGATATTGTAGTCGGCACGGTGAAATCGGCTTCGACGGCAGGTGGTGTGAAGAAAGGCGAATTGGTGCGCGCGGTAATTGTACGCACGCATAAGGAATACCGTCGTTCCGATGGGTCCACGATCCGTTTCGATGACAACGCCGCGGTGGTCCTGGCGGAGGACCTTGAGAATCCCCGAGGCACGCGCGTATTTGGTCCGGTCGCGCGCGAACTGCGGGACAAGGGATTTATGAAGATCGTTTCGCTGGCGCCGGAGACCTTGTAAACGAGGATAATGAGATGCAACGAGTGCAGCAAGGGGATTTGGTCGAAGTAATCGCCGGCAAAGACAAAGGTCTGCGCGGCGAGGTCGTCCGTGTCTTGACTAAGAAAAACCGCGTCATTGTCAATGGCGTCAACATTATGAAGCGACATCGCAAGGCGCGCCCCGCGCCCGGCGGGCAGCAGATACCGGCGCAGATTATCGAGTTTGAAGCGCCTTTGCATCTTTCCAACGTGATGCTGGTCTGCCCAGTCAGCGATGAGCCGACGCGGGTCGGCTTTCGCTTCACCGAAGACGGGCGCAAAGTGCGCTACAGCAAAAAAAGCGGCAGCATAATCGAGTAGCGGAGCGAGGTGAACTATGGAAAACCGCATGTACACTCGCTATCTGGAGGAAGTCGTGCCGACCTTGACGCAGGAGTTCGGTTACACTAATCCGATGCAGGTGCCGACCATCAGCAAGATCACCTTGAATATCGGTGTTGGCGAGGCGATTGACGAGCCCCGTTCGCTTGATGGCGCCGTCGAAGACCTGAAGGTCATCACCGGGCAACAGCCGGTTGTCACGCGGGCGAAAAAGAGCATCGCCACCTACAAACTGCGCGAAGGCCGCGCGATAGGCACGAAAGTTACGCTGCGCAAGGAAAGGATGTGGGCGCTCTATGACCGGCTGGTCAATATCGCGCTGCCGCGTATTCGCGACTTCCGTGGCGTATCGCCAAAGTTGGATGGTCGAGGAAACTTCACGGTCGGTTTGCGGGAACAGTTGGTTTTCCCGGAGATTGACTTTGACAAGATCGACAAGGTGCGCGGGATGGAGATCACAATCGTCACCACAGCAAAAACAGATGAGGAAGGCCGCCGCCTGCTGACGCTGCTCGGTATGCCTTTCCAAGGGAACTAGAGAGGATTACATGGCAAAAAAATGTATGCAATTCCGGGAACAACGACGCAAGTATGCGGTGCGTGTCCGGCATCGCTGCAAAGTTTGTGGCCGTCCGCGGGCTTATATTCGCCGCTTCGGCTTGTGCCGGATCTGCTTCCGCGAGATGGCGTTAAATGGCGAGATTCCCGGCGTTGTGAAGGCGAGTTGGTAGGAGGCAGCAATAGTGTCTAACGTGACAAATGATCCAATTGCCGATATGTTGACCCGCATTCGCAATGCACTGGTCCGCGGGAAGCCGGAAGTCATCGTGCCGGTGTCCAAGATCAAGATTGAGATTGCCCGCATTCTTAAGGAAGAGGGCTATATTGATGACTTCACGATCGGCGACGAAAGTCCGGCGCCATTGATCAACGTGCAGTTGAAATATTTCGGCTCGCGCCGGGACCGACGGCCGGTGATCACGCAGTTGCAGCGCATCAGCAAGCCGGGACGCCGTGTCTACCGCAAGCGCAAGGAACTGCCCATCGTATTAAGCGGAACGGGTATCGCTATCGTGACGACCCCGAAAGGTGTGATGACGGCGCAGCAAGCCCGCCGGAGCGGCGTTGGCGGTGAAGTACTGTGTTACATCTGGTGATGGAAGGGGAGTTAAGATGTCTCGCATAGGCAAGCAACCGGTCCCGCTGCCCGAAAAGGTCAGCGTCGCCATCGACAGGAACACAGTGACGGTGTCTGGCCCCAAGGGTGAATTGTCGCAGGATTTCAATCCGGATTTGACGATTCGGCAGGAGAACGGTTCCATCATCGTGGAACGCCCGTCGGACCTGCGTCATCACAAAGCCTTGCATGGACTGACACGGTCGTTGCTGGCGAATATGGTGTTGGGCGTTTCCGAAGGATTCCGCAAGACGCTGCAGATACAGGGTGTCGGTTATCAGGCGACGCTGCAGGGCAAGAACTTGCAGTTGCGCCTCGGGCATTCCCACGCGGTCATTGTCGAGCCGCCGGCGGATGTCAACTTTGACGTGCCGAAGGATTCGCGCGGCACGATCATCCATGTCGATGGCATCGACAAGCAAGTCGTTGGACAAGTGGCAGCTAATATCCGCGGATGGCGCCCGCCCGAGCCTTATAAGGGTAAAGGTGTACGTTATCTGGGTGAATATGTACGGCGCAAAGCTGGCAAGGCGGGCAAGCGATAGACGGCTGAAGAAAGCCGCTCGCTGGCGGATAATCGCGCGATTGCAAGATTGAGGGAATAGGGATATGGCAGATATCACTGGTCGAAAGAAATACGCCGCTCGCAAGAGACGTCACCGGCGTGTGCGCAAGCATATCTCCGGCACGGCTGTGCGGCCGCGGATGAACGTCTTCCGCAGCAACAGCAATACTTTTGTGCAAGTCATTGACGATATCGCGGGATGCACTTTGGTATCCTGCTCGACGATTGACAAGGCGCTGGCGCCATCCCTGGCGGATAAGAGCAAGGTCGAGGCGGCGAAGTTGGTCGGCCAGACCGTCGCTGAACGGGCGAAGGCGGCTGGCATAGAGCGGGTTGTCTTTGATCGCGGTGGATTCAAGTATACTGGTCGCGTCGCGGCTGTGGCGCAAGGCGCGCGCGAAGCGGGCCTGCAGGTATAAGCGTGGAGGTCATTTATGGCTGAAAACAGGAGAAGAGATTCGCGCAGAAAGCAGGAAGAGCGCGATGAATTTGACGAGCGCGTAGTGGATATTCGACGCGTGGCGAAGGTTATCAAGGGCGGCCGGCGTTTTGCCTTCCGCACGGTTGTTGTTGTCGGCGACAACAAAGGCAATGTCGGGATCGGCATTGGCAAGGCGCGGGCGGTACCCGATAGCATCCGCAAAGCGGCCGAACGCGCCCGCCGCAATATCGAAGGCGTTTCGCTTTCGGGCGCGACCATTCCCTATACCGTCATTGGGCGGCATGGTGGGGCGCGCGTCTTGCTCAAGCCGGCGGCGCCGGGTACAGGCGTTATCGCTGGTGGAGGCGTTCGCGCGGTCTTGGAAGTTGTGGGTGTGCGAAACATATTGACGAAAAGCCAAGGCAGCGCGAATCTGCTCAACGTCACGATGGCGACGCTGGATGCGCTGCGGCAGTTGCGCAGCAGCGAGCAACTGGCAGAGATGCGCGGCAAACGCGTGCATGAAGTGGCGCCGGTTTGGGAACGCCGCGGCGAACGGGGAGGCGAGCATGCCTGAGCAAAGTGGCAAGCTGCTCAAAGTTACCTTGGTCAAAAGCCCGATCGGCTACAACAGTCGTCAGAAAGAAACTGTCAAATCTCTGGGATTGCGCCGTATGAGCCAGAGTGTGCTTATTGGCGACGCGCCGCAGATACGCGGCATGATCAATAGAGTGAGTCACTTGGTGACGGTTGAAGAGGTCGAAGACAATGAAGTTGCATGACTTGAAGCCCGACAAAGGCTCGAAGCGCAAGCGGACACGCGTTGGCCGCGGCATCGCCGCCGGCAAAGGCAAGACCGCCGGGCGCGGGCATAAAGGGCAAGGCGCGCGCAGTGGCGGCGGCAAGGGTCCCTACTTCGAGGGCGGTCAGTTGCCCCTGGTGCGGCGCTTGCCATTCAAGCGGGGTTTCACCAACATATTTGGCATCACGTATCAGGAAGTGAATGTCGATACCTTGGAAGCGCGCTTTGAAGACGGCGCTGTCGTGAATGGCGCGGCGCTGGTGGAAGCTGGCTTGGTGCGCAAGGCTACCGAGCCGATCAAGGTGCTTGGCCGAGGCGACCTAAAAAAGAAGCTGGAAGTTCACGCGAACAAGTTCACCAAGAGCGCCGCGGCGAAAATCGAAGCGGCGGGCGGCAGCGTCAACAGCCACGCGTTGAAAGTCACGGGCGCCCGCGCTACCGTCAAGCGGATGCGCAAGGTTGATTTGGAGCGCTTGTACAGCGAAAGCAGTTGAAGCTGGTCGGCCGACTCGATGGCTTGCGCAACAAGAATGCGCGACGCCACGTATTATCGGTAGTGGAATGTCGGCAATGCCGAGCGCATAAAGGCGCCGGCGTCAGCGAGCCAGCCGAGACATCATTTTGGATAAGGAAACGGTCACATGATTCAAGCATTGCGTAACGCTTGGCGCCTGCCGGATGTGCGGAACAAGCTCTTGTTCACCGTATTCATTCTGATCGTTTACCAATTCGCGGCTCATGTGCCGGTAGTTGGCGTCGACCGGAATGTCTTGCGGCAAGTATTCGAGAGCGGCAGCAGCGCCGGCAACCTCATACAAGTTATGAACTTGCTTTCGGGCGGCGCGGTAGCGAATTTTAGCGTCATCGCGAACGGTGTGTATCCTTACATCACCGCCTCGATTATCTTCCAGTTGCTGGTGCCGATTGTGCCGGCGCTGGAGCGCATCCAGCGCGAACCGGGCGGGCAGGAAAAGATCCAGCGCTACACCTACTATGTCGCGATTCCCATGGCGGTATTGCAAGCCCTGGGGCAGATCAGCATCTTCAACCTGGCGACCGGAACCGGCGCCGAGATCATCCCAGGCTTCGGCTTTGGCATAGGCAGTAATTTCCTGCTGACGGTATCGGTGCTGACGACGATGACGGCGGGCACGATGTTCGCCATCTGGCTGGGCGAGTTGATCACCGAGCAGGGCATCGGCAATGGTATCTCGATCATTATTTTCGCCGGCATCGTGGCGCAAGCGCCACAGAACTTGATCCGGCTCTTGACGCAGCAACCCGATCGCAGCATTTACAATCTGGTGCTGTTCATCGTCATCACGGTGCTCAGCGTCTTGGCGGTGGTGATAATTCAAGAAGGCGTGCGGCGCATACCGGTGCAGTATGGCCGGCGCGTGCGCGGCAATCGTCAGTTCGCGCAGCAAGACAGCTTCATCCCGCTGCGCGTGAATCCGGTGGGCATGATCCCGCTGATTTTCGCTCAGTCGATCATCACCTTCCCGGCTATCATCGCTAGCTTGTTCCCGCCCGGCGCTGTTGGCAACACGATTCAAACGACCTTCGGCAACCAGCAAGGGCTGCTGTATTGGGGCACTTTTTTCCTCATGACGGTCGGCTTCACCTTCTTCTACGCGGAGGTGATGGTGGGCAACCAGAATCTGGCGGAGTCCCTGCAGCGGAATGGCGGTTTCATTCCCGGCATCCGGCCTGGCAAGCGGACGGAAGATTACATCAAGACGACGACGCGGCGCATTACCTTCGTCGGCGCCTTTTTCCTGGGTGTGATCGCTATCATCCCGGGTGTGGTTGACTTGGTGAATCGCATCATCTTCCCGCTGGAGGCGTCGACGTCAGGCGCGGTCATCAACGCCGGGCTGGTCATATCTGGTTCCGGCTTGATTATCGTTGTCGGTGTCGTCATTGATACCATGCGGCAGTTGGAGGCGCAGTTGGTCATGCGCAACTATGAGGGCTTTATGCGCTAATTTGCGCTTTGTCTGGAGTTCGCTGGAGCCGAGCGCTGTGATTGCTCGGCTCTATTCTTGTGAGCTGATTGTGACTGTCAAACAGGTCGATGTTGCTTAGTCGTGAGCGTGTCTGGAGTTGGTCGAATGAGCCTCTATGTGATCTTGATGGGGATACAAGGCGCCGGCAAAGGCTTGCAGGCGAAGCGAATTGAAGAGCACTTTGGCATTCCGCAGGTGTCGACCGGCGATTTGTTCCGGGCGATGCGGACGCGCAGGGACGCGCTCGCGACGAAGGTGCAGCAGATTATGGCATCGGGCCAGCTCGTGGATGACGAAACCACCAATGCCATTGTGGTCGATCGCCTGGCGCAGGCGGATGCGGCGGGCGGCGTAATCCTGGATGGCTATCCCCGCAATCAGATACAGGCGGCTTTCCTCGAAGCGCACTTGGCTGAGAAAGGCGCGCGTGTCAACTCGGTGCTGCTGTTGGAGTTGGACTTGTTCACCGCCTTCAAGCGCGCTTTCGGGCGTGTGTCCGCGGCGGATGGCAGCAGTTATAACTACTATTACAATGCCGACGGTGTCGATTTCAATTGGGCGCAGGATCCCGCCGGTCAGTTTCCGCCTCGCTTGGAAGCGAGCATCGCCGGCGGCGGCGAATCGCTGCGGCGCCGCCCCGATGATGCCAGCGCCGACGCGATCATCAAGCGGATTGACACCTATCTGGAAACGACGCAGCCGCTCATCAGTTATTTTGAGGCGCGTGATATCGTGAACCGCATTGATGCCGATCAGAGCATTGAAGCCGTCTGGACTGATATCAAGCGCGCTTTGGAGTAGCTTCGCGCGTCGCGTTACTTACGAGCAGGACTGATGGCGCCCGTACTCAAGACGACCGAAGAATTGCAACTCATGCGCGAGGCCGGGCGAATCGTGGCGGTCGCGCATGAAGCGATGCGCCTGGCGATCGCGCCGGGTGTCAGCACCAAAGCGCTTGATGCCATCGCCTTGAACGTGCTGCGCGACCACGGCGCCGAGCCTTGCTTTCTGGGCTATGCCCCGGGCGAGCATCCACCATACCCGGCTACGATTACCGCTTCGGTCAATAATGAACTGGTCCATGGCATTCCGTCGGAGTCACGCATTCTGGAGGAGGGGGACATCATCGGCTTGGATGTCGCCTGCCTATACCGTGGTTTTGTCGGCGATGCCGCGTTCACGCACCCGGTGGGCGCAGTGTCGCGTTCGGCGCGGCGCCTGATGGAGGCGACGAAGGCGGCGCTGCAGGCGGCGATTGCGGCCTCGATCTTGGGCAACCGCATAAGCGATGTGGCTAAAGCGACGGCGAAATCAGCGGCGCGGGCTGGTTACAGCGTGGCGCGCGAATACACCGGGCACGGCGTCGGCCGCGACATGCACGAAGAACCGCAGGTGCCGAATTGGTGGAGCGGCAAGAAGAGCCAGATACAGTGGCAAGATTATGAGCTTGAAGTCGGTATGACCTACGCGATTGAACCAATGCTAATCGCCGGTCGCTCGGATTTGCTGGAGCTAGAGGATGGCTGGACCGTGGTGACGAAAGATGGCTCGCTGACGGCGCATTTCGAGCATACGGTCGCTATAACCGCAGATGGCCCGTTGATACTGACCTTGCCCTAGGCCATCAGGGGCCGAGCGGGGCATGATGCGTCAATACTGATCTAGCGCTATCAACGCGCGTCGGACTTGTAGTGCGGCCGCCACCTGATTTTTATATCGGGCAAGATGAATGAGACCGAGGCGGAAATGTCCTTTGACGGGGGGAAAATCTATGATACAATGCTTCGTCGTTGTCAGCCGCCCAGAGAAGCATTTGGGTATCTGAACGCAGCAAGATAGGCTTGTCAAGCGATTCAATGACTGATCTGCGGGCGGATGCTCCGGCGGTAGTCTATTGTTCGCGAATGCAGAATCTAGCGATACGAGGCGATTTGAATGAAAGTTGGAGCGAGTGTCAAGCGCCGCTGCCCGAAGTGCCGGGTCATCAGGCGCAAACGGCGTGTCATGATCATCTGTGAGAACCCGAAGCATAAACAGAGGCAGGGCTAAGGCTGCCCGCCCTTATCAAGGAGTATGATTTATGGCTCGTATTGAAGGTGTTGACCTGCCCAGGGACAAGCGTGTTGTCATCGGCTTGACCTATATTTACGGTATCGGAAAGTCTACAAGCCAACGGCTGTTGAATTCGGCCGGCATTGACCATAGCACTCGCGTCCGTGACCTCAGCGAAAGCGAAGTGCAACGTTTGCGCGAATTGATTGGCGGTTTGACGATCGAGGGAGACCTGCGCCGGCAGACACAGTTGAATATCAAGCGCTTGATGGAGATTAATTCGTATCGCGGCTTGCGTCATCGCCGGCGCTTGCCCGTTCGTGGCCAGCGTACGCGCACCAATGGCCGTACCCGCCGCGGCAAGAAACAAACTGTCGCCGGGCGTGGCCGTCGCCGAGGCGCGACCAAGAAGTAAGCTGGTTTGGCCGTGGCGCAAAGCGGAAGCGGCATATCTAAATCGACAATCGACCTAGATAGTTGATGACCTCCGCCCTCAAAGCGGACACTTGGAATGAGCAGGAATCTTAGTCCAGCGGGAGCAGTTGAATGGCGAGAGCAAGAAGAAGCAGTCGCAGCACTGCCAGGCGAGTTTTCAAGAATATACCTTATGGTCAGGCGCATATTTATGCCACCTTCAATAACACGATTGTTTCCATGACGGATCAATCGGGAAACGTCATCACCTGGGCGAGCGCGGGCACCTCCGGCTTTACCGGCAGTCGCAAGAACACGCCTTACGCGGCGCGTATGGCGGCGGAGACGGCGGCGGCTAATTCACAGCAGCATGGCATGAAGGAAGTTGATATCTTCGTGAAGGGTCCTGGGCCCGGTCGGGAGGCGGCTATTCGTTCAATTCAGCAAAGTGGTTTGAAGGTGCGTTCAATCACGGACGTTACGCCGGTGCCGCATAATGGTGTTCGTCCGCCGAAGCGCCGGCGCGTATAAGCGAAAGGGTAACCCTCGACCATGGTATTTCCAGCAGAACCCGCATCGGTCGGCGCAAGCACGGTTGATGCCAATCAAGTAACCGCCAACATGGTTTTGCCACATCAAGTGGAGAGCCAGAATATCACCAAGGATTACGGGCGCTTCGTCATCAGTCCGCTGGAGAGCGGCTATGGCTTGACGTTGGGCAACTCCCTGCGGCGTATCTTGCTGTCTTCTTTGCCCGGCGCGGCGGTGACGAGTATTCGCGTATCCGATGTTCACCATGAGTTCTCGGAAATCCCTTATGTCCGCGAAGACATGACCCAGCTCATCCTGCAGATCAAACAACTGCGACTGATCTTGCTAGGTGTTGAAAGCGCCCGCTTGCGGCTGGAATACGGGGGAGGCGAGGGCATAGTGACGGCGGCCGATATCTGGGCGCCGCCGGAAGTGCAGATAGAGAATCCGAGCCTCTATCTTTTCACGGTTGATGACTCGAACGTGAATATCGAGATGGAGTTTGAAGTGCGCAACGGCCGCGGCTTCAGCCCGGCGGAAGAGCGAGGCCGCCTTCCAATAGGCGAGCTGCCGGTTGATGCCGTTTACAGCCCCATCAAACGTGTCAATTTTGACGTGGAACGCGCCCGTGTCGGGCAGCGCACCAACTATGACAAGCTTGTACTTGAGTTGTGGACGGACGGAACTATCCGCCCGGAAGAAGCCGTCGCGCAGTCGGCGCAGATCATGATGCATCATCTCAAGGTCATCGCTGGCGTCGATGAAGATTGGTTCCAATCCATAGAGTTGCCGCCGCAAATCGAAGACGAGCCGACCTATCCGCCGCTCTACGACAAACCGATCGAAGAGTTGGATTTAAGCGTTCGCGTGTTCAACTCCCTTAAGCGTACGGGCATCACATCGGTCGGCGATGTGCTTGATATGCTGAATCGGGGGCCAGACGCGATGCTGGCGATCCGCAACTTCGGTGAAAAGTCACTGGATGAGCTGGAACAGAAGCTGCAAGAGAAGAACTACTGGCCGCATGACAAGGCGGAATAGCAAGCAAGCGAGGCGCAATTATGCGACATCGGCATCACGGAAAAAAGCTCAACCGCAGCGGTAGCCACCGCAAGGCGCTGCGCATGAACCTGGCGTCTGAGTTGCTGACGCGCGGCCGAATCCGGACAACCTTCCATAAGGCCAAGTTTGTGCAGGGCCATGCCGAGCGGCTCATCACTATTGCCAAGCGCGGCTTGGCGAAGGCGGAAGCGCGCGATGATCAGATGGTGGCAGTCCACGCCCGTCGACAAGTCGCCCGCCGCTTGAATAACAATCGTGTGCTGGTGGGCAAGGTCTTCGACGAGTTGGCGCCGCTTTATGCGGACCGTCCCGGCGGATATACGCGTATTTTGAAACTCGGTCCGCGTAAAGGGGATAATGCCGAGATGGCGCTGATCGAGCTGGTGGAATACGGCTCGGATGATTAACCGGGCATCAGGCGATGGCGCGGTATGGCGCAATCCTGGCTTACGACGGGACCGCCTATCAAGGTTTCCAACGTCAGCCCGAGCCGACGCCTACAATACAAGCCGCGGTTGAGGCGGCTATCGCGGTGATTGCCGGACGGTCAGTTGGCATTATGGCCGCCGGCAGGACAGACGCGGGAGTCCACGCGAACGGACAGGTAATCGCTTTTGATGTTGAGTGGAAGCACAAAGAACGGGAATTATTGGATGCGATCAATTCACAACTGCCGCGAGACATCGCCCTGCAGCGGATTTGGCGGCAAGCGGGCTTTCATCCGCGTTATGACGCGCTCTGGCGGCAATACGCCTATAGCGTCGCGACTGTTAGTGTGCGGCAGCCTCTGCTCGACCGGCACGTTTGGCAGTTGATTGGCGCGCGCCTGGATATCGAGAGCATGAAGGCGGCGGCGGCAATTTGCCTGGGCGAGCATGATTTTGCCGCTTTTGGCACAGCGCCGCAGCAAGGCAGCAAGAACACGATTCGCCGGATATATGTATCGCGCTGGGAGAGTCAAGACAGAGAATACGGGACATCATATCGCTACCGGATTCGCGGCGCCGCCTTTTTGTATCACATGGTGCGGCGGCTGGTCGGCGTGATGGCGCAGGTGGGCAGAGGCAGGCTTTCGGTAGAGGATTTCAGAGATATTCTTTTGAGTCGAGATTTGGAGCGCGCGAAGGTCTTGGCGCCGCCAAATGGACTGATTTTGGAAGCGGTAGAGTATCCGCGGCAATTGACAGGGGACGGTGCGCGCGATCTCGGCTGAAGCAGACGAGGCGCCGCTGGAGGAAATTGTATGAGACAAGCCATTCAGAAGACCTATGCCACGACCCCGGCGGTCATCGAGCGGCGCTGGTGGGTCGTTGACGCCAAAGGCATGACTTTGGGGCGGGTCGCCTCGAAGGTAGCGCCGATCCTGCGAGGGACGCATAAGCCGTACTTCACGCCGCATCTTGATACCGGCGACTATGTGATTGTCGTCAATGCCGACAAGATTCGTGTCACCGGCAAGCGACTGGATCAAAAGATTTATTATCGACACAGCGGGTATCCCGGCGGCTTGAAGAGCATGACCCTGCGTGAAATGATGTCAAAATTTCCTAATCGGGCTTTGAAGCTCGCTATCAAGGGCATGCTGCCAAAAGGACCGCTGGGCCGGCAGATGTACAAGAAGCTGAAGATCTATGCCGGCGGTGCGCATCCGCACCAAGCGCAGCAGCCGGAAGTCTTGGCACTGTAATCAGTAAGCGATTGTTCCGGATTCGGATAGATTTGAATCGGGAGCAGGGCAGGTTGAGGAGCGATTGAATGTCAGCACAGTATTACGAGGGGATTGGACGCCGCAAGTCGGCATCGGCGCGTGTCCGTTTGTTTCCGGGCGGCACGGGCAGATTCATCATCAATGGCAAAGAAGGCGAAGAATATCTGCCGCGTTTGGGCGATATGCAGACCTGCCTGGCGCCATTGACGCATATCGGGCAGGAGCGGAGTTACGATGTCTCGGTGCATGTCAACGGCGGCGGCATCACTGGGCAACGCGACGCAATTCTGCTTGGGATCGCCCGCGCCTTGGAAAAGATCGATCCCGACCTGCGCGGGACGCTCAAACGGGAAGGATTCCTCTCCCGCGACGCGCGTGTCAAAGAACGCAAGAAACCGGGTTTGAAGCGCGCGCGTAAGGCGCCGACCTACACCAAACGGTAGCCGTTACATTCAGTTATTTGCCGGGCGGCCAGACTCCGACAGGGAATCTGGCTGCTTTTTGTTGTAGACAGGGGGACGGGCCGTTCAGTTTATCGCTTGACATCGCTGAGGCAGAGGCCTTAGCTTTTGACGGTCGCGCCGCGTTCTTTTGTCGACCCGCGTCCGTGGATTGGGCGCAGCGCGTGAATGTTACGGCTGTTCATATCACAGGCGGACATAGATTGAGGATTGGCGCCATTCTTATAACATCGCCTGACCAGATAAACCCGGATTGGCTTACGCAGCGGCTCCGCGAAGGCGGTTGCCTGCCTTACTTCCGCGTACGGGATATGCGGCTTCTTCACTCGCGCGAAAGTGACTCGGCCATCTTGCATACGCTGCGTGTGCGCTTCAGCGATATCAGCGTGACACGGACCTTGCCGGACACGGCAGTGCTCAAGGTATGCCGCGCCGGTCATCCTCTAGCGGATAGAGAAGCGACATTTTATGGGCGTCTGCTGCCGGAGCTTAAGCAGACTTACGACGATATTGAGCTGCCGATTTGTGGTTGTTACGACGCCTTCTACGATATTGACGCCGATCAGTCGCATGTTCTGCTGGCTGGGCTGCCCGACTCATACAAGGGGCATATCGAACCGAATCCGCCGAGCAGGCGCCATTTTGCTCAACTCGCCGATGCCCTGGCCAGGATCCACGCCTGCTTTTGGGAGGACGAACGGCTGGGCCATACGCTGGGTATTGCGCTTGGTGAATCGGAGTTGGACGAAGTTCTGGCGCAGCAGCGCGAGGGCTATCAAAGATTCCTGGCGGACCGTATGATTCGGCTTGATTCGGCTCAACACGCTGCTTTTGATATGGTGGTCGGAAAGATGCCGCCTGATTTTCGCGAGCGGCGCCTATCCGGCGGGAATCAAACTATCATTCACAGCAATCTTGAACCGGCGAATTTACACTATTCGCATCATGACTGCCGCATACTGGACTGGAAGCGCTGGCGCTTGGGTTTGGCGGCGGAAGACCTCGCCAACATGATCGCTTTCCATTGGATACCGGCCAAGCGTCGTTTTGAAGAGCCGCGCTTCTTGCAGCGGCATTGGGGCGAGATGAGACGCTGTGGCCTGCGCGATTACACATACGAAACGTTTCTGCGTGATTATCGTATCGCGGTCGGCGCCCGGCTGGGCGAATTGATCGGCTCCTGGCGCATTGAAGATTGGCGCGACGGCAAGTGGCGGCGCTGGGGCGCGATAGCAAATGGATTGCGCGCCTTTAAAGAACTCAGGGTACAGGAACTCTTTATCGCCTAAGGCGAAGAAGGTTGCATAGAATTGATCACGATAATTGGTTTGGGTCCTGGTTCAATCAAGCACTTGACGCTTGCCGCTTGGGAGAAACTTCAGCAGTCCAATACGGTCTACCTGCGCACATCCCGCCACCCCTGTGTGGCAGACCTGCCGGCGACGCTGCGTTGCCAAAGTTTCGACGACATCTACGAAGCGCATGAGCAATTTGACGATGTCTATAGCGAAATCGCGGAACGGGTGCTGGAAGCGGCTCGGCGTGATGGCGAGGTGGTATATGCCGTGCCGGGCGATCCGCTGGTGGGCGAGGCGAGCGTCGGCAAGATCATCGAGCGCGCGCGCGCTGCCTCGATCAATATCGACATCATACCCGGCGTCAGTTTCGTCGAGCCTTGTCTGTCGCTCTTGGGGATTGATGCCCTGGGTGGCTTGCAGATTCTGGATGCGCTGAATGTCGCCGCGCAGTATCACCCGCCGATAAATCCGTCGCTGCCGGCATTGCTGGGGCAGGTATACAGCCCTGCTGTCGCCTCGGACCTCAAGCTGACCTTGATGAACCAGTATCCCGACGAGTTCTTGGTAAAGCTCATTCATTCGGCCGGCAACGCCGACGCGCAAGTCGAATCGGTTCCGCTTTATGAAATTGACCGCTCCCGCCGGATCGATATCATGACCTCACTTTACTTGCCGCCACTGGGCGAATTAAGCAGCTTCGAGGCGCTGCAAAATATCATCGCTCATTTGCGCTCGCCGGAAGGCTGCCCTTGGGATCGCGAGCAGACGCACAAATCCCTGCGCCCTTTTCTTATAGAAGAAGCTTATGAAGTCCTGGAGTCCCTGGACGCGGACGATCCGGAAGCGCTTTGTAATGAGATGGGGGATCTGCTTTTGCAGATACTCTTGCATACGCAAATCGCGATCGACGACGGCGAGTTTCACATGTCGGATGTGCTGCAACATCTCAATGAGAAGATGATCCATCGCCATCCGCACGTCTGGGGGGATGTGCCGGCGACCGGCGACTTCGGGCAACTGTCGCAGATCTGGCAAGACGCCAAGGCGGCCGAGCGCGCGGACAAAGACATCGAGCCCGAGTCGATTCTTGATGGCATCCCCATAGCCGCGCCAGCGCTCTTCGTGGCGCAACGCTATTCGGCGCGCGCGGCAAAAGTCGGCTTTGATTGGCAAGAGGTGGCGGGCGTAGAAGCAAAGTTTCAAGAAGAGCTGGCGGAAGTTTTCTCGGCTAAGAGCGATGCGGAACGGGCGAAGGAAATCGGCGATTTGATATTCGTGCTCGTGAATTGGCTGCGCTGGTTGAAGGTCGATGACCCGGAGAGCTTGCTGCGTGAAATAAATGCCAAGTTCTATCGCCGCTTCACGCATGTCGAATCACAGGTGGAGAAGGCCGGGAAACAGTTTAATGAGTTCACGCTGGACGAGCTTGACAATTGGTGGCGGGAAGCCAAGCGCCTGGGCCTGTGATGACAGATGATATGTTCCTGGAAGGCCATTTGTCGATTCAAGCGGCAATCGAGGCGAAGAGCCGGGATATCCATGACCTCCTGATTGCGGAAAGCAAGCGATTCGAGCGGCGGCTAGGCGAGCTGCAGAGCTGTGCTTATGCTGCCGGCATCCAGGTATCGTATGTCTCGGATGATGAGATCGCCCGGCTTGCCGATGGCGCTTCTCATGGCGGGGTTGTGGCCCGCGTTGGCGAGCGGCGGTTCAGGGCGCTGGGAGATTTGCTCGCGCCCGGCCGAGCTACCTTTATAGTGATGTTGGATGGCATAGAAGACCCGTATAATTTTGCTGGCGCTGTTCGCGTCGTTTACGCCGCAGGCGCTCATGGCATCGTGCTCCGCCCGCGGAATTGGTCGAGCGCAAGCGCCATCGTGGGCCGGGCGAGCGCGGGCGCGTTTGAACGAATGCCGATAGCGATCGCGGCTGACGCGGCGGCAGCTGCCGATTTCTATCGCGCGCATGGTTTGCGGATTGCGGTGGCCGCCAAATCAAACCGCGCGTGCCCACTCTATGAAGCGGAGCTCACGCCGCCCTTGTTTCTGCTTATCGGTGGCGAACGTCGCGGCGTCACCCGCTCCTTCATAGAATCCGCCGATCTCAGGCTGAGTATTCCTTATGGGCGGGAGTTTCCGCCCTCTCTCGGTACGGTCGGCGCGGCGGCAGTCATCGCCTTTGAAGTGATGCGCCAGCGCAATACTGCCAACGCTTAAGGCAAGAAGTAGCAGGACAATCGCTTTTCGCCGATCTCGAAAAACTGCAAACATTTGTTCTTTCTTTCTACTCAAAATCATGATACACTCTCCCTATGGACCAATTACCGCAAGCTCTCAATCGCAGTGCCCAACCCATGCCCTCCGCCGATTCTCGCCTGTATGCCGGCGGTTGCGCCGCTGCGCCGACATACCAAAATCATACCGGCCGCCGCCTGCATTTTGTCCGTTTTGCCCAGAAAACCGCGTCTATTGTCCGAAAAAAATATTTTATTGTCCGACTTTGTCCGTTTCGGACAATAAACAAACTGAAAACAAACACTCCCTGAGAGTGGCTGCCTGCTGACTGCATGATAACTTCGCTGGCAATAGTAAAACTCTGTGTCGAAGGCCTGGTGGGTGTCGACGGGCTGTGTCTACGCGCCCCTCGTTGTACTCGGCGCTAAGAAATAATTTGAAGCGATTGCCCGGCAAGAAGTAGGCCTTCGCCTGTCGCGAAAATGCAACCTCTGCTAGTATCCCTAGTGATCTCGACAACTGCTTGCACGGATCTGGAGATAGTTGATGAAGGCTTTGATATTGGCGGCTGGGCAGGGAACGCGCTTGCGACCGGTGACCTTGACCATGCCAAAGTCCTTGGTGCCGGTGGCGAATCGTTGGCTGATCAACTACGCGTTGGACGCGCTAAAGAAAGCTGGTCTGACCGATATCGGCATTGTCGTCAACAGCCTGGATTCGCCGATTGTTACCAACCTCAAAGACGGCCAGGCCCTCGGCGTCGAGATTGAGTATATCGTCCAAGATGAGCAACTCGGCCTGGCGCATGCCACGGCGCTCTGTCGCGAGTTCGTCGGCGGCGAGCCATTTACCGTCTTTCTCGGCGACAATATTTTCCAGGATAAAATGACAGACTTGCTGACATCCTTCGCCGATTCCGATAAAGAAGCGGCGGTGGTCCTCGGCGCTGTCAGCGATCCCACGCGCTTTGGCATCGCCGAGATAGACAATGGTCGGATCTTGCGAGTGGTGGAAAAGCCGGAAGATCCTCCTTCCAATATGGCAATTGCCGGCGTCTACCTCTTTCGCGCGTCGATATTTGACGCGATTCAGCGTATCAGACCATCGGGACGAAATGAGCTGGAGATCACTGACGCGATTCAAGTGTTGATCGATGATGGATTGCCGGTGGCCTCATACAAGTTGGATGGCTGGTGGATTGATGCCGGCAAGCCAAACGCGATAATCATGGCCAATCAACTCGTGCTTGAAGAGTTGCCATACACGCCGGCGCCGGAGCAAAGCGCGCAGATTGAAGGCGAGAGTGAAGTTTCCCATCGCGTGCTTATCGGGCGCGATAGCCGCATCATCAATAGTGTCATTCGCGGTCCTGTTATCATCGGAGATAATACCGTCATCCGCAACAGCTATGTCGGGCCGTATACATCTATCGGCGACAATGTCATGGTGGAGGGCAGCGAGATTGAAGCCAGCATCGTTATGAGGAATTGCGAGATTCGCAATATCATGGGGCGGATCGACCGCAGCTTGCTGGCGGATAACGCTCGCGTTACCTCCGCGACTCACATGCCGGACGCTCACCGTTTCGTCTTGGCGGAGAACAGTTATGTGCAGTTCTAGCTGTCAGCCAAGCGGCTTGGGTGGCAGCAGATTCTTACGCAGCAGATAGTTGTGATCAGGACCTTCCCAAGCGAAGAGCCGAAAGTTGACCTTGCCGCCTTTGTCGAAGGCGATGCCTTCAAATTCCAGCAGGCGCCGCTGCTGTTCGGCTTGCGGGCTGCCGGCGGGGAAACTGATCGTGCCCTGACTGTTGATGACGCGGTGCCAGGGTATGGATTTGCCGCGCGGCGTCTTGCGCAAGGCTGTGCCGACCCAGCGCGGCGCCAAGCTGCGCATTTGAGTTGGTTCCGTGTATTCGTCAGGCGGGATCATTGAGGCGATCTGCCCATAACTGCTCACCTTGCCAGACGGGATCTGCAAGACGATATCCCAGACAGTTTCGAAAAATGACTTGGCGTTAGGCGGATTGTACATGAGGCTTCCGATGTAACCGAGGCGAAATGGACTGGCTTGCTTGAAAGCGCGCATATAAGAAGCGCGATAGGAGAGGGAAATGAAGATGACCGGGCTGACGATTGCGGCTGTGAACATGGACAAAATGGTGAAATTCTACAATGCTGTTTTCAAGGCAGAACTTAAAGCGACCGTGCATATTGGACCCGAGCAATTCTATGGCGGCAAGATGGGGGAGATCGAGTTGACGCTCTGTCCCAACGCGATCGCCGGTGTAATCGCCGAACAAAATCGGCAGCAGTTTCGCTTTCAAGTCGAAGATATTGAGCAGATCATCGTGCAGGGCTTGGCAAATCATGGAAGCGAAATCAATCCTGTCGACGAATACAAGGGCGCCAAAGTGGCATCGCTGGCGGACCCGGATGGCAACACCATAGAGTTTGTTGAGTTGGTCTCATAAGTCGCCATTGATGCTGCGCCGCAACTCTTCCGCGGAGGGCGCGTAATTGCCCAGGTGGCGCACCACAATGCCGCTGGCATGATTGGCCAGCATGACCGCGTTTGGCGCGGAGGCGCCGCCTGCCAGGGCAAGCGTCGTGGTCGCGATGGCGGTGTCCCCGGCGCCGACGGTGTCAAAGACATCACTGACTTTCGGAGCGGGGCAGTGACAGCTGCTGTTTTCAAATGACAGCGTTGCGCCTTGGCTGCCTCGCGTAATGATGGCGGTATTGGTGATATCAAGTCCATCGCTGAGCTGCTGCGCCGCCCAACTGAAATCGTCATCCGAAGCGAGGTCGCGCTGGAGATAGCGCTGCGCGTCTTCGGCATTGCACTTGATCACATCTATGCCGCGGAAGGTCTCAAACTCGCCTTGCACATCAGCGGTCAGCAATACTGCCTCATGTTGACAGAGTTGACGGAGCTTGCCGGCCAGCGATGGCCTGAGCAAGCCGCCGTGGTAATGCGACAAGAGCACGGCGTCAACGCTGTTGATATGCCTATGCGTGAATTCCAGGATTAGGCCTTCGGTCTCGCTGTCGATGGGCCGGCGCGTGAGTGTATCGATGCGCGTCACTTGTTGCGGAAAGCGCAAGCCCATCTGCGCCAGGATTCTTGTCTTCACCGTGGTGGGACGATCCGAACAAGTGACCAGGCCGCCCGCGTCAATGCCACGGTCAATCAAGATCTGTGTCAGGCGTTGGCCGGGTTCGTCGGAGCCGATGACGCCGACCTGAATCGCCCGGCTGCCGAGGGAGACAATATTCGCTGCGGGATTGGCGGAGCCGCCGGCAATGTATTGTCTCGATTCCAGCTCCAATACCGGCACGGGCGCTTCCCGGCTCATTCGCGTCGGCTTGCCGGTGATGTACTCATCCAGCATCACATCGCCGATGACAAGCACGGTTTTCTTCGCCAAGCTGGCGACTAGTGATTGCAGCTCGTTGGGCACACGCAGCCTCGCTTCCAGCCGTCAGTATCTTCTGCAGTTTACACCACAGCAGCCCGCAAGCTAAAGGTGTGGTTGGGCATCAGCGCCTTGATTGCCGTAGTACGGCGATGACAAAACGTGGCAGCCGCATCATGCGCTTCAGCCGCCAAGGTTGCCTGAGCAGGCGGTAAAGCCATTCCAGTCCGCGCTTCTGCATCCAAGCCGGCGCTCGCGGCACGATACCGGCGATAAAGTCGAATGAACCGCCGACGCCCATCGCCATTGATACTTTCAGGCGCGGAAGGTTGCGGGCGATCCATTTGTCTTGCTTTGGCGCGCCGTAAGCCACGAAGAGGATGTCGGCGCCGCTGGCATTCACCAGTTTAACAATCTCGTCTTCTTCATGCTCAGCCGGGCTGCCGGCATATGTCCCCGCCACGCGCAGCCGCGGGTAACGAGATCGCAGAATTTCAGCCGCTTTGTCGGCAATGCCTTCGGCCGCGCCGAGGAAGAAGATCTTCCAGCCGCGCTCGGCAGCATGTTGGGCAATAAGCGGAACACCATCTGACCCCGTGACCCGACCAGGCAGCGGCGCGCCTAATTGCCGGCTCGCCCAAAGCAAGCCAACGCCATCGGGGACACAGATGGCGGCGCGATTCAGAATATTAAAAAATATCGGATCGCCTCTGGCAATCATGATGAATTCAGGGTTGACGGTGCAGACGTGCTGCGCGCCCTTCGCGCTGCTTATCCAACTGTCGATTTGTCGCAGCCAGTCGTTGTAGGTTAAGGCGTTGACGGGCAGGCCCAGAATATCAATACGAGGGCTTGTGGCAGGCGGCGGCGAGTTTGCCCTGCGTATGTTGCGGGCTGGCGCACGGCCTGCCAGCACATTGGCGGCGGCGCCCGCGACCTGGTCAACCGTGACGAGCTTCATGCAGGTGCGGGCAGCGCAGCCCTCGCGCGCGCCGATGCCCTGTCCGACGTAGCTGCAGGGACTGCATTCCACGCCGCTGCGCATGACGATGGGCTCAGCCCCGGTGGTCCAGGGACGCCAGGCATTGCTGTTCGTCGGGCCGAAAATACTGATGAGAGGCGTATCAGTCGTGGCTGCGATATGCATCACACCGCTATCAGCGCCTATGAAGAGATCTGCCCGCGCAATCACATCAGCCAGTTGCGGCAGAGATGTCTTGCCTGCCAGATTGACACAGTCCTCGTTCAACAATTGCGCGACGGCAGCTACATTATCATTGGCTGTACCCACGAGGATGATTTTGGCATCGTGCGAATCTTGCAGGTTTTTCGCCACTGCTGCGAAGCGCTCCGGCAGCCAACGCCGCGCTTTGCTGTAACCGCCGCTGCCTGGATGGATGACCACTTTCGGCGCGACGGCATCGCCGAGAGCTTCGTATTCGAAAGCCTCGCGCTTCACTTGCGCGGGGCGGGCTGCGCTGCTTGCGCCGAGCTTGGCGACCAGGTCCAGCCAGTATTCCGCTTGGTGTCGCGCGCCGAAGCCGCCGTCGGTTATTGCATCCGTCAGGAACCAGACCTGAGCATTTTGCAGGCCTATGACGCGCCGCGCGCCGCTGGCCTTGGCGATCAGCCAAAATTTCAATACGCCGGCCCGTTTCGTGAAGTGGTGAAAGAATACGACGGCGTCATAATCCCCCCGTCGAAATTGCGCCAAGGTCGGCAGATTCGCCCCTGAGAAAAGAGCGCGACTGGCGTTTCCACCGCCCTTGAAGGGGAACACCCGGTCTGCCAAACCGTCCGGCAGGCAGGGCAGCGTGTGCTCCGAGGCGAAAAGGTCTATGCTGGCTTGTGGACGGGCCTCGCGCAATGCGGCGATGGCTGGTGTGGTCAGGACCAAATCACCAATATCCGCCAATTGCACCAGGAGAAAACGCTCGTTTGCCATAATCTCAGCCGCCCGGCGCGTCGCCGGCGATAGTGGCTCCCGCACTCATACAAGAATGTCAATTCAGTTCGGCAACCGCAAATCGCGGTTTGACAAAAAGTAGCCGCGCCCACAATGCCATTCTATCAGATTGGCGAGCGGACGATTCAAGCGGGCGCGCCCAGCTCACGAAAAGCACTCATCGCTTGCTTGGCCGCCGATTCCCATGTGAAGCGTTTCGCGCGTTGATAACCTCTGTGGATTAACTCCTGCCGCAGCGGCTCATCATCGCTGATTCGGCTCATTGCGGCGGCAATGGCACTGATGTCTTGCGGATCGACCAAAAGCCCGTTCTCACCGACAATCTCGCCCAGGCTCGATGTATTGCTGGCGATTACCGGCGCGCCGGCGGTCATGGCTTCCACGGCGGGGAAGCCAAAGCCTTCATGCAAGCTGGGGAAGACCAAAGCAAGCGCGCCAGCAAGCAAGGCGGCTTTATCGGCCGCGCTCACATAGCCGGTCAGATAAACTGGCTGAGCGCCTTCCAGCCAGGCGTCGTCATATAACCAGCCCTTTCCGCCAGCCAGAACCAACCCGGTTTCAGTATCGTTCCGGCTCCGTTGCCAGCCTGCAAATGCCTGCACGATGCCATTGATGTTTTTCCGCGGTTGCAAGGTGCCGATGAACAAGAAATAGCGCGCTGGCAGTTGGTGCTTCGCGCGGACAGCCTCGATTTCCTCGGCGGTCGCTTTTAGCTTCACCGGATCGACGCCGGGATAGATAACGCGGATCTTTTTTGCTGGCGTGTCGTAATATCGGACCAGGTCCGCCGCCGTGGCCTGACTGTCGGCGAAGATGAGCTGGGCGCGTGCCTGGCTGAAGCGTGTGCTGGCGTCCAGATAAGCGCGCTGAGCAGGCGGATGCGCGGCGGGGAAGCGCTTGAACCCCAGATCGTGGACCGTCACGATGGCCCGGCCCGGAAAGACCAGGGGCAAGGTATGCGCTGGAACAAAAGTGATATTGGGTCTCGACCGCCAAAGCTCGGCGGCGAAACGAAGATGCGTCCAGAGGCGCGGGCAGGGAATGCGCACGATGTCGACATTGGCGGAATCCGTGTAGAGTCCTGTGGGCGGCCGATCGCGAAAATACAGCGAAATCTGCGCCGGGATCTTGGCGCCTTCATTGGCGGCAATCAGAGCCTGGCTCAGGCGGAGGGAGTAGGTTTCGGTACCGGTAGGCGTCGCTGCCGTGCTGCGGCTGGCATCAATAGCGATCCGGAATGACGATTGGCTCATCGACTTGGCTCGCCGTCCGTCACAGTGTCGGGCGTGGGTTGCGAGCGCGGTCAGCCATTGGAGGTTTCGGCATCATCACAGACCGATGATATGCTGGTTGTCGTAAGTGGTGAAGACGTGCCGAGTATCCACAACCGATCGGCTATTGGACGCAACTTCCGACCAGTCGAAAACGGAATGATCGGTCACCACCACGACGCAGTCCGCATTTTGAAGCAGGCAGGGGCTATATGCTTCCGACCGCAGCTGCAACTCATTTTGCAGGCTTATCTCTGGCACATGAGGATCGTGATAAGAGACGGCGGCGCCGCGCTGCCGCAGCAAGCTGATGATATCAAGCGCCGGACTTTCGCGCACATCGTCGACATCGCGTTTGTAAGCCACGCCCAGGATGACAATGCGCGAGCCACGAACTGCCCGTTCCTGGTTGTTGAGCGCCTCAGTGACTTTCTCGACCACATAGAAAGGCATGGAGGTGTTAATCTCGCTGGCCAGCTCAATGAATCGCGCATTGTAGTTGAGCGTCTTCAACTTCCAGCTGAGATAATGCGGGTCTACCGGGATACAGTGGCCGCCAAGCCCCGGACCCGGGTAGAAAGGCATGTAGCCAAATGGCTTGGAAGCGGCGGCGTTGATGACTTCCCAGACATCGATATCCAGCTTGTCGCACATAAGCGCCATTTCATTCACCAAGCCAATATTAACGGCGCGGAAGGTATTCTCCAGCAATTTGACCATCTCCGCCGCGGTCGGCGAGCTGACCGCGATGATGGCGTCCACAGCCGCGCTGTATAAGGCGGTCGCCACATCAGTGCAGTTTGCCGTGATTCCGCCGACCACTTTCGGCGTGTTTCGCACCGAAAAGGTCTGATTGCCCGGATCGATGCGCTCCGGCGAATAGGCGACAAAGACATTTTCGCCAACAACGTGGTCGTCACCGGTGATTTCCGGCACAATGATCTCTTCTGTTGTGCCGGGGTAAGTGGTGCTTTCGAGCACGATGAGCATACCTGGCCGGCATATTCCGGCGATTGATCTCGCGGCTTGAATGATGTAGGACATGTCCGGATCGCGCGTCTTCCGCAAGGGGGTCGGCACGCAAATGCTAATCGCATCCACGTCCCCGATGTCTTCATAGGCGGTAGTGGCGCTCAGCCTGCCGGAGCGGGTGAGGCTGGAAATCCGCTCGTCAGGCACATCGTCGATATAACTGCGGCCGGCGTTGATCTGCTTCACTTTTTGCGCTTCAACATCCAAACCCAGGACGTGAAAGCCTGCTTCGGCGAATTCGACCGCCAGCGGCAATCCGACATAACCAAGACCCGCAACCGCGATCTTCGCCTTGCGACTGGCGATCTTGCCTATCAGTGTCTCTTTGTAATTCATGGTCGCTCGGCGTCTGTCGATGGTTTTGGCGCGATTATAGTACGGCGCTGCCAATGACTATAGTCTGAAATCAGCGAATGCCGCTGCGTGCGAAACTCTCGACGAATTGGTGCTGGAAAAGCAGAAAGAGAATGATCAAGGCGCGATGACGAGGGCTCGCTCGTAATTGTCCAATGTTATTTCGCTGCCGAAGAATTTGTTCCCGTTGGTGACTGGTTCCGCTTCCGGCCGAAAGCTGACCAGGATGGTGAAGAAGAGAGGCAAGAGAAAGATGATGACGAGCCCCGCTTTTAGCGCTTGGGCAAAGCGCTGCCGCAAAACATTCTTGTCTATCATCGAGTGGCTGTGTCTACGCGCCACTAGAGATGACGAGAGGGCTGGGGGCAAGAATGCGGCATGTCCGTCATATTCACCGCTCCCAGCAGATAGACCCCGCCATTTGCCGGCAGCGAGGTCTATTCGGAGTTCAAAGTTGCAGGTCAGAATTGTGGTGACTCAGACGGCGATATCGCGCTGCTCATATCGATATAGCGAAGCGAGCAGCATGGCCGCCGACAATCCCAGGAATCCGGCGATGTGCGGCCAGATGAAGCCCTGCGACAATATCTCGCCGGCATTGTAATAGGTCAGGAAGGAAACGGCGCCCATCGACTCCGCCACTGTCCCTTCCGCTGCCGCGCCGATCGTCTGCAGCATGTAGCTGATGATGACGAAGGCGGTCACAATGCCCAGGGCGACTGTCCGGCGGCGCACCAGTATGGCGATCAACATGGTTGCCGCCATGATGAAGACCATCAGCGGAATGAGGTAAAAGGTGACTTCGGCCAGGCGCGCCACATCCAATTCAACCCCTCCCGCAATGACCCCGACATGCAATCCCAAATAGATCAGGACAACCACGCCAACAATGCTTAGGGCATAAGCCAGAAACTTCTCTACGATGACCTGCGCTCGCGCAATCGGCAAGCTCAACAGCACATCGCTCGTTCCGTTGTCTTCTTCGTTGGCGCTGATTCGCATACCCATGACGACCGGGTAGACGGCAAATATCAAGGCCGACTTGCCGAAGAAACCGATGGCGACAAAGCCTTCGTTGGTCGTGAATATCGCCAGGTCTTCGCCAATGCCTACCATCGCCAGGATCACCGGCGGAAAGCTCTCCAGCAACTGTGCTACCGATTGCATATCGAAAAGCGGCACCATCAGCACGATCAGGAGCGCCATCGCCGCCAAACCGACGCCCCAATAGACCATCTGCTTCCAGGTCTGTTTGAGTGTCTCGAGGAATACTGAACCAATCATCGCGGGCCTCCTAGATGCCGATATCGCGGCTGACAAACATTCTTAGGGATAAACCGAAGCCGATTGCTACAGCGAGCAACACAAGGACTGTGTTCGCTGGATCATAAGTGCCCAGCACGAATGCTTCGCCATGCACGTAACTGAAGTAGGACAAACGCTCCATCAGATCGGCGGCTGCGCCACCGGCGGCCGCGCCGATAGCGTTGAATAGGTAACTGACGATGACGAAGGCGGCGGACAAACCAATCGCCACCACGCGCCGGCGCATCACCGTCGCCAATAGACTTGTTACGGTCATCACCAGGAGGACGCTCGGGTACAGATTCAGGATGCTGGCGAAAACGACATCGCTCGGCGCCTCAATATTCATCCCGACCATGCCGCCAACCGTGATTGCGGCGGTCAACAAGATGATTGCCAGGCCGATCAGCGCGTAGCCGATCCAACGCTCCAAGATATACGCCGCGCGCGAAATCGGAAGCGACAGGATCACGTCCATCACGCCGGATTGCTCGTCATTGGCTGTTATATTCAAACCGGCCATCACGGCGAATACGGACAAGAATATCGCCGCTTCCGACACGAAGATCGAGACGATCCAGCCTTCCGATGTGGTGAACAGCGCCACATCACTGGCGCCGAAAGCCTTGAGCATAGCGGGTGGCATCGTCTTGAACAGCTCGGCATAACCCGAGATGATATCCGGACTGGATGCGATGAAGTCAATGTAGAGACCGAGCGCCCCAAGCCCCAAGCCCCAATACAAAATCTGTTTCCAGGATGTGCGCAAGGTGTTGCCGATTACAATGCCGCTCATTAGCTCGTCTCCTTGTCGCCGCTGTAGTAGGCCAGGAAGATTTCTTCCAGCGTCGGTTCTTCGATATGCAGCGATTCAACATAGCCGTCGCTGATCGCCCGCAGTAGTGGATCAAAATCGCCGATCATCCGCATCCGCACGCGCGCGCCATTCGCGCTGACATCCGTGATCGTTGGCATGTTCTCCAGCTTCTGCTGCAATCCGGCGGGAACGGCATCGCGGAAGTTGACATCGACCCAGTTGAATTCTACATTCGTGATCTTCTCGACCGATTCCACCGCCTTTAATTCGCCATCGCGCAAGATGCCCACGCGGTCGCATATTGCCTGAACTTCGCTCAAGATGTGGGACGACAGAAAGACCGTCTTGCCCTTGTCGCGGTATTCGTCCATCATCGTGTGGAATGTCTGCTGCACCAGCGGGTCAAGCCCGCCTGTCGGCTCATCCAGAATGAGAAGCTCGGGCGAGTGCATCATGGCGATGACGAGCCCCAGCTTGCGTTTGTTGCCGGACGACAGGTCGCGCACGCGCTTGGTCGTATCCAAATCAAGGCGCTCCGCCAGTTCGCCGGCGTGTTTTACGATGCCGCGTGTGTCGCCGCGCACGCTTGCGACATAATGGATGATCTGGTCGCCGGTGCGCCCCTCCCACAAGCTGAGTTCCGCGGGGAAGAAGCCGATGCGCCGGTGTATCTCAACGCTTTCAGCGCGAACATCCATGCCGAAGATCTTTGCGTCGCCTTGACTCGGTCGTATCAAATCCAACAGCAAGCGAATCGTTGTGGTCTTGCCGGCGCCATTCGGCCCCAGATAGCCGAATATTTCACCCTGGTTGACGCTGAGATTCAGGTTGCTGAGCGCTGCGGTTTGCTTGGAGCCAGAGCCGTAGGTCTTCGATAGTCCCTTAATTTCAATGATGGAACCGGACGCCATTTTGATTTTCCTTTCGCTGAGGTTTGCGGCTGCTGGCGCGCCCAAAACCCGCGGGCAACCTGCATTGATTATAATTCGCGCGGAAAATCCTGGTCAAGAAGAATCGGGCAACCCCCAGTTTTTGGGGGTTGAAACTTGGTGCGCTGAGGCGGAATCACGGGTACATCCCCCAAACATTAGCGAGTCGGGCGGAGAAGAACGATGCTGTGGACTCCGTTGTCTTGCGCGGCAAACATCGATTCAACTGCCGTCTGCTTTGATTGCATCCGCGCCGCCAACATATTTCCGCAAAACTTCAGGGATGACCACGCTGCCGTCTGCTTGCTGATTGTTCTCCAAGATAGCGATTATCACCCGTGGTGTGGCTAAGCCGCTGCCGTTCAATGTGTGTAGATAGCGCGACTTGCGCGTACCGCTGGGATAATAGCGCAGCATCGCTCGCCGCGCTTGAAAGGCTTCGGTATTGCTGCATGAGCTGACTTCGAGCCATTCTGCGCAGCCGGGCGACCACATCTCGATGTCGTATTTTTTGGTCGCGCTGAAACCCAGGTCGCCGGTGACAATCTCCAGGCGGCGATAGGGAATATCCAGCAAGGCGCAGATATTTTCTGCTTGGCGTGTCATGACTTCCAGTTCGTCGTAACTGGTTTCGGGTGTGGTCAATTTGTACATCTCCACTTTTTCGAATTGATGAACGCGCTTGATGCCGCGGACATCGCGCCCGGCGCTGGCTTTCTCGCTGCGGAAGCAAGGGGTATGCGCCACGTAATTCAGCGGCAGATCGCTTTCTTCCAATATCTCGTCGCGGTGCATATTGGTGATGGCCACCTCAGCTGTGGGCAGCAGAAACTTGTCTTCGTCCGCTATGCCGTAAACCGTGTCCTGAAACTTTGGGAATTGCGCCGAGCCATACAGCATTTCACTATGCACAATGTAGGGTGTGTAGAGTTCTGTGTAGCCGTTTGTCCGCGCTTGGTCGAGGAAAAAGCTGATGAGCGCCCGCTGCAAACGCGCGCCCCAGCCCTTGAGCAGGTAATAGCGGCTGCCCGATAGCTTGACGCCACGCTCGAAGTCGATGATGTCCAGCGCCGGTCCCAACTCCCAGTGCGGCTTCGGCTTGAAGTCGAATTCGCGAAATGTACCGACTGGCTGATGCGCGACATTTGCCTCTTCGCTATCGGAGACCGGCACGCTACTGTGAGGCAGGTTGGGTATCCAGAGCATGTTTTCGCGCAACTCGCCTTCAATTGCGGCGATGCGCTCAAAGCCCTCGTCGATTTCGTCGCCCATGATGCGAAGTTCGCGGATAAGCTCGTCGAATGCCGCAGTTAATTCGACATGCTCGTCATGTATTGCTGGCTCGGACCCATCCATCAGTCGACTCGCGCGATCATAATCTCTTACGCCGAGCGCCGCCGCCGCCAATTGCGCGCGATTGGCCTTTTCCTCATCGGCCATGCCCTTGTTGCCGCGTAGTTTGCCCATCGCGCGGTTAAGTTTGTTTCGCGCGGCCTGCGCCGTCTCAATGCGGGTCCGCGTCTCGCGCCGCTGCGCATCCAATTCGACGATGCAGTCGATGCGATTCAGCGCTGCCTCGTCGTTTAGTTTCTTGATCTCTTCCTTCACCCAATCCGGCTTCTCGCGGATCAGCGCGATATTCAGCATAATTTGTCTCTCCCTGAGATTTCAGCTTAGCTTTGAATGGTCTCGTATTCTGCTGCTGCCATGCGCCGCAGGCAATAGTCGCTCACGCCTCGCTAAAGCGGCGCATGGATCTAAGAGCGGCTGGTAGAGGTGGCGCTGGTCGACCCTTTGCAACGGGCGCGCGCCCATTCGGGGGCGTCATCCGGCAAAGGCCGGCCGAGGTCCCGCGCAAATCGACGCCCGGCGATCAATACGCCCACAATGATGTTGATGGCGACTATGACATCAAATACTTGGGCTGTGAGGGTGTCGATAAACATTGTTGTTTCGCTTGCTTTTATATCACAAACACACTGAACGCCAAAAGGCTGCGACATCGACTTCGACAAGCGACTCTTCGACGCGGTAGAAGCTTTCATCTGTCATCACATAGAGTGTTCCGTCAAAGGCTTTGCGCAGATTGTTCAACTGCGGCAAAGCGCCTTCAAGCGCGTTGGCCAGGCGAAACTCGACGCCCACATTGTAAGCAGGCAGGAATAGCGCGAGCTTCCGCTTCGATCCAGCCAACTGCGCATCCAGTTGGTACTCATATTCACGGACCGCGGCGTCAAGCATGAATTGCCCGCGCAAATCGCGCTCGGTAAACGACGGCGCGCGCAAGTGTGGGTAGAGCAAAACATCGCGGATGCTGACTTGATCGGTCAGCAACATGACCAGGCGGTCGACGCCGGCGCCGAAACCGCCGTTTGGCGGCATGCCGTAACGCATGGCTTTCAGATAATCTTCATCCAGCGGCGTTGTCTCATCGGCCTCATCCGCGTACAAGCGCTTCATTTCGACGAAGCGATCTTGCTGATCGCGCGGGTCGTTCAGCTCGGTGAAGGCGTTGCCCATCTCCATGCCGGCGATGAAAAATTCGAAGCGTTCCGTATGCGTTTCAATGTATCGCCGCTCCTTTTCGCTGGCCGGTTCGGCTTCGCCTTGCAGCCGCTTGGCAAAGGGCGACATATCGCGCGGATAGTCCTTGATGATCGTCGGCTGGATCAGCTTCGGCTCAATGTAGTCGCCAAGCAAATGCTCGACGATCATTCGTCCCCAAGTATCGGCCGAGTTCAAACCCTCCGCCATACCGCGCGATTCCAGATAGCGATACAGCGACTCGCTGCCGGGGTAATCCATATAATCGAATCCGAGCAAGTCCTGCACCGCTTGGCGGATGCTCAGGCGCTGCCAAGGCGGCGCCAGATTGATTCGCTCGCCCTGGTAGACGATTTCCGCCGATCCCGTGACTTGTTCAGCCGTATAGGCAAACATCCGCTCGGTTATGTCCATGACGCCGGCGTAGTCGATATAAGCCTTATAGAATTCGAGCATGGTGAATTCGGTATTGTGCTTGTAGCTCACGCCTTCGTTGCGGAAGTCCCGCCCGATCTCGTAAACGGCGTCGAATCCGCCGACCAGCAGACGTTTCAGATACAGTTCAAAGCTGATGCGCAGATAGAGGTCCTGATGCAGTTGATTATGATGTGTGACAAAGGGCCGCGCCGCCGCGCCGCCGTATAGCGGCTGCAGTATCGGCGTCTCCACCTCCAGCATGCCTTCGCCGTCGAGAAAGTCGCGCAGCGCTGTGATCGTCCGCGCGCGCTTGACAAAGACATCGCGGACGGTCTTGTTAACAGCCAGATCGGCATAACGCTGACGATAACGCGTCTCGACATCCTTGAACTCGCCGTATTCGATTGTGGCGCCGTCGTCGCGGTGTTGCTCCTTTACGACCGGCAGAGGGCTCAGCGACTTGCTGATCAATCGCAACTCTTGTACGGCGATGCTGACCTCGCCGGCGCGCGTCCGCATCATGCTGCCGCTCGCTTGCACGAAGTCATCAACATCGATCAACTTGCGCCGCACCAGTTCATAGGTTGCCTCGCCCAAAGCATTGATCCGCAGGAAGAGTTGCACGCGGCCGCTCTCATCCTCAATATGGGCGAAGGCCACTTTGCCTTTGGTATTCAAGCGACGGACGCGGCCGGTGAGCGTAACTTCAATGGAGTCTTCTTCCGTTCGCTCCTCCCTTTCCAGGGCGAGATAGGCCTGTACCGCTTCGACAATGCGGTGACTGCGCCCCGCGCGCGCTGGATAGAGCTCAAGGCCCCGCTCCTGCAATCGTTCGGCTTTGTCCAGCCGATCAAGCTCCAGCTTGCCAGGTTGCCACATGCCGCCGTCTGTCTCCGTGAACGAGATTCCCCTGTGAAAGAAAAGCGGGGGTTGCCCGCTATTATCCAATCTTGGTAGCAATCTTTATCCAACAGATTAGTATAATCCGCCGCGGAATTACAGGTTCAATTGATTCGCGGCGATTGGCCATATTCTCGCTTGCAATTTGCCGCGAAGGGTATAAGCTATTGGAGTTTGCAAAAAATATTGCCGAATGCGCGGAGTGATGCAAGATACTGAGGATTCCCAACCTCCCAATCGCTGGCTCATAACGCTAATTGTTGTGGCGCTGGCGCAAGGCCTTGGCGCCGGCGGCATTTCCCTCGTTTATCCCTTTTTGCCCCTATATATTCAGACGCTCAACGATGCTCAATTCATCAGTCCGGAGTTGCTGGCAGGCATCGTAATTGGCATGCCGCCGCTGGTGGCGACCATCGCGACGCCTTTCTGGGGGCGGCTGGCCGATCAATATGGCCGCAAGAAAATGGTCATGCGCGCTATATTCGGCGCATCGATCATTCTCGCGCTGATGGGCTTCGCGCAGACCGCTCTCGCGCTCATTTTGCTGCGCGGGCTTCAAGGGCTGACGAGCGGCATCATCGCCGCCAACATGGCGCTGGTGGCCGGTGAGAGCCCGCGAGAACGGATCGGATTCGCGCTCGGCTCGCTGCAGGTTGGCTTGTTCGGCGGCGTCGCAATCGGCCCAATGATTGGCGGCGTGCTGGCGGAGCGCCTGGGTTTTCAGATTCCTTTTTTCTTCACTTCCGTCATGCTCATTCTCGCCGGATTGCTTGTGACTTTCGGCGTGCGCGAGACCTACAAACCGCCGGCGGGCGCCGCGCTGAATCTCAGCCCCTTGAAGATGATCCGCGCCTGGAAAGCCATTTTGCATGCGCGCGGCGTCAAGACTGTCTATGCGCTTCGCTTCCTCAATGGCTTCGCGCAGCGCTCGATCATGCCGATCGCGCCGCTCTTCGTTTTGGCGCTGATACCGAGCGCCTTGGCGACTGGCGCAAGCAGCTACGCCGGCTTGGTCCTGACTGTTTCGGCTATCACCACCACCGCCGGTTCTCTGGTGCTGGGTTGGCTCAGCGATCGGTGGGGCTATCGCAACATCTTGCTGGGCGCTTCATTGGCCGCGGTCGTCTTCTATGTGCCGCAGGTATTCGTCAGTGATATCTTCCAACTCCTTTTGCTGCAAGGTCTGGCGGGGTTCGCTGCTGGCGGTGTCCTGTCCGCGCCTGCGGCGATGTTGGCGCGGTTCACCGACCTGGGCAATGAAGGCTCGGTTTACGGGCTGGATGCGTCCGTGTCTTCCTTTGCCAATGGCATGGCGCCGATGACAGCCTCGGTCATCGCGGCGATTTTCGGTCTAAGAGCCGTCTTCGCCGCCGTCGCCGTTTACTATCTGGCTATTCTTGTTATCGGCGCGCATTTCCTGCCAACGCGAAAACGCAGGACCTTTGGCTTGCTTGCCGCTGTTGTTGGCAGGGGTTGATTGACATGTCTAAGGCGTGTCCACACTGGTCGGAGGTGGCCGGCGAGTTTGCAGCGATGGCTGCGGGAAACCAGCAATGAATTTACTCACGAAATGTATGGGCTAGGAATCCATGGCTAAAGTCCTGTCACTCAACACCCCTTCGCTCAGCCGAGCGTTTTCTTTTTCCCACGGCTGGCAATTCACCCTCGGCGTGCTCTTCGTAGTTCAGATCTTGTCGGCCGTTGGCTTCTCGATGATTTTCCCTTTCCTCCCGCTCTATATTGAGTCCCTCGGCAGCGCCGGCGGTCATAGCACAGAATTGCTTGCCGGCTTGGTCTTGTCCGCTCAGGGCATCACGATGATGGTTGCCGCGCCGGTCTGGGGCGCTTTGGCGGACCGCTTCGGTCGCAAGAAGATGATCATGCGGGCGCTCTTTGGCGGCGCCGTCACGCTTGCCTTGATGGGCGTCGTGCAAAACGCCGAACAACTCATATTTGTGCGCGCTGTACAAGGCATGGTCACGGGCACGGTTTCCGCGAATAACGCGCTGGTAGCCGCCGCCGCGCCACGCCACCGCGTCGGTTTCGCCATGGGTACGCTGCAAGTTGGCTTGTGGGCCGGCGTAGCGATCGGCCCCTTGCTTGGCGGCGTACTGGCGGATCTCTTCGGTTATACGCTGCCCTTCTTCATCACTGCGCTCTTGCTGTTGACCGGCGGGTTTGTGGTATTGCTGGGTATCAACGAAGATTTCAGCGCGCCGCCAAAGCAGGAGAAGCTCCACGCCGCCGCCGTCATGCGCAACTGGAAGGCTATCGTGCAGACTTCCGGGGTTGGCTGCGTCCTGCTCATCCGCTTTCAAGCCAGCTTGGCTCGCGTGATCATCATGCCAATCGCGCCGTTATTTGTGGCCTCTCTGATTGCGCGGGACATCGATGCCAGCAATACCTACGCCGGGTTGGTCATGGCAGTTTCCGCGGCGACATCAACCTTTGGCGCAGTCTTTCTGGGGCATCTTGGCGATAGAATCAGCCATCGCAAAGTCCTGCTCTATTGCGCCGCCGCTGCCGCCGCGCTGTATTTGCCGCAGGCTTTTGTGGGAGATGTCTGGCAGTTGCTGTTTCTGCAAGGGCTTGCCGGGATCGCGGCCGGGGGTTTGGTCGCTGCGCCGAGCGCCTTGCTATCCCGCTATACGCATAAGGAATCGGCCGGCGCCGTTTACGGTATAGACAATTCGGCAATGGCGGGCTCCAGAGCTGTCGCGCCGCTGATTGGCGCCTCAATCGCTCTCTGGCTGGGCATGCGCGGCACCTTTGTGGCGGCGGCGCTGGTCTTCGCTATTATTGCCATAACCGCGCTGTATGTCTTGCCGAAAGACAAGCTGGCAACTGCCAAAGGGCGAACCTAGCCTGCAAAACTCGTCAGTGCTCTACGCTTGCGATGTGACGCCTGATCGCTACAATTGTCCTATGGCCAAACGCAAAGACCCGTTAGAGAAAGTCGATAATCTCGACGCGCGCAAGGCAAAATACCTTCCCGTCGCCGCCGCGCTGACCGATGAATACGGTCTGTTGGATTGGTCGTGCCAACAAGACGGCATGGATGAGTTGATTAGCTGTATCCTCAGTCAGAGCACGAACGACACCAATCGCGACCGCGCCTTCGCCCGTTTGAAAGAGGCCTATCCCGATTGGGAGGCGGTCCGCTTTGCCGACCTGGAAGAATTGACTGATGTGATTCGGCCCGCTGGGCTGGCGAACCAAAAGGCGCCGCGGATTCAAAATGTCCTGGGAGTCATCTATGACGAAGCCGGCCAATACAATATCGACTTTCTGAGCGACCAGAGCATCGAGGACGCCAAAAACTGGTTGTGCTCGCTGCGCGGCGTGGGGCCCAAGACAGCGGCGATCGTATTATGCTTCGCCTATGGGCGGCCCGCTTTTCCTGTGGATACGCATATCTATCGAGTCAGCAAGCGTATTGGCTTTATTCCGGACAAGCTTTCCGCCAATGACGCTCATCCCGTTATGGAAGCCATCGTGCCGCCGGAAGCCTACTATCAATTTCACATTCAGTTGATCCAACATGGGCGCGATACTTGTCATGCCCGCAAGCCGGCTTGCGAGCGTTGCCCGATCAGCAAGTATTGCGACTTCTTTGCGGCCGATTAAAACCCCAGTTAGCGTCAGTTCGCGGGATAGAGGGGAACTTGAAAGAACAGTCCGCTGGCCAGACCCATGTGATTATCTCGCCTCATTTTGATGACGGCATCTTTAGCTGTGGCGGCACGGCGTATCAACTCAGCGCCGCCGGCCATGCCGTGACGGTCATGACGATCATGGGCGGCCTATATGATGGCGCGCTGCCCGATACGCCGATTCTGTCGGACCTCCATCGACGCTGGGAAGCGGGCGAGAATCCGCTGCGCCGCCGGCAATTGGAGGATGAACGCGCTTCGCAAAGCATCGGCATCGACTTCATGCACGTGCCGCTCCCGGATTGTGTCTACCGCGTCGCCGGGGACCTGGCCCTTTATCCGTCTGAAGAGTCTTTGTTTGCCGATGTCCATCCGGCCGATTACGCGCCTCGCCTCTTGCAAGGCATTCAAATACCCGAGTTGGAAACCGCCGTTACCGTATATTTGCCTTTGGGGGTCGGTCATCATGTCGACCATCAGATCGCGCGTTACTGGGGAATGACGCAGGCGCGTGATATTCCTGATAAATCCGCGCTGCGTTTCTATGCCGAGTTCCCGTATTCCAACGCCGATCGCTCAACTGAAATCGCCTTGGCCGATTTCGGGATGCCGCTTGAGCCGGCCGATTCAATTCTTGGCGAAGCGGATATACGCGCGAAGATCAAAGCCATCGCCTGTTATCAATCGCAGATAAGCACCTTTTGGGACAGTCTGGAAGCCATGGAAGCCGATGTGCGCCGCGCCTTCACAGACCCCTCCACCGGCGCATACGTGGAGCGCTTCTGGCAGATCGCGGTAACTTGAAAGCGATATCTGTTCTTGCGCGTAGGCCCGCGATCTCCGTCACCGGCAGTGCACAAATTGCCAGTATTCTCGAGTGTCAAGTTGATGATGGCGGGCCAAACTGTGTCAGAGACTTGGGCCGACGACTTCAACCGGATCCAGCAAGCAAAGCGCAGACCAATGGGAGATGAGAGGCGACGGTGGGATTCGAACCCACGAATGAAGGTTTTGCAAACCTCTGCCTTACCACTTGGCCACGTCGCCCGACGCGCCCCATATTATACTGCTCGGCAGAACCGATTCAAGGACGAGTTAAGGTGGCTCGTTCCTTGGCGACCAGCCAAATGGCAGTTCTTCATCCAAACTGTCAAACGGGCTGTCATCCTCCTCGCCGCTTGATGAATGCTGATCCAATCCGATCGATGGCGACAAGCCGGCCGGACGCCGGGCCAAGCGCCGCAAGTCGCGCGCGTAATGAACCGAACCAGCTAAGGTCTCGTCCAGCGCGATCCGCGCGACGCCTCGAGCCAGGATATCAATTGAAATCGGCGCGATCCGCCCGAGGTAAAGCCAGGATAGCGGTGGTATCGCGCCTATCAGCGACATCGCCTGATAGAACAGCGGTCGCCTCTGCCCCGGTAAGTAGAGGAGCGGCGCCCGCACGATTATCGCCTGCAACCCGACGCGGTTGAGGTAGCTTTCCGCCTTGCGCTTCGACTGAATGTAAGCTCGATTGACCCAGGGCGCGCTGGCCCCACTAATCAATATCATGCGCTCTACGCCGTCGCTAACGCACATATTGGCGACATTGCGCGCCGATACAAAGTTCAGCCGTTCGAAGGACAGCCCGCGGCTGGGGTCGGCAGTCAGGCTGCCTACCGTGTGAATCACGGCCGCGTGATTGCGCGCCTTGCCGCGCAAACTGGCGGGATTCCAGACATCAGCGGTTGACCAGCGTGTCTGCTGAGCCAGTGGCCCCAGCTTCTCCTCGGCGCCGGGTCGCAGCAATAGGCTGACCTTGCTGCCTTCCGCCAGCAGAGCAGCGGCGATGTTGTCCCCAAGAAACGTGCCCCCGCCGATAACCAAAATCCCGCGCGACTTTCTCACCGGATCAATGCTCGCGACAATTCATTCAAAGCGCCTTCGATCGAGATGGGCATTCGCGAAAATGGCATAGAAACAGCTTTCGTAATTGCTGCATAAAGAAACATTAAGGCGACGTAATCCCGACACTGCGGCGCATACGTGGACTCTGAAATGGCGGACAAATAATTCTTATCATGCTCCGATTTTAGCCTTTTGGCATCTTGCAGACAACGCAATACTTGTCAGACTGGATTATGATGTATAATGATTTTGTGCGAGGTATTGGAAGAAAGTTCCGATTTTTGCCTTGCCAATTCGTTATTTGAAGACCTGTGCTCTCCTGCCTCAAATGCGGCTTATGGTTAAGGATGGAGAGTATTGGCGGGAATATCCGCGGACTCAGCCACAAAGCAATATCATGGCCTGGGCTGATTCCGCTGCTGCGGCTTATACTGCGCGGATTACGAGCGATCAACCGGCTCAAACCAAGTATGGATCATATTTGTGTGAACTGTCCCACGGCAAGTGGATCGGCAATAGATCAAAAGCATTAGCCGTTTTTCTGTTGTACGTGGACAGCCTGGCCTCTTGCGTCAGCACAGCGCACAATCCATAGACACTGAGCTGTTATCAGCACACTCTGTAATTCTATTGTTGGTATGACCGTAGCTTTGTATCAACTGCGGCTTTATGCATTGGGCGCGAGTCATGCCGATCATTACCGCCTTGGAAGTCCATCACCGAAACAACGACCGTGTCAAGCTGTTCCTGGATGACAATTTCGTCATGGATTTGCCGTCGCTCCAGGCGGCAACTTTGCATCAGGGGCAATGCCTGACACGGGCGGAGGTTGATGCCTTGGCCGAGGCCAAAGCGATTCAAAGCGCCTATGATCGCGCTCTGCGATTTCTATCCTACCGTCCACGTAGCGCGGAAGAGGTCCGGCGCAATCTTGAAAAGAATGCCATCGCGGAAGCTGTTATCCCGGCTGTCATGGAGCGGCTGAATGAGCGCGCCTATCTCGACGATCTAGCCTTTGCCAGGTTCTGGCTCGAAAATCGCGATCGCTTCAAGCCGATGGGGCCGCGCGCGCTCCGCTACGAGTTGCGGCAGAAGGGCATCGACGGCGCGATTATCGACAGCGTCTTGTCCGAAGTCGATGCGGAAGACGCCGCTTATCGCGCGGCGCAAAGCCGGATTACACGATACAGAGGAAGTACACGCCAGGTTTTCAGGCGTAAGTTGAGTGATATGTTGCGTCGGCGTGGTTTCGACAGCGAAACGATTTACGCTGTTGTGTTGCGACTGCAACAGGAACTCGAAGAATCCGAAGACGGCTATTATGACCGGGATGCGGACGAATAGCGTCGCGGGTCAATGGCCGAAGTTATGTAGAGAAAGGAGCAAGGACGTATGTATCCGTTGGATACCGTCAGACCAGTATGGAACTCATTGGACTTGCAATTGCAATTGTTACCGCAGTTTTGGGGATCGGCGCGGGCTATGCCATCGGCAGCCGACGTAGTGTTGACGCCCTGCTCAATAGGCAACAGGCCGAAGGTGAAAGCGCGTTAATAAAGGCATCGGCCGATGCGAAGGAAATACTCAAAACCGCCGAAGCAGAAAAGGCGCAGATCATCGCCGAGGCGGAAGGCGATGCGCGCCGGCGTATTAGTGAGGCGGATGCCAAGATTGCCCGCCGCCGTCGCGACTTGGATGATGAAGACGAGCGTATTCAGCGCCGACGCAATGAACTCGACAAGCGCGTCGAGCGGCTCGAACAACGCGATCAACAACTGAGCAAGCGCCAAAGCCGCCTCGACCGAAAGGAAAACGAGCTCCGCAAATCAGAGTCCACGATGATAGAGAAGCTCGAAGTGATCGCGCAAATGACCGTGGACGAAGCGCGGCAGCAATTGCTCGATTCCATCGAGTTGGACGCGCGCAACGACATGGCGCGTATCATCCGCCAGGTGGAAGCGGAAGCGCGTGAAACCGCCGATCAGCGCGCCCGCAGTCTCATCGCGATGGCGATACAGCGCTTGGCCTCCGAGCAAGTTAGCGAGATCTCCGTCAGCGTTGTGCACCTGCCGAGTGACGAAATGAAGGGGCGTATCATCGGACGCAACGGACGCAATATCCGTTCCTTTGAATTGGCGACCGGCGTCGATGTTGTCGTCGATGACTCGCCTGAATCTGTCACCATCAGCAGCTTTGATCCGGTCCGGCGGGAAGTTGCCAAGCGCACGATGGCGAAACTTGTTGTGGACGGCAGGATTCACCCGGCGCGCATAGAAAAACTGGTGGAAGATACGCGGACCGAGGTCGAGCAGATCGTTCGCGAAGAAGGCGAGCGCGCCGCCTATGAGACGGGGATTCATGGTCTGCACGCCGAGGTGCTGAATCTGCTGGGACAACTAAAGTTCCGCACGAGTTACGGCCAAAATCAACATTCGCACGCCATCGAGACAGCGCATATCGCCGGAATGATCGCTATGGAGCTAGGCGCCGATGTGAATATCGCCAAGGCCGGCGGCTTGCTCCACGATATTGGCAAAGCGATCGACCATAACATCGAAGGCACCCACGCCCAAATCGGCGCTGACTTTGTCAAACGCTACGGCGGCTCTGACCCGGTTGTGAATTGCATCGCCGCGCATCATCATGAAGTCGAGAAAGAATGTGTCGAAGCCTTTATCGTGGAAGCGGCCGACGCCATTTCCGGCGCGCGACCCGGCGCCCGGCGCGAAAGCCTCGATTCTTACATCCGGCGCGTGAAGCAGTTAGAGGAGATCGCGAACGGATTCGATGGCGTCGAGCAGAGCTATGCGCTCCAAGCCGGTCGCGAGGTGCGTATAATCGTGCGTCCCGAGGTTGTGGATGATTACGCCTCGATTCAACTAGCCCGCGATATCGCCAAACGCATCGAAAGCGACATGCAGTATCCGGGGCAGATCAAGGTGAACGTGATTCGCGAGACGCGGCGCGTGGAGTACGCGAAGTAGCGAGACTGAACTGGCAGGGGGCAGGCATGTCAAGTCCAACACTTCCAACAAAACACTTGTCTATCCGTGTGCCGTGGCACGACAACGGTTGGGAAGGAACTGTTTGTAACAATCCTCTCGCTAATACGTCGTGTCTCGTTCGTGACCGAATTGCAGAGCGGCGAAATGACAAGTTCGAGCGGCAAAATGCCGGTAAGCCATGGGATGGAATTGATCTTAATGGAGTGGGATGCCACGCGGGAGAAAATGGGGCTTTCATGGCCCCATTTCCGCATTCTTTTCAGCAGGAACACCCCTCCAAGTCGACGGACTTTGGAAAACTTAACATGAAGATTGCAGAATATTCTGCGATTGCGATACCTTTTCGCTGGATGAACAAGCGCCAAATCAAAATGATGACCAATGAAAGTCAGAATGAGAGCAGTCATTTCGATCCAATAAAATGGTATGAAATCCCATTTGATCGAGATATTGAACCAACGTCAGGTCGCGGAAGTGATACGTGGATAGAGAATCCAAATAATCAAGAGTTGATGCTTGAATCGTTTGCAAGCGCATTCAAAACCAATGAGTCGTTAATTCTCTTTTATGCATTAGATGTTCCGTTGACTACCGATCCTCGCCGCGTAATAGTAGGTGTCGGATTAGTAAACTTCGTCGACGATCTCAAGCAATATCCGACGATGGATAGTGGACGCATTCGGAGTTACGTGTGGGAACGGAATATCGGGCATACTATTCGGGCAAATGGAGAAAACGACTATACCGGTGGCTTCATCCTTCCTTATAGAGAAGTCCTTAATTTGTCTTCCATCGACTCCTCGGTTAACCCGGAGAGGTATGTAGCATTTACCCCTGAAGAAGAAAGGGACAGCTTTTCATGGGCGTCGGAACACGTTTCTCATGATATTGCGATAAGCGCGCTTTTGGAGTGTCGCGGAGTTTACGAGCGACTCGCAGATGATAATGTTGATATCCCCGGCAGGTTTGATCTTCGAATCAACTGGATCGATCAACAACTCAATCGGTTGTGGAAAATGCGCGGACCCTATCCTGGTATGGGTTCGGTTCTTAGTGCCTTCGGCATAGAAAATGGAACCCTTGTTGCTTATGAAATAAATGAAAATCAACAGGAATCTGCAACTGAATATAGTCAAGACCCATGGGAGATTTTTGAGCAAGCGTTAGATAATCCTAATCTCATTCCAAGCGGTAGACGCCATTTAGGTCCCCACCAGAAGGATCTGTGGCAAACAACAACAGATGCAGACCGCAAGAGATACAAATTGTTGTCACGCTTTAGCATTAGCCGGGAACAAGCTTTGAAATACATAGACCGAGAGGGATCGGATGCCATCATGGCAAATCCGTATCTTCTGTACGAACGAGATCGCTTTGAACGTGATGGGATTTCTTTACGGACGATTGACCGCGGCCTATACCCAGATACTATTATTCGGGAAAAATATCCTCTTCCAGAACCTGCAAATATGGAAGGACCCACCGATCCGCGACGTGTTCGCGCCTTCTGTATCTACTACCTCGAAGAAGCGGCAAAGGTCGAGGGACATAGCTTGTTGCCACGTGATTTCTTGAAGGAAAGCTTGCAAAAGACCAACATTACAACTACATCGCTTACCGTGAACGATGTTGTATTGGATCTGGCTGAACGCAATTTTGACGATGCGATTCAGGCAGTCAATTTTGATGACACTAAGTTTTATCAACTTTCTCACATTGCTAAATTTATAGATCAAATTCAACGGCTCAAGCGAAAGTTGGAGAAAGGCAGACCTCATGAGAGAAACCACAACTGGCAAATGATACTTGACCAGGAATTCGGAGAGATATCAGGTTCGCTGAAAGACAGAGAGCTGGAACAGTTATCTCGCGAAGAAAAGTCCGCGGTATTGAAAAGACTCTACCGTGCTCGAGTTTCTGTACTTATAGGCGGCGCTGGCACTGGCAAAACCACAGTTCTCAAGATTCTATGCAATGCCACCGATATCAAGGATGATGTTCTTCTACTTGCTCCCACGGGAAAAGCTCGAGTTCGAATGGAGGGCATAATTGGACTCGGTGGAGCACAGACAATTGCTCAATTCCTGTTTAAACGCGGGCTATATGATGGAGTAAATGATCGTTATTCACTTGCGGAAAGAGGGCGGCGATTCGAGATTCCTAACACAGTTATTGTTGACGAGTGCTCGATGCTCACCGAGCCACAATTAGCCTCTCTGTTGAGCGTCGTGAATAGAGCCCAGCGAATTATCTTGGTTGGCGATCCACAACAGTTACCTCCGATAGGCACCGGTCGACCCTTCGTCGATATTGCCGAGTACATAAAGGAAAACCATTCCGATGCGTTTTGCGAATTGACAATCAGTCGGCGGCAGCAAGGAGGGAATCGAGATGATTTAGCTCTTGCCAACTGGTTCGGCAGCGGGGGGATCCCAGCTGGTGAAGATGACATATGGCAGAAAATTGCTAGCGGGGAATCACGCCATATCCAAGCGATAAAATGGGAAGAGCCGCACGAATTACAGCGAATCCTGTTTGATGCAATACGTGAATATCTAGCTGGGCTTGAATTCAGTGTCGAAATTCAGCCCGAAAATGAATTTGATCGCTTCGCATATTCACTTGGCGGGACCAAATATGAGGATAGTCCTTATCCATTCTTTAATCGTGGCTACGTTGATGACAGAGTAGAAAGCTGGCAGATTTTGTCACCTGTGCGTGGTGAAACTTATGGCGTCAAGGCAATTAATCGTGCAATTCAACATCATTTTCAACAGAAAGTCCGGAATCACATAAGCCACGAAAATCAGTATTCTCGCAAGTTTCCATTACCGATTGGCAATGAAGAAATACTCTACGGTGATAAAGTAATCAATGTTGTCAACCATTGGCGAGATAATTCTCGCGATACACCCGGAGGCACTCAGCATGCCGTTTACCCACCGGGAGGATTGAATTACGTTGCAAATGGGGAGATTGGTATAGTAGTCGGCCACCGCAAAGCGGGGAGAAGAAAGTGGATTCCAAAGCACCTTGAGGTTGAATTCGCATCTCAGGCAGGGTATTCGTATAGATTCCAATCGCGGGAGTTTAGTGAACACGGCACCCCTCCACTTGAGCTAGCCTATGCGCTTACGATACACAAAGCTCAGGGGAGCGAGTTCGGTGCAGTTTTCCTAATCGTTCCCAAGGCAAGTCTCGTGCTTTCGCGAGAATTATTGTATACAGCGCTGACTCGTCAACGAGATAGGGTGATCTTGCTGCATCAAGGCGAATTCAACGAATTACGCCGATTTACCGAGCCACTAGAATCGAGAATTTACCGCCGAATAACTAATCTTTTCCGAATTCCGAATATCCAAAGAATGCCCGAAGCTGATGTTACAAGCGACCCTGTCTATATGGAACAGGGCCTGATTCACACTACGTCTAGTGGGGTCCGTGTGCGATCCAAGTCCGAATTGAACCTTGCGGACAAGTTTGATAGTCAAGGCCTAGTGTGGGAATACGAAAGACAATTTGATGGACGATACCCGGATTTTACTATTGAAGATCATGACTTAGGACGTACAGTATACTGGGAACATTTGGGTTTGCTCCATGTACCACATTACAGGCAGAAGTGGGAAGCGAAACGTCGGTGGTACTTTGATCGAGGCGTCCTGCCTTATGAAGACGATGACGGTGCGTCCGATGTTCTGGTGGAGACAAGGGATAATGAAAACGGCGCTCTAGACATGCAGGCGATTAGTGAGATTTTGGACCAATTGTTTGGCTAACGCGCTTCTTTCATAATTGTATTTTAACCAAAAAACCCCTGCCATTTGACAGGGGCTTCTCGAAATTGACTTGTTCGGACTGACTACCTCGCCACGCGCAGCGTAACCTCAATCCGCATCATCTCGCCATCGCGCAGGACATCAAGCGTCACCCGGTCGCCCGGCTTGTGGAAGTAGATGCGATTGCGCAGGTCGAGTTCCATCGTCACCTCTTCGCCCGCCACCGCCACGATGACATCGCCGACCTGAATCCCGGCCTTCTCTGCGGGCAGGCCCTCAATGACCTCGGCCACGTAGGCGCCGTGGTTCACGCCACTGCCCTCGAAATAAGGATTGTCCGGCTCAAGCTGCAGGTAGCGTACACCCAGGGTGACCTGCTTTTCGTGCAAACCAAGCCACTGCGAGCGATCTTGCTCAACCGGTCCGTCTAGGCCGTAGAGCAGCAGCGGCGCAACGGTCGCAGGCACATCAAACTCGAAGGTTCCACTCGGACGTTGCACTGTCAACTCGATGTCATCATCGGCGAATAGATCCTTGGCTTCCTCGATGGACGCGCCGTTCACGCCGGTGATGAAGTCATAGCGGCGGATGCCGGCGGCGTACAGATCATGCGCTGCGCTTATCGCCTGGACCTCGATGAAGCCATCGCCGTAACCCAAGCCGATGCTGTCGCTGACGTAGGTGTTGGACAACTCAGCGCGCGGGCGCGGATGTGGATGCCGACGCGGAGGACGACGGCGGTGATCAACAGCGGCGACCTTGATCGTCATCTCGCGTCCATCGCGCAGGACGACGAAACCGAGCGCGTCTCCATCGGTCAAGTCCGAAACGGCTACATCAGCCTCGCCGATATTGTGGACAGCGTCGCCATCAACCTCAACGATATGGTCGTACAATTGGAAACCCGCGGTCGAAACCTCGGAACCGGCCAAGGCGCCCAAGACCAGCAATTTGCCGTCGCACTCACCGACAAACAGCCCGATTGACGCCAAATCCAGCGGCATGGCATACTTCTCGTTAGAGAATAGATCTTCCGGCCGCGCCATCAGGGTCAGGTCCTGCTCCAAGGCGTCGCCAGCGCGTTCCAAACTCAAGGTGACTGTCGTGCCCGGCTCATATTTCCAGACGACATCGCGCACCGTTTCGACGTGTATTGCCTCGCCTTCAACAGCGGTCACCACATCGCCCGCCTGAAGCTCAGCGGCCTCGGCCGGTGTATTGGCAATCACGCCGGTAACCAGCAAACCTTCATCGACGCCCCAATAGCGAATGCCCATAAATGGAATCTCGCTATTCTCAGTTAGGGCTTCGTCCTGCGCGAAGACCGCCGCGGCGCTCATCATAAGCGCAAACAGGACGAACAAGCGTATCAGAATGCTCATTTTTTGTTTCATCGTCAATAGCTCCTCACTTTCGACAATAGAGTAGGCCGAGAACTCAAATCCCGTGAATAGCTTACTTTGGCATACTTTATACGATTTGCCGCGTGACGTCAAACTTTTGCTCCGCTTGTCCGGATTCTCACTGTTTGTGGCGCCGGCGGTTGCGATACGCAAAAACCCAGGAGCGCTTGCAACCGCTCGTGTTTCGCAAACGATGCGGACGCGCTCATCACTCTCTGCCGTCTTTCCCGCCGAACAATCTTTTGCTGATGGCGCCGCCAAACAATGAACTGGCAATGGAATTGTCGAATTGAACGCCCCGGGCAGCGTGTTCCTCCCATTCGCCTTTGTGTCGCCGGTTTATCCATTCTTGATAATCATCGGAAGCCGCTATCAAAAAGGCTTCAATCGCGGCTTCATCTCCCTCCGCCAGCCGGTCTCGCACATCGCTCAAGGTCCGCACCAGCTCGTCTATGCCGCGCGCGAGCCGTTCGCGGTTCGCCAGCCATTCATCGCGCAGTGCATCCGGATGGTGCGTCAAAAGGTAGCGCGTCAAGATGTTGAAGGGCGGGTTGGTGAGTCGCTGCGCATCGCCCCAGGCATTATGATTCATAGCGGTGGAATATGCCGCGATGCTCAGCAATTGCGGTATCTCTTCCGTGATTGCGGTGAGACTGTCGTGCTCGGCGGGATCCAGAAAGGCCGGCTTGCCGCCTAGTATTATCGAGAAATTCACGGCGAGATCAATCGCTTCTCGCATACACTGCGCCGACGGCGTGAGGTAAATCACGCTGTCGTGCAGATAATCTTCGCTGGCCCGATCCGGGCTCAGTTCGTGTTCGAACATATAAGCCGAATTGACCACCGGAGTGAAACCGATCCAATGCTGTTCCGGGCCCAGGTACTGCGCCGACCACTCCAACGACGGCTGTTTGATGACGGCGGTATCCAGCAAGACTGCGCCGTCTCGCAGCGACGAAGCGATCAATTCATAGCCTGCGCGCAGATCTTCGTAAGGCAGGTTCATGATTACGAGATCGGCCCGCTCCACTGCCGTATATAGTTTGCGCTCCACCTTGTCCAGCACCTTGAGTTTTCGCGCCGGCTTTTCGAAGTCTTCACGATTGTCGTAGCCGATCAACTCAAATTGATGCTGGCCGCCTTTTTCGACATAAGCCCGCAAACGGGCGGCGATCGACGCGCCAAGGCGATCCAGTCCAAGTATAGCGATAGTTAGCTCAGCCATGCATGTCCTCTCAGGCTCGCAAATTGTTGATATAAATCATGCCCTTGAGCAACCGCCGGCCGCTCAGGCTATCGGCTTCCAAACAAAGCCGCCGTCTTTCACCTTAATACTATAGCGCAGCGCACTGGGTTAAAACCATAGACGAGTCAGTCGGAGACTGGTGATTTTGGTGGATGCGGAACGTTTGCATTGATCGCCGGTTTCCGCATTTAAGCTCCCCTCCCTAATGCTTTGGGGAGGGGCCGGGGGTGGGGTTGGAAAGGGCAATATCCACAGAATTCACCACTCCCGTCAGTCGCGCCTAGCAGGTGCTGTCCGCTGCTTGCAGCGCTGTCAGGAGTGAAAAGTGCTCGTGCTCTTCGAAAGGCGCCGCATCTTCGTGATGATTTTCCGCCAGCCAGATGACCACAGCGTCCGAGCTGCATTCGCGCAAGAGTTCTCCGCTCCACTTCGGGTGCAGCTTGCGCACAACAAACGGCGCTCGCCAAATGCTCAACCGCTCGCATTGACTGAGCTTTTGACTGAACGCCGGCGCCAGCCGCAGCATCAGCACCGCTAGCGTCTTCTGCCAGACCCGTAGATGATAGCGCGACTTGCCCAAATCGTGCAGAAGGGCCGCGGCAATCAAAGCCGCTGGCGCGTTAGGTTCCGCCCTGAGCGCCGCGCGGAGCACATTCAAACTATGCAATTGATCTGCCCGAGACAAGTGTTGAAAAGCGGCAAACTCGCGCTCAGTCAGATAACGCTGCGCTAGGTCAAGTTCAGGCGACGTCGCAAAAGCCAGCAAAGCCCGCAGGCCTTGCCCCAGACGGCGCAAAATAGCTGACATCAGCCTAGAAGAGCAGCAGTTGCAGGAGCGCGAAGGTCGGCCTTCCAATAAAGAGGCCGAAAGGATCAACGCCGCCAAACGGCAGAACAGACAGGAATATCAAACCGATGAATACGTAATAACTAGCTATCTGCCAATCGCGCCATTTGAATGCCGGGCGCATCAGGAACTCGGATAGCGGCCGCAGGCTCCGCTGGATGAACACCGGAATTTGCATGTGGCTGAGCCAGGCGCCCGGTAGCAGGCTCAATACAATATGCCAGCCATCAATCGGGAAGAGCGGAATCAAGTTGAATACAAACAGCAATACATTCCAAAACACCATGGCATAGAGCAGGGCGGCCAAGAGCGGAACCAAGTTTGTGATGAGCTGCGGGTCATGATAGGCGTAGAAGCCTTCCGCGCCAAGCCCGACCAGCCGCAACAACAGGGCGAAGAATACTGCCAGCGCCAGATTGGACAGCGGACCCGCCGCAACCGCCGCCAGAAAACCACGACGCGGGTCGCGCATGCGATTGGGCGAAATCGGCGCGCTGCCCAGGATGCCAAAACCGATGATCGCGAACATTAACCAGCCGACCCAGTTGATGTGAACTAGCGGATTCAAGGTCAATCGGCCTTGCAGCTTTGGGACTTCATCGCCCATCTTCCAGGCGACAAAATTGTGCGCAAATTCATGCACTGTCATGGCGACGCCAAGGACAAGCAGGTTAATTAAAATGGTAATGGGATGCAAATTCAGCAGCATAGATCTGTCTCGCTTATACAATCTTTATCTCCATAATATACTCGATTTCGGTCGTTCCTGTGAGATGTTTACACGATCGTTACACCTGTCGGTCGAGTCTGACGCCTGGCGCTCCACGGCCTGACGACAGCCGTTTTCTCAGTCACTTGTCCGAGTCGCGTTCGCCGCCGGCGTCGCCCAACCACCTGTACCGACGACAGCCGCCGATGTACAATTGATAGAAATATGCGCCTCTAGCGCCATTCTGTAAGGTCAATCTTGGCAGCAAAACGAGTCCTGTTTTTGTTCTCTGATACCGGTGGCGGTCACCGCTCCGCCTTCCAGGCGATTCGAGACGCGATGGAAATACGTTTTGGCGATGCTGTAGAATTCGATGCTGTTGACGTCCTCCGCGAATGCAAGTGGCCGCTTAACAAGCAGCCCGAGCTATATCCTCGCGTCGTCAATACCTCAAAGCTGCTGTGGGCCCTGATGTATCATAGCTTCGACGGAAAACATCGCACGCGCCTGGCGCGCCATTTGATCTATCGCAACAATCGCCGCAACCTGCGCCGCATCGTAGCCGAACATCCCGCTGACGTGGTTGTCTGTACGCATTCTGTCATCGCCAACCCCACCTTTCGCGCCTTTCTTACCTTGGCGGAACGCCCGCCGTTTTTGACTGTCGTCACCGACTTGGTCACCACCCCGTCTTTCTGGTATGACCCGCGGGTCGACCACTGCTTTGTGCCGACCGAAACGGCCTATCGCCGCGGACTTCGATTGGGCATGTCGCCGTCGCAGATGCAGATCACGGGGCTGCCAGTCAACCCGCACTTCATTAACTCCATGACCAGCAAAGATAAGGCTCGCGCCGAACTGGGCTTCGACCCGGAATTGCCGGCGGTCTTGATCGTCGCCGGCAGCGAAGGCATGGGTACGATCTACAAGTTGGTCAAGGTCCTCGATGCGCAGCGCTTGGGCGCGCAATTGGTGGTGGTCTGTGGCAGGAATGCGGCGTTAAAGGAGAAATTGGAAAATCGCTCCTGGAACAACCCCCGCCACATTTATGGCTACGTCACCAATTACCGCGAAATGCCGCGGATCATGGCCGCCTCCGACATCGTCGTGACGAAAGCCGGCCCCTCGACCATCAGTGAAGCCGCTATCGCCGGTTTGCCCATGATCATCAGCGATCGCATTCCCGGCCAAGAGACTGGCAACGTCAAATTGGTGACCGAGAACGACGCTGGCGTGTATTTGCCCAAGCCGGATAGAGTCGCTGATCTTATCGTCGAGTGGCTGCAAGAGGGTCCTGAGCGCCTGCGAAAACGAGCTGCCAACGCCAAACGCATTGCGCGACCTGACGCGGTTTGGGAAATCGCCGACGCCGTCTGGGATTGGGCAAATCGCCCCAAGTTTGTGCGTCCGAACGGTAATTGACTACCCCGGCGTCGGGCCGCCTATCATGCCCAAATAAACGCTATCGGCGACTTTGACCGTTTTCCCATCTTCCAACTGCATCTTCCAGGTGCCCCCCAAGCCTTCCTGTGTAAGCAGTATCGCGCTCTTGTCTTCGGTCCAACTCAGGGGACGCGCTAAGGCGGACATCGGATAATTAACTACCATCTGGCGCGCATTCTCCAAATCCGCCAATACGATAACACTGCTGATTTCTTCCCGCTCGGCCGCGAGCCCGCCAACCTGAGAAAGCGCGTAGACTGCCATGGCGCCGTCCGGACTTATTACAATATTACCGGCTTCGTCATAATTGCCCAAAGACACGGGCGGCACAGTGCGTAACCCGCCGCTGCTGAGCTCATATATCTCTAGCTTGATGCCGGCTGAATCGCTGTCCGATACAAGACGCGCCATGATATCATCGCCGAAGCCGACAGCGCAAAAGCAGGCCCGCTCGCCCGGCAGCGCGTTTGTGGCAACATTTTCCCCGCCGAAATGCAGGGCGAACAACCCCGAGCGCCGAACGTAGCTGCTGCTTGCTTCCGTGCCTTCGGCATGCGCTTCAATGTAAATGGTCTCCCCGGCCCCGGCAAAAGCCAGCGGCGCCAGCCGGATTCCCTGCCGCGGCCCATAGACCAGCAATTCCCGAATCTCGACGCCGGCGACATCGGCGACTGAAAGCATCGTGGTCAATAAGTTGTCGTCGTCCTTGCGGCTAACTGCCCAGGCGATCCGCCCCCCATCGTCTGAAACAGCCCAATCGACGCGATAGTCTTCGCTGGTGCTTGCAATGTAGGGATGATCGCGAATGATGCCATCCGGCTTTACCAGCTTGACCTGCCGATCTGCCCAGTCAAAGTAAAGGACAGCGCCATCGATAAGCGTGTGGCGCTCGCCGGCTGTCACGACTGACGCGCTATCACCCGTGAGCAGGTCTATAAAGATCACGGTGGTCTCAGTTGGATTCCCGGCCTCTTGCTGAAGATAAACATCCCAACTTTGGCTCGAAAACCCCGGGCGCAAATCATTCTGTCCGCTGGCTGTGGCAGCCGCGAACAGCATGATGATGGCTAGCAGCAGGTGTTTCATCTGCGAATTGGTCACTATTCTCGTTTACCTTCGATTATAGGCTCAAGTCCCCTGCCCGGCAATCAGCGCTGAGGCACGTCCCGAAAGCAGAAAAGCCCCGCGCTTGCGAGGCTTTTTCGATTGATGAACGGCGGACTCAGCTGTGGTTGCGCTGGCGTTGATGGCGCCGCTGCTGCCACGCGGTGGCTTCACGGTTCTTCTTCTCGGCTAGAAAGCGCTCGATCCGCGCTTCCTCCATCAGCGCCTGTGACCGTTGACGGTGCAACTGTGACGCCAGGAATACCAAGTCTTGCATTGTGTTTCTCCTTCTTTGCTAAACAGCAATCCTAGAAGTTTACGCGAATTCGGACACTCTGCACAGGGCAGATAGCAATAAACTCATACAAAATATACGAAGATTCGTCCGCCCTTCGCGCTGCGAACTGTTAAGCATTCGCCTCTTGGATTTCTCGGTAGGCGATCACTACAATAACGGTCCGGCCCAAATCAAGGAGTTGCCAAATTGAAACCGGTTACGATTCACGATATTAAGCTGCGCGTGGTGGCTTTGCCGCTCGTGGAACTGCTGAAGACCAGCTTCGGCGCCGAGCCATACAAAACCGCTATTATTATAGAGGCGGTGAGCGAGGCAGGTCTTACTGGCTGGGGCGAGATTCCTGTGAAGACCAAACCTTCTTATGGCGCCGAAACAGTGCTCACCGCTTTGCACATCACTCGGGATTTTCTCGCGCCGAGGCTGAAGGGGCAAACCATCGCTTCGCCAACGGCGTTGCCCGCTCTCTTTCGGTCTGTACGCGGCAACCATCATGCCCGCGCCGGTGTGGAAGCTGCCGTTTGGGACCTCATGGCTAAAGCGAACGAGTTGCCTCTGGCCGCTTATTTCGCGGCGCACCTGCCCCCAGGCAACGAAGCGCGCGACTCGGTTTCAGTTGGGGTGAGCATTGGCATTCAAGACTCGCTGGAGTCGCAGATCGCGCTGGTCAAGAAGCGGCTTGACGAAGGCTACCGGCGCATAAAACTCAAGATAGAGCCAGGCTGGGATGTGGATGTCGTGCGCGCCATCCGCCAGCAATTTCCCGATATTATGCTCATGCTGGATGCCAATAGCGCCTACACTTTGGCTGACGCCGAGCGCCTCAAGGAGCTCGACCAGTTCAACCTGCTCATGATTGAACAACCGCTGGCCTACGATGACATCTACGAACACAGTCAATTGCAGCCGCAATTGCGCGCCGCAATCTGCCTGGACGAAAGCATCGCCTCCGCCCACGATTGGCAGGTGGCGCGGAAACTCGGCGCTGGCAAAATCCTGAATCTCAAACCGGCGCGAGTTGGCGGATTCACCGAAAGCCTTAAGATTTACCAGCTTTGCGCCGAGACGAGAACTCCACTATGGATCGGCGGCATGCTCGAGACCGGAATCGGACGTGCCGCCAACCTGTCTTTCGCCGCGCTGCCAGCCGTAAATCTGCCCAGCGACATCTCCGCCACCGATCGCTACTTCAATCCCGATATCACAGAACCGCCCTTTGTATTGGAGCAAGGCAGTTGCATTAAAGTGCCGGCTGGAACGGGCATAGGGGTCGAGGTGCAGCGCGATAGACTGGCGGAGGCTGAAGCAAGATGGCGCGAGTTTAATCCCTTCGCGCCCCTGTTTTCATGATCTCCCAATTTAAGCAAGCCTTGTAAGGGTGCCTCGCTGAGTCGCCCGTCCGTTTCCACTCATGTTACAGACGTCTCGCCGAGTTGCGCCTACATATTCGGATTCCATAGATTCCCTATTCCCTGCGAGCAAGAATCTGCCTTGCGAGTGGCTACGTCGCTAGTACGGGCAGTGATAACTAACCCGCGGGCGCGCTTTTCGCGGTGAGTCGGCAAGCTCGAAAATCATGATGGACGCGGTCGCGGGATACGCAACCGGCAGGGCATAGTCCAGCAGATGGTCTTTCATCAGCGCTTCCGGTGTTTCGCCTTGGGCCTGCAACCAGGGAAAGACCAAGATGTCTCCGTGCGCGACGGCGAGGAGAGATTCTCCGCCATGTTTCTCGATTACCGCATCAAAGAAATCCAGGACGCGGTCCAGCACGGTCGCGGGCGCCTCATATGGCGGCTCGTTGCCGGTATACAGATCCCAGCCTCTTGCGGCCAGCTTGGCGGTCGGCTCGCCTTCATACGGCGTTCTCACCTCGATGATCCGCTCGTCTTTAACCGGCGCCATCCCGCCTATGTACTCAGACACGATGCCGGCCGTCTGCACTGCGCGCTCCATCGGGCTGCAATAAATCTCGGCTATATTCTTCTCCGCCAGCCATGCGCCCGCGGCCCGGGCCTGCGCGATGCCTGCATCGCTAAGAAAATATCCCGGCAAGCGTCCATAAAGTATGTCATCGGGATTATGCACCTGCCCATGCCGCATCAGATATAGTGTGGTTGTCACCATCAACTCCTGAAGCCAATTTCTCCTCGCGCTTGCCAGAAGTCTATCACTGCCGCCGCGCGCAGACATAGGCGCGATTTCCCAGTATTGCCGCTTATCTTCTGCCGCGCCCTGACATAACATTGGGACTGTAACGAATAGGCATTGTCCTCAGGCGTCTAAGACTTGAAAATCCGGCATTGGGCTTTTGACCGCCGTCTTCTCACAATTCTATTAATCGTATTCGTGCAAATGATCGGCACATCGATGGTGAATCCGATACTGCCGCTTTACGCGCAGAGCGAATTCGACCTGACGCCGGAGGTCATCACCTTGCTGCTCACTGCATTCTTCGCCGCCCAGTTCATCGCCGGCCCCTTTATTGGCAGGCTGTCAGACCGGCGCGGCCGTTTGCCAGTGCTCCTGCTCAGCCAGGTCGGCACTGTCATCGCATTTCTGATGATCGGTCTGGCGCAATCCGCGGTCATGCTCTTTGTCGCCCGTGTCCTTGATGGCGTCACCGGTGGCAATATCATTGTGGCGCAAGCCTACGTCACCGATATCATGCCGGAAGACAGGCGCACCCAAGCCCTGGGTTATGTCATGGCGGCTTTTGGCCTGGGCTTTATCGTTGGCCCCGCCCTGGGTGGCTTGCTCGCCAGCCAGCTGGGGCCGAGCATGCCTTTCCTGTTCGCCGCCTTGGCGGCATTCTTCACGGTTGTCTTGACCTGGCTCATGCTCGAGGAGACCTTGAGCGAAGGCGACCAGAGGCGCAATCGCGAAAGCAAAAACGCGAGCGTAAGCGGACGTCAACTGGTGAAAAATCCGCCGCTAATGGCGGTATTGACCGTAGCATTTGTCGGCAGATTCGCCTTCGGCCTTTTGATCGCCACCTTCGCGCTTTTCGCCGAAAAGGTTATCTTCGCCGGGGCCGCTTTCGCCGCTGTGAGCCTTGGCGTCGGCTTGATGCTAATGTTCGTCGGCGTCGGTCAATTCTTCACCCAAATTGTGATTCTGCCGCCGGCATTGAAGAAATTCAGCGACCCGCTTATTGTCATCTTCGGCGCCGGCGCGCGCGCGTTGGGCATGTTCATTTTCGCTGCGGCAACGGAACCCTTGCTCGGCTCCTTGAGCATGGTCTTTATCGCGATCGGCAGCGGATTGCTGCTGCCCGCGCTGCAATCTCTGGTCACCAAGACCGTGCCGCCGGAGCTGCGCGGGACTATACTCGGTATCTTTCAATCCGTCATGAATCTGGGTGTGATTATTTCCACCGCCGTTTCCGGTTCGCTCTTTGCGCTTCACCCGGCCGTGCCAAACTGGATCGGCGGCTTCTTGTACTTGTTTGCAATCCTGCCGGCCCTAATGTTGTGGCGGCGGGAACGAGGCCAGCGGGCTAATGCAGGTGATAAATGGATGTTGTCAACTCAATAAAAAACTGCCAAGACATGCTTGACAGTTGCGAACTATTAGTCGGGGCGGCGGGATTTGAACCCACGACCTCACCGACCCGAACGGTGCGCGCTACCGGGCTGCGCCACGCCCCGACAAAATCCCAAGTAGCTTAGCAAAGTCCTGCCCGACTGACAAGGCAAAATGATGCCCGAAGCGTCACCGTTAACACTGACCGACCGACTGAGGAAGCTCGCGAGCGCCCCGCTTGAGCGCTGCGCCAGCCTGCTTGCAAGGCTGGGAATTCATCCCGATTGGATTACCGTCGCTGGCTTGCTGCTGGTGGCCCTGGCCGCAGCATTCCTGGCGCATGGCGAATTCCTGGCGGGCGGCGCGCTTCTCTTGCTCAGCCTGCCCCTGGACGCCCTGGACGGGGCGGTGGCGCGGGCGATTGGGCGGGGGGGCGCTTTTGGCATGGTGCTGGATTCAACCCTGGACCGCTACGCTGACGGTTTAATTTTCGCCGCTTTCAGTTATTATTTTGCCGCGAACGCGCGATTTGACATGCTGCTTCTGGCGCTCGCCGCCTTGCTTGGCAGCTTTCTGGTCAGTTACATTCGCGCGCGCGCCGACGACGCCAAGGTCGCCGTCGGCACAACTGTCGGATTCTTCACGCGATTGGAGCGAGTGGCGGTCATACTTGTCATGACCATAAGCAGCGGCCTGCTGGAAACCGCGCTCCCGCTGGAAATCGGTACGCTGATCCTGGCTATCGGCACAAACATTACCGCGCTGCAACGACTCCGGCATGTATACTCAAGGCTGAAAGACCGAGGTGATTAAATGGAATTTGAACAAGCCTATGTTGTCATTGGCAACCTGCAAATACGCTACTACGGGATCATCATTGTCATCGCCTTGCTCGCCGGGGCTTATGTCGCTTCGCTGCTCGCCAGCCGCAGCGGCCGCGACAGCGATCACATCTGGGGCGGCTTAACCTGGGCGATCATTCCCGGCATCATCGGCGCGCGCCTGTGGTTCGTGCTCTTCCCGCCGGTATCATTGATCGCCGGCTGCGGCATCGAAGGCGAGATTTGCCAGGATACCGCCTGGTTCCTCGAGAACTTCTTCGACCGGGAGAGCGGCGCCATCGCGATATGGAGCGGGGGCTTGAGCATCTTCGGCGGGTTGATCGGCGCTGCTTTTGGCGCCTGGCTCTATCTCAGCGCCTGGCATAACCGCATCGTCGGCTTGTTTACCACGATTCTCACGCCCGTCCTGTGGCTGTACCAATTGCTGGAATGGCTCGTGACCATGATTGTCGCGCGCCTGCGCGGTAAAGACGCCAGCCCCTTCCGCTACCAGCGGCCCCAAAGCGACTTCCCGGATGAAGGCATGTACTTGCGGCCCTGGATGGACATCGCCGCTGTCGCCATTCCCTTGGGCCAGGCCATCGGCCGCTTCGCCAATTACGTCAATCAAGAGTTGTACGGCGCGCCGACCAACTTGCCCTGGGGCATCCAGATCCCGCGAGAAGCCCGCGTCGCGCCTTTTGAAAGCCTCATTGATTTTCCGCTCGATACGCTGTTTCATCCGATTTGGGCTTATGAAGCGCTCTGGAGCCTCGTCGCCTTCTATGTGCTCTGGCGCATTTATCACCAGTATCGCGAGCGATTGCTCGAGGGCGATCTGTTCTTGCTCTATATCGCCCAATACTCTTTCGTGCGTTTCCTGCTCGAATTCTTGCGCGTCGAAGTCGCGGAAATCGGCGCCTCCGGCATCAACAGTTCGCAGTCTGTTACCTTTATCGCCTTCCTTATCTCTGCCGGTATACTCTTTCGGCGGCGTCGCGAGCGGGAAGCCGCCGCTGCCGAGGCGGCCGCTAAACAGGCGGCAGAGACTTAACCGCCGGCATGCCGCGCCAGCATTGCTGCGCACTACAAAGTTTTCCAATCCGATGAATTATGGTATCGTCATTTGAGCAAGGTGGACGATGTACGGGTCTGCTATACTTGTGCCACGCCAGTACGGCAAATCAAAGGCGAAGAAATGGCGCGCGTCGTAATATTGGGAACAGCCGGTGCGGTCAACAGCGCCCAACACGACTATACGCATTTTCTGCTGATTGGGGAAAAAGATACGCCCGTCCTCGTCGACGCCGGCTCCAATCCCTTGGACAAGATTAAAGCCCTCGGCATTGATGACCGGCAGCTTCAAGACATCATTCTGACGCATTTCCATTCCGACCATGTGGCCGGCGTGCCAAACATGCTCATGCACATGTGGCAGATGGGGCGGAAGACCCCGATGCGCTTCTACGGCATTCCCCATTGCATCAACCGCGTTGAAGAGACGATGGAAATGTACGGCTGGGAATACTGGCCGAATTTTTTCCCCGTTTCCTTTTCCCGCATCAGTTTGCAAGACAATACTTTGCTCTTCGAGAATAAAGATTTCGCCATTCATTCTTTTCCAGTCGTCCACTTCATTCCCACCATCGGCATGCGCATCACCAACAAGCACAACGGCAACGTACTCGCCTACAGTTGTGATACGGAACCTTGCCCCAACGCCCTGAGAATTGGCAAGGACGCCGACATCTTCATCCACGAAGCCGGCGGTCCGCCGCCGGGCCACAGCACAGCGCGCATGGCCGGGGAAGCGGCGACGGAAGCCGGCGCCAAAGAACTGCGCCTGATACACTATCAGGTCTGGAATCAAGACCCGGAACCGCTCGTCCAAGAGGCGGCTGAAGCCTACGATGGTCCTATCCACCTCTGCCGCGATTTCGACGAGTTCGAGTTCTAGCAGGCCGCTACATGCAGCCACATTGCCCGCAATGCCAAGAGCCCATCAAAGCGGAGCAAATCAATATCCAGCGCATGGTTGCCTTGTGCGAGGCTTGCGGCAGCATCTTCGATATCGACAGCCAGCGCCATAAAGCCAAGCGCCGCAAGGTCAAGCGCCCCCAGCCCCTGCGCATTTTGGCGGAGGCGCCGCTGCATATCGCTTTCCGCACCAACTTCCGCCTGGATAGAAGCGAGAGCTTTCGCTCCAGCGCCATCATGAGCGGCGTCTTCAGCATGCTCACGCTGCTGATGCTCGGCCTTCAGCAGGAAGGCGAGGTGCCCCTCTTTTTGCCCTTGATGTTTCTGCTGATGGCGAGCGCGGCGCTCTATTCCCTGGCGACAATCGCCTATAACCAAACGCATATCCGCGTCGATGCGGCAGCGATCCACGTCGCCCGTCGTCCCCTGCCGTCCTTGACGCAGGCGCGGCAAGTCAGCCTGGACGGCATCGACTGCTTCAGCGCCGAAGAAACCGTCGCTTCCCAGCGCGAAGGCTACGATACGCCACGTTATCATGTCTGGGCAAACTCTCTGGATGGCGGCCGCCGGCTGGTCTGCGGCGATCTCGTTGAAGAATACGCCAGCTATATCGCCAGCCAACTGAACCAGCGCCTGCTCCAAGACGACGCCGTCAGCGCCGCCCGCCTCAGCGACCGCCAGCCCGGCGCGCTCCACGAAGAGCTTGACCGCGATTTGGAAGCATCCGACAAAGAAATCTCCCGCTGATTTGCGGGGACGCTGCGAAATGAGCGCCGCTTCGGATTTCCCCCGCTTTTGTGGTGAACCACCGCCATCTGCATTACAATCTGACCTGTCTACAAACCAATGGAGGAGATTTAACAATGAAAGTTCTATGCCGATTGCCCATTCTGTTGCTCATAATTGCCATGCTCGCCCTGCCTGCCGCCGGCCAGGATGAATTGCTCAGCTTCGGCGCCGAAGACTGTAACTACGGCGGCAACCTCAAGTCGGTCGAAGCGGTTGACGCCCTTACTGTGCGTGTCACGCTTTGCAATACGGATGCGCTCTTCGAGCAGAAGGCAGCCAGCCTGGGCTTGTCCATTCATCCCGCCGAATACGTCAACGCCACCCAAGGCGAAGGTGATCTGTTGACCCACGCCATCGGCACCGGCCCGCTGAAGTTGGTCAACTGGGACCAAGGCAACGAAATCGTCTTCGAGCGCTACGACGACTACTGGGGTGAGCCCTCAATCGAAGACACCGTCATCCTGCGCTGGAATTCCGAGGCGGCCGCCCGCGCCACCGAACTGCGCGCCGGCACGATCGACGGTATGAAGTTCGCCAATCCGGACGACATTCCGGTCTTCCGCGCCGATCCCAACTTCAATCTTATTGACATTCCCCCGCTGACGGGCGTCTATGTCGCCATGAGCAACTACTTCGAGCCGCTCAATGACGTGCGCGTTCGCAAGGCCATCGCCATGGGCATCGACCGCCAGCGCATCGTCGACAACTTCTTCCCGCCCGGCTCGCCTTTGACGCCCGACTTCGCGCCTCCCGCCGTGTTCGGCCACGTCTCCGAAGGCGGTGTGCCCGGCTTCGATCAAGACGCCGCCAAGGCGCTGCTGGCGGAAGCCGCTGCCGATCTGGGCTTCGAGCTCCCGCTGGATTCCCTGGTCGATACCCGCACCGGCGAAGACCGCGCTCTGACCCTCACCTGGCGTGACGTCGTCCGCGGCTACCTGCCCAACCCGGGCATCATCGCCAACGATGTCGCCGCTCAACTCGCGGATATCGGCGTTATCGCCGATGTACAAGTGGTTGAATCCGGTACTTTCCTCGCCTCGGCAAATGCCGGCAACGAACCCCTGCATATCCTGGGCTGGCATGCCGACTTCCCCGACGCCTCCAACTTCTACAGCTGCTGCTTCGGCCCCAACAATACGCAATTGGGCGTTCCCAATCCCGCGCTGTATGAACCCTTGGTCTCCGCTTCCCAAGTCCTCGACCCCGAAGAGCGCATGGGATACTTCCGGCAAGTCGCTGATGCTATGGCGGAACACGTGCCTTGGGTGCCCTTCGGCCACGCTGGCGCCGCCGATGTCTGGCAAGTGCGCATGGTCGGCGTGCATCCCGGCCTGCTCGATGGCACGGAAGAATTCTCCCGCATTGAAGACCCGGACGACAACAACGTCATCTACATGCAAAATGCCGAGCCGATCTCGCTCTACTGCAACGACACCTGGGACGGCGAGACCTTCCGCGCCTGCCACCAGGTAAGCGAAGCCCTGCTTGACTTTGAGCGCGGCGGCGTCGATGTGATTCCCGGCCTGGCGGAAACCTGGTCAGCGTCGGACGACGGCTTGACCTGGACCTTCAACCTTCGCGAGGGCGTCCTCTTCCACGATGGCTCCACGCTGGACGCTAATGATGTCGTCGTGTCCTGGCAGGCTCCCGCGGATTGCGCCAGCCCCAACCACACCGGCACCGGCCAAGCCTTCGCCATCTACAAGTCCATCTTCCAGCAGTTCATCAACGCGGATCAGTGCTAACGCTGCGTCAACCGTAAACTGTAGGGGCGACCGATCCGGTCGCCCGCAAAGCATCTATCCAACAAATGGGCGGCCCGCCGGGTCGCCCTTACGTTTCGGCACAAGATTGGGTTGGGGATTGAATAGCTAATTCCGATTCAGCCGCGGATCAAGCGCGTCCCGCATGCCATCGCCGAGCAAGTTAAATCCCAACACGGTAATCATGATCGCGATACCGGGGAAGAATACCAAATGCGGCGACGTAAACAGGTAATTGCGAGATTCGCTGAGGATCTGCCCCCATTCCGGCGTCGGCGGCTGTGCGCCCAATCCCAGGAACGACAAGGCGGCCGCGTCCAAAATCGCCGTGCCGACGCCGAGCGTCCCCTGCACAATGATCGGCGTGATTGCGTTCGGCAGAATATGCGCCAGCATGATTCGCAGGGGATTCGCGCCCAGCGCCTGCTCGGCCACAACGAACTCCTGCTCCTTGATCGACAAGACGCTCGCCCGCGATAGCCGCGCGTACTGCGGGATGAAGGTGATGGTGATGCCTAGCAGGGCGTTCGTCAGCCCCGGGCCAAGAATCGTGACGATCGATATCGCCAGCAGCAACGCGGGAAAAGCTAAAACGACATCCATCAGACGCATGATCGCGTTGTCCACCGCTCCGCCGACATAACCCGCGATTAAGCCCAGCGTCGTGCCGGCGATGATCGATAGACTGATCGTGATGACGCCCACTGACAGCGAAGTCCGCGTTCCATAGATCACCCGGCTGTATAGATCACGCGCGTTGAGGTCCAGGCCGAGGATATGTTGCGGCTCTTCACAGCCCAAAATAGGTATGCACGGCGGCTTGCTCGGCAGCCGTCCCGTCTCTCCCGGCACGCCGATCATCGTTTTGAGGGGATCGTGCGTCGCGAAGATCGGCGCGGCGATGGCGATGATGACCAGCGCGCCAATGATAATCATGCCGAGCAATGCCGACGGGCTGTGCCGCAGGTTGCGCAGCGCTTCCAGCCACAAGTTTGGAGAACGATAGGCTGACTCGGGTTGAAGCGCCGCTGGTCTTGTCGCTGCCATAAGCTTGACTCGTAGGCCCGCTAGTTGAAGCGGATGCGCGGATCAAGGTAGCCATACAAGATATCGACCACCATGTTGATTAGTACAAATCCCGCGGCGATGACGACGGTGAAGCCCTGCACAAGCGTGTAATCCCGCGAGGTGATGCTATCGACCAAGGTCCGGCCGACGCCCGTCAAACTGAAGATCGTTTCCGTCAAAACGGCGCCGCTGATCACCAGGCCGAAATTCAGGCCGATCACCGTGATGACCGGCAGCATCGCGTTCTTCAAAGCATGTTTGCCGACCACCTCGCGCTCGCGTAGGCCCTTCGCCCGCGCCGTCCGCACATAATCTTGATTCAGCACCTCCAGCACGCTCGAGCGGCTCATCCGCGCGATGATGGCCAGCGGGATCGTGCCAACCGCCACCGCCGGCAAAATCAGATGGCGCAAGGCATCGACGAGCAGCTCGCCGTTCAAGGTTAGGACGGCATTCAAGGTGTTGATGCGCGAGATGAAGCGTAGCAAGCCGGGCGGCTCAGCCCCTTCGGCGATCCACCCCGCTACAATGTAGAAGGGCTCGGGGTTGGCGCCGGGTGTCAATCGGCCCGATGGCGGCAGCGCGAAGGGTGTGTCCTTCAGCAGCACCGCGAAGAGATAGGCCAACATCAAGCCCAGCCAAAATACGGGCATCGAAACACCGATGTTCGCGCCGATCATCGTGCCGACATCCAGCGCCGATTTGTGGCGGTAGGCGCTGAGCACACCCAGCGGAACGCCTACGCTGATCGCGAAGAGCAGGGCGAAGGCGCCGAGCTCCACCGTGGTCGGCAGCCGCTCAACCAGCAACTCCATCACCGGGCGGTGAAAACGCATCGAGTCGCCCAAGTCGCCTTGGGCGAAATTCCGCATATAGATCAACAATTGGATTGGCGCTGGCTGGTCGAGTCCGTTGCGCCGAAAGAAAGTCTCGCAGATTTCCGGCGTCGCTCGCTCGCCCAGCACCGCAAGGCAGGGATCGCCCGGTATCGCCCGCGCCAGCGTGAATGTGACAATCAGAATCCCGAGGAGCACCGGGATGGAAAAGGTCAACCTGCGAATGACAAACTTGAGCATCGCTGGAATCCAGACAATAGAAGTCTCACAAGTATAGCGGAATTCCCGATAGGCTGGGCTAAGGCGCCTTAGCTATCAGCCCAATTGCGCGATCGCTCGACCGCTTTCTGCCAGCCGGTGTATAAACTCTCGCGCTCGTCCAGGGACATTGCCGGTTCAAATTCGCGCTCGACCCGCCATTGACCCGCGATTTCCTCCTGCGAACCCCAGTAGCCGGTGGCCAATCCAGCGAGATAGGCCGCGCCCAGGGCGGTCGTCTCTGTCACGGCCGGGCGTTGGACGGGCACACCCAGTATATCGGCTTGAAATTGCATCAGGAAGTTGTTCGCCACAGCGCCGCCATCAACGCGCAGCGTCTCCAGCGGCAAGCCGGAATCGGCCGACATCGCGTCAACGACATCGCGAGTTTGGTAGGCGATGGACTCCAAAGTAGCGCGGACGATCTGCGCGCGTCCGCTGCCGCGCGTCAGGCCGACGATCGTGCCGCGCGCATACTGATCCCAATACGGCGCGCCCAAGCCGACAAAGGCCGGCACGACGTAAACGCCGTCTGCGCTTGCGATGCTGCCTGCGATCGCCTCGCTTTCGGCGGCGTCAGCCAGCAGCTTCATTTCATCGCGCAGCCACTGCACCGCGGCGCCCGCCATGAAAATGCTGCCTTCCAAGGCATATTGCCTGGCCCCGTCGCCGACTTGCCAGGCGATGGTCGTCAGCAGGTTGTTGCGCGAGACCTGCGGTTCATCGCCGGTGTTCATCAGCATGAAACAGCCGGTGCCATAAGTATTCTTCGCCATACCGGCCTGATAAGCCGCCTGCCCGAAGGTGGCCGCCTGCTGGTCGCCTGCCATGCCGGCGATAGGTATCGCCGCCCCAAATAGCGTCGCATCGCATTCGCCGTAGACCTGGCTGCAAGGGCGGACCTCCGGCAGTAGCGCGCGCGGTATATTCAGACGATCGAGTATCGCGTCTGACCAATCGCCCCTGTGAATATCGAAGAGCATCGTACGCGCGGCGTTGCTGACATCGGTGATATGCAGCGCGCCGCCGGTCAATTTCCAAACGAGAAAGCTATCGATCGTGCCGAAGGCAAGCTCGCCGGCTTCCGCCCTTTCTCGCGCGCCTGCCACATTATCCAGCAGCCAGGCGACCTTGGTTCCGGAAAAGTAGGCATCGGTGACCAGGCCGGTCTGCCGCAAGATTACTTGGTCGAAGCCCTCCGCTTTCAGCTCGTCGCAAAACGCGGATGTTCGCCGATCCTGCCAGACGATGGCATTGTGGATCGGCTCGCCGGTCGCTCTGTCCCATATCACGGTGGTTTCGCGCTGGTTGCTTATGCCGATGGCGGCGATGTCGCGTGGATCATCGACGGTGTCTTGCGCCACTTGCAACTGCGATGCCCAAATATCGGATGGGTCATGTTCGACCCAGCCGGGCTGAGGATATATCTGCCGAAACTCCAGTTGAGAGCTGCGGACGGCGCTGCCTTCTTTATCAAACAAGATGGCGCGTGAGGATGTTGTGCCCTGATCGAGCGAAAGGATGTAAGATGACATTTGTAGACGAACCCTAGCGTATCAGATAATCATTCGACCATTGTAACGCATCGCGGCCCTATGGTCTCATGCTCGACTTTCTTCTTGCTCCTTGACCAGACGATGCAATAGACCCAGACCGAGCCCGGCCAAGGCGCCGGCTGCCATCCAGGGCGGCAAGCGCTCAAGCACGCCCAAAAGCATCGCCGGCGGAAAATCGGGAAAAGGATGCGCGTGCCGCAGGTCCTTGAAAAGCATCAGCGCTGCGCTGATGACGCTGGCTGAAGCGCCGATTAACGAGCCCATGAGCGCTGCGGTTATGATCTGGCGCCTCATGCCGGCGAGTCTTGGTCCCAGTATTGTCATCGTCAGGGCAATGGCAGTGATTAGACCAAAAGCGACAGCGCCGGTCGCGTCTTTATCTTCAAGTCCGGACCACACCAGTATGCCAACCCCGTCCAGGATCAAGACAAATCGCCAGAAGCTTTTCGAAGGCCGGCGCTTAGGCTTCATGCCACGATGCTCTTGTCGCTCGTCATGCCAATGCTGGACCATCGATATGTCTTTGCGCTCCAATTCCAGGCTGGCTCAAACCTCGGAGGCCCCACGCAAGTGACGCAGCGTCATCTGATAGAATTCCTCCCGCGCCTCGTCATGCACGGCATGGCCGCAGTCAAAGAGCGCCAGTCGTCCCTTCTTGACGCGCTTCACGAATCTCTCGCCATATCGCGCCGGATTGAGTTTGTCGTTTCGCCCTAGCATGATGACAAGCGGGCATTCGATTTTCTGCGCCAGGCCCAGGCTGACATCGCCGCCGGCATCGATCATTTTTGTCATCGCTCGCGCCCACTCGCCGGTAAATCTCGCCGCGTCAGTGAAGCCATGGAGGCGCTTTTCTTCGTCGCTGATCCAGTCGCCCGGGTACATGCGTTGAAAGACCGACCGCAACTCCGGGCCGAAATTGCCGATTGCGCCGATGGCAATACAAGATGCGATACGCGCGGCGTATTTGCCCGCCGCGATCAGCGCGACCTCGCCGCCATCGGAGTAGCCGATCAGGTGCGCGCGCTGTATAACGAGAGCATCCATGAAAGCGAGTAGATCGTCGCAATCGCGCTGATAGAAGTCATCCGGGAAGTCACGCGGTTTGGGCAGCGATTCGCCATATCCGCGCAACGTCAGGCCGATAACTCGCAGGCCCTTGCTGTGAAGCCAATCCATCACATTACCCAAGTGCCCGCGCGCCGTGCCCAACATGCCGTGAACGAGAATTACGGGGACTTGATCGCCTTCCGGCAACATATCTTCGTAATGAAGCCATGCGCCAGTCGCCAACTCTACAAGCGGCATCCCAGTCCTCTTCCTGAGTTTCGACCCGTCTGTGACCGGCTAATTCGACTCAACTGCGCTAAGGCCATCGGCTAGCGCGATGTCAAGGACCTCGTCCAGGTGCTCGACAAGCACAAATTTGAGCTCGGCGCGGACATCATCGGGCACATCATCGATATCGTTTTCATTCTTGCGCGGCAGGATCACCGTATCCGCGCCCAAGCGATGCGCCGCGAGCACCTTGTCTTTGATCCCGCCAACCGCCAATACCTGGCCGCTCAGCGTCAATTCGCCGGTCATGGCGATATTGCTCTTTGCCGTTCTGCCTGTCAACAGAGAAGCCAGGGCGGTCGCCATGGTGACGCCGGCGCTCGGCCCGTCTTTCGGCACAGCTCCCGAGGGCACATGCAGGTGGATATCGTATTCGTCATAGAAGGAAGGATCGACTCCCAACTGCTCCGCCCGCGAGCGCGCGAAGCTGAACGCGATCTTCGCGCTTTCCTGCATGACATCGCCCAGTTGACCGGTGTACTCGAAGCCCTTGCCGCCTCTCATCTTGGTGGCTTCGATGAAGAGCGCGTCGCCGCCGACCGGCGTCCAAGCCAGCCCGGTTGCGACGCCGGGGATCTCGGTGCGTTCTTTTAATTCGCTTCGGTATCCATAGCGCGGCTTGCCCAGCAAGTCCTTGATCTCATCAACGCTCACGCTCACGCTGTCTGCCTGGCCCTCGGCGATGCGCGTCACGACCTTGCGCGCCGCCTTGCCGATCTCCCGCTCCAGATTCCGGACGCCCGCCTCGCGCGTGTAGTCCCGGATGATCAGCAGCAGGGCCTCATCGCTGAAGTCCAATTCATCTGTATGCAAGCCGTTTTCCCGCCGTTGCCGCGGCACGAGATACTGCGCCGCGATAGCTCGTTTTTCCATTTCGGTATAACCGCTAAGTTGAATGATCTCCATGCGGTCGCGCAAGGGGCCGGGAATGGTATCGAGCGAATTGGCGGTGGTGATGAACATCACATCGCTGAGGTCAAAGGCCACATCCAGATAATGATCGCGGAACTCGGCATTCTGTTCCGGGTCGAGCACTTCCAGCAGCGCTGAGCCCGGATCGCCGCGGAAGTCGCGCCCGAGTTTGTCGATTTCATCCAGCATAATCAGCGGATTGCGCGATTTGGCGCGGCGAATGGCTTGAATTATTCGGCCCGGCATCGCGCCAATATAAGTCCGGCGGAAGCCGCGAATTTCGGCTTCATCGCGGATCCCGCCCAGACTCATTCGGATGAACTCACGCCCCATCGCCCGCGCGATGGAGGCGCCGAGCGATGTCTTGCCCACGCCGGGCGGGCCGACAAAGAGCAGAATCGCCCCAGCGCGATCCCGCCGAACCGGGTCAAACCGATCGCCATCGGCGAAGTCGGCGGAACGTTCGGCGCGCAACTTCCGCACCGCCAGAAATTCGAGAATCCGCTCCTTGACATCTTTCAAACCATAATGATCCTCATCGAGGATGTCCCGCGCGTGCGCGATGTCCAGCTTGTCTTCGGTGCGCTTGTCCCATGGCAAGCTGCAAATCCAATCAAGATAAGTGCGGATGACGCCGTATTCGGCCGCCGCCACCGAAAGCTTCGATAGGCGGTTCAATTCGCGCTCCGCCTCTCGCCGCGCCTCCTCGGGCATATTGGCTGCTTCTATCAACTCGCGGAATTTCTCGATTTCGTGCTGGTCTTCGTCTTCTTCCAGCTCCCGTTGAATGGCCTTCATCTGTTCGCGCAGGAAGTAATCCCGCTGGGTCTTCTCCATCTCTTGCTGCGCGTCTTCTTGAATCTTGCGCCCCAGCGACATAACGTCATATTCTTTGCTGAGCAGCTTTAGCAGGTGGCGAATCTTGTCGCCGACGCTGTCCATCTCCAACAAAAGCTGCGCCTCTTCAAGCTCGATGCGGACGTAAGTCGCGATGGAATATACGAGTTGCAGCGGATCCTCGACATTCAAGGCGTTGCTGACCAACTCTTGCGGAATGCTGGGCACCAACTCGGCGAGCGCACTGAAGCGATCAACCGCGCTGCGGACCATCGCTTCCATTTCAATGTCATCGGCAAAGACAACTTCGTCTTCCGGTATCCGCGTAACACGCGCCTTGAGATAGGGCGCGGTCTCGACGAATTCGTCAATCTTGATGCGTTGAAGACCCTGTATCAGCAGGCGCACGGTGCCATCGGCCGCGCGGAAGAGCCGATGAATCGTCGCGAGCGTCCCCACCATTTGAACTTGATCCGGTCCGGGAGTTCCCAAGCTCGGGTCCTTGGACGCCACCAAGCCTACAAGCCGATCGCCAGCCACGACATTGTCGACCAACTGTATGCTGCGCTCTTGGCCAACCGTGAGCGGAATCGCGGTCTGCGGATACACAACCAGACCGCGCAATGGCAGAATCGGCAATTCTTCCGGCAGGTCAATTGCCGTGCCTTCGTCATCCAACTCTTCGCTGAGCGCGACCTTGATCTTCGTCGGCGGCTCAGCCAACTCGTCGAACAGCACTTCCCAATAGGTCATCGGATCGGTTCCTTGTTTGCCATACCCTTACTCTACATATAGACGCGCAAAATTGGTATCAGAGTTCGTCTCATGCCCGATTTTTGATACGTTTCTAAGACTTCGCGCTCCGATGCCCCGCGGCAAGCCAGGTCCAGCGGCGAGCGATTTGCCCGTTTCGCCAGCCTGAATACAATGGAACTACATTGTATTGCCGGTTGGCTGGGAAGACTTTGCCATGACAGAGAGTATTGGCAGACCGCGTAAACGAAAAACGAAACGAGCGCGCGAGCGTAACCTGGCGAGGCAGCAACGGCGACTCGCGATGATGGAAGGCAAATTGGCCAGCGGCGGCGACCATGCCTTCTTTCGCAAGCGCTTTCCTTCCTATGATGATACAAAAATCGCGCACCGCGCCTTGGCCTGGCTTTTCTCGAGCCGTTCGCCAGTCGCCAAGTTGACGACTGTGGTCACCGCGTCGGTGCTGATATTCTTCATCGGCAGCTATGTGCTTTCGGATCGCATATTCCCCAATATTTACGCCATGGGCTTGCCGGTGGGGGAATTGGCGCCGGCCGCGGCGGAGGCCCAGATACTGGACTTTTGGAATGCCGATCTCTCCATAGATATCAGGGTCGATGGCGCGAGTATCGACCTGGTTAGCCCGGACGAGCTCGGTCTGTCAGTGGATGCCGCTGCGATGGCTGCTGGCGCCAAGGCCGCCGGCTTGGCCGGTCTGCCTTTTGGTTACAATATCGCGCCGGTGGTTACGGTATCTCATAGCCGCGCTCAGACATTGCTGCTCGACTTAACCGAATCCATCTATGTGCAGCAATATGAAGCCGGCTACAAGTGGTCGGGCGGCCGATTGACAACAGTGCCCGGGCGCCGCGGCCGTCATCTGGACATCAAGGCCAGCCTGGATCGCTTGAAAGCCAACGCGCCTGCCGTAGTCTCAGAAGGCCGCTTCGAGCTTCAGACGATTCCGCTTAACCCAACAGTGGCGGATAGCTCGCCCTTCCTTGATGAGGCTCTGGTCTTCCTCGGCAACGGAATCCGCTTGCAAGCCTACGACCCCTTCAAGAATGACATGAAAACGTACGCCATTGACCAGCAATTGGCTGCCGAATGGTTAATTGCCGGCGTCAATGGCTTGTCCGTCAGGGCGGAAACTTTTGGCGAGTTCATCGCGGCTGAAAATGAAAAACTGGTGCGTGGCGGACGTTACATTGATAAGCTGCTTGCCACCGAAAAACTGCAAGAGGCGCTGCTCCGTGGCGAGCCTGATGTTACCTTGCGACTAAACTATCTGCCCGATGAGTATGAGATCATTCGCAAGGACACCGGCTACCGCATTGGCCGCAAGCGCGGTATTCCCTACGAGCTTATCCGCGATGCGAACCCCACGGTAAATTGGAGCAGCCTGATTGTTGGCCAGACTGTGCAGATTCCGTCCCGCGATGTCATGATCCCGGAAGATCCGGTGCCGCACAAGCGAATCATCGTCGACCTTGAAGCGCAGTGGCTTGTCGGCTTCGAAAACGGGGAGCTCGTATTCGATTGGGGCATTTCTTCCGGGCGCGAAGAAGCGCCGACATATCCCGGCATTTTCCAAATCCTGACACACAATGAGAAGGCCTTTGGCGGGAGTTTCGCACTTTGCAACGAAACGGGAACCAACTGCAATCAATGGGAAATGGCCTGGTTCATGGGGATCTATGAAGTCGTGCCCGGCTTGATGAATGGCTTCCACGGCGCGGTACTCTTGCCCAACGGCAATTACCTTGGCGGCGGCGGCGTTTATGAACCATCGACTTTTGGTTGCATCATGTCGGTGGATCAATGGGCGCGTGAGCTATATGAATGGGCGGAAACAGGCACGATGGTCGAAATTATCTCTGACGAATTCGCGCCGGAAAGTGATCTGGCTCGCTATGCGCAAGAGTATATAGCGACAATCGATACGAACTTCCGGCCGATCTCGGCTTGAATCAGGCCCCTTCTAGTTTGAACGAGCCCTCAGGCTTGCCTGCGCTTTGAATGAGCGCTGAGGCTGCCGCTGGTACACTGGTCCGCGCGATTTCGCTTCTGCTTCATCTCTCCTCCAAATGCTCGCGAAAGTGGGCATTCTGTTTTGCTCAGCCGCAAGTAAAATCGGTAACTGTTTACAAACTAGGTCGGGGCAAGCAGTATGAGCAAACCTTATGGCGCCTGGAGTAGTCCAATCAACGGCCTGTCTATTGCCAGCGGAGTAAACTTGCGCGATGTCCAGTGGAATGGCAGCGGCGATACGCTGGTCTGGTGGGAGAGCCGCGGCAAGACAGGTGTGCTCGTGGCGCAGACCGGGGCCCAAGCTCCGCGCGACCTAACGGACCGGCGGTGGAACGTGTCGGGGCGCGTTGGTTACGGGGGCGGGGCCTTCACGCTTCGCGGCGGCAAAGCCTACTTTGCGGCCAATGGAAGGCTGTACCGACAGTCCCTCGCTGGCGGCGATCCGCAGGCGATCACGCCGGCTTTCGGCAGCTACGCCTCGCCAGCGGTATCTCCCGATGGGCAGTGGGTCGCATTCGTTCACAGCTACGAACATGTCGACGGGATTGCGCTGGTTGACGCCGATGGACAATCTTTTCCGCGCAAGCTCGCCTATGGCGCCGACTTTGTTATGCAGCCCACTTGGCATCCGGCGGGCAACTACATCGCCTTCATCGCCTGGAATCATCCGCAGATGCCTTGGAACGGCAGCGAGTTGCGCTTGCTCGAGCTCGCCAGCGACGGCTCGCGCTTGCCCGTCCCCGGCGATATCGTGACGATCGCTGGCGACCGCGAGACCGCCGTTTTTCAACCGGAATTCTCGCCGGACGGCCGCTATCTCTCATACGTTAGCGATGCCAGTGGCTGGGGCCAACTTTACATCTATGACCTGGAAAAGGCGGAACACGGCCAGTTGACGAAGAACGAAGCGGAGCACGGCGTACCGGCCTGGGCGCAAGGCTTGCGCGCCTATGGCTGGAGCAGCGACAGCCGCTCAATCATCTATCTCGAAAACGCGGGCGGTTTTGTGACGCTCAAGCGCCACTGCCTGGACAGCGCCAAAAACGAGCCGGTCCCGGGCTTGGAGGCCTATACGCATCTCGAGCAGATCTCCGTCTCGCCTGATAGCGATGCTGTCGCGGTCATCGCATCGTCTTCCTTGATTCCGCCCCGAGTGCTGTCATTGGCGGATGATGGCGAAGTCTTCATTCACCGGCGCCGCGCCGCGGAGAACTTGGGTGACAATCAACTGTCGGCTGCCGAAGCGATAAGCTGGCAATGCGCTGATGGCGGCGTCGCTCACGGACTGTTTTATCCGCCGGTCTTGCAGGACGATATGCCGGTGGGCAAGCCGCCATTGATCGTCAATGTGCATGGCGGCCCCACTTCGCAGCGCTTTGCCGCTTTCGCCAGCGAAGTGCAATTCTTTACCACGCGCGGCTACGCAGTGCTGCAAGTCAATCACCGCGGGAGCACCGGTTATGGCAAAGCCTACATGGAAATGCACCGCGGCAATTGGGGTGTTTACGATGTGACAGACTCCATTGATGGTGTGAAATACCTGGCCGGCGCGGATCTGGTTGATGCCGGCAAAGCCGTGATTATGGGCGGCAGCGCCGGCGGATTCACCGTCCTGCAATCCCTTGTCGAGCATCCCGGTTTCTATCGCGCTGGCATCTGCTCTTATGGCGTTTCCAATCAATTCGGCTTGCTCATGGACACGCATAAATTTGAAGAGCGCTACACCTATTGGCTTCTGGGCGAATTGCCGGAAGCGGCCGAGCTCTATCGCGCTCGCTCGCCGGTTTTTCACGCGGACAAGATCGTCGATCCTGTCATCGTCTTTCAGGGCACAGACGATGTGGTCGTGCCGCAAGATCAATCCGACAGCATCGTGGCTTCCTTGAAACGCCGCGGCGTGCCCCACGAATACCATCTCTTTGAAGGCGAGGGGCATGGCTGGCGCAAAGCGGAAACGATTGAGACCTACTACGACAGAATCGACCGTTTCCTGCTTCAGCACGTCATCTATGCTTGATCGCGTGATACAGACAACGCCCGTAAGCGGGATGGCGCGGATATCGCCTCGCCGCTCTTGAATCCAGAGACCTAGAGCCGGTGCTTCCTCAAATCATTTTGCTCATCGTGGGACTGGTCGCGCTTTTCTATGGCGGCAATTGGCTGGTGCGCGGCGCGTCCAATCTGGCCCTGTCTTTCGGCGTCTCCGTGCTGATCATCGCTCTGACCTTTGTCGCCCTCGGCACCTCCATGCCGGAGCTGCTTGTGAGCGCCCAGGCGGCCCTCAGCGGCAAGAGCGATCTCGCGATCGGCAATGTCATCGGCTCCAACATCGCGAACATCGGGCTCATCCTGGGCGCGACCGGGTTGATGACGCCGCTGCGCGTCAAGGCGGTTCTCCTGCGCCGGGAGATACCGCTCATGATATTGATTTCGGTGTCTGCCTATGCGCTGACGCTTGATGGGCAAATCGGACGAGCGGACGGCTTGATACTCCTTACCGCCTTTGTCGGCTTCAATGCGGCATTCTACATTCTCGCCAGGCGGGAAAGAGATACGCGTGAACGTCTGCTCTCCGATCTTGATGAGGCGGAAGCAGGTCTAAGCCGGGGCCGGGAATTAGCCTACTTGGCCGCCGGGATTGTCGCGCTTGTCATCGGCTCGCGCCTGATGATCGAAAGCGCCGTGCTGCTTGCTCGCGCCATCGGCATCAGCGAGCTGATTATCGCGATAACCTTGGTCGCCTTCGGCACCTCCCTGCCCGAATTGGCCGCCTCTATATCGGCTGCTTGGCACAAAGAAACCGATCTCGCGATCGGTAATGTGGTTGGCTCGAACATCGCCAATCTCTTGCTCGTCCTGGGCGCAACCGCCCTTTTGCAGCCCATACCGGTCGCTCGGGCCGAAGTGCAGTTTGAATTCCTCGTCATGATTGCCTTTGCGGTTTTGCTGATTCCATTCATGTGGAAGCAGCGCTTGGGTCGAAAGCGCTCGGCGCTGTTTCTCGCCGCATACTGCGCCTTCATCGCTTATAGCATTTTCAACGGAAGCCCGTCCCCGGCGGTTGATCTGCTACAATGACATTGCTGGACCGACCGCTTTGATCGGCGCTGACGAGCGCGCGCCAAAGTTTTCGAAAGACTGGATCTATGAATCACTTGCCACCCGTAGAACGCTTTGTCAGCAGCAGCGGAGTCGACATTTACCGCCTGCCGCTGGTGCTCTTCCCCAATAACTTTAGCGGCCACGCCTTTGTTCTAGACGGCGCCGGCCCGCTTACCCTGGTTGATACCGGCTCGGGCATGGGGCGCAGCAACGACGATCTGCTGGCCGGCTTCCGGCAAATCGGCGAGCGCTTCGGCAAATCGATAAAGCTGGGTGATATCAAGCGCGTCATCCTTACTCACGGACATATTGACCACTTCGGCGGCCTGGCCTTCGTCAAATCGCAGACCGACGCCGCTGTCGGCATCCATGAGTTGGATCGCCGCGTGTTGACCAACTACGAAGAACGCGTCGTCGTGGCGACCAAGGCCCTCGGCATTTTCTTCGACCGCGCCGGCATCCCGCCGTCACAGCGCGACGCGCTTTTCTCCATGTACGGCTTCGCCAAAAAACATGTCACCTCGATTGATGTCGATTTCAGCCCCGCCGATGAACAGATCATCGACGGCATGGAATTCATCCACACGCCGGGGCATTGCCCGGGCCAGGTTTGCATTCGGCTTGGCGATGTCCTGCTCAGCGCCGATCATGTGCTCTCGCGCACGACCCCGCATCAATCGCCCGAGAGCATCACCCACTACATGGGGCTGGATCATTATGCGGATTCTCTGCGCAAGCTCCTGCGTTTTGATGGTATCCGCCTCGCGCTCGGCAGCCACGAAGACGCCATACATGACTTGTACGGGCGCATCCACGCTATACGCGCCAGCCATAATCGCAAGCTTGACCGCATACGCAAAATCATGCGCGACCATGACTCGCCCATGACAACCAGCCAAATCTCAGCCCGGATGTACCCCGATGTTGAGGGCTACCATATCTTGCTGGCTATCGAGGAAGCCGGCGCGCATGTCGAATATCTATATCAGCATGGGCACCTGGCGATCGCCAACCTGAGAGAATTCGAGGCGGAACCCAACCCGGCCATTTATTATCAGCTAAATGACTAAGCGCCCGGATTCCCCGGGCTCCGATTGACCACCATCGCAAGTTAATAGTACACTTGAGGCAAGTCGCTGATTTCCGCTGAAGGCAAAGCCATTTGGCTGAGCAAGGAGAAAAGGTGGATATGGAAGAGAAAGCGAAGATAGGTGGGCGCGAAGCTGGCGAGAGCCCCGAATTGGCTGGGCTGTCCAACCGCTTGCTTGCGGGCGTTATGGACGGCATCCTGCAGGTTATAGCCCTTGTGCTGGCGATAATGCTGGTCGGGCTGGTTTGGGGCGACGCGGCCGAGTTTCTGCTTCAACTCGCCGCTTTGGCGGTGCCGATCGGTTATAACTGGTATTTCTGGACGCGCCGCAACGGGCAGACGCCCGGCAAGTTCGCCCTCGGGATCCAGGTTGTCAAAGCGGACGGCTCGCCAATTAGCGATGTCGATGCGGTCATCCGCGCGATCGGCTACCAGGTAAGTTCATTGGCCTGCGGCTTGGGTTATATCTGGGCGATTTTCGATAAGAACAATCAGACTTGGCACGACAAGCTCGCCCGCACCTATGTTGTGCGCAAACAGGGAAATCGCCATACCGTTCAAGTTTAGGCTGTTCGCCTTTCTTGTTTAGCCCGTTTCGCAATACATTTGTTTGCATACGGCCATGATGAAACTGGCGCAACATCTGGGCATTGCGCGCTATGAGGCGGATGAGCATTATCGCGCTGGCCTCGCCGCCTTTGTGAGGCGGGATTTATCGAAGTCGATTCAAGCGCTTGAGGCCGCCGTTGCGCTCCTCCCAAGACATGCCGAGTACCATGCCGCCCTGGGCTTCGTCCTGCTCGATGACAAGCGGCAGCGCGAGGCCGGCGCGGCTTTTGAGCGCGCCCTCAAGTTAAATCCTTATGAGATGTTGGCGAATTACGGCTCTGGCATACTCGCGTATCGCGCCAAGAAGTGGCTTGAAGCCATGAACTATTTCACGGTCGCCCACGCTGCCCAGCCCAAACGCGCCGAAACACAATATTATCTGGCGATGGTAAATCATCGAGTCGGCAAAAACTCCGAAGCTCTGGTGTGGATGGAGCGGGCTGCCAACGCCTTCGCCAAGACAGGCGACCGACGCCAAAGCCAATGTACCGCTTGGAAGCGTGAGTTTCAAAAGCTGCTCGCGGCTGCCTAACTGACTAACTGATTAACGAGGCGGGCTCTGGCTCGACCCCGCTTCGGGCATTTGCCGGATGTGATCATGACGAAACTTCTACCGCTAACGGGCGCTTCCCCTGAACCTGTGGCGCGGGTTCCCGCCCTGCTTCTGGCAATCGCCGCGCTGACGGCTCTGCTTGCCTTGGGCGCGTCGCCGGCCGAATCGCAAGGCGGCTTGGCGGACGAATGGTGGAATGACCGCGTCTTCTACGAGATATTCATCCGAAGTTTTCAGGATAGCGATGGCGATGGCATCGGCGATATTCAAGGTCTGATCGACCGGCTCGATTATCTCAACGATGGCGACCCGGCTACTGACAATGACCTGGGCATCACCGGCATCTGGCTGATGCCGCCCTTCGAGGCGCACAGCTACCACGGCTATGATGTAACGGACTATTACGCGGTTGAATCCGACTACGGCAGCTTGGCCGATATGCGGCGGCTGATCGCGGAAGCGCATAGACGGGGCATCGCCGTCCTTGTCGATATGGTGATAAACCACACATCTAGCCGGCACCCCTGGTTCATGTCATCGCGCCTTGGCGAGGAAACCTACGCCGACTGGTACATTTGGGCCGATGACGATCCCGGCTACCCTGGCCCCTGGGGCGCCCCCGCCTGGCATCAAGCCGGGGGCCGCTATTACTACGGCGTCTTCTGGGATGGCATGCCGGATCTGAACTTTCTTAACGCCGCGGTGACTCAGGAAGTCTACGATATCGCAACATTCTGGCTGACGGACATCGGCGTCCATGGCTTCCGGCTTGACGCGATCAAGCACCTCATTGAAGTGGGCGAATCCCAGGAAAACACCCCCGAGAACCGCGCCTGGCTCGCCGCCTACGAGACCCATCTCGAAGCGGTGAAGCCCCATAGCTTAACGATCGGCGAGATCTTCAACGGACCTTCTTTCGTCGTCGCGCGCTACATCGAGGAGGGCGCGATAGATATCGCTTTCGACTTCAATTTGGCGGACAAGATGATATCGGCGGCCCAGCGCGGCGCCGCTCGCGATATTGCCCGCGCCCACCGCACCGCCCTCCGCGATTATCCCCTGAACCAGTTCGCGACGTTCCTGACCAACCACGATCAAACCCGGCTGGCGAACCAGTTGCTTTTTGACATCGGCAAGAACAAAGTAGCCGCCTCGCTGCTGTTGACCGGTCCCGGGCTGCCCTTCATATATTATGGCGAGGAAATTGGCATGGCCGGCGCAAAGCCGGACGAGCGCCTGCGCACGCCGATGCACTGGGATGATTCGCGCCGCGCCGGTTTCACCGCCAGCGATTCGGTCTGGGAGCCATTGCAGAAATCGGAAAATATCACCGCCGCGAATGTTGCCCGCCAAGACTCGGATCCCGATTCGCTCTTGAGCCATTATCGCGACTTGATTCACTTGCGCAACAGCAATTCCGCCCTGCGTCGGGGCGGTTTAACCCCGGTCGATAGCTCGGCGCGGAATATCTACGCCTTTCTCCGTCACGATGCCGAGCAGACTCTCCTCGTGCTAATCAATCTCTCGGGCGAAACGACTGCGGACTACGCGCTTACGCTCGCCGAGAGCGGCCTGGACCTTGCCGCGCCGAGGCTTGTCTATGGAGCAGGCCAGTTAGCGACCCCGTCATTCAACTCTGATGGCGGCTTTGACGGCTACCGACCGCTTTCAGAACTCGATCCGCATAGCCTGCGCGTCATTGAGTTCGGATAGCCAACTGTCCCGAATGGCGCCTATACAACAGCGCCGCCTTCGGCTATCAAGAATTGCGTCTTCATCAGCCACCAACTAGAATCGGGGCCAGCTTCCCTCAAAATTCTAAAGTAGGTCGCATTGGTAACCTTCTTGGGCGAGACTGCCGCGCTCGCCGCCGCCCTCTGCTTCAGCCTGGCGTCAATCACTTTTACGCTGGCCGGGCGCAAGTTTGGCGCGAGCGCGTCGATGGCGCTCAGCCTCGTCATCTCACTCGTCTTTCTGCTCCCCCTTCATCTGGCGCTGCAGGGCGAACTCTTTCCCTTTGATACCTCGCCCCAACGCTGGCTGCTGCTGGGATTGTCCAGCCTGGCAGGCTTCGTCATCTCAGCGCTGATGCTTCTGCGCGCCTTTCAATACATCGGGCCCCGCCTGACCTTGCTCGTCGGCGCGACCTCGCCGATATATGCCACCGGAATGGCTTGGCTCTTCCTGGGCCAAGGCTTGTCGAATCACGCAATTCTTGGGATCTTGCTGGTCATCAGTGGCGTAGTCGGGGTCGTTTCCGAAGATTCCATTGGCGCCTACAGCCGAAAGATCGCCGAATATCGCAAGGGATTGATGCTGGCGTTTGGCGCTGCCTTCGCCCAAGGCGCCTCCTTCATCTTGATGTCGCAAGGGGTAGCGGGCGACTATCCGGCAATGAGCGCCAGCCTGATTCGGACGGTGGTCGCATTGATTCTGCTTTGCCTTTTCATCGGGATACGCGGCAAGATTCGCTACAATCTGGACTTGATATCTACCGAGCCGCGCTCGCTCGCGTTGATCATGCTGGCTTCGCTGGCCGGTCCGGTCGTCGGCAACACGTTGATACTGCTATCCTTGCAGTTTACTAGCGTCGGCATCTCATCAACATTGACCGGCACCACTCCGATTTTCCTGATCCCAATTTCCTTCATCGTGTTTGGCGAGCGTATTACCCTGCGCGCCTGCATCGGCACTGTCCTGGCGGTCCTTGGCGTGGCGCTCCTTTTCGCCGCTTGAGCAGCGATTTATGCGCGAGGCTGGTCCAACATCAATAGGGAGTGCTGATTCTGGTGGATGTGAAACGTTAGCATTTATATCGGTTTCCGCATCTAAGCTCCCCTCCCTAATGCTTTGGATGCTCGCCATAGAGATGGCGAGAGGGCCGGGGCTGGGGTTAGAAAAGGCAATATCTACGAAATTAACCACTGCCGCATCAATACGCCGATTTTTCATGTCGGCTCAAAGTGGCTATAATAGTCGCTGGATACGTACAGAAATGCGAAGGTCTTGGCGATGGCCGAATTTAGCATCCGTCCTTTGGAGCGCTCCGACCGTGAATGGGTGGCCCACTTTTTGGACGAGCGCTGGGGAACAACACAAATTGTCTCCCGCGGTAAAGCGGTCTACGGTCACCTCTTGCCGGGCTTCATGGCGGAACGGACTACAAACGAGTCCGAAGATGAAGCCTCAGAAGCAGAGGCGCCGGCGGACCTGGAGAATATCGGCCTGGTCACTGTGCATGTCGGTGAGAAAGAATGCGAGATCACGACCTTGAATAGCTTGACGGAGTGCGTCGGCGTGGGCTCGGCGCTGGTGGAGGCGGTGGAGGCTTGGGCGCGGGAAGCCGATATAGAACGCCTTTGGCTGGTCACCACCAATGACAATCTCGCCGCTCTCAAGTTTTGGCAAAAGCGTGGATACGAACTGGTCACGGTACATCGAAACGCGATAGCCGATGCCCGGCGCATCAAGCCGCAGATTCCCATCACGGGCTTGCATGGCATCACCATCCGTGACGAGATTGAGCTGGAGAAGCGTTTCTAGCCGCTCTCATGCTTTCCGCCGCAGCGCTTCAGGCTGAGCTGTCGTCGTTGGCGGCGCTTCTTCTTTCCTGGTAGTCCCGCCACAGATTCTCGCCTACTGCCAATAGCGCTCCGAGCACAATGGCGTGATCCGCCAGGTTGGATACGTTCGAAATTACATCCGGAATCTGATAATGGATAAAGTCCACCACGTGCCCGTATTGCAAGCGATCAAGCGCATTGCCGATCGCGCCGCCGATGACAAGCCCGATCGCGACGGGCGCCAGGCGCGCCTCAGATCGCGTATCGCGGAAGTACCAGAGCAAACCAGCGATGATGAACAGCGCGACAAGCAGAAAAACATCGCCAGCCATCGGCAGTATGCCAAAAGCGGCGCCGCTGTTGCTGCTGCGCGTAAACTGAAAGAGCGGCGCCAATGCTGGAATCGGCGCGGCGCTTTCGTATAATTCCAAATTGGCGACTACCCAGCTTTTGCTGGCTTGATCGGTGACGACCGTCGCCGCGAGCGCGCTGCCCAAGATGATCCACTTTCGCATCGGGCGCTCCAAAGCTGACCGGTAAATGCCGATGTATTGTAGCAGAAAGTCGACTGTCGTCCTGTCAGGCTCATACCTGATCCTATGCTACCGGGCAATCGCTTCAAATTGTTTTTACCGCCAAGTGCACCGAGAGGATAGAGGACACAAAGAAAAGCTGTTTGGCATTTAGGCGGCAGCGACAGTTCCCGCCTTCTGACGACGGCAGGTGTTGAGAAAAGGCCGAAAAAATACTAATACCTCTGTGTCCTCAATTTAACTCGCTGTACTCGGTGGTAGAATTTCAGCTTGATTCTTCGTCATCCCATGCGTCATCATTTTGAAGCGATTGTCCTATCCTATCCTAAAGCCATCTTGGCTCGTGAACATTCTACCGGGGAAACACATGCAATTGACCGAATTGAGCTTGGGGCGGCAGAAGGCCCTGTTTGAAGCCGCCGCCGCCGCAGTCCTTCCCCAATGGCAAATTGGCGAATATGAAATCGCCTGGATCAGCTACAGCACAAATGCCGTTTTCGCTGTCAAAGCGGCGACCGGTCGCTACATCTTGCGCCTGCATACGCCCGGCCGAGTATCCCAAAAGGTGCTGCGTTCCGAACTCTATTGGCTGCGGGCGATCCGGCAGCGGACCAGCCTGATTGCGCCCATGCCGGTCTCCGCTTCAAACGGTCAACTGTTCGCCGCATTTTCGCCGCCGACGCTGCCGTCAACTGGCGAGATCCTTTGCGTATTGTTCGAGCGAATGGCGGGGCAAAGCAAACCGGCATCGGCCCTGACCGGAGCAGACCTGCGCAGAATCGGCGCTTACCTCGGCGAGTTGCATCGCGCGGCCCAATTCGATCCCCCGGCCGATTTCCAGCGACACTGCCTCGACTTCGAGGGGCTCTTCGGCGTCGCTTCGCCTTATTATGTGGCGGACGAATGCCAATTCCTCACGCCCGAGCAAAGCGAAATCTTCCGGACGCTAACTCAGCGCCTCCGCCAGGCGATGACCCGGCTGGATAACACCGGCGCTAGATCCGGCTTGATCCACGCCGACTTGCTCGCCAAGAACCTGTTATTCAGCGGCGATGCGGTCGCCGCCCTCGATTTCGAATATTGCGGCTGGGGCTGTTTCCTCTACGATCTCGCGCCTCTGCTCTGGCAGTTGAAGGGCGATCGCGCTTCTGACTATGCCCAGCTCGAGTCCGCGCTCTGGCATGGCTACATCTCAATACGCCCGGAGGCGGAGAAACAGCGCGCTTCCCTGGAAGATTTCATCGCCGCGCGCCAACTCCTCTCCTGTCGCTGGCTGCTGCAGAACCGGCATCTGCCCAATGTGCGGGCTATGGCGCCGGCCCTCCTGCAAGCGCGCGCCCAAGAGTTGAAGGACTATCTGTCTACCGGCCTGTTGCTGCGCCGCTCGGCGACGCTTTAGTTGACAAAGGTTTGAGTGATCCCGAATGTTATTCAAAACGCGCTTCCCTCGGGCCGACGCCTACAAGCTCTACCTCTTCATGACGGCGGTGCAGGCGGTCGCCCTGACTGCCGTTTTCACAATCAATATGGTCTACCAGGTACAGCAAGTTGGCTTGAATGCCCTGCAATTGGTTCTGGTGGGCACAACGCTTGAATTGACCGCCTTCCTGATGGAAATCCCCACCGGCGTCGTCGCCGATGTCTATAGCCGGCGGCTGTCGGTCATTGTTGGATTCCTCCTGCTCGGCATCGGTTTCATTGTCGAAGGCGGGCTGCCGATCTTTGAAGCGCTGCTGGTCGCCCAGGTCATCATGGGCCTGGGTTATACCTTCCTCAGCGGCGCGACCTCGGCCTGGATCGTCGATGAGATCGGCTATGAACGCGCGTCCGGCGCTTTTCTGCGCGCGTCCCAAGTGGCGCAAGTGGCCAGCTTCCTCGCGATTGGCTTGAGCGTTGCCCTTGCCAGTTACAGCCTGCAGCTCGCCATCATCACCGGCGGCTTCATTCTTCTCGCGCTCGCCGCCTTGCTGACCCTGGTCATGCCGGAGCGCGGCTTCAAGCCCGCCGGCGAACGAGAATCCTGGCAGACCTTTCGCGCTACGCTGCGGGGCGGTATGCGCCTGGTCCGCGCGCGCCAAATCCTGCTGCTGATTATCATCGCGATGCTGATCCACGGTGCCTTCAGCGAAGGCTTCGACCGTCTGTCCACCGCCCATATTTTGCAGAATTTCGCATTGCCGCCTTTGGGCTCGCTCAACGAAATCGTCTGGTTCGGCATCATCAGCGCCGTATCCATGCCCTTGACTCTGGGCGTAACCGAGGTCATCCGCCGCCGGCTCGACCTGACCAATGGACGTACCGTGGCCCTGACCCTGACCGCCGTCTACCTTGTGATGATCGGCAGTGTTCTGCTCTTCACGCTGGGCGAAAGTTTCGCCCTGATATTGCTAGGATTCTGGCTGACCCAAGCGGCCCGCGGCGTCTGCAATCCCCTGATGGACGCCTGGATCAATCTCTACGTTGAATCCGATGTCCGGGCCACCGTCCTGTCCTTTGGCGGGCAGGCCGATGCCTTCGGGCAGATCGCCGGCGGTCCTGTCGTCGGCGCAATCGGCTTGTGGCGCTCCGTGCGCGTCGCCATTGCCTGCTCGGCCCTCATGCTGCTGCCCATTCTGCTCGTCTTCCGCCGCACGCTGCGGCCACCGCCCTCGGATGAATAAACTCCCCGTGTGCAGTTATAAAGCGATTCGAATCCAGTTAATAAATGAACATTTGTTCTTGTATGGAACGCCCTTGTGTGCTAGCGTGACTGTATGGCAGATCTCTTATTGCGTTTTCGCCGGTGGCGACGCTCCCCCTCTCCTAGTGCTGTGTCGGCGGTCAGTGTCTACGCGACCTACGCGCGCCCATTGTGTGCTGAGGACAGGACAGGTTTGATTTGCTTGTATATGAGAGCGGCGGGACAGCAATCACAAACATCATATTTGCTGAAAGTTGTAAGGCGACTCTGTGAATCGCCCGCCATAACACCCCATCCGTAGGGGCGACCCGGTGGGTCGCCCGAAAAAGCGCAAGATATACGATGATATTCTGCTCGCTGAAAACTATTCTGTTCTCAGCCCCTTGTGGGAGAGGGGCCGGGGGTGAGGGGTAGAAACGCGACCGTCGCGCCACACTACCGGACAAGCCTTATATGGTCGCCCGCCCACGAAACTTTTCTGCTGCCATCGACAACATGAACAACAGATCTCACACACAACATCTAATCCGAAATCATGCTGAACCTAAGCCAAAATACAACCCATATCGTCCCTTTTGCAAGAATTCTGCCCCTGGGGCATCGCCGTATCCATACTGTATCAATAGAGATTGGCATATTTGCCATCCATCTGCCGTTTTCACTTGCCTTTGCCCATACTGCATCCACCCTTTTCCATACTGCGTCCACCTTTTACTTACCTCATCCGCCGAACTTTCGACTGCAAGGCCTGGACTTGATTCGACGCCGAAAGAGATCGACGATACACTTCCCGCTGCCCCAGATCTCAGATGGCCAGATTGCCAGATTGCCAAAAAAAGTTTTCCGTCGGCGGCAAAACTGTCGCGAGCCTCTCCGCTTGCCAGCGAGCCTTAGACTTCATAGCTGTGGCGGAGTAGAATGTAGAACGCCAAAACCTGAGGAGGCGGCTAGCCTATGAACACGAAGCAAATGCTGGAAGAACTCAAGAACTTTGATACGCCATCCATCACCAATGTGGTGGCGACTTATCCGGATTCGCCGCTTTGCCTCGGTCTGTACAATCCCTGGACCGAGAACTGGTACACCGATCAAACCATACGCTGCATGTACCCGGAGCTGGGCCGGCGCGTCGGTTATGCGGTGACTTGCGTCTACGGTTTGCCGGATCCAAATTATTCCCGCCTGGGCTTCGCCGATGTGCTGGACGCGATGGAGGCATCGCCTCAGCCAACGATATTGGTCCTGGAGCAGAAATTTCCCCCGGCGCTGGCCGGCAAAGTTGGCTTGGCCGGCGGCAATATGGTCTCGGCGATGAGAGCCCTCGGTTGCGTCGGCATGCTGTCCAACGGACCCTCGCGCGATCTTGACGAGGTCCGCGAAATGGATTTCCAGTATATGTTGAGCGGCGTAACCGCCGGGCACGGCGCCATGGCGGTGCAAGCCCTGAATGTGCCGGTCTCCGTCGGCGGCATGGATGTGGCGCCCGGCGAACTCATTCACATGGACGAAAACGGCGCTTGCAAATTCCCGGCCGCCCAACTGGAAGCCGTGCTAATCAACGCGCGCGCCCTGCAAAAAGAGGAAGCCGCGCGCATGAAAGCCTTGCAAAATGCGAAGTCCGCCGCCGAAATCCGCGCGATATTTGGCGGGCATGCTTACGGCGATGCCGACGAGTAGCCCCATGACGAGCAGGCGATCTAGCCAGCTTGCATGAATCATTCCCGATACCGTGCCCGGCGCGCATTCTATGTGTTCAGGATGGTGGCGCCCTTTGCCTTCGCCATGTGGCTGACCATGGCGAATCTCTATTTCGCGACCGTCATCACCGCGGACCCATTTCGTTTGGCATTGCTCCTGGTTGTATTGGAAACAGCCACTTTCGCCTTTGAGGTCCCGACAGGCCTCATCGCCGACAGCTTCAGCCGCAAATGGTCTATAGTCATCGGCTACATCATTTGGGGCGGCGGCTTTCTAGTGCAGGCGCTCGTGCCGATATACGAAGTGACGCTCCTGTCGCAGGCAATTTGGGGTTTGGGTTTCACCTTCGTCAGCGGCGCGCCCGAAGCCTGGCTGGTCGACGAACTGGGTCAGGAAGAAGCATCCACGCTGTTTCTTCGCGGCTCCCAGATTGCTCAGGTAAGCACCCTTCTTGGCATCGCCGCTTCGACCGCGCTGGCGACGCTGCATCTTGCTTTGCCGATCGCGCTTGGCGGCGCAGCTACAATACTGCTGGCGCTTCTGCTGGCGGTTATCATGCCCGAAGAAGGTTTCCAGCCCGCCGGATCTATGGGGATATCATTTGCTCAATTGCGGCGCACTTTCTCCGCCACTCTCAAGATGGTGCAGGGAAGGCCTGTCTTGCGCTCGGTAGTCTTGATCGGCTTGGTCATCGGCAGTTCCGTTGGCGGCTTTGATGCTATGTATGCTCCCCATATTGTGCAGAATTTCCTACTGCCTATCTTTGAGCCGGAAATCTGGTTCGGCATACTGTTTGCCGGCGTGACGCTCTTGACATTGCCTTTGCTGGAGCTGGCGCGGCTGCGGCTGCGGCAAAGGCCTGAGTCGAGGACGACCGGCATACTCGCCTTGTTTGCTGGCGGCACTGTACTGGGCAACCTGGTTTTCATTTGGGCGCCGACGTTCTACGTAGCCGCCCTGGCATATTGCCTCAGCCAGGTCTTGCGGACGGCGACCAAGCCGCTCTTTATGATCTGGATAAATCGCCATGCGCCATCTGATGTGCGCGCGACAGTCATCTCGCTGTACTGGCAATCCAATGCTTCGGGGCAAATCGTTTTCGCGCCATTGTTCGGCGCCCTTGGGACCTTGACCTCTCTGCGTATTGCCTTGTCTGCCGCAAGCTTGGCGCTGCTGCCGGTTATCCCGCTCTACCGCCGTCACCGCCGAAACAGCATGGAGGTCGCCTAGAATGGACGGCTGAAACACGAAGCAGGCGGATTTCGTATACATTAAGTGAGACGGAAAGAATTAATCGAGTAATCGAGGGCAAATGATGATTGGCAAACGAATACTTATCACCGGCGCGACCAATGGCATCGGCAAACAGGCGGCCCTTGAACTGGCGAAGATGGGCGCGGGGCTTGTCATCGTCGGGCGCGACGAGATAAAGACGCTGAAGGTGAGCCGCGATATCAAGCAGGCAAGCGGCAATTCCAACGTGAATATCTTGGTGGCCGATCTCTCTTCCATGGACGAGGTTCGCCGTATCGCCGCCGAATTTCGCGAGAAGTATCAGCGGCTGGATGTCTTGCTGAACAACGCCGGCGCCGTCTTCTCCGAGTATCAGCAATCGGCTGATGGCTACGAGATGACTTTCGCGCTGAATCATATCAGCTATTACCTGCTCACTCATCTCCTGCTTGATATCATCAAGCTGACTGCCCATGAACACGGCGAAGCGCGCATCATTAACGTCTCTTCAAGCGCCCATAGAAACGCGGCATTGCGGCTGGATAACCTGCGTGACCAGAGCGGCTTCAGTATGCTTAACAGCTATGGCGCCAGCAAACTGATGAATGTGCTCTTCACTTATGAATTGGCGCGGCGGCTTGAAGATACTGCTGTGACTGTCAATGCGGTGCATCCCGGTTTGGTCGATACCGGCTTCGGCCACAATACCGGGGGACTGTGGTCTTCCATAATCAAGATCTTGCAGAAGCTGTTTGCGATATCGCCGAAAAAAGGCGCCGAGACGCTCGTTTACCTCGCCTCTTCGTCCGATGTGGCGGGCATCAGCGGGGCATACTGGAACGAGAAACAGCAGAAACGCTCAAGCGAGAACTCCTATGACCGCGAACAGCAGAAATCGCTTTGGGCTTTCAGCGCCGAAGCGACCGGCATCGGCTAGGTATTGTCAGGGCAGGCCCGGCGGCAGCCTGAAGCCGTCTTCCGATTCAGTGAACTCGATGACTTCCAAGACCGCATCGAGATTCAGTTTTCCATACACATGCGGGAAAAGCGCTTCGACCGTTGTTGCGTCCGCGCCCTCCGCCCTCGGATGCGCCGGCGCTTCCCAGCGCAGCTCCGCGCTCAGCCGATCTTCGTCGATGCAAAGCAGCAGCAGATCCGCCGCGCCGCGGTAGAAGTCCTCCGCGACCGCCAGCACCTGCTCGCGCCGCGAACAATGAATGAAGCCTTCGCTCGCCAATGACGGGGCGCTGTACCAACCCCGTCCCTGCGCCGCCTGCCAAGCTGCGCGGGAGCTTATGTGGTAAATCACGCAAGCGCCTGCTGCAGGTCCGCGATCAAATCCGCCGGATGCTCAAGGCCGATGGAAACGCGCAGCAGGTTGGGCGGTGTGCTCGAGCTTTCTTCGATCGACTCGCGGTGCTCAATGAGACTGTGCGTCCCGCCGAAGCTGGTCGCGCTAGTGAAGAGCTTCAGCCGGTTGACAAGGTCGATAGCGCCTTGCCGCCCGCCCTTGACCAGGACCGACATCAGACCGCTGCCAACCCGCATCTGCCGCAGCGCCAATTCATACTGCGGATGGCTGGGATGATGCGGATAAAGCACGCGCTCAATCTTGGGGTGTTCCGCCAGGAAACACGCCACTTGCAAGGCGTTTTCGCTATGAGCGCGGACGCGATAGGACAAGCTCTGCAAGCCGCGCGCGGCCAGCCAGCTATTCATCGGAGACAGGACGCTGCCGCCGATTCTCACCAGCCGCATGACGCGCTCGGCGAATTTGTCTTCTTGGGCGAAGATGATGACGCCGCCCAATACATCGTGGTGCCCGGCGATATATTTGGTGAGGGACATGACAACGATGTCGGCGCCAAGCGCGATCGGATTCTGCGCGGCAGGCGTCGCCACGGTGTTATCGACCAGCAGCAAGGCGCCGCTTTCCTGGGCGATCTCGGCGATTGCGGCGATGTCCGCCAGCCGGATCATAGGATTGGTGGGCGACTCGAGGATGACCAACTTGGTCTCCGGGCGCATGGCGGCGCGCACCGCCTTCAGATCGCTCATATCGACGTAAGTGGTTTCCAGGCCCCAGGGCGCAAAGAATTCGTTCAGTTGCACGCGAATGCCGAAGTACATATCGTCGCTCGATACGACGTGATCGCCTGGCTCCAGCGCCTGGAATATGGTGAGCATGGCGGCGGATCCGCTGGAAATTGCATGCGCCACCGCGCCTCTTTCAAGCTTGGCCAAAGATGCTTCCAAGGCGGCGCGGTTGGGATTCTGATAACGAGTGTAGATCAGCTCGTCCGCTTCACGCTCGCGGCCTGTCGTCTCGTACTCGAAGGTGGTGCTCAGCACAATAGGCGCTACGATTGCGCCGCTCGCAGGGTCGATCGCCGCGTTGTGAACTGCCTCGGTTTCCGGCCGCAGATTCATTTTTATATTCCTGTAGTCTCAATGTCTCGGCAATCATACAAGCTGGCGGGCAGGCCTGCCAAGTGCAGGCGAGTCAGCGCTGAGAATTGACGGCGGCGCTATGAAATCGATGTAGAATAAAGTGGCGACAGATAATTTTCTGATTACCGCGTGAAGCATCGGCAAAGGATGGCAACGCTGAATTGGAGAGGTGTACCATGCCGGATATGCTTGTCAAATTATACGATCTTCCGGAGTTGGAGCCCGCGCTCGCCAAGCAGCGGGACATGGGGATTACGATCCGACGGGGAATGGCGCCGGAGAAGTTCCTGGTCCTAGATTGGATCGGCCAGCATTTCAGCGAGTATTGGGTTAGTGAAGCCGATGTGGGTTTTGCCGCGCGTCCGCCGACAATCTTTTTGGCGCATCGCGGCGAGCAGATTCTCGGCTTTGCCTGTTACGATACCGCGCACATGAATTTCTTCGGGCCAACCGGCGTTGACGAGGCTGAGCGCGGGCGGGGCATCGGCACTGCGCTGCTGCTTGCCGCTTTGCACGCCATGCGGGAAACGGGCCACATGTACGGCATCATCGGTTGGGCGGGGCCGGTCAAGTATTATGAGAAGGTCGTCGGCGCCGAGGTGATCTCTGGGTCCGAGCCGCCGGGCAGCTATCGCGGCATGCTGGGCACACACGCCATATTCACCGAAGGCGCGCCGGGCGATTCCTTCCTGCATGAGCGCTGAGTCAGGCAGATTTCAGGCGTTGCTTCGCTTGATAGACGACGGCATTGATCAACTCGGTCAAGCCGCGTCCCTTGCCCATAGAAATATCCCGGCCGAAGAAGGTGAAGACAACTTCGCCATTGATGGCGGCCACTTGCTCCAATGGCGCGCCGCTGCAAGCCTGATCAAGGATGGCGCTCATGGCCATCGCTGACAGGCCCTGCGGATTTAGCACGTCAAAGTAAAAGTCCAGCGTACCGTCCGCGCGCTCAAGCGCCCATACGAAGGCTTCTGATTCGCAGCCGATAACGCGATGCGCCTCGTCGTAGGGTTTGGTCGCAATCGAAGGAGGCACCGGCTGGAATTCGTCGGCGATGGCGATCAGATAGTCGACGCGTTCTTCCCGCGATGTGATGAAGTTGAAATCGTCGAGGTATTCTTGCAGCTTTGCCGGATAATCCGCCATTGACGCCTCACCCTGGGCAAATGAACCGGGACAGCGTGTGACCGCCCCGATTCACGGATTGTCTACTACTTCTCGATAGGCAGGCCGACGCTGTTGCCCCATTCCGTCCAAGAGCCGTCGTAATTCCGCACATCGGCGAAACCGAGCAGGTTGGTCAAGACAAACCATGTATGGCTGCTGCGCTCGCCAATGCGGCAGTAGGCGACGGTGGGCTCAGCCGGATTCAAGTCGATCTCCTCGAGGTAGATCGCGCTCAGTTCGGCCGCGTTCTTAAACGTTCCGTCTTCATTGGCGGCGCGTGACCAGGGAACGCTCGAAGCGCCTGGAATATGACCGCCGCGAACGGCGCCTTCCTGCGGATAGCCTTCCATGTGCAGCTTCTCGCCGCTGAACTCGGCCGGGCTGCGCACATCAACCAACTGACCGCTGGATTGAATATGTTGCAAGACGCCATCGCGAAAGGCGCGGATACGGCTGTCGTCCCGTTCCGGCGCGCTGTAGGATGTCGGGCTGATGACCGGCTTCTCACGTGTGAGCTCGCGTCCTTCTTCCGCCCACTTGAGCCGACCGCCATCCATAATCTTGGCGTTTGTGTGGTTGAAGAGCTCAAAGACCCAAAGGGCATAAGTCGCCCACCAATTGCTCTTGTCGCCATAGAAGATGACGGTTGTATCAGGCGTGATGCCGATGCGGCTCGCCAGCGCCTCAAAGCCGGCCTTACCGAGATAATCTCGGCGGAGCGGGTCGTTGAGGTCCTTGACCCAATCGACCTCGACGGCGCCAGGAATATGACCGCTTGGATACAGCAGCGGGTCTTCGTTGGACTCGACGATACGAATATTGTCGTCATTCAGGCGGGCGGCGACCCAGTCTGTCGAGACGAGCTTGTCTGGATTCGCATACCCACGACTTCCGATATCACTCATTCTTGCTTCTCCTGTTTCACTAATCTTTCGAGGTAATACAGTGGTTGCCCGTTCGGACTGCATAATCAAAAAAGCCAACCTGCGCGGGTTGACTTGTCGGTAGCGAACAACCATGCTGCTGGCAAACCAAACTCACCCGCCTATAGGCTATAGCCCAGGCAACAACAGGTCGCGAACATGCCAGGGAAGATAGATTTGCTCATGCGCTTACACTATCACAGCCGCGCGCGGAATACAAGCAGGGATGAAAACTCTGATGGCATTCTATTGGAAAGGCGGCAACTCAAGCGTCGTGTGGAGACGGTTGCAGCAGAGTTGGCAATTCTCCAGCTTGAGCGAAAGGTGGACGCCTTGCGGCAGCGTGAAAGTGAATTTTCCTCGACCGATGCTGCCGATAAGCGGTTTCCGCCTGGCAACGATGTATACGCCGGCGTCATCTTGATCGGTCGTCCATTGCCAGCCGAAGCCCGCTTGCAGTTCCAGTTTCGCCAAGACTTTGAGCTGATCATGCCAGGACAAACTGATATCGCAGTGTTCGGTTTTGAGAAAAAAGGTATTTGGAAGAGTTACGTTCCATTCAAGGCGGCGAGTTTCGACTGCCAGATCGCGGGCCGAGCCAACAAGCTTGACGGCGCTCCAAATGCCAGCCAGGCGCCGCATCACAATTCTTCCAGGTGATCAGCGACCCAGCGGTCATACACGGTTCGCAGTTTCCGCGTGAACAAGCCGACCTTGCCGCCGCCTATCGCCCCGCCGTCAATCTCAACGACAGGGATGATGCCCCGGCTGCTGCTCGTAAGAAATGCTTCGCTGAAATGAGGCAGGTCGTCCAGCCGTGGCGCATGCCGGCGCAGCGGGAGTATGCCGATACAAACCTCAAAAACGATCTTGCGCGCGATACCAGCCAGCACGCCATCACCGGCCGTCAGCAATTCGCCGTTATTGATGGCATAGAAATTGGAGGTCAAGCCTTCGAGGATGCCGCCGCGAGGACCAACGAGAAAGATCTCATAGATGTCCGCCGGCATTGCTGAAAGCAAGGATTCGCGTTGATGCATCCACATGCTGGATTTGGAGGCGGGATTGCTTCTCGCGGCGGCTGTGCTTGTTATGCAGCGTACACCCTCACTGATGATGTGGGGCGCCGGCGGCTGAAATGGTTCTATCGTGAGCAACAGTTCGTCCGGAGCATTTGCGGGAACAGAAATCCGAAAGCGCGCATCGCCATAGCCGGAGTCGACAATCATTTGGCGCAAGGCTCGCCTTAGGCAACTGCGGTCCAGTTTGAGCGAGATACCTTCGCGCAACGCCGAGTCTTCCAGGCGGTCCAGGTGGGCTCCCAGGAGCAAGGTCTGTGTTGCGTGGCAGGTGTTGCTGACCGTGTATACGCCGTCACAGGGCTCATACCGGGCCGCGTCGCGCAGGCTTTCCGCGGCGTAGTTGACGTCCGCGAGTCTGGCAGAGGTCAGTCGTTTAACCAGGGCGGGCATATCAGGCCGGCCGATCTAGCGCTGCAGCCACTGTTCGCGGAACACGTTCCAATCGGCCTGGCTAAGCTGCTCATCGGAATATATGGCGATGCCCGTTACCAAGGCGCGCCTCTCTTCATCCAGGCGGCGCAAACCCTCGCTAACGCCGTCAAAGGCGTTTGCCATCGTCTCGATCGCCGGGTTGTGCGCATTGCTCGCGCCACCATAGTTGGGGACGCTCACCAGAATTTCTGTGCTGGGTTCCGTGAGATTGACATAGGTTTCGATGTGATAAGCGACCCAGTTCACGTAATCGAGCGGTTCCTGGCGATAGCTCTGGTACATGAGCAAAACAACTTCGTCCGCCGAAACCAGTACGCGCTGCTTGAAATTGGAGGACCACATCGTTCCCGGTGCGATGGACGGGATATTCTGCAATCGAAGATCGTGGGGAGTTAGATCAGCAGTGACGGCGATGGCGATGGCGCTTTCGGGGCCGACGATCGTGCGCACTCGCTGGATCAGGCGGATAAAATCATCATTGTCGGAGAACATCGGTTTGACATCAAGCAATACGCCATCAAAGCCCATTTGCTTGACGAGCAAACGGGAAAAATCAGCGATGTTTTGGTGCAGATTGCTGTCATCCAGGCGATAGCCGTCAACGTTATCGAGATGCGTCCAGATCTCTAACCAGGCGAAGATTTCCAGTTGATCGCTCTTGCTTTTGAATGCCTCGATGAACCGAGCGACGGCGTCGCGAGAATCTATGAAACCGGCAGCGCCTTGCGCTCCACCTGACCAGCGTTCGTCTATGCCAAGCGAACTGACGTAGACATAAGCCTTGCCAATGCCATGTTCAATCAAGCGATTTACAAACTCGCCCAACCGCGCATCGTCGAGATCGCCGTAAATCCACGTTCTGTCTAGCCAAATGGCGTTGTTCAGGGGCAACTGTTCCACGCCACGATTTAGTAAAGCAGTGATAAGCAGTCCAGAAGCCAGGACTATACCGGCGGCTGCGCCAACTCTCAGCCGATTGCGGGGAGCGAGCAGGGCGGACAACCGTAGCGCTCGCTGTTGTCCCAAGTGACCGCTTCCTGTCTTGGCGGGCGAGCCGGTCAATAGTGTGGAAATCAAGGTTACTACGGAATTAAAGATGGTTCGGAGCCCACGCCCGAGGGATGAATTTTCGGAGGCTGAATCACGGCTCAGGGACATGGAAACATCCGAAATGCAATTTCACATTCGATTAACGTATATTGTATCATAAAATGCGCTCTCACTCTCTCGGCAAGATTGAGCTTGCGCCAACCTACAGAGTTAACGCGGATTTCAGTTGCTCCAGCAAAGGCGGTCCAAGGATGAGAGCTCCAACGATGGCGGCGGATACCGCTGCCACCAGCACAGCGCCGGCTGCCACGTCCTTCGCTGTTTTGGCCAGCGGGTGATATGTCGGCGCAGCTAGATTGACTGCGGCTTCTATCGCGGCATTTGCGAATTCGGCAACCCATACCAGGGCGATCGCGAGACACAATGCAGCCCAGCCATTCGCATCTATGCGGAGCCACAAGCCAGCAACTACTACCGTGATCGTCGCAAGCGCCATGATGCGAGTGTTCTTCTGGTAGCGCAGCATATAAGCGAATCCGGCCAGGGCAAAGGCAAGACTTTGCAGCCGATTGGAGCTGGTGTGATAGCTGCTTGCGGCGGGATCGGACTCCACCGCGCGGCGCAGGTCGCGCTGGAATTGCTTAGGCGCGCTTGATCGTTTCATATCTATCCACAAGCGCGCGGTTTATGCCCAAGCTCTCCAATGCCTTAGCTTGCGCCTCCCACATCCGCTCGCAAGCTTCCGGGGCGTCGTGCGTGTACCCCAGCAAGTGCAGCGTACCGTGAATGACAAGAAGGCAGAGAGTCTCTTCAAGGCGCGTGCCCCTGGCTGCCGCTTGGGCCGTGGCGTATTCGCAGGCAATTATTACATCGCCAAGATATGCTTGTTCTTCGCTGATCTCGTCGGGCATAGAGGGCGCGGCAAACGACAATACATCTGTCGGGGCGTCTATTAGACGATGGCGCTGATTCAGCTGGCGCAAGTCGCCTTCGCTGCTGATGACAATTGTCATTCGGGCGCGGCCATGCGCGGCATGCTGGTCCAGGACGGTTTGCGCAGCGCGTTTCAGGCGCTCTTCATTCAAGCGGTACTGGTCAGGATTGTGAAACTCAATTTGAGTCGCCACACGGGCTAATCCGCTTCATCGGCGCGCTTGACCGGATGCTTGGGCAGTGATCTGTTGCCGTTGCGCTTTGGCAAGACAGGCACGTCAGCCAGCGGTTCATCATCTTCCATGATGATGGAGTCGCCAGGTTCCTTGGCTAGAGGAGGACTGGATTCAACCGGATTCTTATCTCGCGCGGCTTGACCTGCATTCGCATTCGCCGCCGGCATCGTGACGGAATCGGCCGCTTTCTCGACAGTGTTGGAGCGCGCGGGCGCCGCAATCGCTTTGGCGTTGCCGGGATCAGCCCTCTGCTTGGGGGCTCCGTTACCGTTGTGAGGGGCCGGTCGCGGGGACTGGTGAACAGCTTTGGCGTAATCCAGGCGCGGGTGGAATAAGCCGCGGAAAATGTCGATGAAAGTATCTTCAATTAAGCGCAATTCATTAAGAGTGAGATTGGAGTTGTCCAATTGCCCGGAATTGCGTTTCCCTTCGATGATATTGTGAACGAGTTCGGCGATTTCCTGGTTCGTTTGCGGCTTGACCGCGCGCGCTGCCGATTCGCAACTGTCGGCCATCATGAGTATGGCGGTTTCAGGACTTTGTGGAATCGGGCCGGGATAGCTGAAATCGGCGGGGTCGATGCCATTTTTATCGCCGGCGGCGGCCAGCGCCCGTTGATAAAAGACGTAGACCTGGGTCGTGCCGTGATGCTCGCGAATGAATTCGCGAATTCGATTCGGTAGGTTGAACTTCTTGGCAATCTGGTCGCCTTCTATGACGTGGTTGATGATGATATCCGCGCTGCGATATGGATCATCAAGGGCATCATGCGGGTTCTGAATATGCTGCTGGTTTTCGGTGAAGAAAAACGGATTACTCATTTTGCCGATGTCATGATAGAGGGCGGCGACATGGGTCATCTGTGTATCCGCTCCAATTGCCTGGGCCGCCTGTTCAGCCAGGTTGGCCACCTGCAATGAATGCTGATAAGTGCCCGGCGCTTCACGCAGCAGGCGCTGCAACAAGGGTTTGCTGGGCTGGCTCAAATCCATCAGGCGGAAGGGCGTCGCCAGATTCATCGATACGGTCAATATGTACATCACGCCAAATGAGGCAGTCGGAACAATGAGCAACCCGCTGAATAAGGCTTGCAACATATTGGAGGCATCATTGGGCTGATAGCCGATCTGTAGCGCGAAGATCGCGACTACGGCTGCGTTTGCCAGGCCGACGAAGAGCCCGGCCAGAAAATAGTTGTTGAGGCGGCCGGCGTTCCTCAGCGTTAAAATCGCGCCGATATTGCCAGCGGCGACCAAGCTGGCGATCTCCAGCGAGGGGCTGCGGCTGAGCAAACTGCTAAGAAAGGCAAAGCCGACAGCGGCAACGATGGCGAAGTTCGGCGTACTAATTGCAACATAGACGATGCCAAGCGCTGCCGCGGGCATGAGATAAATATTCGCGCTGCCGAAGGCTCTCATCGTTGCCAGGGCGACTAGAAAGAGCAGCGCAATCAGCAGAAGATTGGCGCGGTCCAACGATAACATTTGCCGCTCAAACCGGCCTATGTAAAGGCCGAGCAAGGCGGTTACCAGGGCGCTTGCTACGAGGGCGCGCAGGACTCTTGCGCCGCGATTGGCGGTCTGGGCGAGCAAACCCAATTCCTGCAGCGCTTCAAATGAGAGCGCGTCAATGCGTTGGCCCGCCGGGGCAACAATCTGGCCGGCGATGAACTGGCGCTGTTGATCTTCGACCTTGGCGAGGGCCTCTGCCTGATTGATCGCCGTCTGATCCGGGTTCTCAAAGGTATTGGCGCGTATCAGATCGGAAGTGATCTCGGTAACGATCCGGCTCTGCTGCTCGCTCAAGCGGAGGCTGACCTGATTCGGAAGCTGATCACGGGCGCGGTTCAAGTCTGCGGCGCGTATCTCGTCGCTCATCACGCGCTCGAGAACGAGAGTGATTTCGGTTCGCACTTGCGTCCAACTCTCATCAGGCAACTGCAGAATGGCTTCGATGGTATCTTCGTTGTTGTCCAATTGCAGCGATGTTATCGCCCGTATGTCAGTGATTTGTTGTTCCAGCGAAGCGAAGGAATCGGCGCGCACATTGTCGATATAATTGAGGATATTTTCCGAAAGATCGCGTTGACGGCGGGCGACGCCGGGATCCGCCGGAGCGAATACCGTTGGCACCTGCGCCAGCACATTCGTCCGTTCTTGCTCGGTGAGAATCGCGCTGATGAAGGATCCTTCTTCCTGGGCGATGATGTCCTCGGTCGGCACACGGCCGATGCCCAGGTTCGCTGTGCTATTGAAGCGCAAGAATATGTCATCAAGCGCGATGATGAGCGTACAGCAGAGGGCGAAGATAACAGCAGCGAACAGAAGCAGCAAAATATGCGCGGCCGCTTCCGTCCGTTCGGGACGTATGTTCAGGCGTTCTTCGAGCAGATCAGCGACGGACGCAACCACAGTTTAACTCAATAACTCTCTTACAAGCGCGTTGACGGCTTTTCCATCCGCCAGCCCACGCACACGGGGCATAACGGCGCCCATGACTTTTCCGATTTCCGTTACAGAATTGGCGCCGACTTCGTCAATCGCTTCCCGTACGATGGGACGCAATTCCTCGTCCGTCAATTGGCGCGGCAAGAATTCTTCGGTCACCGTCAGTTCAAAGCGTTCGCTTGCCGCCTCATCTTCGCGCCCGGCGCTTTCCAACTCTGCAATTGTCTCGCGGCGCTTTTTCGCTTCCCGGCGCAGGATGTCCAGGATCGCTTCATCGTTCAGCGGCCTGCGCTCGTCGATTTCGACCTGCTTGATGGCGCTCTGCAACAATCGGATGGCGTTTCGGCGCTCCTTGTCCTTCGCCTTCATCGCATCCTTGAGCGCTTCCTGTAATTGCTGTTTTGAGTTCGTCATCGCAGCTTTCTTGATCTTACTATCCGGCAGCGCCATGGTTAGCAGGGGCCGACACGCTTGCGTCGCGCGGGTCTAGGATCGGCATGACTTCTTTCACTGTACCATGAATCTCGCCCTCGGTGAATGTATCTAGTCCGGTAGAGGTGACAATATTGCTCAAGTCGCGCGGATGTACGGCGCGAACGCGCATATAATTGTCGGTGTAGCCCGCGTTGATGAATCCTCGCGGTGTGGCGCCAATGACCTGTTCCCAGAGGACCGATTGTACTGTGCCAAGCAGGCGTTCGGCGAACTCTTGCTCCATTTGCCGGGACAAGTCGAGCAGTTTGGCGCTGCGCGCTTTCTTGACTCGATTGCTGATCTGATGCCGCATGCGGTTTGCTGGCGTGCCGGGCCGGCTGCTGTATCGAAAGACGTGGAGACCGCCGAATTCCATCTCTCGGATAAAGCGCTCCGATTCGGCGAATTCGTCGTCGGTCTCTCCGGGGAACCCGACAATGACATCGGTGGTGATTCGCAGTTCTGGAATCAGATCGCGCGCCGCTATAATCAGCGCGCGAAACTGCTCTTGATTCGTGTGCCGGCGCATGCGTTTGAGTGTAGCGTCGCAGCCGCTTTGGAGGGGCAGATGCAGATGGCGACAGAGCCGCCGATTTTTCCACAGCGCGAAGAAAGCCGGCGTCAGGTCCCAAGGCTCAAGTGAAGAAAGACGGATCCGCGGCATCGTCGTCTCCGAGAGCAAGGCTTCCACAAGATGCTTTAACCCGTGGCGATCGCCAAAGTCATGACCGTAGCTGCCCAGATGCACACCGGTAAGGACGGCTTCTTGATAACCGCCGCGCCGCAGGTAATTCACTTCGCGCACAAGATCAGGGATGGAACGGCTGCGTCCCGCGCCGCGAGCTATTGTGGTGACGCAGAAGGTGCAGGCGTTGTCGCAGCCGTCTTGCGCTTTTACGAAGGCGCGCGTCTTTCCCAGAAGACCGATTCCGGACTGACGCGCGATTGGCTCGGCGTCGAATTCGTCTACGGTTTCGCCGGTGACCAGCGCTACAAGCCTGGATTTGCTGCTGTTATCGATGACTCGCCGCACGCCGGGCAGATGACGTATTTCATCCGGCGCGATCTGGGCATAACAGCCGGTCACAGTGGTTTCGCCGCTTGACTTGCTTCGCTGGAAATCGCGAATGAACTTGCGACTCGTTTTGGTCGCCTCCTTGGTTACAGCGCAGGTATTGAGGACGAAATGGTCGGCTTCTTCCGGCGAAGCAACGACCTCGTGACCCAATGCCTTGAACTGCCGCGCCATAGCGTCGATTTCGCTCTGGTTGAGCCGGCAGCCGACCATGCGCAAATGCACTTTCATAGTCTGGCGTCCTCACGGCCTGTCTCAGCCGGACTGTATACAATCATGTCGTCAAAGCGCACAACCACGCCGCCGCCTCCGGTCGCGGTCGATTGCGCGATCAATCCGATTTTCCCGCTGCGATTCATCTCGTCCCGGTAGGTATCGAGCATACTTCCGTTGACGCACTCTCCGCCGGAATATGTGCTTGCGGCACCCGCGTCATCGGGAATGCATAGACTGACGTTCACATCGTTGATGAAGAATTGATAGCGGGAACCCCGCGACAGAATGCGAATCGCATTTTCCGCGCCGATGCCCTGATTGATGTGAGGCGAGGCGATCCAACCGCTCAGCGCATTCGCCGCGCCGTCTTCCGTTCGCCAAAGTGAATAGTAGCCGTCGCTGCTGATCATGAAGGCTTTGTAGCTGGTTGTCGGCCGTCCGTCAAAGGCTTGCCGCAAGGCCGCGCCGGCTAACGGCGAAAGCTCGCTGATTCCACAGAGTAAGATGGCCGGTAGCGTACAGGAGTCGTCCGCTGCCACCTCGACGTGGAAGACCAACCCAAATGCGTTGTCCAGCGGACCCGCGATTGCGCTGGCCGAAACGCTCACATCGAAATCAGCAAATCGTGGACTGGAGGCGGACCAGGCGGCAGTCCGCGTATCAGCCACAGAGATTTCCAATTGCTCCGCGACAATCCGGGCGCTCTGCCGGCCTGCAAACAAATCCCAGTCCTCGCTGTAGGCGGAGAAGGCGGAAACATAAAGCAATGCCCCGTCCCTGCCGGCAAGCGCTTCGGTTGGCTGTGCCAGCGCACTGTATGTCAGGTTGGCCGCGATCAAAGCGAGCGTGAGACAGACGCACAGTACAAAAATGCGCGCGCTTGCCGTCAGGCGCCGCTGCCCGGAATCGGATGCGTTGCTGGATCCCGCCACCAAATGAGCCATGGCACATCGCTTGTAAATTGCGCGATTTTAGCATAGGGTCTCGCTGCCGTAAACGATGAGCGGACGCAGCCCGGCGCATATTGACAGGCGTCGGTTGCGAGTGGGCATACGTGCGCTCTAGCTGAGAACGCGAGATCTATACTTGACAGCTTTAGACGCGCTTGCTAGATTTGCCGTCAGATTGAGACGAATCGGATCGGCGATGTCGAGAACAGCCGCTATGGGCATGACTATGACCTCGACTATGATGCGCCAGGGCGCGCAACGTGGAGGTTTTGGTTTGTTGTAGGCGGAACGAAGCGAGCAGCAAACGGGCGTGTGGAAAACCTCCACACGCCTTTTTTGTTTTCGAGAGTTGTCTGCAAGGGTCTATTGATCTGCGCAAGGAATAAGGATCATTCTTAAGCGATACCACGTAAAGCATTTCGCGAAGGAAAGGAATGTGTGATGGCTAGATATACGATGAAGTTCGGCGGCACATCGGTTGGATCCCCGGAGGCAATCGCCCAGGTCGTCGAAATCGTCAAAGGCTTCCTTGCTGAGGGGCATGAGTTGGCGGTTGTTGTCTCGGCGATGGCCGGCGTTACCGATATGCTCTTGGAGTCGGCCACAGCGGCAGCCGCGCGCGATCGCGCCAAATACTTGGCGATCAGCGATGTGCTTCGTCAAATGCACAGTAGCGTGATAGAAGGGTTGATCGACTCCGAAGCCGACCGCGCGGCCATCGAGACCGAGATGGAGGAACTGCTCCGCAGTCACCTTGAGCTATGTGAAGCCGTGTATATTCTTGGCGAAGTCACGCCGAGGATATCGGATGCGCTTGTATCTTTTGGCGAGCGCTTGAGCAGCCGAGTTATTGCCGCGGTCATGCGAGCGGGGGCCCTGCCGGCCAGGCAGTTCGACTCGGACGCCTTCATCGTCACCGACAATCAGTTCGGCGACGCGGAGCCGATATGGGATGAGACTGAGGCCCGCGTCGCCGGCCCGCTTCGGCAGGAGCTGGATGCCGGCCTTACGCCTATCATCACCGGCTTCATCGGCGCCACGCCGGACGGCACGATCACGACGCTGGGACGGGGCGGCAGCGATTACAGCGCGGCGATTTTTGCGGCCTACCTGGATTGCGACGAGCTGGTGATTTGGACCGATGTCGATGGCGTGATGACAACCGATCCGCGTTTGGACGAACGAGCGCGCGTCTTGCCTTATGTGTCGTATCAGGAAATCGGCGAGCTTGCGTTCTATGGAGCCAAAGTGCTGCATCCCAAGACAGTACAACCCATTATCAATCGCGGCGTTCCGCTGCGCGTGCGCAACACATTTAATCCGGACCATTCGGGCACCCTTGTGGGCGCCAGGACGCAAGCCAGCGCCACCGTGATAAAAGCCGTCACCGGCATCAGAGATGTCTCTATGCTGACCGTCAGCGGCCGCGGCATGCTCGGCGTGCCGGGCATTGCGGGGCGGACCTTCCTGGCCTCCGCCAATGCCGGCGCCAATATCTTGATGATCTCGCAATCTTCCTCGGAGCAGAGCTTCTGCTTCACCGTGGTTGATCCGCTGGCGCAGGCGGTCAAATCAGCGGTGGAGACGGAATTGCAGCGGGAGATCCAGCACAACAACGTGGATAGCGTGGATGTGCTCTCCGATATCGTGATTATCACTGTGGTCGGTTCCGGCATGCGCGGAACGCCGGGCGTGGCGGGGCGGGTCTTTTCGCTCTTGGGGGAAAACCGGATTAATGTGCTGGCGATCGCGCAAGGGTCATCCGAGTGCAGCATTTCCTTCATCATTGCCGAGGAAGATCTTGAGAAGGCGGTGGGGGAGTTGCACAGCCTCGCGCTGGAGACAGTTGAGAACGACAGGATAAACGGGGTCGGCAGCCCGTATTAAGACCGTCCGTTAGCCTGCGGCCAGGGCCTGCAGAATCGCCTCCCAGTGTGAATACAACATGAGATGCCCCGCCTGCGCATCGCAATGAGCATGGGCGTTGGGGATCATTTTCGCCATGCGTTCCGCCACGACAGGCGAGCAAAAAAGGTCAGCTTCGCCCCACCAGATATCGACCGGCACGCGGATAGACTGCAGGTGGTAGCCCCAAGGCCGTGTGAGAGCGAGGATCTCGTCCGCCAGGTTGTCGCTGCCAGTCCCTCGAATCTCGCCCCACATATCACGCCGACTGACAAATAGGTCGATGTTGCTCAGGGCAGCTTGGTCAATACGCGAGAGCGAACTGCCAAGATCACGAATGTACTGATCGGCCGGACGCTGGCCATCAAAGACGAAGAAGGCGCGCAGCAGCAGGCGGAAGAACGACTCGTTGCCAGCGGCAAGCTGAAACAGGCGGCCATAGAGCGGGTGCAAGGCGCGGAAGCCAAGAGCGTGATCCAGCGGGGGCCAACTGGCAACAACTGCGCAGCGACTGATGACTTGCGGGAAGCGCCAGGCGCAGGCAAGCGCATAAGGCCCGCCGGCTGAGTAGCCCAGTACGGCGAATTGCTCAAGCTTCAGCGCCTTGCCGAGCAGCATCACATCGTCCACAACATCCATGAGGCCGCGCCCGGGCTTGCGGGTGGATGCGCCGTAGCCGGGCCGGTCGACGCCGATCAAGCGGATGCCGAGGCGTGTCAGGATCGAATCATCGGGATGGCGCAGGCTGCGATTGCCCCAAAGGTCATGGAAGAGCATGATCGGCTTGCCCGCGGGCTCGCCATATTCGGCGAATCCCAAGCGTCTGCCGTCTTGCAGTTGCGCTTGCCTGGCTGTGGCAACTTGCGCCAATTTAGGCATTGTCACTCCGGTAGAAAGTTTGCCCTGCCGAGGGTACAGGATTTCGAGCCTGGGAGATAGCCACAAGGTCAGGTCAGCGCGGGTAAACGGCGAGCACGGTGGGAACGGCGTCGAATGAGGGCTGAAAATAGTCGGCGGCCGGAATGGCGATCATCGTGGATCCGCCGCCGTCCAGGTTGACTGCTGTCACGATATCAAGATCGGTTGACGGCAGATAGGCGCTGAGGTCTTGCAGCGACGGTCCGAAGTATGGCGCGACCAGTATCAGGATATTGCTGTTGGCGTCCTCGGCGATGACGGTGCGGCGGTTTCGTTCTCCCTCGGATGACCCGAAGTAGGCTTGCTCGCCGTTGAACACGAGCAAGGGAAAACCCTGAACCGCTTGGTTCACGGTCGTATCGATTGGGGGCGGTCCGGCGCGAAAGCCGATGACGGAGGGCGCGCCATTGCGCACGAGGAAGGTGCCGCCGCGGCTTTGATAAGCGTTGCCGCTGAGGCGGCCGTCGCTGACCACCGCTCCAAGCGCGCGATTCGCTCGATCGTAGAAGTTGGCGTTAATGATGATGCTTGCGTTTGGCTCAAGCTCGAGCCAGCCTGCGAGGCTTTTGGGAGCGCCAGCATGATAGATAGCGCGAAAACGATAGCGCCGCGGGTCTATGCGTAATACGACAAGCTGTGACGAGCCATCGCCGTCGGGGCGAAGCGTCCGCCACTCCAGCCCGACGGCGATAGTTTCCCAATCCGATAAGGCTGTGGCTGTCGCTGCCGGCGCTGCTGTTGGCGCGAGCGGCGATTTCGCTGGCAAGTTGCAGGCGCCTAGCAAACCGGCAAATAGAAGAAGGAGCATTTGTCCGCGCAATCTGCTCCTCATGTCAGCAACCGCAGTCGCTCTTGGAATCAGGCGAGTTTGCCGGCAATGCGCCGTATTCTTTCAACGGCTTCCTTTAGCTTGCCGAGGTCTTCGGCAAACGAAAAGCGAATATGCGCGTCTTTAGTGATGCCGAAGGCGCTGCCCGGCACGCCGACAACCACCGCTTCATCGAGGATAATGTTGGCGACTTCTTCGCTGGTCTTGCCGGTTTCATTCACTTTCGGGAAGGCGTAGAAGGCGCCTTCAATATCAGGGCTGGACATGTTCGGAATGCTGTTGAAAGCGCTGACCATGAAGTCGCGCCGTTCTTCGTAGGACTTGCGCATTTCTTCTACGCAATCCTGGGGTCCGGTGAGCGCGGCGACCGCGGCATGCTGCGCGAAAGTGGCCGCCGAGGTAGCTGTCTGTGAATTGAACATTCCAGCCACGCTTATCAGCGATGTGGGGCCGGCAAGCCAGCCCAGGCGCCAGCCGGTCATCGCATAGGCTTTGGACATGCCATTGATCACCACCACGCGATCGGTGATTTCCGGTATCGACGCCAAGGAAATAGCCGGGCGCCCATCGAAATTGAGCTTCTCATATATGTCGTCCGAGATGATGTAGAGATCGTTTTCCAACGCAAGCGTCGCCACCGCTTCAATCTCGGCCGACGACAGCATGTGCCCGGTTGGGTTGCAGGGCGAGTTGATGATGATCGCCTTGGTTTTCGGCGTGATAAACGCTTTCATATGCTCGAGATCCAGCCGGTAATTGTCCGCGCTGCTCGTCTCGACCGTTACCGGCGCCCCGCCAACCATCGTCGTAATTGATGGGTAGCTGACCCAATATGGCGCCGGAATCAGGACTTCGTCGCCGGGATCGAGCATGGCTTTGAGCGCCAGGAAGAGCGCCAGCTTGCCGCCGGGCGTGACAATGATGTCGGTCATGGGATCGACGCGGACATTATTGTCCCGTTCCGTTTTGGCCGCAATCGCCTCCAGCAGCGGGCGAATCCCTTTGGATGGCGCCGCATAACGCGTTTCGCCATCGCGCAGCGCTTTGACCGCTGCTTCGACGATATGCGAAGGCGTGTCGAAGCCCGGTTCTCCGCCGGCCAGGCCGATAACGGACTTGCCTTCCGCCGCAAGCTGTTTCGCCTTGTCATTCATCGCGATCGTCGGCGATTTGGATATCTTTTTTGCCAATAGAGTTGGGCTTGGCATTGCTTGACCTTTTTAACCTTTTGAGTCGCTGGATAACGCGAAGAGTGTATCCCCGTCGTCAGCGCTAGAAAAGGGTGGGTAGGCGTCTTCGCTCAGGCTGCCAGACACGGCTGAATTGGATGTATGCCGATGCGCCGGCGCAAAGCTTGTATTGCGACTTTGCCATAGATTGCTATAATATGGCGCTATTGCCTTTGCGTTACATTTTGGTCGTATGTGTGTAGGAAAGGGTTAACAATGTCTAGAAGTTTGCGGTTCCTATCGTTCTTGCTGCTGCTTGCGCTGCTTCCGCTGGCGCCGGCTGCCTTTGCGCAAGACAATGTTGATGTCTACGGGCGCGAATTGCCGGCGGATGCCGCCCCGTACGAGATGCAGATCTATCGCAACCTGTGTGACTCGGCGCGCCAGGAAACTTCGCTGTCATCCATCGTCACCGTGTATTCCCGCATTTGCAGCACCGGCGCCTTTGACAAATTCTCCGATTCCCTAGTTGTGCTCAACAACAATATGGAAATCATTCCCTCGGCCGCCACAGACTGGTCCGTATCCGAAGACGGTTTGACCTGGACCTTCAACCTGCGTGGCGATCAGATGTGGAGCGATGGCACTCCTGTCACTGCCAATGACTGGGTCGAGAGTTGGCGTTATATGGCGGATCCGGATCATGCCTATGATTTCGTCTGGTTATGGCTGGGCATCATTGACGGCTGGGACGAGGCGGTTGCCAGCGAGATTTCACCGGAAGAGATTGGCCTGGAAGCGGTCGACGACAATACGCTCGCTGTGACCACGCAAGTTCCGTTCCCGCCCTTGCCGGCGACATTCTTCTTCTGGCCGCCGATGCAAGCCAAAGCGCTGACCGAAATCGGACCCGACTACATTCTGGATCCCGCGACGCACGTCTCCTCCGGTCCCTTCATTCTGCGCGAATTCGAGCCGGGCAGCCACGCGGTCCTTGAAGCCAATCCGGATTACGTCGGTCCGCGCACGCCCTGGCTGCGCCGCCTGGAGTTTGTCTACGGCGATATGCTCAACAGCAGTTTCCTGGCTTTCCAGGATCACGAAATTGACCAGGTGCACCAGTCCTTGCTGAGCCCGGCCGACTTTGACGTGATATTCGCCGATGAGGTCATGTCGCAGAACTATCGCCAGCATGCGGGCGACTTCCGCACCGACTACCTGTTGATGGACACTTACACCGAGCCCTTCAGCGATGTAAACGTTCGTTTGGCTTTTGCCAAGGCGCTTGATCGCGAGTCCATTGTGGAAAACGTTGTCGGCACGACTGTGGGCATCCCGGCCTATTCCTTCCTGGCGCCCGGCTTCCCCGCTTCCAACAGCGCGGGCTTGCAGGATATCCAGGACTTTGATTGTGAAGCGGCGCAAGGTCTGTTGGCTGAGGCTGGCTATCCTGGCGGCGAAGGTTTCCCGGCGGTTGAATTGGCGCTGCGTGGCGAATCTGCCTTCATCCAGGATTGGTTCATCGCCGCGGCTGCTTCGATCGGCCAATGCCTGAATGTCGAGATCACGGTTAATAATCTTGAATTCCAGGATTATATGACTCGCCTGTTGGAACGTCCGACGACGCTTCAGTTTGGTGGCGTGTCCTACGGTATGGACTACCTGGATCCGGCCAACATGATGGGTGTCTGGGTCTCGACCGGCCGCCATTCCTGGCGCAACGAAGCTTTTGACAATCTGGTCCGCGAGGCGAATTCCTTCACCGGTGATCCCGCCGAGCGTATTGCCATGTATCAAGAAGCCGAGCGTATTATGGTTGAAGATGTCGGTGGTATCTTCCTGGTTCACCGCATTCAAGGCGACTTGTGGCATCCCTATATGGGCGCGACCGGCAATTGCTGGGAACCTGATCGTCAAGGCCTGGCGACCACCCATTGGGGCAATGAGCATTGCTGGGGCGATTACTACATCACAGATGAGGTGATGAATTACGACACTCATCGCGATGAGTAGCCGTTAGTTAGAGCGCAAGAGAAGACAAGTGGGGGCGGGTTAGTAGCCCGCTCCCATTTTTGTTTGAGTTCCACTTGATCCTGTTTGCATTGGCCCGCAGCGCTTCGGCACAGGCTTAGTCGGCGGAAGACGCGCGCGATAGACCAACGCTCCGAGGACATTCCCAGAACGCCACAGTCATTGACAAAGAGGCAATGCCGCAACCATGATCGGTTATATTTTTCGCCGATTGCTATCGCTAGGATTTGTGCTGCTGGTCGTTTCGGTTTTGGTCTTTGTTTTGATGAATCTGGTCCCTGGCGGTCCGTTCACCCTGGCCGATCGCGGTTATAGCGGGGCCGCGCTGGAAAACCTCGAACGCAAATACGGCTTGGACAAGCCACTGCACGTTCGCTACATCAATTACCTCAGCGGCGCGGTACAACTCGACTTTGGCAATTCCTTTTCGGTAGCGGGCAATCCGCCGGTCAAAGACCTGATCGCCCGAATATGGCCGGTCACTTTTCAGTTAGGCTTCTACACCATACTCGTTTCCTTCGGCTTGGGCATCACCCTGGGCATCATCGCTGCTTACAATCGCAACGGACTTATTGACAACTTTGTTACCTTTGTCGCGACCGCCGGCATCGCCGTGCCAAATTTCATCATTGCCACCTGGTTCCTCTTGATCTTTGGTTTTCAGAACGGATGGGGCGTCGAGAGCAAGTGGATCATTGGACCGGTTACCGCGGATGGCCCCGCAATTTTGTCCTGGGATTATTTCTTGCCGGTGCTGACCTATGCCCTGGCGCCGCTGGCGCTGGTCTCTCGCTATACCCGCTCAAGCTTCGCCGATGTGCTGACGGCCGATTTCATACGGACAGCCCGGGCCAAAGGTTTGTCCGAGCGTTTCATCATGCTGCGTCACGTCTTGCGAAATGCGCTGATACCGATGATCACGGTGCTGCTGCCGCAGGTGCCCAATCTGCTGACCGGCTCGCTCTTTATTGAAGTGGTCTACGGTGTGCCTGGCTTGGGCAAGTTCTTCGTGACGAGCATCTTCAATCGTGATTATCCGATGATTATGGGCTTGGTGCTGCTGATTGCCTTGCTCTGGGGTTTGACCTATCTGATCACCGATATCCTCTACACCGTCATCGACCCGCGCATCCGCCTCGGTGAAACGAAGGGAGCTTGAGCTCAATGCCCGCTACGCCACCGCTATTGAAGGCGGATGCGCCCGAACAGTTGGAGCAGCGTTCGCTCTTGCGCGATGCCTTGCGCCGCTTTCTGCAAAACCGCCTGGCGATGCTCGGGGCGATCTTGCTTTCCCTGCTTGTGATCGTGGCTGTGCTGGCGGACATAGCGGCGCCGTACGGGCTGAATGAAGTGGATTTCTCCATTGTCCGCTTGCGCCCCTTTGAAGACCTGGATCATATCCTCGGCGGCGATGGCGTCGGGCGCGACTTTCTTACGCGCCTGATCTACGGGGCGCGCACATCGCTCTTCGTCGGTCTGCTTGTGCCGCTAATCTCATTTGGTTTTGCTGTGCCGCTTGGCGCGCTCGCCGGATATCGCGGCGGATTTTGGGATTTTGGCATATTGCGCGTGATCGAGATTGCCACAGCGATTCCCCCGCTGCTCTTCGCGATGTTTCTTATCAGCATTACCGGAGCCGGCTTGGGCAATGTGATCTTCGTCCTGGCAATCACATCCTGGATCGAACCGGCGCGAATCGCTCGGGCGCAGTTCCTTAAATTCCGCGAGACTGAATTTGTTTTGGCCGCGCGCGCTTTGGGCGCTTCGGAGGGTCAGATTATCACTCGTCACATCCTGCGCAATTCTCTGACGCCTTTGCTCGTCTCTTTCACCTTCGCCGTGCCCTTAGCGATCTTCGCCGAAGCCGGCTTGAGTTTTTTGGGCATCGGCATCACCGAGCCGACAGCAAGTTGGGGTAAAATGGTGGGAGGCAGTGTAAAGTCGTCGACGGTCATCGTTGATTATCATTTGGCGCTTTTCCCGACGGTGTTGGTAGCGCTGACCATGCTGAGTTTTTCCTTTGTCGGGGATGGCTTGCAGGAAGCGCTTGATCCTTCGCGCGGCGACTGAATTGGAGATTGCTATGACAAGCACAAGATGCCTCGCGGCGTCTCTTATGCTAACTGTAGTGGCCTTGCTTGTAGCCGCTTGCGGCGGCGGCCCCAGCCAGCCCACGGCGACGCCGACCAGCCCGCCGCCCACGGTCACGCCATTCCCCACATTTGCTTTCGTCGAGCCAACGAAAGCGCCCGTCTTCGACCAGACCAGCCAAGACGATGCGGCTGATGACGAAAGCGGCAACCTCGGGCTGGAACTCGATCCCAAGCTGGTAGGGCGCGGGCGCGGACGTTTTGAAGCGCTTGAATGCGGCAATTGCCACGGGGCGAACGGAGAAGGCACGGAGCTTGGCAAGAGCTTGCTGGATTTCGACTTGACTGAAGAAGATTTTGTCACTTTTATGCGTTCTGGGGGCGAGCTGGGCACAGTCCACCAGTTCTCCACCGACCGCCTCAGCAATAGCGGCTCCCGCAACCTCTATCAATACCTGCTGTCAATCGCGCAGGGCGATTGAGCCGTCGCGATTGAATCGGCATGAGCCCCTCTGATCTGGCGTCACTTCGTGGCGAGCCGAGTTATGTTTGGCGCGCCGGTCAAGAGCGGCGCTTGCAGATGATGGCGCGCTGGGGTCGCCTGACCGATGCGCATGTACTCGTGGCCGGTTGCGGCGTTGGCATGTACGCGCGTCAGATTCGCGCGCGATTCACCGATTCCGTTGAAGCATTTGACATCGAGTTTGATCGCGTGAAGCGCGCTCGCGCCGACTTGCGGCAGGCTATCGTGTCCGCTGGCGAGTCTATTCCCTTCGCATCGGATAGCTTCGACACGATCTTATCGCACGAGGTGATCGAACATGTCGCCGATGATCGACTCTCGTTGCAGGAGATGCTGCGAGTCGCCAAACCCGGCGGACGGGTTTTGCTGTTTTGTCCAAATCGTTGGTATCCCTTCGAAACGCATGGACATTATTGGAAGGGCCAATATCATTTCGGCAATACGCCGTTGATCAACTACCTGCCCAAGCTATGGCGCGATCGACTGGCGCCGCACGTCCGCGCTTACACGGCCGGGGATATCAGGCGCTTGCTGCCAATTGACCGGGCAGAAGTTGTGCACCACACCCGCATTTATGGCGGCTACGACAATATCATCGCCAGACTTGGAGCGCCGGCCGCGCTGTTGCGCAATTTGGCCTACCGATTTGAAGGGACGCTGCTGGACACTTGGGCGCTGTCCCATTTCCTGGTGATAGAGAAGCGTTGATCAGCGGCGCCGCAAGAAAGGTATCCGCCGGCGCAGCCAGCGACGTAGGATATTGCCTCGCGTGCGATACCAGGCTTTTTCCGCGCTTTCCGCGAAGCGACTGTGTTCGACTTCATCGCGATTGCCGCCGTAACGTTCCCGCGTGTAAAGATCGCTTATTGTGCGAATCGGCTCGCGCGCGGCCGGGATGCGCCGCTGCAACTCCCGGCGCTTCTCCAGCGTCGTCAATGTGCTGCCTATGCTGATGCCGATTAATTGAATGTATCGTTCCAGGCGAGCATACGCGCGCGACACGGGGCTGAGATCGCCCATCCCGCGCCATTCCCACCACCAAAACAGAATCAAGGCGATGATGACAAGAACGATCAAGAAGATCATCACCACCAACGCGAAGAAGATTATCGGTTGCAGAAGACTGAGTGGCGGCGGGTTATCAGGGGAGATCGGCGGCTGCACTGTCGGCAGGATGAAGGGCGTCGGCGATGGCGATGGCAGGGCGGTTGGCGTTGGCGTAGCGGTGGGCTGCTCCAGGATCTGTTCGCGCGCCTCCTGGCTCGGCAAGGCAGTCGGGCTGGGCGGCGGGGTGGGAGAGGGAGACGGCGAAGGTGTGGCCGTCGGTTCCGGGCTCTGCGGCCCCTCCTTTTCCTCCGCCAATTCATCGCCGTCGCGATGGATCGGCGCCTGCGCCGAGGTCGGCTCAAATTCGATCCAGCCATAACCGGGAAAGTACACTTCCACCCAGGTGTGCGCTTCACGTTCGCGCACGACGAATTGGCCGGAATCTGTATCGTAGGTCCCTTGCGAGAAGCCCGCGGCCAGGCGCGCCGGTATGCCCAGATGCCGCAGCATGACGATCATCGATGTGGCGTAATAGGTGCAATAGCCCTCGCGGACGTCAAACAGGACCCATTCAACCGTGTCGACATTCGGCGGCGGCGCGCTGATTGATTCATTGTAGGCGATGTTCTTCCGGAGCCAGGTTTCGATGGCTTTGGCTCGATCATAGGCGTTGTCCGCGCCGGCTTCTTCGACGATCTGACGCGCCAACTCCCATACCCGCGTATTCGGCACGCCGATGTAAAGATTGGCGCTGCTGACCCAGGCCGGATAATCAGAGCCGGCGCCGCGCAGTTGCGTTGCCGAGGCCGTGCTTATCAAGCTGTTGGCCAGGTAGGATTCGCCGCGGCGCAGCACTCTAAGCGGGCGGATCACCGAGACATTCATGGAAGCGTTTTCGGGCCGGTCGGTGTAGATGAGGTCAATACGGCCGTCGCGATCGATGGATTCCGGCTGGGGCGCGGTGTAATAGATGCGCGAGCTGGCTGTCCCGACGGTGAACCGCTGTTGAATCCGCTGACGGTCCGCGCCGGAAACCTCGTCATTCATCTGTATCTGTACCGGCGGCGAACGGTCAGTGATGCGCAGGTCTGCTGAAGGAGACCATTGACCGTCGCTGTAGCGCTCGAAGACTCGTGATCGCCAATAATAACGATAGCCGTTTGGCGGCGCTTCCACTGTGAATACGACATCATCGCCCAGGCTTATCGCGCCGCTGAGGTTGAGCAGGTCGGCTCCGTAATAATCGGATGTTGCCGGACCTTCTCCTTCCATCGGCGCGAAGAGCCTGTTCCACACTTCCGCGATTTGCTCAATGGGGTCGGAAGCGAGAAAGCGTTGAAAGTTTTGCAGGCGTTCATCAAGCGCCGCGCTCGGCAGGCCCCAGGCGAAGGCGAGCGCGAGCAATGACAAGAGAAGACCTATCGTGGCAAATTGCCGCCGTACAATCGTCGGGACAGAAACACCGCGGATTGCCCATTCCCATTGCCGCGCGTCCAAATGGGAGCGGACGATAAGCACCAGCGAAAGGAGCAGGAATCCGAAGAGTTGGCGGTCAAGCGGCTCGTCCCCGCTGAAGAATATGATATTGACCAGGAGGATCAGCCCCGGCGGCAGGATCACCCGCCAGACGCGATCCAGGCGAAAGATATGCCAGTTCGCGTTATACGCCAGGAACCAGAATAAGAGCGCCACCAACATGGTTAGCACGAGTTCGTCTGTGTTTATGCCTCCGCTGAATAGGTCAACCGTCCATTCGTAGCAGCGCGTCAGGACGGCGGCAAGCGCCTCGCGGAAGGGCAGATTCTGATTCGCCGCCGCGGCCAGAACGACGGCGACCGCGCCGTACAACAGACTGAGCAGGAGGGCGAAGAATTCGCCAAAGCGGCTGCGCGCCAGGATCAAGCCGAGCAGCACACTCGAGAGTGTTACCGGCAGGACGATTTCCATGTCGACCGCCCAGCCGGCGATATCGATTGCTGTCAATGGCATTGCCAGCAGCAGGCCGACCACAATCAAGGTCGAGATCGTGTCAAGCGATACTGGGCTGCGCCAGCGGGATCGCTTCCTACGGGTTCGTCTTCCGCCCAGGCTCGTCGTGGTCATTTCGTGTTTCTGCAAGCGTGACAGTTTTGAGTAGCTTATGACAACTCGCCTGCGCTGACAAGCGCTGCCACGCTACGATCCGCCGACGTTGCAGTTGCCGCGCCTCAGATCCTTCGCGTTCCATGCTAGAATATAGCAGCCGGGTTGACTGAGGGGATCGCGGCAGGTCTGGCGCCTGTCGAGGAAAGTCCGCACTCCATAGGGCAGCGATGCCGGTTAACGGCCGGGCAGGGCAACCTGACGGCAAGTGCAACAGAGAGCAGATTGCATCGCGAGATGTGAGGGTGAAAGGGTGCGGCAAGAGCGCACCGGCAGCGGCAGTAATGTGGCTGGCCAGGCAAACCCCATCGGGAGCAAGGTGAAGCAGGCGCCGGGGAGCGGCCCGCTCCGCAGAAAGCGCCGGGTACACCGCTAGAGATCGGCGGCAACGTCGATCCCAGATAGATGATTCCCCACGACAGAATGCGGCTTATGAGGTTGACCCGGCCTATATGCCCCTCACAGCAGTGAAGGGCATTCTGCTATTTTGACTGTGCCGTAGGCGACAGCTCTCGGCTATTCCAGATAGTCAGTGAATTCGAGCAGGTGATGCTCGAGACCCAATGCCGTCCAAAAGGCCTTCGCCGTCTCGTCTTCGTGGTCGACTTGCGCATTTATAACGCTTAGATCTTCGACAGTGGAGCATAGCTGGCTACGCAGGTCTTCGACAAGCCGCCGGCCGATGCCTTGCCCCCGATGTGACTCAGCAATGCAAATCTCGTCGATAGTTGCCGACACGCCGGGCATGGCCGGATGCCTCATCAAGGCGCACAAGATGTAACCTACGATCTGGCGATCATCCAAAGCGACGAGGGCCGGCGCCATCTTATTGCCCGGATAACGCGAAAACCAAGACCGCTCGCGTTCAGTCGTATGCCAGGTATTGCGCTGCTTCAACAGCCATCTCTCACGCAAGGCCAACATGGCCTCAACATCCGCCGGCTGAATATCGCGTATGTTTATCATTTCCGCCTCCTATATTTGCTGTTGACTTCTGAGCATTAGAGCGGCGGCGAGGCGGGGGAGAACGTATTCGTTGGCGTCTCTATCGAAACATGTCTGACCTCGTAGCTGAATACAAGCAATTGGCGTATTTGTCGAACAAGGTATTGCATCTATGGTATCACCAAATCTGTGAGAATTCCGCTAGAATCTACGCTTGTCCATTGCTTATTTAGAATGAAGAGACCGAAATGAGCGAGTACAAGAATCGCCCGAACATCCTGTGGATATGCACCGACCAGCAGCGCTATGACACGATAGGCGCCCTGGGCAATCCCTACGTGTCCACGCCGAACCTGGATGCCTTGGCGGGGGAGGGCGTCGCCTTTGAGCGCGCCTATTGCCAGAGCCCGATCTGTACGCCCAGCCGCGCGAGTTTCTTGACCGGCATGTATCCAAGTTCACTGCGCGTCAACCGAAATGGCAATCCGGTATTTCCGGACTTCCCGCCGCTGATAAGCAAGACGCTAGCCGACGCTGGCTATGACTGCGGACTCATCGGAAAGCTGCACCTCACAAGCGCTTTTGGCCGCATTGAGCAGCGGACGGACGATGGCTATACATACTGGCAATACAGCCATGCTCCGCGCGATGATTGGGCGATGGGGCATGACTATGCCGATTGGGTACGGGCGAAAGGCGCCGATCCCTCCGAGCTAATCAAGGACGAGAGAGGCGTGCCGGCCGAATACCACCAGACAACCTGGTGCGCGGAAAAGACCATAGAGTTCATCCGGGCGGATCGCTCTGGTCCATTCTTTGCCAGCGTCAACATCTATGATCCGCACCCGCCATTCAATCCGCCGCAGGCTTATCGCGACTTGTTCGATCCCAAGGCTGTTAATGCGCCTCTATTCCGTGAGAGCGACCTGGAGCAGCAGGCAAAGCTGGCAGCGGTAGATTTCCAATCCGAATCGCGCCGGCCGGACCAGCTCGACATCAGCAGCCCGATCTTGCCGCAATCGCCAGTGTCTTCGCTGATTGAGCCGCGCACCGGCGGCGAGCGCGACGCGAGGACGTTGATCGCCGCTTACTACGCTATGATCAAGCTGATAGACGACCAGGTAGGGCGGATCATAGCGGCGCTGGAAAGCAGCGGAAAACGAGAAAATACGATCGTTATTTTCACCAGCGATCATGGCGAGGCCCTGGGCGATCATGGCTTGATACAGAAAGGCTGTCGCTTTTACGATGGGCTTGTGCGTGTGCCGCTTATCTGGTCCTGGCCCGGCGTCTTCACGTCCGGCTTGCGCAGTCCGGCTTTGGTCGAATTGACAGACATCGTTCCCAGCTTGCTTGAGATATGCGAACTGCCGATCCCGGATTACATTTCAGGCCGCTCGCTTTTGCCGATTCTAACCGGGAACGCCTCGCCGGAGCGTCATCGGGATTATGTGCGCAGCGAGTACATCGACGCGATCGACATGCCCGATGCTTCCGTCGCCAGTATGTATTTTGATGGTCGCTACAAGCTCGTGTGTTACCATAATCACGGCTTGGGTGAACTCTACGATTTGGCGGCTGATCCGGGAGAGTATGTCGATTTATGGGATAGCTCCGGCCACCTTGACTTGAAAACCGGCTTGCTTCAACGGAGTTTTGACGCGCACATGACGACGCTTTACGCCGGCCTTCCGCGCCGGGGACCGATGTAGTCCGCGCTTGTCGATTGTTTTTCAGTCAAAGAAGCGGTAGCGCAGGAGGGTCCAGGCGGCGATTGGGGCGTCGGTCCACTTGATTTTTTTGCCTTCTTCATATTCGCGGCCGTAGTAGGAAATTGGGACTTCGACAATTCGGATGCCTTGTCGCAGAACTTTGGCGGTGAATTCCGGCTCAAACTCGAAACCGCGCGCGTTGATCTTCATATCAGCCACAACCTCGCGCCGGAAGCATTTGTAACAGGTTTCCATATCGCTGAGGATGGCGTTGAAGAGAATGTTGGTAAAGAGTGTAAGACATTTGTTGGCCACCATATTCCAAAAATTCATCGCCTTGCGCGTGCCGCCCAGGAAGCGCGAACCGTATACGACCGTGGCTACCCCTTCTTGTATCGGCTTGAGCAAGAGCGCATATTCCCGCGGATCATATTCAAAATCGGCATCTTGGATGACGATCACATCGCCGGTGGCGTACTCAAATCCCGTGACCAGCGCCGCGCCTTTGCCCTGATTGCGCTCATGAAACTGAACGATAAGACGGTCATGCCCCTCCGATTCGAGCTGCCGCAACACATCGCGCGAGCCATCGGTTGAGCCGTCGTCCACGATAATGACCTCGTCAACCAGGTCTTCAGCGAGCACGCGCGTCACAATATCTTTCACGGTTTTGACTTCGTTATAGCAGGGCATGACGACGCTCAAAGCCGGCTTGGGCGCAGTTGGATCCGGCGGTCGAGATGGCGGATGTCGCATTGAATACCTGCACTGAGACTGAATATGTAAGCGGGTCTAGGATACGCGCTGCATTATAGCATAAGCCGAACTCATGATTCTTTACACGCTACCGCAGTCGTCTCACTTAATCTCCGCTGGAATGTCTTGCAGAATCGCGGCGCTGCCGGCAACAATTCGGATTACGTTCTGCGCGGAATGAACCTGATACAAGCGCGCGTAATCAGTGATTGAGGCATAAGCATCGGGAAACTGATGTATCGCTTCTCCCACCAGTCCCACGTTCAGCAGCAGTTCGATACAATCGCTTCTAGCCGCAATGTCGAACTCGGCGCTCGGCCAGCTCATCGGCGCGTCAATATAAGCGACATCGGAAAAAAGCAGGTAAAAGGCAGGCTCAGTGCGCACGCCTTTGTAGACACTGAGATAAAGACGGGAAAGTTTGCGATGGTAATGATGAACCTGGCAGCGATAACGCTTGGGATCGCTAATGTTAAAGGCGTTCCTGCTGCCTTGTTCCGTCTTAACCATGCTGGGTCCGCCTCTTTGCGCGCTCGGATGCCGCTAATGTAGTGGATTCTGGTTAAGGGCGAAAGCGGAAAGTCCCGCGGTTTCCTATAACGTGATGCGCGACTACGCGCTTAGTCAAGCTTGTTTGAAATGCCAGAACACTCACCGCAGCAGGTAGTGTATCCTTTTCGGTTGAAACTGAAAAACTTTGCCACCGAGGACACCGAGTATTTTAGAAGGCACAGAGAATCGTATGCGAAATATGACTTTTCTTTGTGTTCTTCGCGCCTTGACGGTCAGTGTCTACGCGACCTGTGGCGAGACTGAATTTGACTAATTGAATTTCAACCGAATTCAATACATTACCCCGCAGTAGTAGTAGGACCAAATAAAGTAATGAGAAAAATATTGCAAGATAAAGAGAATGGCAAAACCGAAATCATTGTAGGGGTGACTCTGTGAGTCGCCCGCTTACAACATCCGCTACATTTCATTTGTCGCGTGACTAACTTGGTTTTACTGTGAATTAGACATTCAGTGAGAGCTGTGTCAAAATCTTTGCCAATTAAAATTCAGGATGATCTACATGCCTTGGCAATAAAGAGGGCAGGGAGGACAGCATGCGATTTCAAGGCAAAGTTGCAGTAGTAACTGGCGCGGCAACCGGCATCGGCGGCGCAACCGCTGTGGCCTTTGGTAAAGAAGGCGCGTATGTCGTCTTGACCGATGTTAACGCCGCCGCGCTTGACGAGCGCCTTGGCGAGATAGAGGCGGCTGGCGGCCGCGGCATCGCGCTGGTCGCTGATGTCACCAAGGCCTCCGATGCGAAGGCTGCCGCCAGTGAGGCCGTCGCCGCATTTGGCGGCGTCGACTATCTTGTCGCCAGCGCCGGCATCCAGACCTACGGGACGGTGGTTGACACCGATGAAGACACCTGGGAGCGGACGCTCGCGGTTAACGCCAAGGGGGTTTATCTCGCGGCAAAATACTGTATCCCGGAGATGGTCAAGCGGGGCGGCGGCGCTATCGTTACTGTGGCCTCGGTGCAAGGGTTGTTCAGCCAGCCAAACGTGGCGGCTTACGCGGCCTCCAAAGGCGCGGTTATCGCTATGACGCGCACGATGGCCATTGATCACGCCGGCGACAATATTCGCGCCAATAGTCTCTGTCCCGGTTCAGTCGATACGCCGATGCTCCGCGCCTCCGCCAAGCTCTTCAGCCCGGAAGACCCGGAAAACGCGCTTGAGGAATGGGGCGGCTTGCATACTTTGGGGCGGATCGCCAAGCCGGAAGAGATGGCTAAGATTGCGCTCTTCCTCTGTAGCGATGACGCATCCTTTGTCACTGGCGCCGCGATCGTGGCTGATGGCGGCTTGACGATCCGTTTGTAGTTGCAATCAGCTGAAAGGCAATATTCATGACCTGTAAAGTCTCCCAAGTCATCTTGGGCCGGACGATGCGCGCGCTGGAAATCGAGAACGACTTGCTGGCCATAACGATCTTGCTTGACAAAGGCGCGGATATCTATCGCCTCAGGCACAAACCGAAGAATATCGATGTCTTGTGGAAGGCGCCCTGGGGCATGAAGGAAAGCGGCCGAGGCTTCGACTCCGCCTTTGATTCGCAGACCGCCTGGCTGGAAGCCTACGCCGGCGGTTGGCAGGTGCTGTTTCCGAACGGCGGCTTTCCCAATACGTACAAAGGCGCGAGCCTCGGTTTTCATGGCGAAGCTTCGATGAAAGCTTGGGATCACGAGATTCTGCGCGCCTCTGGTGATTCGCTGGAGTTGAAGCTCAGTGTTCGTTTGTCGCGCAGTCCGTATACTCTTGAGCGGCGGCTGCGGCTTGACGCTGGCAGCCCGGTCCTGGATCTTCGCGAGCGGATTACCAACCACGCTGGCGAGCCGATGGACTGCATGTGGAGTCACCATCCAGCCTACGGGGCGCCCTTCCTCAGCGAACACTGCGTCATTGACACGGACGCGCGCAGTCTGATAGCGGACGACGAGTATGCTGGCGCGGCCAACCCGCTTGCGCTGGGTCACGCGTATGACTGGCCTATGGCCGGCGATATTGATATGTCGCGAGTGCCTCCGCCTGACCGCCCACGAGACCTGCTGGCCTACTTGAGCGACTTTGAAAGCGGCTGGTATAGCATTACAAACACATCGCTTGGCCTGGGGATAGGCCTGAGCTGGGATGCTGACGTGTTTCCCTACGCCTGGTTCTGGCAATAGTTGAACTCGTCGCCTGGTTTTCCCTTCTACAAGCGCAGCTACGTGATCGCTATCGAGCCGGCTGCCTCCATCCCGGGGCAGGGATTGACGGCGGTGATGGAAAAGACCGGAACGCACTTGACGCTGCAACCTGGCGAAAGTCGGGATGTCAGCTTAAAGACGGTCTTCTATGAATCGCATTCGGGAGTTCAACATATTGATGATGCGGGCCATGTCAAACTGAAGTGACGGCCGGGAAGGCAGATGATGTCGAGACGATTTGAGGGTAAAGTTGCCATTGTGACTGGCGCCGGCAAGGGAATCGGCCGCGCCAGCGCGTTGGCTTTTGCCAGTGAAGGCGCCAGCGTCGTGATCGCGGACATTGATCGGGCAGCGGGCGAAGCCGCGCGACAGGCGATCGCCGCCGCCGGCGGACGCGCTATCTTCGTTCCGGGCGACATCGCGGACGAAAATTACGTCAAGGCTATGGTGGCGGCAGCGGCGAGCGAATTTGGCGGCCTGGACGTTTTGCACAACAATGCCGGGGTCGTGCGCTATGGGACAGTCGTCGATCAGCCAGTCGCGGATTGGGATTACCAGATCAACATCAATCTGCGGGCGACCTTTCTCGCCTGCAAATACTGCATCCCGGAGATGAGAAAGCGCGGCGGCGTCGCCATCGTCAACACATCGTCGGCGCAAGCTGTCGCCTCCCAGCGGACCGTCGCCGCTTATGCCGCGTCAAAGGGCGCGATTGTCAGCTTCACAACCACGGTCGCCCTCGACCACGCTCGCGAGAATATCCGCTGCAATTGCATCGCTCCCGGGTCTATCCACACGCCCATGCTTGACGATGCCGCCAGACTCTTCGGGCCGGACGATCCGCCGAGCATGATCCGCGATTGGGGCGACCTGCATCCGATAGGGCGGGTAGGGCGGCCGGAAGAAGTGGCGAAACTTGTACTATTCCTCGCCAGCGATGACGCTTCGTTTATCACCGGCGCATTCTACCGCATTGACGGCGGCTTGCTTTCTACTTTGCTCTAGGTCAGCCTGTCAGGCTCAAACCGTGCAGCGCTTCCAGCACGAGCAGGCGATTGTATTTTGCCAATCGCTCGGACTGCGTGATCGAGCCGACCTTGATGTAATCACCCGCCCAGCCCGTTGCCAGGTCCGCCAGCCAGTCATCTTCCGTTTCGCCGCTTCGGGCGCTGACGACCACCTTCCAACCGGCGCCTCGCGCCAGACGCATGGCTTCGAGCGCTTCCGTCAATGTGCCGATTTGGTTGACCTTGAGCAAGAGGCTGTCACAGGCATTTTCCGCGGCGGCCTGTCTAATTCGGGCTGGGTTGGTGCAGAGGAGATCATCGCCGAGCACCATGGCGCGACCTTGCAGCCGTCCGCACAGGCCTTGCCAGCCTTCCCAATCTGCTTCTTGCAGGCCGTCTTCCACGCTGACGATCGGGTAAGCCGCGCGCCAGGAGTCGATCAGATTGATCATGCCGTCGCGGTCAATAACTTCGCCGTCGATATGATAGGCGCCATCCGAATGGAACTGGGACGCAGCCACATCAAGGGTCAACGCGGCTTCTTCTCCCGGCTCATAACCGGCAAGCATGATGGCCTCCACAGCGTTGGCTAGCATCGCTTCCGAGGATTCAACATCCGGCGCCAGCCCGCCTTCGTCGGCCGTTAGCAGCCTCATGCCATAACGCGCCGAAACGAGATCGGCGGCCGCGCGAAAAATGTCCGCCATGACTTGCAGCGTTTCGGCGATGCTGCGCGCAGAGGGAACAACAATCTGAACATCCTGAATCGCGGTTTGGCCGCCGCCGTGCGCGCCACCGCTGAAGAGATTGATCATCGGTCGGGGCAGCCGAGGCGATTGCTCCGCCATCCGAGCCATGTGTCTGAAGAAAGGAATACCTCGCTCGGCCGCCTGCGCCCTGCAGAACGCTAGCGAGACGGCAAGAATCGCATTGGCGCCTAACCGTGATTTGTTCTCTGTGCTGTCAAGGTCAAGTAGGCAATGATCAAGCGCGGCCTGGTCGGCAAAGTCTTTGCCGGCGAGCGCTCCGTTGATCTCGCGATTGACATTCGCGACCGCCTTGAGGCAGCCAAACCCGGCATAACGACGCATGTCGCCATCGCGCAGCTCCAGGGCTTCGGCGCTCCCGGTCGACGCGCCGGACGGCACAGTCGCCGATGCCGCGCTTCCCGAGGCGAGACGGCAGCTGGCATGCACGGTAGGCCGGCCGCGGCTATCGAGGACTTCAACGGCGGTAAGCGACTGTATCCTGCTCATGAGCGCGCCAACGACCCTTCAAACAAGTTCAATAGATCCTCGATATGCGCTGGGTCTTTCGCCATCAATGCGAGCGTGACTTGCTGCAAGCGGCAGCGCTCGCTGGCGTCCAGATATTCAAGCGGCGAACGACCGGCGACGCGCGCCAGCGTGCAGGCCAGTGCTTGTCGCGCCGCCTGCCTTTGCACTGCTTCAAACAGCGCCGCTGATACTGAGTCCGCATATGAGCGCCAATATGCGCGAGCCATCGCCAGGAAACTCGAACGATGCCGGGGCAGGCGCAGGGCCTTGGCCAAGAGATGGGCAAGCGAGAAGCCGATATCAAAAGCGGGGTCGCCAAAATGCATGACCTCGTGATCCAGCAAGATCAACCGGCCGTCCTGCAATAATACGTTCTTGGGGCTGTAGTCGCCATGCACCAGCGCCAACTTCCGCTCACGCGTCTCGGCGATGAGACCTTGCAGGAAGTCACGCGCCGCCGGCACTCGGCTTGCCGTGTAAGCGTAGTAGGGCTCCAGGCGCAATTCCTCGAAGAATCGTCGCTCGGAGAATTCATCGCGCAACTCGGGGTAAGTCAATGCGGCGTTGTGAATTTCCGCCAATAAGCGCCCGAATGACCGCGCCTGCTCCAGGTCCGTTTTGCCCTTCAACAGCGCCTGTTTCCAATTTTCATGTGGCTGCGGCACGGCTGTCATGCCCAGTATATGGCGCGTATCGTCTTCAAACAGGAAACGCGGAACCTGCCCGGGCGCCACTTTGCCCAGCCAACGCAGGCCGCTGGCTTCCCGATGGATGCGTTCCGGCGCGCTGAACCAGTCGACTTCGACGCGCAGTTTCGCCAGCGACTGTTTCAGCACCCAACCCTCGCCGCGCTCCCGTTGCACCAGTACGGTTCGGTTTGAAACGCCGCCGGTCAGGATCTCAAACCGCGGACGATCATCGCTGGCGATCAACTGGCGCTCGCGCAGATAACGCAGCAATGCCTTGGGATTTTCGATGTTGATTTCACGGACGGCGGCGGACATCGGCGGCGCTCAGCGCACTTCCACGACGGCATCGCCGATGACGTCTCGTTTGGGCGCAACGCCCAAGCCCGGCGCAGTGGACGCGGCCATCCGCCCCTCTAGTCGCTGCGGCGCGCCCTGCGCCGTGCTGACCGTGACGTAGCTGTTGAAGTCAGTGGCGGTGAAGAGAAACTCGGTCGGCGTGCTATGCGCCAGATGAGCGATGGCGGCCGTCGTGATATCGCCGCCCCAACTGTCCTCGATAGTCATCGCGACGCCCAGCGAGACGCAGAGATCGCGCGCCAGGCTCGCTTTGGTCAAGCCGCCAAATTTGCTGATCTTGATATTGACGACATCCATCGCTTGATCGGCCTGGCCGCGCATCAGCATATCAAGGCCGTCAACCACCTCGTCCAAAACGAATGGGTGGCTCGTTCGCCTTCGGATCGAGAGACATTCGTCATAGCTGAGGCAGGGTTGCTCAATGTAGACATCGACATCGTCCACCGCCCGAACGACGCGCGCCGCCTCGTGCATCAGCCAGCCGGTGTTGGCATCGGCGATCAGCTTGTCACCCGGCTCCAAGAGATCGGCGACCAGGCGAATGCGCTCAATATCCAACTGCGGGTCCGCGCCGACTTTTAACTGGAAGCGCCGATACCCCTCCGAGCGGTAGCCAGCTACTTTCTCCGCCATGGCATCGGGCGACTCTTGCGAAATCGCGCGGTACAAGACGAAGTTCTCTCCATAGCGTCCGCCGAGCAAGGTGCAGACCGGCAATCCGGCGACCTTGCCCAGGATGTCCCAACAAGCCATATCAATGCCGGTCTTGACATAGGGATGCCCTTTCAGCGCCGCATCCATGCGCCGGTTCAAAAGCGACAGTTGCGTTGGGTCGCAGCCCAGCAGATGTGGGGCCAGTTCCTTGATGCCAGCGCGAACGCCGGCGGCATAGGCCGGCAAGTAGAAGGGACCCAGCGGGCAGACCTCGCCGTAACCGCTGATGCCGGCATCGGTGTCGACTTGGACGATGGTGCTGTCGAAGACTTCGACCGATTTGCCACCGGACCACTTATAGCTGCCTTCGTGCAAGGGCAGGTCAACTTGGTATGCGGCGATTCCTGTGATTTTCATGTAGCGCGCCTTGTGTGCGGGATGGGTATGTGCAGAATCTAGCGCAGATAATGGTTGCGGGCAACTGTATTGCTAAGCGGCAGGCGAGTGCAAGCAGGCCAGGGTTTTGTCTGGCTTTTGTTAAATGGGAAGATTGCGCGGGCGGTCATGGCGAACGGAATTGGCGGGCAATATGAGAATTCAGGAAACATTCCGTTAGCCAGTTTTTTGAAGTTCGTCGAGCATTTCCAAGTCAACAATCGCTGCAAAGTCATGTTCGTCCAAATCCGTTAATCTGTCCCACTCTTGGACTGACATTCGTAAAGTGGCAATCTCTAGCTCGTAGCCCTCAAGTCGTTGCAAATACTCGATTAATAACTCCGCCATTGTGAGTGCCGTAAGGTGGCCAATCGGTTTGTCTCGCCTTAATGCATCTAGCAAAGTGGGGTTGAGTGCGCCTATCGCGTCTCCATTCCAAAAGTCGGCTCGCCGCTCATCTATTAGTTCAAGAAGATCGTCCTTACCTCGCAGCCACTCTTCGATGAGCAGATATCGTTGAAAATCTTCTGTACTTACATCCTTGTGAAAGTACAGTGCTGGGAATTCGCCGAGCAGTTTTTCGACGAAACATCGAACGTACGTCTTATAGCCTTTGACACATTCCTTCAGTCTGCCCTTTGCGGCGGATAACTGATCGGTGTCCAGATAACTGCGTACATGCAGTATGTCCAGTTGCATCGTACTTACGAGACAATGTATAGCGCTTTGCGTTTGTCCCAACGTAAGTCTATCCGCGTTCAGTAGCTCGCCGAGATCATGCAGAAGGTTCTTTCGAGCTTTAAGCACAGGCAGGACAGCGAGGGCTGCAGCTAGATTCTGGCGATCTGCAGACAGATTCTTGAGCAAGCCCAAGTATTCGATCACCGATTCCCGTTCAATGGTCCGGTCCCGATCCGCTTCTGATTTAACCAATTGCGCTATGTGATTTGCATTGTCAACCATTGTGATGAAGGAAATTGCTCCCAAACCAAGATTCAAGACGCCAGTGACTACTGCAAGGTTTGAAAGTCGCCGAATAACGTGCATTTCTCGCATTAGCAAATGGTGACTGCGAGCGGTCACGGCAGCGTCCAAAACGCCTGTTGCCACGGCCGCCAATCCGCCGCTTCCCTTCTGCAAGACTTGCAGAAAACCTGTAGTAAGCTCGGGGTCGCTGAAAACGAGTTGACCAGATTCCCTTAGCCAGGCGACGATTTTCTTGCTGGCAGCGTCACGAATAATACCTCCGACTCGTTCCAATCGGCGACTGGCGAGGCCGAGGGCAATTTGCTCAGGTAGGTCGAAATATACTTTGAGTGGCATTTTGTACCTCGTTTTGCGCTCGAAATGCGAAAACAATTGTGACGAATCAAGTGTATTAGTGTACCAGCTATGCCATCAGGGTTCTATAGTTTTCGTTGCTATGATGTGAGCGGTGCGATAAGCTCAACATTATGCTAAGGGATGACCAGAATTCTATATTCTATTTAGGAGCCAAACCCATGTCATTCATCGACAGAGTAGACCCAGAACTCGTACCAGCGCTCGACCTCTTCCCAGCCGAATTGATCACCGCTATTGGCGATGACCCGCCGGCCGCCCGCGCCATGCTCGAACCACTGATGGCCGCTATGGCGGAGATGCTGCCGCCCACTGAGGTCACAATTGAGGAGCGCAGCATCCCCGGTCCTGACGGCGACATTCCCATCGCCATTTACCAGCCGCCTGCTCCCGCCCCGCGACCCGGACTGTTCATGATTCACGGAGGCGGCTACATTGTCGGCACCGCCCGCGAAGACCTTAACGGCATTGGCTACGCCGACCATGTGGGCTGTACCGTCGTCTCGGTCGATTATCGCATGGCGCCAGAGTTCACCTACAAAGCCAGCATCGCCGATTGCTTTGCCGGCTTGAATTGGATGTTTGATAACGCCGCTGAACTCGGCGTCGATACGGGGCGCATTGCCATCGGTGGCGGCAGCGCTGGCGGCGGCTTGACTGCCGGGCTCGCGCTTTATAACCGCGATAACAAGGGACCGAATATCGCATTTCAATTGCTTGTCTATCCGATGATTGACGATACCCACGAGACACCGTCGGGGTACGAAGTCACGCATCCCAACGTATGGAATCGTGATGTCTCTCTCAAAGCCTGGAAGATGTATCTCGGCGATGAATATGGCACAGAAAGTGTCTCGCCGTACGCCGCCGCGGCGCGCGCCACTGACTTGAGCGGACTGCCTCCGGCCTTCGTTACCGTCGGTACGGAAGACCTTTTCCGCGATGAAGACATTGATTATGCGCAGCGGCTGATGGCGGCCGGCATCCCGACCGAACTGCAGGTCATTCCCGGCATGTTTCACGGTGGGGAAGGCTTTGTGCCGACAGCTAGCGTAAGCCAACGTATGCGCATGGGCTACCTAGATGCCCTCAAACGCGCCATCGGTTGACCTTGATGTATTGGCGGGTAATTATTGTAAGAGCTTTATTGTAATGCCTAATTCAGGTGGAGCCGTTCCATGCCCTTCCGCGACCAAGTAGACCCAGAAATCGTCCACGCCCTCGACTTCTTCCCCGCCGAACTCATGACCGCCATCGGCGACGACCCGCCACTGGCGCGAAAGATGTTCCAACCCATCTGGGACGCCCTGGCGGACGACGCGCCGCCGACCGATGTCGCCATTGAAGAGACATCGGCGCCGGGACCGGATGGCGATATCCCGGTCGTCATCTATCAGCCGCCCACCCCGGCGCCGCGCGGCGGCTTGCTCTGGATTCATGGCGGCGGTTACATCGTCGGCTCCGGCCGAAATGACCCGCACGGCATTGGCTTCGCCGAGCATGTCGGCTGTACCGTGGTCTCGGTGGATTACCGGCTCGCGCCGGAATCCACGTACAAGGAAAGCGTCGCCGATTGCGTCGGCGCGCTGAATTGGCTGGTCGATAACGCTGCCGAACTCGGCGTTGATCCGAAGCGAATAGCTGTCGGCGGGGCGAGCGCCGGTGGCGGCTTGACCGCTGGGGTTGCCTTGCACAACCGCGACCATGCCGGCCACGATCTCGCCTTGCAGCTGCTTATCTACCCGATGATAGACGACCGGCATGACACTCCTTCGGGTCATGAAATCACGCATCCCACAGTCTGGAACCGGGCTGTGTCCCTGAAAGCCTGGCGGATGTATCTCGGCGATGAGTACGGCACGGACGCTGTATCGCCCTACGCGGCGGCCGCGCGGGCCAAGAGCGTGAGCGGATTGCCGCCGGCCTTCGTCACTGTCGGCGCGCTGGATCTCTTCCGTGATGAGGACATCGCCTACGCGCAACGGCTGATGGCGGCTGGCGTCCCGACTGAGCTGCAGGTATATCCCGGGATGTATCATGGCGCCGAGATGTCCGCGCCGGACGCGGACGTCAGCACGCGCATGAGGCTTGGCTATCGCGATGCCGTGAAACGCGCCATTGGCTGAGCAATTCGCGGCAGGCAGATTCCCAACGTATATAAAAAGCCTCGGGGCGAGGCTTCGTTTGATCTGTCTTGCGATTGATGCCTAGGAATGCGTCTATGACCCTGGAAGGACTCGAACCTTCAACCTAACGATTAAGAGTCGCTTGCTCTGCCAAATTGAGCTACAGGGCCCTTCTGTCATCGCTTTAAGACGGCGAATTATAGCGAGAAGCGACGCGTCGCGGCAAGGGCGAAATGACCGCGAGAGTGGTGAATCGCGCCGAGTTTCCCTCATACTAAATCCCTCCCCGAAAGGCAGAGCTCTCAAAACGACGAAACCTCCCCATCCCTCATTTTGAGCATCCTCGCCATAGAAGCGAGCGCAAGTAAGTCATGCGAAAAAGTTCGGTGATCTTCATTATGCGAAATCTGTAGGGGCGCTCCTTGGATCGCCCGCTTGCAACAACCGCTGCATGTCATTTTTCGCATGACTAACTTGGAATTACTGAGATAGCGGCAAGGAGCTGGGGGCAGGGGAAATGAGCGGCATATCCCCAACTTTCTCGGCGCCTCAAAATCGCCGCCTTCAGCCCTTCCATTTCAGAACACCTGTGCTATAATGACTCCAATCCCAACCAACTGAGGGCGCCGCGCTATGAACCTGCTCGATATCCATGACGACATCACCGCCGTCCGCCTGCTTGCAGGCGCTTCCTTCCCCGCTGACGCAAAACTGCCCGGCCGACAAATAGCGACTTTGTCCGAAATAGCGACTTTGTCCGAAAAGGGTTTTCCCTTGTCCGACAAACGGACAATGTCAGATATACACCTAATAGACACCAACAATCCGATACCTTCACGCTTGCTCCCGACGCCTCCATTCAACTTCCCGACAAAGCCCAAGGCCGCCCGCAAAGACTGCCATAATGCCAATAAAGACGGGAGTAGTGAATCCCCCGGCACGGAATTAAGAATATGTCCTGTATCCTTGAAATTCACCACTCCCATGATCGCCGCCAGGCAAACGGCGCTCACCCAGCCCGGTACATTTACCGATAGAGATAAGTTATTAAAATGTTATAGCTGATACAATAGGGTGGATGAATCGGGTATAGACTTCATCGCCGTTTTCTGAAGCGGAAGCAGACATCATGCGCATTCTCATCATTGGCGGCACAAGAAATATGGGTTATTACCTTTCCCAGCGCTTGGCGCGAATGGGCTGCGATCTCACTTTGCTGAATCGCGGCATCACAGCGGAGGATTTGCCGCGATCAATTCACCGGCTGACGGTGGACCGCGCAAATCACAGGCAGATGCGGCGCGCTTTGCTGGCGAAGCCCTTTGATGTCGTGGTGGACTTTGTCTTGTACCGGCGGGATGAGGCCCTGACTGCCATAGAGTTGTTCCGTGACAACGTCGAGCATTATATCGCGCTCAGCAGCGGCCAGGTGTACCTGGTGCGTGAGGGATTGCGCCGCCCGTATCGCGAAAGCGACTATGAAGGCGGCTTGATTCCGGCGCCGGCCGAAACTTCGTATCACTATGAAGAATGGCTATACGGCATACAGAAACGCGAAACCGAAGATGTAATGATCGCGGAAGGCGCGCGCTCCGATTTCCCCTATACGATGCTCCGCCTGCCGATGGTCAACAGCGCTCGCGATCCCTATCACAGGCTGCTCAACTATTACTTGCGCTTGCGAGACGGCGGGCCGATCCTGGTTCCCAGCACGCCGAATTACGTCTTGAACCACGTATACGCCCTGGATGTTGTTGACATCATCCAAAGCCTGATTGAGAGCGGCAAGGGCAAAGGCAAAGCCTATAACATCGCCCAGGATGAACACGTCAGCCATGAAGAATTCCTCAACATCCTTGCCTCCATAATGGGCGCCCAGGCAGAGTGGCTTAGCGCCGACCGCAACGCTCTCGTGTCCAACGGCTTCCTTCCGGATTGCGCCCCCTTCCGCGAACGCTGGATGAGCGCTCTCGACAACAGCCTGGGCAAAACGGAGTTGGGAATAAGCTATACGCCCCTCGTTGAATATCTGACGGAGATCGTAGACTATTTCGATTCAAATGCTATAACGCCGCCCTTGGCCTATCGCAGAAGACGCGCAGAGCGGCAATATGCCCAGAATCTGGCAGTGCGTTCCGATCCCTGAAGCTTGGTTAAGCGCGCGGGTCTGAGCATTCTCGGGGTTCTGGCCTGCGATCATGCTGTATAATCACAAATGTAGCATGGGGACGAATTGCTTAAGACTTTTGTTATCGCTCCCTGCTAGGCTTCTCTTGTCATGCGCAATGTGATAGGAGGTGGATATGAAGTCAACTCCCAGATTGATCGCGATGCTCCTGCTTGGATTGATCGCGTTAAGCGGATGTTCCACTCTGCGGTCGATTCTGACCGGCGCTTCTGCCGGCGGAGAGGCGCCCGCCGAGTCGTCGGTTGGGGCCGTCGTCGAGGCGCCCAGCGCGCCGCGTTTCACTTTTTACGACTCATGGGCTTCGTGGTGACCGACTTGCCGCGCAAATGTGCCCGCCGTGAGCGGGATAAATGAAACCTTCGCCGGCCGCATCGAGTTCGTGGTGCTTGATATTGACGACTCATCGCTTAATGACATAAGACGCCGATTGGGCATTACCGCTCAAGCGCAGTATGTGCTCGTCAATTCTGCTGACGAAATTGTTGGGCGGTGGTTCGGGATCATTGATGAATCCCGAGTGACGTCCGAATTGGAAGCTCTTCTGCAGAGTTAGATAGAGGGGCGGTGGCCTGCCTCCGTCCCTATCCTCATACAATGCCTCGCCTGTCTCTCCTGAGGTTCGTCTGTAAGCCGTATTGCTGGGCGTCAAGTTGTAGGCCCGGCGCCTGATATAATCAGCTAAGATTTTACAACGGTTGAACCGAGGCTTCGGGAGCAATTCGTGCTGATGCGCCGGGCGCTCGCCCTCCTTTCCCTGGCCCTGAGCTTGTGTGCCTGCAATTTGCGTCGGCCCGAGGTCACGCTGACCTTGGCGCCAATCGATACGCGCGCGCCGGAGGCGACCGCCGCAACGGAGTTGCCGTCCGAGACGATCATAGCGACCGCGTCGCCTACATCGACGTCCACTGGAACGCCTTTGCCATCGGTCACATTTACGCCAACTATCACGGCGACAGATACCGAAACTCCAACACCGACCGAGACGCCCGCGGCTACTGAGACGGCCACGCCTACGGCAACAGACGCACTGACTCCAACTGTCACAAACACTCCCACGGCGACGCGCACGGCTTCTACAACCGACACGCCGATGGCGACCGACACACCAACGGCGACAGATACATCCGCACCTACTGGCACACCCATACCTACAGACACGCCCGCGCCAACGGCTACAGTCACCCCCGCGCCAACAGACACTCCCGCGCTGACAGATACACCTCTGCCAACTGACACGACCGCGCCCACAGCTACAGCCACGGCTACTGAATCTCTCGCGCCTACCCTGACCCAGACGCCGATGCCGTCGGAAACAGCGACGTCTCCGCCTACCGAAATCATTGAGCCGACCCCGACTCGCATAGAGTTTGAAACTGACAGAGCATCGGCAACGCCCACTCCCAGCCACACTCCGCCGGAGAGCCTGCCGCAGGTTCTTGAAGAGCCCTCACCCACCGCTACATCGACCGAGGGCCAGGGAATCGTCATTCTGTCGCCTCCGAGCCTTACGCCGCTGCCTACATTCAATCCGACCGAAGTGGCGGAACTGCTGGCGACGCCGCTGCCACGGCCGACGCTGCCGCCGACCTGGACAGCCGTCCCGACTTTGCCTCCCGCCGTTACGATTGAAGCCCCGCCGGAATCAACCGCGCCTGTTGACATCTCGGCACCAAATGTTGAGCCGGTTGTGTCGACGCCCGGGGTCGAAACGCCTCAATCGCAGTTGGACGGGCCAACCTTGACGCCAACGCCTTCCGCCACCCTTTTCCAGCCCACCGTAGCGGTGCGCAGCGACTTGCTGAATTCGGCTATCCAACCGCCGATTTCTCAGCCGACTACTTTCGACATCACTGGCGCATCAGCCTATCAATATGATGTCGGAGTAGGGCAGGTCTTTTCATTTGAGAATATCCAACTGGGCGGCGGCGTGCGATTATTCCTGCAGAATCCGGTTGATCCCAATAGTTTCCTTCGCACCGACTTCAAAGGCATGCTGCGCTACAAGCCCTTGCGTGTCGCCCAGGAAGGCGAAATGTCTTATTCGCCCTTCTTTCAAGGTTTTGCCGGGGGCATCAACAGCATTGACCAAAACAAAAACCGAATCGTCGAACTGGATTGGTCGGCTGATGGCGCCCGCTTCAGCTTCCGAATCGATCCGCCGCCGGGTACCGATAATGCCAATGCCGGCGTTTGGTTCTGGCAGCCTGATACAAATCTGGAGACGGATCCCACTTATGCGATCATCCGCGATTGTGTAGCCTCAGGCTATAAGACCTGTGATATGGTCAATCCCAGCAGCGCCTGGCACTGGAAGACGATCGGCGTGGAGTGGTCGCCTATTCGCGGGGACAACACTATACTGCTGACGCTGCATTTGCCCGACGAAGGCCGAAATGCGCTTGCGATCGCGGAAGCTAAGCGCGATCCAAAATATGCCAACAACGCGCCGCCTTTTGTCCGCTATGACTACGGGACTTGGAATTCCGATGGTCAAAGCATCACTGTCAGCGGGAGGCGTCCCGATGGACGGGTGATCATTGGCGTAGTGAGCCGAAACCTGCAAGGCGAGCGAATCATCCTTGATGGCTCGGCGCGTGGTTTGTGGTTGCAGGATGCCGTCCTGCGGCCCAACGGCCAGTACGTCGCGCTTGGGCGTCCCGGCGGTCCGGGCAGTGGCCCTCTAGCTCTATATGACGGCGCTGGCAATCAGCTCTCCAACTTCATCGGCGGCGCGCCAGCGGAGGAGGCGCATTGGTTCCCTGACCGCAGCGCGGTTGTCGTCACTGTGCAGGGGCAGCAGTTTACAGTTCAGGTAGACAGCGGCATCGTTAGCAATGACACCGGTCTCGCCAGCAATCCGCAGTTTGGCGTCAGGACGCCTGCTGCTTTGCCAATCCCGGAGGCCGTCATCATAGGTTCCGAGTATGCGCCGGGCGAGCAGCTCAGGGTCACATTGCCAAATTTGAATATTCGTCAGCAGCCGACGACATCCAGCGGCACAGTCGGTGGAGTCGCCGCCGGAGACTACGTGGCGATCTTCGCCGGACCCTACGAGAACGAAGACTATCGTTGGTGGCGCGTACAAACAGCCGATGGTACCTTCGGTTGGGTCGCCGGCGTCATTAATGGCGCGCCCACCTTGCGGCGTCCGTGATACCGCGCGCCTGGCTCGGTGTATCAACGATGACAGCGACTTTGAGCGAGGATATGCAAAGCAAACCTCTGGTCAGCGTCATAATCCCTACCTTTAACCGCAAGCGCTTTGTGGCGGATGCCATCGATAGTTGCCTGTCCCAGACTTATGACAATATCGAGATCATTGTCGTTGACGATGGCAGCGCGGACGGCACCGCCGACTTCCTTCGCGTGAAATACGGCGGCTTAGTCCGGCTCCTGGTAGGCAGCAATCAAGGTCCCGGGATCGCGCGAAACCGTGGCATCGCTGAAGCGCGCGGCGAGTTCATCCATTTCCTTGATGCCGATGATCGTTTGCACGACGAGAAGATCGCGATTGGCATCGACGTCTTCCGGCATTCTCCCGATGTACACGTGCTGTATACGCATTTTCAATTTGTCGCGAGCGACGGCATAACACCGCTGGAGACGCCGGCCTTTGAACGATTCTCCGACGATGTATTCTGCGAGTTGCTGCGGCAGACCGGCTGCCGCATATTGACCAGTTCAAGCATGTTTCGCACATCGGCCTTGCGTGATGTTGGCGGCTTTGCGGACGACCCGGAATTCCGCAGTGCCGAAGACTGGGATCTCTTTCTGCGGCTGGCGGCGAAATTCAAATTCCACGCTATCGACCGACGTCTCGTTTATCGCCGGATGCACGGCGACATGATTTCGGATGATAAACTGTATGGCGCGCTGGGGCGTCTCAAAACGGTGCAAAATGCTCGTCACTATGGCTGGCAGCGCTGCCTGAACGCGGAAGAATTCGACCGGAAAGAGGCATCCAGGCATCACGTCTACGCCGTCTACCTCTGGGCGGAAGGCGATAGACGGTCGGCGCGGAAGCATTTCTTGCGGGCAGCGGCCCTCTACCGGCCTGAATCGCGTCAGCGCCGGCTCTATGCGTTTTATAGTCTGCTGCTGCCACCGGCGTCCATAGACTGGACCGCCGGCTTGGCGAGGCTGCTGAGAAAGCTGCAATGAGATACCCGGGTCACGCCTTTGATCGACCAAGCCGATGAGGCGCCGTCAAAGCTTGCCGAACCAAATCGTGAGAATGTGCGTATAATGGGATGAGACGACCCGCGGGGTAAATTTTCTGATGCCTGCAAAGATCGATAACCTGAGGTACGACATCACGGAACTCATGAAATCCGGCGGCTTCAACGAGATCGTTGACCGCTGCCACGTTGAGTTAACGCTGGCTCGCCGAGAAAAGCACTATAGCGTGGAGGTCATCGCGCTCTTGGGTCTGGCGCAGGCGCAGTGTTCCCTAGGTCATTTTGACTTCGCGCGGGATTATGTCAATCAAGCTATTGATGCCGCGGAAGCGATCGGCTCCAGGAGTCTGATGACCGATGCGTTAGTCATTCGGGCGCGAACCGCGCGCGAGGGTTATTTGCAGACCGCGGAAGCCGTCGATGATTATCGCCAGGCTGTCGATTACTCCTTTGAATCGGGCGATATGCGGCGCTATGGTCAATCGCTCTTGGGCTTGGGCGAGATCGCAGCAAATCCGGAGGATTCCAGCAAGCACGCGTGGAAGGTTATAGATATCGCGCGCGAGCTTAACGACGGCCAAATGGAAGCGCGCGCCATCCTTCTGCTATCCAACGCATTCATACGCAAACAAGACTTCAGCAAGGCGAATGACGGCTTGCTTGTGGCGCTGCGCAAGGCGCAATCGGTCAAGGACAGACTATTGGAGAGCGTCATCATCGGGCAGCAGGGCTTGGTCCTGGCGCAAGACAGCGACAGTTTTGAGCGTGGTATCCAGCAGCAACTGACTGCCCTGGAAGTCGCTCGCGGAATGGAGTCGGTCTTCCATGAGTTCATGCGGCTGTACACGCTTGCCATGACGATGTTGGCGGTGAAGGACTTATCGGATGCCCGCGATTACTTCGACCAGATGCTGGCGCTCTCGCAGGATATTCAGCATCCGCCGTACGAGATGTATGCTCTGGGCTTGCTGGGGCAATGGCAGGAACTGCGAAACCAACCGGATAGCGCAATCGCCTACTATCAGCGGGCGGTTGAGATGGCGCGAACTGTCAGCAATCCGGCTAGCGAAGCCCGCTATCTGCACGCGCTCGGCTCCGTCTTTCAATCGCAGTGGGAGTTTGAAGGCGCGCGCCGGAAATATAAAGAAGCGCGCGCAATCTATCAGGCTCTGGACGATAGTCGAAATGCCACTCGTGTCCGCGCTTCGATTGTCTACAGCTATTTTCTAGCCTTCGCCACCAGCATTATGCGATTGCTGGGCATGAAGCCGGATAGCAATTGAGACCAGTTCTCCAAGTTATACGCGAGTCATCAAAGGATCAAGGTGCCTTCGCGCCACTCATTGGTCAGCGTAATTGAAGGGTAGAACACCAGCGGCGGCAGATTCTCACGATTGAACCAGCCTAAATCCGCCGCGTCATCGCCGGCTTCGGCCGTTCCGCCGATAACCGTAGCGCTATAGGCGATTATGATATCCGCCAGGCCTTCATCGCGTTTGGGATAAACCGCCAATAGTTTATCAATGCGCACCTTGAGATGTGTTTCTTCAAAGGTTTCGCGGATGGCGGCCGCTTCCGGCGCTTCATCATAATCGACAAAACCCGCCGGCAGCGCCCATTTGTCTTTGCCCGGATCAACTGCCCGCTGAATCAGCAAAACCCGCTCACCGCGCTGAATGAAGACTACGACTGCCACTTTGGGATCGAAATACACCGGTGTTTCGCAAGCATTGCAATAGGGACGCAAGCGACCACTATGCCGCAGCGTGCTTAGAGGCTGGCCGCAAAGCGCGCAGAATCGGGCAATTCGGGTCATAGTCATCCGGCCGCGCGCCGCTTCAGCATTGACATCTGCCCGGCAAAGGCGTAGACTTCCAAACCGCGAGCCGGAGTGGCGGAATTGGCAGACGCGCACGACTCAAACTCGTGTACCTTCGGGTGTGTGGGTTCGACTCCCACCTCCGGCACCTCAAGCCGCAAGGCGCTACCGCAAGACCTCCCCATCAGCCTGCGCTCCATCTGGTTTCCGGCTCGCCAGCCAGCAGGTTTTCATAGCGCGCCAACGTGAATAGCCAGTCAGATAGCCGATTTATGTACGCGATTACGTGTTCGCCTATGTCTTCCTCGCGAGCCAAGCCGACCGCGAGGCGTTCGGCGCGCCGACATACCGCTCGCGAAAGCTGCAGCGTCGCTGCCGCGGTTGTGCCTCCGGGCAAGATAAAGTTTCTCAACGGCACCAGTTCAGCCGTCATGTGGTCGATCGTGTTCTCCAGCCATTGGATCTCGGCAACGCCGATTCTAGTGATCCAATCGGCTTTCGCGTCCAGTGGCGTCGCCAAGTCCGCGCCCAGATGAAAGAGCTGCCTTTGCGCTTCGTTCAGCCAGCTATCGGCGCGCTCGCTCAAGTCTGCGGCTCGTACGACGCCAAGCAGTGAATTAAGCTCGTCCACTGTGCCATAGGCTTCGACGCGCAGGTGCGTCTTGGGTACGCGCCCTCCACTGAAAAGAGACGTCTCCCCCTCGTCGCCCGTTTTGGTGTAGATTTTCAAGTCGCCAATTCTCCTCAACGATTCTTCATCGCATCGCTATTGTGAGGTCTTGCCCAGGCAGCGCCGCCGGCTAGACCGCGACTTGCCTTCGCCAGCGATCGAAAAGTCTGATCGCGGAGATTCCAGCGAAAAGGAGCCAGATGAACTCCAGCGGAAACAAGTAGCGCGGCAATGCCAACAAGAATAGGTGCGCAACAATCGTGTATGCCACGAAGCCGATCACGGGAAAAGTAAAGTAAATCTGGTGGCGCGTCAGCCACATGCCTATCATTCCCATGATAATAGCCCCAATATGGAAGATCCATGTGGCAGCTTTCAGCGCAAATCCTTCCATTTGCGCTACCGCTAGCAGTCTCTCAGCCGAAACATTTTGGCGAAGCAATTCACTGGCGGCCTCTCTTATGCTGCCCTGCCCGAATCTCGCGCTGCCGTGGGGTTGAATAAGCGAAAATGACAATTCATCGAGGCGGCGCAAAAAGAAGCCGGCGATGTCCGCATTAACGATCGCTGCAATATGTTCGATATAAAGCTCGGCCGGATGTTGATACTTGCAGTCAACCTCGCAGCCGTCGTCGGCAGCAACTTCCTTGCCTTGCAGCAAGAGCGCGTCATTCTGCGCCGGGGAGCCGTCTTGAGTTTCCGCTCCGCGCCAAAGCGCGGGAAGAAGCTGATCACTGACAATGACCAGCCGATCCCAAACCACGAAATTGTAAATGGTCCAAGTCGAGACTATGACGGCATAAACCACAATCAGCACGAGCGCAAGGCCGCGCCACACCGCGACAAGCCGGCGGCGCCCCAGCAGTAGCAGATGCAACACCATAACCGCGGGAAACAATACCGCCACTGCGCGCGTCAGGGAAGCCAGAGCAAAGGCAGCCGCCGTCAGCAGTATGGCTGCTTTCGGGCTGATCTTGTATTGCTGTTGCCGCAGGACAGCAACAACTATGTATTCTGTGTATAACCAGAAGCCCAAGGCAAGGAAGAATATGTACAATGTTTCAGTAGCGATACTGGCCGGCTCAATGACAAAAACGGGATGAAAGGCGACCAAGACGGCGACAGTCGTCGCGACTCGCTTGTCGCCAGTGATCAGTTGGGACAGGCGATTGGCCAGATAAACGGTCGCTATCGAGGCAAGACATTGCAATAGACGCATGACGACAATGGTCTCATGCCTGCCAAAGAACTGCTGAACGAAGCCCGCAAAGAGGATATACAAGGGTGGCGTCGGGATCCTGTTGATGTAAAACGGCATGTTTTCAACCCAGCCATGCTTTTCGCCGCTGAAGAATCCGTAGCCATTGACCAGGTACCAGCCTGTATCGCCACCGCGAGCAAGGTCAAACCTGGAGTATGTCGGCTGGGCAAGGGCGAAGGTCAGACGCAGCAAGAGGCCGGTCAGCAGGACGATCCATAGTATGCGAGTATGACGGGTGTCCGCTTGCATCAATTTCACATCTTGATATACGGCATATCTTTGCCAAATGGTAGTATCGCGGCAAGTAAAACACAAGGACGGCTGACGACGGCATGAAGACGACAATCGTCAAGATCACACTGATTACGGCCTTTGCCTTTGTCTTTCGTTTGGCGCTTCTGTCATTAGTCCATAACCCGGGGATAAACGACCCGGTGCACTACTACAACCTTGGTCGGCGCTTGTCGGAGGGTCATAGCTTTACCATCGATTACGTCTGGCATTACGCTCGCATGCCTGTCGCCCTGGTACATGATACGGATCACTGGATGCCGCTGCCTGGTGTTGCGGCCGCCCTCGGCATTATGGCCGGTGGCGTCAACGCGCAGGCCGCAGCGGCGCTTTTTGTGCTGGCGGGGTCGCTGCTGCCTGGGTTGGTATTTATTGCGACAAAGCAACTCGGACAATCAAGATCTTGCGCATTGACCGCCGCCGCATTCGCAGCTGTTTTGCCAGAGTTAGTCCTCAATTCCCTGCGCACCGACACGACGATTCTCAACGTGATCTTGATAGTGTCCGCTCTGCTGCTCATGAACCAAGCGCTCCGGTCCGGCAGAAGGCTCGCGCTTCTGGTCAGCGGTCTGTTGTTTGGCCTGGCGCATTTAACGCGCAACGACTCCCCAATTCTCTTTGTCCTGCTCGTCGCGTATCTCCTGCTGGATGGAGCCATCGGCTCGAAGCGCGCGCGCCGTTCGGATGTCTTGTTGCTCGTGCTCGCATATCTCATTACAATCTCTCCCTGGCTTTTCCGCAATTTGCAGATCATTGGCACGCTGGGCAGCCCGCAGATGAGCAGGATGCCATTTATGGTTGAGCCGCGCGACCTTTACGCTTACGGCATTCCCATCACCTTTGAGACGCTTCTGGAGCGGCAGAGCCTTTCGGAGCTTTTGGGCAAGCGGGTCTTTGAGTTGGGCGCCGCGCTAAAGCAGGCGGCTGTCTCGCTTCAGTTCCCCTTAGTTGTACTTGTACCAGCCGGAGTTTACGCGCTTTTCGCCAAGAGCGACCGCAAACAGTTGCAGCAGCTTATACCGGTTGCGATATGGGTGCTGGGACTCCTGGTCATCTATCCACTCTTGATGCCTGTGCATAACCAGGGCGGAAGTTTCAAGAAGGTGTTCTTGACTGTCATGCCGCTGCTGATACCCCTTGGCGCTATTGCATTGGAGACACTGGCACGGCGTCGCGAGTGGCGCTATGCGTTCGCGCTGCTTTCGCTCTGTTGGTTGGCATGGCACAGCTATGACCTGGTCAGAATCGAGACTGCAAACGCGGACAGGTTTTACGCAAGCGTGCGGATCTTGGTCGATCGGCTGGATGACCTCCCGGACAGAACCGGCGACGGCGAACTCCGTCTCATGTCGCAAGATCCCTACGTATTGAGCGTATTCGGCTATTCGTCGGTGGTCACCCCTTTGGCTTCTCGTGAGGACACACTGGCGCTGGCGCGGCAGTTCGAGATCGACTACCTGCAAATGCCGGCGGCCCGGCCGGCGCTCGACCCGCTTTATCTCGGCGAAGAGATCGACCCGCGCTTTGAACTGGCGGCGCAGCTCGCCGATGCGGGCGAGGTACCGTGGGAGCTCTATGGATTCGTACACGATGGCCAGGATCAATCCTGACACCCGCTCGGGCGGCGGTGTATCGGCCGGTCTGTAACTTTGTCCTCGCCAGGCAATCCGACTATAATGCTTGACAACAAGGTGGGATTCATGAAAGAGTCGCAGGCGTATATTGAACGGATCAAACGCGTCAACCGCGATTTTCAGCGGCTGGATCTGGCGGTTGATCAATCGCTTTCGCATCTCCTGGCGGGTCAAGCGCTGCTGGCGCGGCGTATCGAAAAGGACTATGACGCCGAGCGCTGGGAGCCTTATCTGCGCGACCTCTGGTTTCCGGTCGATATTCACGCCAGCAATATCTTGACCATCGAATTGCCCGCGCGCGAGCAATTTGCCCCGGGGCAGCTTCTGAGCCTTATAGGACCAGTGGGGCAGCCCTTTCGTTTTCGCCAGAAGCTGCGCAACATTCTGCTGATAACCTATCATAGTCCGCCGACCCCGCTGCTCTTGATGCTGCCCTACCTGCTGGAAAGACAAGTCAGCGTGACCATGGTGTTGATGGGCAGCGCCCGGCAATACGGGACAGATCATCTGCCGAGCGAAGTGGAGATTATTGTGGCGGAGGACAATCTGACCTGGAATGACATGGTGATGACCTTGGGTTGGGCCGATCAGGTGTTTGCGGCTGTCGGGCCGGGTGATGAGCTGAGTCATTTCGCGGACATCATGCGGCTAATGCGAGACCGACGCAACGAGGTGCCGGTGAATTACGCATTCGGTGTTTTACAGCGTCCGCTGCCTTGCGGCGTCGGCGCTTGCCACGCCTGTATGCTGAATCTGCGCGGCTCCCAGAAGCTGCAATGTCTGGATGGGCCCGCCTTTGATCTGACCACATTGCGTCTGAATTGAGGTCTGGGTTGCTATGGCGATAGAGATCACTCGGCCCGGCAAGTACAGTCTTATCGTGTCCACTCCGGTGATGCCGGCGGCCGGCACGCTCGGTTTCGCCGATAGCTACAAAGCCATGATCGACTACGAGAAGCTCGGCGCTCTTGTCACCAATCCGGTGACTCTTGATGCCTGGAATCCGGCGGCGGGCACGCGGATGATCCCCCTGGACGCGGGGATTCTCCTGCATACCGGGCTGCCAAATCCGGGATTGAGCAAGGTGATCAGGCGCTATCGCAAGACTTGGGCGAATATGCCGATTCCGGTGATATTGCATCTTGTCGGCGCCACCGCGCAGCATATCGAACGCGCTTCGGGACTGATCGACGAAGTCGACGAGATTGCGGCGGTGGAACTCGGCTTGAGCGACGATCTTGACGAGGCGGATGCCCTCGCCCTCGTTCGCGCGGCTGCCAAGATGGAAAAGCCCTTGCTGGCGCGCTTGCCATTTTATGAGTGCTGCCAATTCGCCTTGCCGATAGCGGAGGCGGGCGCCGACGCGCTGGTGTTGACGGCAGCGCCGCGGGGCACGGCGCGCGATAGGCACAGCGGACGACTGGTAAGCGGGCGCATTTACGGTCCGTTGATCAAACCGATGATTTTGCGCATGGTCGGTCGCTTGCGGCGGGAGATTCCGGAGGAGATTCCCATCATTGGCTCGGGTGGTATCCATTCGCCGGCGGATGCCCGTGACTACATTGAAGCGGGAGCGGTCGCGGTGCAAGTCGATACGGCGACCTGGGCGCAGCCGAAGATGCTTGAGCGGATCGCGCGCGATCTTGGCGGCTGGATCGCCACGCGGCACAAGGACGCCTTGCTCGACGAATGGAATCCTGATATGGGGCATACCGAAGCCCTGCAGCGGCGGGCCAGAACCCCGAGCGGAGACGCCGGCGCGAACCAGGGTGGAAGGTGACAAGCAATGCCGCAGTATGACTTCCGCTGCAAGACCTGCGGAGTAGTTTTCAGCGTCACCTACCGCAGATACGCCGAATACGACAGCGCCACGCCAAGCTGCCGTGAATGCGGCTCGGCTGACTTGGCTCGGCTGATTTCGGGGGTGTCGATTGGCGGATTGCAGCGGGATTACGGCAAGATGTCCAGCGGCGAAATGCTCTCGGTGCTCGAAGCGGGAAATCAAAGCCAGGTCAATGAGCTGTTCAGGCAGGTTGGAGGCGCAGACCGGGTTAGCGGCGGCGGCCAAGAACCGCCTGCCAAGCTTGCGGACCCTTCCCCGGAGAAAGAGCCCTAGCGATTTACAGATACCAATCGCGCAAGGCATCGCGCAGCTCGTCGATGATCGCTTCCCAGGAATAATCCGATTCTCGTGTAATCGTGAGGCAGTCCCGGTTAATTGTCAGCTTCTGGATGCCGTCGACCGCCGCGAATAGCATCTGCGCGATCGGCGAGCCGAGATCACCGGCTGACGGGTTTTCGTAGACTTCCGCATCTTGATCGGTTAAGGGCTGATTGACATAGAGATCGGCGACATCAGGGTGGTCGCCGAATTCTACTTCTACGGTAACGTACTCGGACATAGAGCGATTCTCGATTTCTTAAGTCGCGCGGCCGGCCGGCTGCTGCTGCGTAATGCAGTGAATATTGCCGCCGCCGAGCAGGATCTCGCGCGCTGCGATCCCGACTATTTCGCGGTTGGGAAATAGCTGCGCCAACTGATGAAAAGCGGCGCTGTCATGGCGATCGCCGAATTGCGGCGCGATGATTGCGCCATTGGCGATGTAGAAGTTGATGTAGGATCCCGCCAGCCGTTCGCCTGCCGGGCGTAGCAAAGCTGTATCCACGATGTCAAGCCCGGCCGCTTCTTCCTCGGTCATCATCATTGGATCCGGCTGATGTATCTTGCGCACTTCCAGTTGCCGTCCGCTGGCATCGCGCGCGCTCCTTAGCAGGTCGTAAGCCTCGGCAGACCGCTCATATTGAGGGTCGCTGCGGTCATCGGTCCAGGTCAAAGCGACCAGGCCGGGGCGGAGGAAACAGCATAAATTGTCCACGTGGCCATCGGTTTCATCTTCATAGACTCCGCGGGGCAGCCAGATGATGCGCGAGATATCGAGGTAATCCGCGAGATGCTGTTCGATTTCCGCTTTTGACAGGTCGGGATTGCGATTCGGATTCAGCAGGCAAGACTCGGTGGCGAGCAGAGTACCTTGCCCGTCCACATGGATCGCGCCGCCTTCCGTGACGAGGGGCGCCTTATAGCGGTCAAGCGATTCAATCTCCAGCATTTTCGCCGGCACGAGTTCGTCCAGGTCCCAGGGGAAATACATCATCTTCCGCAAGCCGCCCCAAGCGTTGAAGGTCCAATCGACGCCGCGCACCACGCCTTCTTCGCTCACCACAAAGGTGGCACCATTATCGCGTATCCAGGCATCGTTGTTGGAGAGCTCCACGACGCGTATTTGGGGCGGCAGCATGGCGCGGGCGTTCTCGAACTGATCGGGATTGACACCCATCGTCACGCGCTCGAAACGCGAGATCTGCGTCGCCACCTCGACAAAGGCGTATTGGGCCGGTTTGCCGCCGTTACGCCAGGTATCGCGGCGCTGCGGCCAGAGCATCCAACAGCCGGCATGGGGCTCCCACTCGGCTGGCATGCGGAAGCCGTCCGCGCGCGGCGTTGACCGAATCAGGTTTGACATTCAACGCCCTCCTGTATATTGGTCAAATCCACAAGCGGCGGCGAGAAAGCAACCGGAACTTGGAGTCTGCCAGGATTACCGGTCTCGGGCGAGCGGCCTGAGAATCGGCTCGACAAAAGATCGGAAACGGGGGCGTTCAAGCAGTTACGGGTCAAGGATGTAGCGGAAGCGCCGATTGCCGACGCGAAGTTCCGCAATGTAGATTGGCGCGAGGTCGATTCGCCGCGGCAGAAGGGCAAGTTTGAGATCGGGATTGTCGAGCAGTTGGCGCGCGGGCCGGGATTGAATGCGTCAAGCGGGCGGATTATTGATAAATGATTATCGATAGGCGGGATATTTTTTTCTATCATAAAAGCGGCATTTATTGATAATCTTCGGCAGCGACGGGTTTGCGAGGTTAGGATGTCGGCTATGTGGCCGGGGGGAAAACTTTTTTCGGCCATCTGGCCACATTTTGTGTCCGATGACAGGCGGATGGGATGGAATAGATTATGGGCGCAGGCAGTCATGACTCTATTATAGCAGATTTTGGGCAAAACATGAACATTTGTTCAAAAGATATTTGCGTGAGGCGTCGCCCAGCTGTGGCGAAAATCGGCAGCGTAATCCGGGACGCGGTTCCAGTCGGCGAGGGGAAATGTCAACCCGTTCGGTGTACAATACGGGCGCTTCCCAAATCATAAGGTGCAGACACTGTGACAGCGAGCTGGTACGCCATATCGCCGCTGGACGGGCGTTATGCTGAAAAGACCGCGCCGCTCCAGCCCTATCTCTCCGAATATGCTCTGACGAAATATCGGCTGCGCGTCGAGTTGCGCTGGCTGATTGCCCTTTCGGATCATAAGGGCGTCAGGCAAATCAGGCGCTTTAGCCAAGCGGAACGCGATCTGCTCGCGAGCATTCTGGACGACTTTGACGAGCGCGCGGCGGAACGCATCAAAGCTATCGAGGGGGAGACGAATCATGACGTGAAGGCGGTCGAATATTACCTGCGCGAAACTTTGCAGGGTAGCAGCCTGCGCGATGCGTCGGCCTGGATTCATTTCGCTTGCACGTCTGACGACATCAACAATCTGGCCTACGCCATGATGTTTCGCGATGTTATGCGTTCGGTCTGGCAGCCGGCGGCGACTGAATTGATTGGGAAATTGCAGGCGCTCGCGCTTGATTCCGCCGATGTTTCGATGCTCGCGCGGACGCATGGTCAAGCGGCAAGCCCGACCACGCTCGGCAAAGAGGTCGCCGTTTTCGTCTATCGGCTGCGGCGGCAGTTGCTCGGGTTAGAATCGCAGGAATATCTGGGCAAATTCAACGGCGCCGTCGGCGCTTATAATGCGCATAAAATTGCCTATCCGGACCTGGATTGGCGCAATTTCACAGAACAATTTGTCAACTCGCTGGGATTGACATTCAATCCCTTGACGACGCAGATAGAGCCACATGATTATCTGGCGGAATTGGCGCATGGTTTGATCCGCTTCAACACCATCCTGCTTGATTTCTGCCGCGATGTGTGGATGTACATTTCACTCGGCGTCTTTCGGCAGCGGGTCAGAGCGAGCGAAACCGGCTCGTCCACCATGCCGCATAAGGTGAATCCCATCGACTTCGAAAATGCGGAAGCCAACCTGGGTATCAGCAATGGCGGCCTGGCGCATTTGGCGGAGAAGCTGCCAATCTCTCGCTTGCAGCGGGACTTGAGCGATTCATCGGCGATACGAAATTATGGCGCGGCGATCGCCCACAGTTACCTCGCTCTCCGGTCAATACACAGAGGTCTCTCGAAGATCGCGGTCGATCCGGCTGCGCTGGCGGTAGATCTTAAGAACAACTGGCAAGTGCTGGCGGAAGCGGTCCAGACGGTTCTGCGTAAGCATCAAGTTGCTGATGCCTATGAACAACTGAAAGCGCTGACACGCGGTGAAGCGGTGTCGCGAGAAAGTTTAGAAGAATTCATTCGCCAGTTGGAAATTCCCGCGGAAGAGAAGACGCGGCTGATACAGTTGACTCCGGCGGCATATATTGGCTTGGCCGAGGAGTTGGCGCTGGGCGCCGATTGAATGCACAAGAGTTCGCGCGATAAACCTTATGACATCGTCGTATTTGGCGATACCTGCGTCGACCTCATTTTGCGCGATGACGATGTGAAGCCGCAATTTGGGCAGGTGGAAAAGATCGTCAGCGGCTACGAGCTCGAGATGGGCGGCTCCTGCTGCATCTTCGCCGCGCAAGCGGCCAAGCTCGGAATGAGTGTCAGGCTCTTGGGCCGGGTCGGGGATGATTATTACGGCCGGCTGATCATGGACACCCTCAGGTCGGCCGGGGTTGATAGCGGGAGCGTCATCGTCGATTCCGCGTTGCAGACGGGCATTACGGTGCATCTCGCGCAGGATGATGATCGCGCCATGCTGACATATCCGGGTTCGATCAATGCGCTGACAGCGGCTGACGTGACGGATGAGATATTGGCTTCCGCGCGTCACTTGCACTACGGCAGTCTGTACTTGCAGACCGGTTTGCAGCCTCATTGGATCGAGATTTTGCAGCGGGCCAAGGGACTTGGCCTGACGGTATCGCTGGACACAAACTGGGATCCGCAGGGCGAGTGGGATCAGGGATTTTTGCGAGCGCTGCAATACATCGACATCTTGCTGCCAAACGAGCAAGAAGCGCAACACCTCAGCGGCAGGCCCGATTTGCTGTCGGCGATCGGTTTCTTGCAGGAGCAGGTCCCGCTGCTTGTTGTCAAAGGAGCGGAAGCGGGCGCATCCGCCTGGCTGAAAGGGGAGTGTGTGCGGCAGGCGGTGCGGCAGGCGGAAAGCGGCGGCGATGGAGTAGGCGCCGGCGACAGTTTTGACGCGGGCTTTCTGGCCGGCTGGCTCAATGACTTGCCTCTGGAAACATGCCTGGCCATCGCCTGCGAATGCGGGCGCGCGGTCGCGAGCGAGGCGGGTGGGTTGCGCGGTCAGCTTTGGCGGTCGGACGCAGCCGCGCTTTAGCCATCGAGATCGCGGCGAAGCGCGGAAGCCGCGTCAGTCATCGCCGTTTGCCAGCCTGCCTTCGCCGTTATAGCCGCGGCCGACGCCACGATAGACAAAGCCGATATCTTTTAGTTCGTCAGGGCTGTACATGTTGCGCCCGTCAATGATGATTGGACGCCGCATGGATTTCAGCACGCGTTTCATATCCAACTGTTTGAATTCGTTCCATGGCGTGAGCACGAGCAGGGCATCGCTTTCGGCGGCGGCGCTGTAGGGGCTGTCGCACATGGTAATGCCCGGCACATCACGACTGGCATTTGCCATCGCAACCGGATCGTAGGCCTTGACGATTGCCCCTTGATTCAAAAGCGACCGGGCCACCGTTAGCGATGGCGATTCGCGGGTGTCGTCCGTATTCTGCTTGAAGGCCAGGCCAAGCAGGGAAACCGTCTTGCCGCTGACGCTGCCGTCCAGCAATTCTCGCGCTTTCAATGTAATCTGCCGCCGCTGGAAAGCGTTGATTTCCATGACGGCGTTGAGCAGTTGGGGGTGCATACCGTGTGTCTGCGCCATATTCGCCAGGGCTTTGACATCCTTGGGGAAGCATGAGCCGCCGAAGCCGATGCCGGCCTGCAAGAAGTGCGGCCCGATTCGTTTGTCGTAGCCCATGCCCCGCGCGACTTCGGTCACATCGGCGCCCAGCCGTTCACAGATGATGCTTATTTCGTTGATGAAACTGATGCGCGTCGCCAGGAAGGCGTTGGAGGCGTACTTGATCATTTCGGCCGTGCGAATGTCGGTGATGACGATCGGCGCTTCCAGCGGCGCGTAGAGTTCCGCCACCTGCTCGGCTGCCGAAGCATCGGACGAGCCCAACACGGTGCGGTCCGGCTGCATGAAGTCGGCAATTGCCGAGCCCTCGCGCAGGAATTCCGGGCAAGAGACGACGGCGAAGTCCACCGGTTGCGGCTGATTGCTGCTTATGATTTCGGCCGTCCAGTCGCCTGTGCCCACCGGCACGGTAGACTTGTTGATGACGATCAGCGGCTGGCGCATGGTCTTGGCGATGGTCTGGGCGGCGGCGCGGACATATTGCAGGTCCGCCTCTCCATCGACGGCTGATGGCGTGCCGACGCAGACGAAGACAAACTCGGCATTTTCGAGCCCTTCGGCATAGGCTGTCGTGAAGCGCATTCGCCCGGCGTCGGTATTGCGCTGCACTATTTCCGCCAGGCCCGGCTCGTATATGGGCAGCTGGCCCGCTTGCAGCATGTCAATCTTGCGCTCGTCAATATCCACCAGCGTCACGCTGTTGCCCATATCGGCGAAACTGGCGCCCGTCACCAGCCCGACATAGCCGGACCCCACCACACAAAGTTGTCTCATATCGGCTCGCTCTCAGTTAGGAAGTTTGTGTTGATTCATGGCTACCTAGGGATACACAGCGGCAGGGATTTCTCCTCTATGTCAAGCAAGTCTACCAGAGCTTCGGAGCCATTATCAGGTTCCGCCCTCGCCGCCATTTCCGCTTAAATTCTAATTGGATTTCCGACTTGGCGACGGCGATTTCCTTATGCAATTTTGCTTGCCGCTTGCTATACTGATGCGGCAATTCGATAGACAAAGCCGGAGAAAGCCCAGATGTCCAGCGACATGGACGCGCTCACTGCAGCCAACATAGAGCAAGCGCACCTGAAAGACGGCATTCCTCAAGAGATGAGGAAAGTTCCGCATCGCAACATCCGCGATGTACTGTCTATGCATAGCAAGACATCGGGACGGAAGCCTTTTCTGATCTATTATGACGAAGAGGGCGCGCGACAGGAACTCTCTTATGCCGAGTTTAATGCGCGCGCGCATCAGGCGGCGAACTTCATGTACGAAGATCTCGGCATCCGACGAGGAGATCGCGTCGTGACGATCGCTTACAACCATGTCGACACGGTCTTGATTTATTTTGCCTGCTGGGTGATCGGCGCTGCGGTCGCGCCGCAGAATGTCGCCGAAGACGACCGGCGCATCGCCTTCATTTTGCGTAATAGCGAAGCCAAGGTTTGCTTTGCGCGCGTCGAGTATCTGGAACGCGCGGAAAACATCATCGCCGGTGTTGATGGCGATGAAGGCGCGCCGAACATCACGCGGATTATCGCAGTCGGCCGAGAACGCGCCGGCCGGCATATTAACTTTCACGCGGCGATCGCCAGCCGACCGACGACCTTTCTCGCCGATGAATCCGGCGCCAAAGCGGATGATACGCCTCAAGGTCAAGGCAGCGCCGATTCAGCAAGACTGTCTGACGAGGCCTTGCTAGTCTATACCAGCGGCACCACCGGCACGCCCAAGGGCGTCATCCTCGCGCAATACAATTTGCTCGTTGACGCCCAGGGAATCAGCCAGTGGCAGGCGATCACCGGCAATCAGCGGATGATGTGCGTCTTGCCGATCCATCATGTCAACGGCATCGTGGTGACACTCATCGCGCCGCTTTACGTGGGCGGTTCAACGGTGCTCAATCGCCGTTTCAGCGTTTCACATTTCTGGGAGAGGATCGCGCGAGAGCGGGTCAATGTCGTCAGCGTTGTTCCGACCTTATTGCAGTTTCTTATAGAATACGGCGAGCGGGAGCGGGAGGCAGGAAATACGATATTCGGCGGAGACATAAGCCGCCGGGACCTCTCGCATTTTCGTCATCTCATTTGTGGCGCTGGCACGCTTTCGGTGGCCTTGGCCAGAGCATTCAGCGACATGTTCGGGATTACGATTTTGCACGGCTACGGCTTGAGCGAGACGACCTGTTATTCTTGCTTCTTGCCGATCAATCTGTCTTGGCAGGCCAATCAACATTGGCTGCTGGATCACGATTATCCCAGTATCGGTTGCCCGATCGAAGCGAATGAAATGGCGATTTTTGCCGCCGATGGCAGCGGCATCAAGCTGGGCGAAGGCGAGCGCGGCGAGATATGTATCCGCGGGCACAATGTCATGCAAGGTTATTTCAAGCGGCCCGACGCCAATGCCGAGACCTTTAAGTTCAAGTGGTTCCGCAGCGGCGATGAGGGCTTCTTCCTGCGCGGCTCGGACGGCAGGCCCTTCTTCTTCATTACGGGTCGCATCAAAGAGTTGATCAACCGCGGCGGAGTCAAATTCAGTCCACTTGACATCGAAGAGGTATTGCTGGGCATAGATGGGGTGAAAGCGGGATTGGCTATAGGCTTCGAGAATGTCTATTATGGCGAAGAGGTCGGCGCGTACGTCGTATTGGAAGATGGCGCAAAGCCCGATGCCGAGTTCATCATCGCGCAATGCCGCCGGCGGATGACCTTTGAAAAGTCGCCAAAGGCGGTCGTCTTCGGGAGGGATATCCCGGTTACTTCAACGGGGAAGTATCAGCGTCTCAAATTGCAGGGGCTGTTCGCCGAATGGGCGCGTACGCAGTTCCGCCGCTAGCGCTTGCGGGCTAGCCGCCGGCGTCGTATCTCGGGCAGCAGGAGCAAACTCAGCAATCCATTGAGCACGACTATCACGGTGCTTCCTTCATGCCCGAGGACGCCCAGGGGCAGCGGCAGTTCCACCACAAATACGCCTAGAGTCAAGAGAGCGATGACCGCCAGCGAGAACGCGATATTTTGTTTCACGACACGGCGGGCGAGGGCGCTCAGCTTCACGGCATCGATAATGCGCTCGAGACGGTCGCCCATCAGCACGACATCCGAAGTTTCCAGGGCGACGTCCGTGCCCGCGCCACCCATCGCGATGCCGACTTCGGCCATAGCCAATGCAGGCGCATCGTTGATGCCGTCACCGACCATCGCCACCGCGCCAAATTCAGCCTGGAGCTCGCGCAGGATTTCGGCTTTCTGCTCCGGCAACAATTCGGCGTAAACGCGCTCTATGCCGATTTCGGCGGCGATTGACTCGGCTACGCGCCGGTTATCGCCCGTGAGCATGACCGAGATGATGTCGGCGTCCGCGAGCGCCTTGACCAGCATTGGCGCTTCTGCCCGGCTCTCATCCGCGAGAGCGATCAGCCCGAGCCATTGCTCGTCACGCAGCACTGCAACAACCGTCTTGCCGTCGCTCTCAAGCTTGCTTTGCGCCTGCCGCATTGAGTCGGGCAAGGTCGCCACCCGCTCCACCTGAGATATTCTGCCTACCCGTATCTCGCGCCCATCCACACGCGCGCGCACGCCGTGGCCGGGGACCGCCGAGAATCGCTCCGGCCGCGACAGTGTAACCGCCGCCCGCTCGCCGTAAGCCACAATTGCCTTCGCCAGCGGATGTTCCGAACGCGCCTCAACCGAGGCCGCCGCGGCGATTAACTCGTCTTCGGTTATCCTGGGGGCGCAAAGGAGGTCTGTCACTCGCGGTTCGCCGATGGTGAGAGTTCCGGTCTTGTCGAAGGCAAATACTTTCGTGGCGGCAAGCTGCTCCAGGCTCGCGCCGCCTTTGAACAGGACGCCGCCCCGGGCGGCCGAGGCGATGGCTGAGATGAAGGCGGAGGGAACGCTAATGATCAGGGCGCAAGGCGACGCCACTGTCATCAAGACCATGGCGCGATAAAAGTTGCTTTGAAAATCAGTTAATCCCAGCAGGGGCGGAATGATGATGAAGAGCAAGACAGAGAGTATGATCAGCTTGGCATAGCGCTGCTCGAAGCGATCGAGGAAGCGTTCGGTTGGCGCTTTGCTTTCCTGCGCTTCTTCCACCAGCTTGATGATGCGCGACAGCGTGGTTTGCTCCGCCGCCCGCAGCGCGAGCACATCGAGAATGCCCACTTTGTTCAGTGTGCCGGCGTAGACTCGGTCGCCGGTCAATTTGTCCACAGGTATGGATTCGCCGGTGATCGCGCTCTCGTCCACGGCGGAACTTCCGTCGCTGACCTCGCCATCCACCGGTATGCGTTCGCCCGGTTCAATCAGCACGGTATCACCCAATTCGATCTCGGTGATTTTGACTTCTTCCACCTTCTCGCCGCGCCTGACCTTGGCAACTTCCGGATAGAGCGTGAACAGGCTCTTGATGGCGTTGCGGCTGCGGCCGATGGCGTAATCTTGCAGCACATTACTCAGCGAAAACAGGAATAACAAGACGGCGCCTTCATGCCACTGGCCGATCACTGCGGCGCCGAGAGCGGCCAGAACCATGAGCAAATCAACATCGATCTGGCCTTGGCGCAGGCTTTCGATGGCTGTCTTGACGCCATAGAAGCCGCCGGCTAGATACGAGACGATATTAAGCGCGAGAAGCAGGCCATGCGGGAAGCCCGCGCGCTCGCCAAGGAAGCTTAATACGATAGCGAGCAAGGTCAGCGCGACCAGGCGGGGCGCCAGCCAGGCTTCGCTCAGGACGGGTTGGCGGGTGTCGGCGGTTTGCATTTGCTGCTGCGAATTCGTCGTTACGGCATTCATGATATCATTATGGTTAACAACAATGATGCTTTCAAGGTGAATTAAATTTAACACAAGTTAATTCATAGCGCAACCCCCAATGAAATACGGATTTCACCGCCTTTAAGGATGAGATCGCTGAACGCGAATTCTCCCTGGACGGCGAAGCGCGCCGACCAGGCAAAGGGGCAACAAAAAGAGCGCGCCGTCTGGCACGCCCTTTGAGCTTGATTTTGCAGTTCTGGGCTACACGATATCGTCGTTGTCAGGAATCTGCTTCAGTTGTTTGGGTATGCTGAGATAAAAGGCGGCGGCGGCCAGGGCGATGGCGATAGCGGACCAGGTATAAGCGACGACGGAGACTGATAGGGCAGGCATAACTTCTTCCGCGAAGGTGGCCACCGTATTGACGATTGTTCCGTCATCGATACGCGCCGGGGCAACCAAGACGTAGGAGAGGTCGAGCACGACGTGCAAAGCCGTCATCAGCGCAACGATTGTCATTATGATCTGCGTGATCGAGCGCCAGGACCAGAATCGGTTGAGGTCGCCACGCCCTTTCCAACCCAGGACCACGAGCAAAATTCCGAAGCCGAAGCATACGATGTAGGAGATCCCATCGCCGGCCCCGTCCGGGCGAATGAAAAGCGCCAGGAAACCTACCGTGAACAGGCCTGTGAGCATTGTCAACCCGCGCAGCAAGTGCGGCGCGCGATTGACCAGGAAGAACAAGAGGGAGCCGACCAATGCGGAACCAAGATAGCCGGCGGGCAGGAAGAGCGCCTTGCTGCCGCCGGAAAAAGTGATCGTGTAGCTGCCTTCAGGCGAGAGGGTGAATCCCTCAACGGATCCGCCTGATAGCACCATGGCGATGTTGGTCAGCGCGCCATGGATATTGTCGACGAACATCCGCACCGGGTGTAGCAGTCCCGAGGTGCTCGGTGAATACCACAGCACGAGAATAGCCACAAAAGCCATCGACGAAATCAGCAGGCTCCTGTGTATAACCTGTCTGCGCACTTTACGCTCTACGAACTTTCTTAACATGCTGTCACTCCTGAAAGTCTCCGCTTACACCTATCTTTCGCTGCATATACCATGTTCAGCGTGTCAATCGTCAAATACAGGGGAGCTTAGGCCTTGCCTTGGACGACTTCGCTGATCTCTCCCTCTACTTGCTTTATCAGACCGAAATACATAGCGAATGCCAGCATGGCTACAGCGATAGCTGCCCACAGGAAGGCGACCACGGCCGGTGGTATTAATGGCGTGACATCGCGCGAAAAAGCGGCCGCGTCGTTAAGGGCTTGACCGCTGCTGACACCGGGGTTTCGCACCAAAGACCATAGGTCAAATACGGCGTTCAGTCCGGTCAAGATTGCCAAAGTATTCAGGACAAAGACATTTATGATGCGCGGCGCGAACCAACCCAAAGCGATCAAGCCGACGCCGAATCCAATTCCGATTATATGAGCAGTCGCGTTACTGTTTGCATCGGGCATGGCGTAGGCGAGCGTAAGAACGATTATCATCAGACCAATTAGGAAAGATAGGCCGCGCGTCCACTTTGGTTGACGGCTGGTCAGGAAGAAAAGCAAGGAGCCAAAAAGCGCCGCGCCGAGGTAGCCTGCCGGGGCGACCAGAGCGGGATTGCCCGCGCCAACTGTGGCCAGGCCTGAGCCGTCAGGCGATACAGAAAATCCGATAACATGTCCGCCGCTCAGTAAGGCAGCGACCGAGTGACCCGCCTCATGCACAAACGTGACGAAGAGGCGGACCGGATAGGCGATGAGAGATACGCCAAGGTCATCAACCTGATCAGCCAATGGGACACCCGACTGCCGCAAGGTCCGCTCAATACCGCGGATGTTCCAAAGCGCCAGCGCAAAGAGCAATGCCAGCACTGTAACCATGATCGTCTGCCGCCGATAATTTGGTCTTCGGTCGGCGGCGGCATTCGCTGTGAGTGATCTCCTGTTGCGCCAGAACATCACAAGCGATACAAGGGCGAAGGGAAGGCCGCTCACCAGAAATATCAGCGGAAGCGGAACATCGGCAAGGGCGTCGACGCCGCTTTCGGAGGCTATCGACTGAATGCTGTTTGTCAAGTCGCCAGCAACGCGGCCGCCGGCAAAGGCGTCAGAGCTTATCAAGGCGCCGCCGAGCATCCATGTGATGCTTAACAGCAGTATCCAAAACCAAACTGATTTTGTCAGGGTCCGCACTTTAGCCTGCCTCCAAAACGTTAAGCGCGCCAATCACATTATGGCATGGTGATTCGAGGCATTGCAAGCTTCACCGCTTCCGCACTCATTTATCATTATACGGAAAAGCCAGCGCTACCGTTCTTACAATCGTAAAATTTGTGTAATATCGGTGACTGCGGCCAGCGTGACACAGATACTTGGGGACCCGATTATGACATCCTTGGACTTAAGTGATTACAACCCTTCAGACGATCTTTCTCGCGCCGAGACCATGCCAGCGCGCTGGTATATCGAGCCGGATTTCCTCGCGCTGGAAGCCGAGAAAATATTCTACAAAACCTGGCAGCCCGTGGGGCGCGTCGAAGATGTCATGCGAATTGGCGACTACTTTTCCTGCGAAGTCTTGGATCAGCCTCTGGTCATTACCCGCAACCGTTCCGGCGAATTGCGCGGATTCTACAATGTTTGCGCGCACCGGGCGGCGGTCGTGGCGCAAGGGCGTGGCAATCGCAAAAGCCTGCAATGCAAATATCATGGCTGGACCTATGATCTTGATGGCAAGCTGCTGCGGGCGCCCGAATTTGAAGGCGTCAACAATTGGAATTCCCAGGATGTCTGTTTGCAACCGGTACAAGTGGAAGCCTGGGGACCCTGGGTGTTTGTAAACCTGGATCCAGGCGCGGCGCCAATGGTCGATACCTACGGCAACATCGAGCTGGAAATTGAGGCGGCCGGCTTTAATTTGAGTCAGATGCGACTGGTGGAACGCCGCGACTACTTGATCGACTGCAACTGGAAGGTATACGTCGACAATTACCTGGAGGGCTACCATCTTCCGATTGCCCATCCGGGTTTGTTCCGTGAAGTTGATTACGATCAATATCGGGTGGATACCTATCGCTACTATTCCAAACAGCATGCGCCAATTCGTGAAGTTGATCCGGGTGAAGCGCGCGACCGCCGCTATGTGCGGAGCGGCGAGGGCGAAGAAGACGCCCTCTATTACTGGATATTCCCCAACGTTATGTTAAACGTCTATCTCGATAACACCTCGATTAACATCATAATTCCGGTCGGCCAGGACAAAACACTGACGATCTTTGAATGGTACTTTGAGGCGCCCGGCACCGGCGAAGGCTGGGAGAGCATGCAACAGATCATCGCCTTCAGCGACGAGATACAGCAGGAGGATATTGAACTCTGCGAATGGGTGCAGCGCGGCTTGCGGTCAAAGGCCTACAACGCTGGCCGCTTTTCCGTCTTGCGGGAAAATGGCGTCCACCACTTTCAGTCGCTTGTGCACGAATTTCTCACAAAGGATTGACGTCATCAGGGGAGGCTTCATCTTCGGCGGCAAAGGCGGATCTGGGCGAAATGCCCAGCGCCAGCAGGCCAACCGCGCCCCATACCGCGTAGCTTAAGACCGTCACGCCATGGAGCAGAAAGGCCAGTGAAATGGCCTCCACCGGTGTCATGCCGACCATTTGACCGGCGAGCGCGATGGCGCCATGAAAGGGACCCAACCCGGCGATGCTCACTGGGACGGTTATCGCCAGCGCCGCCAGCGCAATGCCGAGCGGGACGCTTATTGCGTAGTTGGTATCGATGCCCAATGCCAGGTGCAAAAAATAGTAGGTCAACAGCGAAAGAATCCAGCCGACAGCCGTCCAGAAGCCTATGACAAGCATGGCGCGCGCTTGCGTTAGTGGTTGCAGGCCGCCAAGCAAATCGACCAAAATGGATTCAAGCGGCAGGCGGCGCAGCGGCGGGATCATATCCAGCAGAGCGCTCAGCATGCGGCGGGCGCTATCGGGGAATCGCGCCAGGCCAAGCAATGCAATGAAGCATACGAGCGCCAGCAAACCGAAAAGCGATGCGCGTTCCGAAACTTCCGGCATGGCGTCCGGCAACTGGCTTATAGTTAAAGCGATGACCAGCACGACAGCCAGCGAATCAATGAGTCGCTCGGCAATGATGCTGCTCGCCGAGGTGGCCAAGGGAACGCCGCTGCGCGTCGCCAAAACGCCGCGCGCCACCTCTCCCAGCCGGAGCGGCAATTGATTGCCCAGGAACATGATGTTTACCAAGTGCGTCGCTCGAACAATGCTGATGCGCCGTCCCAGTAGAATTGACCAACGAACCCCTCGAACCGCCAGCCCAAGCGCCACCATCAGCAGCGATAGCAGCACCAAGCCGATATCCGCCACACGGAGGCTATCCGCGACATCATTGAGCGGCACATCGCGCAGGATCAAGAGCAGCAGAATGGCGCTGACGGCGGCGCTCGCCAGGACAATCATCAGGCGTTTCTGTGTCATGGGCTTGGCGACTCGACCAATATGACGGGTTCACCGCCAATCGCGCTGCTCCGAGTGCTTTCAAGATCGGGAAAGCTGTAATCGCCCGCCGGCTTCAGATCGAGTGTATAGCTGCCGCCGACCGCCGGCAATTCGGTTTTCGCGCCGTTCAGATGATACACTTTCGCGCCCGCGCTACTTGCTCTGAAGGTATAGTCCCTGGGTTGGCGAGTATTGTTCCAGACGACAATTATCCTCTCGTTATTGGAGCGCTGAAAGACAATGAAAGTGACGTCTTCAGTCAAGCCGATGAGGCTGACCGGCGCAAAAGGTTGCTTGCCAAAGACCTCCGCGAGCAGTTGATAGGCCATGGCGGCCGGCCGCGGCGAATTGGCGAATGGATGTTGGCTGAAGCAATGCGAATCGAGGGTGTTGCGGTAAAGGCCAAAGGCATCGCCATAGCAGACGCCCTGCGCGCAGAGTTCGCCATTGTGCGGCGGGAAATTCGTGCCGGCGGGGTAGTTGCCGCAATCGTCAAACAATTGATGATAGAAGATGACCTCGGCGCCTTTGGCCCAGGCGAATACAGCGCTCATGATGAGAAAATGCGCCTGCTGCTCCAGCGTAGCCAGGCGATGACGTTGTTCGGGGGCATATGCCCATACAGGACCGGGATAATCATTCCAGACCGAGATGCCAGTTTCATTGACCCACACCGGACGCGCCAAATCGTATAAACCGAGCGTGTCTTGCACTACCTTCGTCAACCAACCGCTGCGCCAGGGGTCATCGTAACTGTGCACCGCCATGATATCGAAATACCAGTTGTAGCGATCGCGCAAAGGGTCATCGCGAAATGCTCGCAGCACATTGGTAAGAAACCCTTCATCATTGGCAAAGAGCAGGCCACCGAAGACGATCTTGGCCCCCGGATCGACCGTCTTGATCACGATCGCGGCTGTCTTCAGCAGGCGCGCATAGGCTTCGCGGCCGCCATTCCAAAATTGCGGAATATCCGGCTCATTCCAGACTTCCCAGACGCGTATGCCTTGGCCATCAGTGAATCCATTGTGTTGCGTCAGTACGCCGCCCGGCCTGTATCTCGTCACTGCATAATGGACAAATCGCGCCCAGGGATTATCGGGATTGATCGCCTCGTCCGTTTCCGCGCTATCAGTGCCATTAGCATAGATCGGCGCGAACAGGTTGCGAATGCTTTCGCCATCTTGCCAAAAGCCCGGGCGCCCGAGCAGTATCGCGTTTGTCTGCAATCCGTTTCGTATATCTGTCGCCACCAGTTTGTCATAGGCCAGCCAGTCATAACTGTTCGGCTGAGTCTCCACGCGGTCCCAATACAGGGGCCAGCGATTCCAGCCGGCTCCCAGTATCAGGGCGTTGCGATAGCGTTCCGGGCCGAGATCGTCGATGAAGCTTATGAAGGTAATCCCAAGGCGGTCGGAGCGAATGTACCCGTCACTGTCGATCAGCGCGCCCGGCGCCGTGGTAGCTATGACCGGGACCTGCGCTCGCGCGTTGCCAATCGCGGTCATGATTGCCAGGATCATGATAATGGCGCGCATCGCAGATCTATGCCATCTCGCCCAAAGCAGATTCGATTCCGGTCGGAGACTTGCCGCACTCAACTCGATTCGCATGATACTGATCTTGTTTGGTGGTCGGAGTTGCCTACGCTATGGCAACGCCTTGATTATAGTGGCAGGAAACAGAATCAACAGCGGCGATAGCGCTTGAATTGACGAGGTTCTGCCAGAAAGCTATACTGTAGGGAGCATTTTTGAGGCGCTGAAAGGTTAATACATGGCTGTCGTTTCCGATGATCTGATGAAAATCTTGCGCTGCCCTGTGGCCGTGCATTATACGGATAAGGGCGACGATCCCGGGCGCTTGCGCATCGTCAAGGACAGTTGGCTGGTATGTGATGACAGCGGCTACAAATACCCCATCCGAGACGGCATTCCGGTCATGCTGGTGGATGAAGGCGCCAAGTGGAAAGACATTGCCGAAGCCGATCTGCCGGCGCCGCCGCCCGAAGAATAGAAACAGGGACAAGACCTTGCCCCTGTGTCCCCGCCTTTATACCGTGGTTACGCTGTAGCCGGTTCGAGAGGCGTCGACTCAAATGTGAGCTTCTCGCCGTTTTCAGCGACATTGACCCGAACTTTGTCAGTCTCGGCGATACGCCCGTCGAGCAGCGCCATCGCCAGCGGATCTTGCAAGTGCTTTTGGATCGCCCGCTTAAGGGGCCGCGCGCCGAACACGGGGTCCCAGCCCAAGTCCGCCAGAAGCGTCTTTGCGGCGGCGCCCAGTTCAATCGTAACGTCGCGTTGCGCCAGGATACGCTCCAGATCCGCCAGACGCAAATCCACTATGCGGATGATGTCTTCGCGCGAGAGGCTGTGGAATATGATGATGTCGTCCAGCCGGTTGAGAAATTCCGGACGAAAATGCCGGTCGAGTTCCTGCATGATGGCGTCGCGCTGCGAGCCCCGGCCGACCTGTTCTCCCATTTCCTTGAGCAAAGCGCTGCCCACATTGCTCGTCAGGATGATCACGCAATTGCTGAAGTTAACGGTTCGTCCTTGCCCGTCTGTCAGCCTGCCGTCATCGAATACCTGCAGGAAGATGTTGAAAACATCAGGGTGCGCCTTTTCGATCTCATCAAGCAGCAGGACGCTGTAGGGACGGCGTCTAACGGCTTCCGTGAGTTGGCCGCCTTCTTCGTAGCCGACATAACCCGGGGGCGCGCCGATCAGTCGCGCGATACTGTGTTTCTCGCCGTACTCGCTCATGTCAATTCGCACCATAGCGCTTTCGTCATCAAAGAGGAATTGCGCCAGGGCGCGCGCCATCTCGGTCTTGCCAACTCCCGTCGGACCCAGGAAGAGAAAGGCGCCGACCGGTCGATTGGGGTCCTGCAAGCCGGCTCGGCCGCGCCGCACCGCCGCTGATATCGCCTCTATCGCATCCGCTTGCCCGACAATTCGCTGACGCAAACGCGCTTCCATATTGAGCAGTTTTTCGATCTCGCCTTCCATCATGCGCGCCACCGGTATTCCGGTCCAGCGGCTGACGATGTCGGCGATTTCGTCCGCGTCGACCTCTTCCTTGAGCATCAGCGAACCGTGCTGTCGCATCGCCTCAATTGTCGCCTCGCTCTCGCGGAGGGACTTTTCCAGCTCGGGCAGTACGCCGTAACGCAAGCGGGCCGCCTCTTCCAGGTTGCCTTGACGCTCGGCGCGCTCCAGTTGAATCCGCGTCTCATCAATATCGGCTTTGATGGCCGAAATGCTTTGGATCGCGTCCTTCTCATGCTGCCATACCGCGAGCAGGCTGTTCAGCGCTTCTTGCGAATCGGCCAATTCGATCTCGAGGTCTTCGAGCCGCCGTTTCGAGGCATCGTCCTTTTCCTTGCGCAGCGCCGCGCGTTCGATTTCCAACTGCATGATCTGCCGTTCAATCTTGTCCAATTGCTCCGGTTTGCTATCGATCTCCATTTTCAGATGGGCAGCCGCCTCGTCGATGAGGTCGATAGCCTTGTCCGGCAATTGGCGGTCCATCAGGTAACGGTTGCTCAAGGCAGCGGCGGCAATCACTGCGCCGTCTTGAATCCGCACGCCGTGATGCACTTCGTAGCGTTCTTTCAAGCCGCGCAAAATGCTGATGGTGTCCTCAACACTTGGCTCATCGACGTAGATCGGCTGAAAGCGCCGCTCGAGCGCGGCGTCTTTTTCGATGTACTGCCGGTATTCATCCAGCGTGGTCGCGCCAATCATCCGCAGTTCGCCGCGCGCCAGCATTGGCTTGAGCATATTGCCGGCGTCCATCGATCCCTCGGCCTTGCCGGCGCCGACGATATTATGCAGCTCGTCGATGAAGAGGATGATCTCGCCTCCGCTTTCGGCAATTTCTTTCAAGACAGCTTGCAGCCGCTCTTCGAATTCGCCGCGGAATTTGCTCCCCGCCACCAGCGCCGCCATATCCAGCGCAATGATCGTCTTGTCTTTGATGCCTTCCGGCACATCGCCGTTGACGAGACGTTGCGCCAAACCTTCGGCGATTGCTGTCTTGCCGACGCCGGCTTCGCCGATCAGTACTGGATTGTTTTTCGTGCGCCGACTAATGACGTGTATCAGCCGTCGAATTTCTTCGTCACGCCCGAT
>JAJEBE010000023.1 GCA_022822545.1 Anaerolineae bacterium
GTCCTCGGTGGTGAAAAAAATCTTTGCGCCCTCTGCGGTCAACACCCCCCACCCCCCCCCTTGTATATACATACTGTATCTATACACATTCGCAATTTACACGACATTCTTCAGACTTCAGGAGGCAAAATGAGCGCCGCCAAGACCACTCCGAACAAGTTCGTTATAATGTCTGCGCCAAACGCAATCGCGCCGCCGCCGCAACTTGACACAGCAAAGGAGACTCCACATGTCCCCATCCGCCCAACTCGCCTCCTCCGTCCTCGACCTCATCGGCAACACGCCCCTGGTCGAGCTGTCCCGCATCGCCGCCGGGCTGGGCGGGCGCATCTTCGCCAAAGCCGAATTCCTCAATCCCGGCTACTCCAAAAAAGACCGCATCGCCCTCCAAATGATCGAGGAAGCCGAAGCCAGCGGCGCCCTGAAACCGGGCGACGCCATCGTCGAACTCACCAGCGGCAACACCGGCGCCGGCTTGGCCATCGTCTGCGCCGCCAAGGGCTATCATTTCATCGCCGTCATGTCCCGCGGCAATTCGACCGAACGCGCGACCATGATGCGGGCCCTCGGCGCGGAAGTCGTCCTGGTCGATCAATGCCCCGATTCCCCGCCCGGCCAGGTCTCCGGCGCAGATCTGGCCCAGGTCGAAGCCGCCGCCCAGCGGATCGCGCGGGAACGCGGCGCCTTCCGCGCCGATCAATTCCAGCTGCCCGGCAACAGCCGCGCCCACTACCGGCATACCGCCCCCGAGATCATGCGCCAATCCGGCGGCATCGACGCCTTCTGCGACTTTATCGGCAGCGGCGGCTCCTTCGCCGGTTGCGCCCGCTACTTCAAAGAAGTCGACCCCGCCATTCAAACCTATGTCGTCGAGCCGGTCGGCGCGGCCGCCGTCGCCGGCGAAACCGTGACCCGCCCCAACCACCGTATTCAGGGCGGCGGCTATACGATGGCGGACTTGCCGCTGCTCGACCGCGCTCTGGTCGACGGCTGCCTAAAAATCAGCGATGAGGAGGCGATGGAGATGGCCCGCCGCCTCGCCCGCGAAGAAGGGCTTTTCGCCGGTTTCTCCGCCGGCGCCAACCTGGCCGCCGCCCTGCGACTGCTGAATTCAAAGCATCGCGGGGGACGCATCGCCATATTACTTAGTGATTCCGGCTTGAAATATCTGAGCACAGATCTCTGGCGAGGCAGCTATGACTGAGCAAAACGCCCAAGACGACATCATTCGTTTCATCCGCCAACAGCACGACTCCCTCTCGCCCAGCCAGCGCCAGGTCGCTCAATTCCTGCTGGAAGGCGGCATCGACGTCATCCACTTCACCATCACCGAAATCGCCGAGGCCGTCGGCGTGAATTCTTCCACCGTCGTCCGCGCCGCCCAGGCCCTCGGCTTCGATGGCTTCCCCGAGCTGCAATCGGTCTTGCGCAGCCAATTCCTCAACCAGGCCAAAATCGCCCAACGCATGCAGGTCGGCTCGCAGAAGTTGATGGACTACCTGTCGGCGGAGGACGAAGCCGAGCCCCATCTCTTTAATGCCGTCCTGCGCGACGAGCTGCACACCCTGCTCGACCTGCCGCAGCACGTTCCCACCCAGGTCTTCGACCGCGCGGTTGATATGCTGGATGAGGCCCGCCAAGTCTATATCATCGGCTTGGGCGCCTCCTTCCCGCTCGCGCTGAACTTCGGCATCGTCCTGCGTTACATCCGTCCCCAAGCCCGCGTCTTGACCCCCGGCATCGATCCCATCGCCGCCCAACTCATCGCGCTCAGCCCCGATGACCTGATCTTTTCCCTCTGCTTCGCCCGCTACACCCGCGAAACCTTGACCGTCATGGATGTCGGCCGGGAACGCGGCGCTTCCGTGCTGACTGTGACCGACAGCCACGTCTCCCCCGCCGCCAAACGCGCCGACCTCGCGCTGATCGTGCCCTTCCGCCTGCGCTTCTATAGCAATACCGTCGCCCTGATCGCCCTGCTCGACGCCTTGCTCGGCGCCCTCTCCCTGCGCTATCCGGAGAAGACCCGCGAACGCCTCGAACGCCTTGAAGAGCTGTATCAGCAATTCCACCTGTATAGCGGGGAGGATGACTGATGACGCCCGCCCGCTCGCGAATACGCCGCCGCCGTGTTTACGCTGCCAAGCGCCGCTGCTATAATGGACGCTGCCAATGCCCGCGCCGCTTTGCCATGTATTGTAGGGGCGACCTATCAGGTCGCCCGAAAACCGCTGAGCCAGCGACAATTGCGCCGCCGGTTGCGATGCGAAGGAGAGTCAGGTGAAGCCAATCACTATCAAGTCCATTGAATTGCACACTGTGCTCCTGCCCTATCTCGCGCCTTTTGAGACCAGCTTCGGCGCGGAAACCGACAAGGTCGCCTTGCTCGTCGAATTGACCACGACCGCCGGCGTCAGAGGCTGGGGCGAATGCTCGATCGAATTCTGGCCCGGCTACGGCCAGGAAACCTCCGTGACCGCCCGGCACATCCTGTCGGAATTCATGCTGCCCGCCGTCATCGGCCAGACCATCGCCGCCCCCTGCGATTTCCCCCCGCTTGTCCACCGTTTCCGCGGCAATCATCACGCCCGCGCCGGCCTGGAAGCGGCCGTCTGGGACGCCTTCGCCAAGACCAACGACCTGCGCCTGACGGATTGCTTCGCCCGCTATGCTCCGCCCGGGCACAATTCCCAAGGGCGTGCCGCCGTCGGCGTCAGCATCGGCATCCAGCCCTCCCTCGCTGACACCGTCGCCATGGTCAATAGACGCCTCAAGGAAGGCTACGGGCGCATCAAACTCAAGATCAAGCGCGGCTGGGATGTGGAAGTGGCCCGCGCTGTCCGCGCCGCCCAGCCGGATATCCTGCTCATGCTCGACGCCAACAGCGATTACCGCCCCGAAGACGCCGAGCGCCTGGCCCAGCTCGATCAATTCGACCTGCTCATGATCGAGCAGCCCCTTTCCCACGACGACATCTTCCATCACGGCCAGCTGCAAAAGCGCTTGAAGACGCGCCTCTGCCTCGATGAAAGCGTCAAATCCGCCAGCGACCTGCAAATCGCGCTGCAAGTCGGCGCGATCCGGGTCCTCAACCTCAAACCGGCGCGGGTCGGCGGCTTCTGCGAAAGCCTCGCGATCTACCGCATCTGCGTCGAAAATGACCTGCCGCTTTGGATCGGCGGCATGCTCGAGACCGGGGTGGGGCGGGCGGCCAATGTCTCCTTCGCCGCGCTGCCGGCGGTGAACCTGCCGTCGGATATCTCCGCCACCGACCGCTACTTCGCCGCTGACCTGACCGAGCCGCCCTTCACGCTCGCGCCCGATAGCACGCTCGCCGTCCCCGATGGCTACGGCATCGGCGTCGAAATCCAGCCCGACCGCCTCGCCGACGCCAAGCAGCGCTGGCGGGAAAACAATCCCTACCGAGATGGCTAAGGCGCCCGTCTCCCAAGCGACTTGCGAGGAGGGAAACAGCTGTGGTACACTTGCGCCACTGTGCTAACTGAGTTCTGAAAAAGCTGTGGACGACTTAGCCGAGCCTCCCTCACGGAGTCCCACGCACATAGCGCAATTTGTCAAAGCCGATCACGTAGAACAGCGCCCGGTTTTGTTTGCTTTCCCGCTCGCCTCGCCCCGGAAAGGTCAGTGATGGACGAAAGCACCGGCTTGCTGCTCCTGCTCCTGATCGCCCTGGGCATTCATGCGGGCCTGAGCCTGATTAACGCGGCGCTGCTGAATACCTCCCGCGCCGATATGCAGAAGCGCGCCGCCGACGGCGACGCCACCGCGCAGCGCTTCCTCGCAGTGACTGAAAACGGCTTGCGCCTCAGCATGACAGTGAGCGTCGCGCATCTCCTGACGCGCTTCGCGATTGCTGTCGTCCTCCTGCTGCTGATCCTGCCTTTTGCGGGCGGGGATGCAGCGGGGCAATTGGCGCCGGCCTTCGCCGCGGTCGTGCTGGGCGCCGGCTTGACCCTGGTCCTGGGCGATCTCGCGCCGGAAGCCATCGGCTCGAGCAACGCGGATAGCCTGCTGCGTTTGTCGCTGGCGGCGATGCGCCTGCTGCTCGCGCTTGCCTCGCCGCTGACGGCTTCGGTTCTGCTGCTCAGCCGGCTGATTTCGCGACTCTTCGGCAGCGATACCCTGGTCAACCTGGTCACCGAAGAGGAGATCATGTCTCTGGTCCACGCCAGCCATAGCGGCGGGATCATCGAAGACGAGGAGAAAGACATGATCGCTTCGGTGCTGCAGCTGGGCGAAAGCAGCGCGCGCGAGCTGATGACGCCGCGCATCGATATCGTCGCGTTGGAGATCGGCGATACGATTATGGACGCGCTGGCCGCCTTCGTTGAGTCCGGCTTTTCGCGAATACCGGTTTACGAAGACAGCATTGATACCGTCATCGGCCTGCTCAACGCCAAAGATATCCTGACGGTGCTCAAAAATCGCGCTGATCTTGAGAGCCAGAAGATTCGCGACCTGATCCGCCCGATGCACTTCGTGCCCGAGACGAAGCGCGCTGACGCCCTCTTGAAGGAGCTGCAAGAGAAGAACGTGCATCTGGCGATTGTCGTTGATGAATACGGCGGGACATCGGGCCTCGTGACTATCGAAGACCTTATTGAAGAGATCATCGGCGAGATCCGCGATGAGTACGATTTCGGCGAGGAAGAAGATTATGTCGAAGTCGGCGAGGGCGCTTACATTATCGACGCGAGCATGGACCTGGACGATCTCAATGGGCTGCTGGCTTGCTCTATCGACACGGGCGCGACCGATACCCTCGGCGGTTACATCTACCTGACGCTGGGCCGGGTGCCCGGCGCCAATGAGACGATCAACTCCGACATACTCAGCATGACCGTCCTCTCCGTTGATGGTCATCGCATCAGAAAAGTGCGAGTGAGCAAGATCGCGCAAGAACCTGCGGATAGCGAGAAGCCGGCCGACACCGGTATTATGGGAGGGGAAACAGTCTCGGCGCATGGCAAGTAGGAGGGCAGTATGGACCCTATCAGCGACCAGGATTTGATTGCTGCCGCTATCGAAGGCAGCAAGCAGGCCTACATCCCCTACAGCAATTATCGCGTGGGCGCGGCGCTGCTGACCGAAAGCGGCGCGGTAATCACCGGCTGCAATGTGGAGAATGTTGGCTATTCCCCGACGATATGCGCCGAACGCACCGCGCTGGTCAAAGCGGTCAGCGAAGGGCATCGCAACTTCGCCGCGGTGGCGGTGGTCACGCGGGATGGTGGCTCGCCCTGTGGCGTCTGTCGGCAGGCGCTCTTTGAGTTCTCGCCGGCGATGAAGGTGCTGCTCGCCGATCTGGACGGCAACTTGTGTCTGAGCACGACGCTGGCCGATCTGCTGCCGCATGGCTTCGGGCCGGCCAACCTCGAATAGCGTTGAAGGATGCGCTGCGTACATCCCATGCCCAAGATCACCATCCACGCCGACTGCGGCGACGTGCCCAAGAAAGCGCTGCTGCGCGACCTGAACATCGCCTACGCCAGGTCCGATGTCGAGGCGATTCTGGACTTCTTCACCGACGACATCCGCTGGCACATCGTCGGCGAGTTCGAAATGCGCGGCGTAGACCAGGTGCGCCAGGCGCTGCTGCAAATGAAGGATGTCAAAGCGCGCGAGCTTGTCATTGATTCCATCATCACCCAGGGTGGCGAAGGCGTCATCAGCGGCAGCATTATCCCTGAAAACGGCAAGCCGGTCGCCTTCTGCGATGTCTGCCGATTCGCTGCTGGGGAGAAGATAAAATCGATTAAGTCGTTCACAGTCGAACTCAATGACGGAGGGCTAGACCATGCAGAAGATCGTCGCCAATCTCTGGTTTGACGGGCGCATTGAAGAAGCGCTCGAGCTTTATACTTCGCTGCTGCCGGATTCCCGCGTCCTCAACATCACTCGCTACGGCGAAGCGGGACCCGGCCCCGCAGGCGAAATCATGTTCGCCGACTTTGAACTGGCGGGGCAGGCTTTCACCATCATCAACGGCAATTCTTTCTTCAAGCCCAACGCCGCTTTTTCGCTCTGCATCAACTGCGATGATCAGGCCGAGGTGGACCGGCTCTGGGAAGCTCTGACCAGCAACGGCGGGGCGGAAAGCCAGTGCGGCTGGCTGACCGACCGCTTCGGCGTCTCCTGGCAGATCACGCCCACTCGGCTGGGCGAGATGATGTCCAGCGGCGATGCGGCCGCGGTGGCGCGCGTCACCGACGCCTTCCTGAAAATGAAGAAGCTGGATATCGCCGAACTGGAACGGGCTTTTCGCGACGAATAAATGCCTGCCGTTCCGCCAGCGGATGAATGAGATCAATGCGCAGCTCTGAATTCATGACTGAGGATTCGCCCATGCAGAAGATCGTCACAAATTTGTGGTTCGATGGGCGCGTGGAGGAAGCGCTTGAGCTTTATACTTCGCTCCTGCCGGATTCTCGCGTCACAAACATCTTGCGCTACACCGAAAGCGGCATGGGCGAAGCGGGCGATATTATGACCGCCGACTTTGAACTTGCCGGGCAGGCCTTTACCATCATCAATGGGGGACCGCACTTCCAGCACAGCCCGGCCATATCGCTGCTGGTGCATTGCGCCGACCAGGCTGAGGTGGATAGGCTTTGGGAGGGCTTGATCGCTGGCGGCGGCGAGCCAAGCCGCTGCGGCTGGCTGACCGACCGCTTCGGCGTCTCTTGGCAGATTACGCCGACTCGCTTGATGGAGATGATGAAAAGCGAAGATGCGGCGGCGGTCGAGCGGGTGACACAGTCATTTCTTAAGATGGATAAGCTGGATATCGCCGAACTGGAAAGGGCCTTCCGCGATGAGCAAGCCTAAACCCAATCGACACGCGCCGGCCGAAGTGGATGAGTATCTGGCGGCGCAAGCGGAGGGATTCCGCGAGACCTTGGAGGAACTGCGGGAGATTGTCAGGCAGATCGCGCCCCAATGCACCGAGCGCGTCAGCTACAAGATCCCGATTTTCCGTTTGAAGAAGGACTTCGTCGCCATGTCCGCCGCCAAGAAACACATCGGCTTCCACACCATGAGCAAAGCGATCCCGGTCGCGATGAAGGAGGAGCTTAAGGCGGCCGGTGTCTGGATCTCGGGCACGACCTTGCACATCAAACCGGGCGCGGCACTGCCGGTCGCGTTGATAGAGAAAGCTCTGTGGGCGCGCCTGGACGAGTTGGAAGCGGGCAAGCGGTTGAGCCATCCCGCAATCAAGCGCCGGTGATCCGCAGCGCCCAGCTTTTGTAGCGCTGGTAAAGCGCCTCATAATGGGACCGCAAGGCGGCGTCGGGCGCAGCGGTCAGTTCGCCATAATCGAAATCCGCCAGGAAAGCGGCCGCATCTTCGCTGAGGCCGGCGGCAACGGCAGCATGCGCGGCGGCGCCCAGGGCGGACTTATCGGAGAAGCCCCGGAATGTCGCCTCGCCGGGCATCACATTACCGATAATCTCGCGCATCAGCTTGCTTTTGGGTAGTCCGCCGGTGAGCAGAATCTTCGTCTGCGCCAGCTTGCCTTCGCCGACCAAGGCTTCCGCGCAGAGCCGGATGCCGAAGGCGACGCCGTCCATCACCGCGCGCGTGAGCCCCGGTCGGTCAGCGGTGGCCGAGAGTTGGACGAAGCTGCCGTAGGGGCCGTCCAGCAGGAAGGGCGTGCCGGTGCCCTGCAGATAGGGCAGGAAGAGCGGTCCATCGACGGCGGATGGTTGGGTTGCCGCCAGCGCTTCAAATTCGGCATGGGTCATGGTCGGATTGATCAGGTCGCGCCACCAATTCAGCGAGTGCCCGGCGCTGTTGAGCGCGCCGATGGCGAAGGTCTTCCCGTCCGCGCCGAGTTCAAACAGGTAGCGAATGGCTGAGCGCGGGTGGAAGGGCGTCGGTTTGTCCTGGATTTCGATGACCTGGACGGCGGTGCCGGTGTTGATCATCAGAGTATCGCGATCGGGCAGGCTGGCGCCGATCACGGCGCAGGCGGCATCGCCCCCGCCAAAGGCGACAAGCGCGTTCGTTGACAAGCCCAGATCGGCCGCCGCCGCGTCAGTCAGATTGCCGGCCGCTTCGGCCGAGCCATGGACGCGCGGCAGCAAGCTCAGGGGCAGATCAAGCCGGGCGAGCAGATCGGCATCCCAGCGGCGCGCGGCGAAGTCCCACATCAGCGAACCGGAGGCGTCCGAGAGCTCGGTCGCTATTTCGCCCGTCATGCGGTAGCGCAGATAGTCTTTGGAAAACAGCACCTTGTCGATCTCGTGGTAAACGCCCGGCTCATGCTGGCGCAGCCACAGAATCTTGGCCAGGCTGTAGGGCGCGATGGCGGGGTTCCATAGCTGGGTCGCCGCGGTCGCTTTGATGAACTCCGCCTGCCGTTGGCTGCGGGTATCGGCCCAGACGATGCAGTCCCGCGCGGTCGCGCCGTCGGCCCGCAGCGGCACAATCGAGTGCATGTGGCCGGAAAGCCCGATGGCGGCGATATCGTCCGGCGCAATGTTATGCTCGCGCAGCAAATGCCGCGTGACCTGGCAGAGCGATGCCCACCACTTCTCCGGTTCCTGCTCCAGGTAGCCCGGGGCCGGCGTCAGATTCTCGACCGGCGCGCCGGCGCTGCCGATCACACGAGTCGGCGCTGCCTCGACCAGTATGACCTTCAGGCCTTGTGTGCCGAGGTCGACGCCGAGCAAGGCGTTTCGGCCACTCATGTACACTCCTCGAATGTTATGTCTTGTGAAGTGCTGGTTAACATCATGAGCAGCCGCGTCTAGAGTTTCATCGCGCGAAAGAAGGCGCGGCCCTCGTCTCGCATTCCGAGATCGCTGCGAGCGTCAAATACCTCGATATCCGCGAAACCGGCCGCCGTCAGCGCTTCGGTCAATGCTTCAACCGAGTAGGCTCGTTGGGTCAAGGCGACGTCATTGCGCCGCCATAGCGCCTTGTCTTCCTCCTGTTGCGTGAAGATGGTGATATTCATGGTCGCCAGCTTCTCATCTTTTTCGTATTTCGAAGCAATCAATACGGCAGATGTTTCAGTCAAGATATGAAAGGTCTCCCTCCAGCGACTGCGGAAGCCGGAATCCAGATTCATATCGAAGACAAAGACGCCGCCCCTCTTCAGATGTCGCTGGACATTGCGGAAGACCTTTTCCACATCGTCCAGCGTGAGCAAATGATTCAAGCTGTCATACGTTGAAATAATGATGGCGAACTCCTCGGGCAGGTCAAGGGCGCGCGCGTCGGAGCAAATGAAGGTTGTGTTGGGGGCGTTCCGGCGGGCGTATCTCAGCATTTGCTCGGAACCATCGACGCCCGTTACCCGGTATCCGCGCTCTGTCAGTTCTCTGGCCAATTGACCCGTGCCACAACATAGATCAAGAAGGGAGACGCCCACAGGATAATGGTCGAGCGCCAGTTGCTCAAGAAAGGGCATGATCTGGATTGCGAAGCCGCCCCAGTGACGATTGTAAACTTGGGCAAAATCGTCGTAGTCGATATATCGTTCCATCTGCCTACTCTAGAGATAATTCTTGTTCTCGAGGTCGCGCAGGCGGCGGGGGTTGATCTTGCCATCGCGATTCACGACCGTCTGATAGCGCTGCCTCCGCTGCCGGTTCAACGCAGGCGCGCCGAAGCGAGCGCTGTTGACGCCGCTGACCGTGCCCGGGCGCGTCGTGGTGATCAGCCACTCCAGCAGATCTGAGCGCAGTTCTCGCACGGTATCCTGACAGTCGGGCTCGAAATAGAGGTTGCGCATCTCCCAGGGATCCGCCGCCAGGTCGTATAACTCGCCGAAGCCGTCGGGATAATCTCGCGGGAACATCGCGCGCGGATAATGCACCAGCCGGTAATCGCCTTTGCGCAGGCTTTTGCTCCAGGTGAATTCGGTGACGCCGAGATGGTCGGGATCGCCGGGCTCCCCCGCGAGCATGGGGCTGATATCGCGGCCGTCGCTGGTTTCCATCTGCTCGATATCGGCCAGGGCGCAGAGCGTATTGGCGATATCCACCAGTTCGACGACATCGCTGTGGACGCGGCCGCCGTCAATTCGGCCAGGGGCCCAGAAGATCAGCGGCACGCGCGTGATGGCATCGCTGCAGATGCCGGGCGCCTTCTCCATGATGCCGTGCTCGGCGGCATAGTCGCCGTGGTCCGAGGTATAGACGACGATGGTGTTCTCCGCCATGCCGCTAGCGCGCAGATGGTCCAGCAAAGTCCCGACGGCTGCGTCGACCTGGCTGACCGCGCCCAGGTAGCCATGCAGTTTGCGCCGCCGGCCGGCTTCAAAGGTCTTCGGTTCGAAAAGTTGCCAGTCGCTCTCGCGCCAGCGCCGCGCCGACGCCTGCATGTGCGGCGCCTTGATTGCAGCCGCCATATCATAATCAGCATTGGGCGGCAGGCTTAGTTTTTGCGAGTCGTACAGATCCCAGAATTCCTGACAGGGCGCCGTGCATTGATGCGGGCGCGGGAAGCTGACGTGCAGCAAGAAGGGCTGGGTGCGCCTCTGTGCTTCAGCCATCGTTTGTATCGCCGTATTCGCCAGCCAGCCTTCCTGCGCTTCTTCGAAAGCCAGCGGGCTGGGGCGGCTATCGACGCTTTGCCGGCCGCGCTCGCCGAACTCCGGCAGGAGGATATGGTCTTCGAGCGCTTCGACGCCGCGTTGGCGCAGGAACCGGGTATAGGCGGCCGAGCGCCCGACCACGCTGCCGGCGGTGAAGGAATTGCTTTCGTGGAAGACATCGCAGTCGTCTTCGACCCAGTATTCCGGGCAGTGGATTTTGCCCATGGCGGCGGTGAAATAGCCGGCGGCGCGGAAGTGGCCGAAGATATTGGGCAGCCCGCCCGGGTTGCGCCCGCTCAAGCTGTAGTAGCCGTGGTTATGCGGGTACTGTCCGCTGAGGAAGGATACGCGGCTCGGGGTGCAGATGGGGTTCTGCGTGATGGCTTTGTCGAAGCGGCAGCCCTCGCGCGCCATGCGATCCAGATGCGGCGTCAGGGCATCGGGATGGCCCATGCGCCCGAGGGCCTTGGCGTTGTGCTGGTCGGCCACGATGAACAGGATGTTGGGATAAGGCATAGGATTTGCGATCCTGCGAATTCTGGCTTGCTTGATGCTAACATGTTTGGCTTGCCGCTGTGAGGGCGCTTCCAAAAGGGGAGCGCCAAGTTTTATGGACTTGGCTAAGGCAAAATAATCAACCCGAAACGGGGCAGGCATGCCGGGCTCATCCGGTACTCGGTCGAAGCCATCGTTCGCGTCACTCGCCGGCTCCCGGCGGGCAGTCTGACACTGCCTCTACTTCGTCAATAATGGCGGAAACAGCCCGCAGTCATCCAGCCTAAAGCGCCGCCAAAACTCGTGAAAATGCCGAAAACTTCGTCGTTGTATAGATACAGTATGTATATAGCATCGGGGGGGTAGGGGGTAGCGCTTGACCTTGAGCGACATGGCAGGCTTGGGGGAATAGAGGCTCTATCGGCGAAATGGCGTTCATGACAGTCAGCAGGCAGCCAGTCCCGGTGAGTATTTGTTTTGGGTTTGTTTATTGTCCAAAACGGACAAAGTCGGACATGGAAATATGGTTTTCGGACAATAGGCGCGGTTTTCCGGGCGAATCGGAGAAAAGGCAGGCGTCCGGGGGTATGATTTTGGTATGTCGGCGCGGCGGCGCAAGAGCCTATGATAATCATAAGGGGAGTGTAGCATGATTTTGAGCAGAGGGCAAGAATGTATGTTCTGGTAGCGTGTCGTTTTCGGTTGAAATATAAAAAGCTTTACCACCGAGTACACCGAGATAAACGCGAGTACACCGAGAAGTGCGTGGGAAATATGACATGTAGCGGAGTTGTAAGCGGGCGACTCACAGAGTCGCCCCTACACTGTCCACCTTGATTGAGGCGCAGAGATTTCATTTTGGGCGCGCGGAGATATTATCATTTGAGCATTCACTGCCCTGCGCGCGATTTGCCCCCTGATTCTATCAGCGGTTCGCGAGTATAATATCTGCGCTTGGGCGTCCGATACGCGCGACGCCTTTACGAGAGCGGGAGGTTGGCCCGATGCAGAACAAGCAAGAGGCAAGCGCTTTTGTCATCTGCGATGATTTGTACAAGATCTTCAAGGTGGCGGATATTGAAGTGATGGCGCTGCAAGGGCTTGACCTGACGGTGGGGCGCGGCGAGCTGGTGGGCATCGTCGGCGCCAGCGGCAGCGGCAAGACGACGCTGATGAATGTGCTGGGCGGCTTGACCATGCCGTCGGCGGGTCAGGTGATCGTCGATGGCGCCAATCTGCTCAAGCTCAGCACGCGCGAATTGACGACTTATCGCCAGGTCGAGGTCGGCTTCGTCTGGCAGCAGGGCAGCCGCAACCTGATTCCCTACCTGTCGGCGCTGGACAATATCAAGCTGCCGATGACGCTGGCCGGCCGGACCGGGCGCGAGGCGGATAGGCGGGCGCGCGAGCTAATGGAAAAGGTTGACCTGCCGCATCGCTGTGATCACCGTCCGATTCAGCTATCCGGCGGGGAGCAGCAGCGGGTGGCGATCGCGGTGGCTTTGGCGAATGAGCCGAAGTTGCTGCTGGCGGATGAGCCGACCGGCGAGTTGGATTCGACGACATCGGATCAGGTTTATGATTTGCTCAAGCGCTTGAATGAAGAGGACGGCTTGACCATCTGTATCGTCAGCCACGACCCGACGATCGCGCAGCATGTGCAGCGGGTGGTGCAGATACGCGATGGCAAGCTGGCGAGCGAGACGGTGCGGCGGCCTCGGGTAAAATCCCGCTCCGAAAATGCGGAATGGACGGCCAAGGATGTCAGTTGGGAGGATCACTTTGAAGAGTTGATCGTGCTGGATTCGGCCGGGCGTCTGCAAATCCCCAAGCAGTATCGGGAGGAATTGGGCTTTCAGAATCGGGTTGAGATGGAAGTCACCGAGGGCGGCATCTTGATTCGCCCGGCGCAGAATCTGGAGCAAACGTCGTCGCAAGCGGAGATTCAGATCGAGCGGGAGATCCGCGGCGAGGAGAGCGAGGCGCCATCGGGCTTGCTGGCGCGTTTGAAGGGGCGGAAATGATAAGCGAGAACGCGATCGCGACAAGGGACCTGGGGCGGGTTTACGCCTCCGATGGCGGAGATGTTCATGCCTTGCGCGAGATCAATATCGAAATCGAACGCGGTCAGTTCGTCGCATTGCGCGGGCGCTCGGGCAGCGGCAAGACGACCTTGCTGAATTGCCTGGGCGGTCTGGACAATCCCACGACCGGCAAGGTCTGGATTCAAGGGATTGATATCAGCACGATGGACGAGGCGCAGCGCACGGCCTGGCGGCGGGAACGCATCGGTTTTGTCTTTCAGCAGATGGGTTTGTTGCCGAGCTTCTCGGCTTATGAAAATATTGATGTGATGGCGCGGCTGGGCGGCCTGCCGCGGGGAGACCGGCGCAAACGCATCCTCGATAGCCTGGAGCGCGTCGACCTGCTTGATTATTATGACCACCGGCCTTATGAGATGTCCGGCGGGCAGCAGCAGAGAATCGCCATCGCGCGAGCGTTGGTGACAGCGCCCGACTTGATCCTGGCGGACGAGCCGACCAGCGAATTGGATAGCGAGACGACGCATCAGGTCTTGGCGGTGCTGCAAGATTTCGTGCGCGCGAAAGGGATATCCATCTTGCTATCCAGCCATGATCCGATAGTTGATGAATATGTTGATCGCATCATCACCCTGCGCGACGGGCAAATTGCCGATTAGCCGCGGAAGCCGTCTATGGTAGCGACAGTCGCCACTTTCCTGTTATTTTTCTTGCTGCAAGACAGTTTGCTCTTCGTGGATGTCAGCGAAAGCGCCGGCATTAATTCGACGCACCGGGGCATCTGGGACGAGAACGCGCCCGGGCCTTATGAGAATGGCTACCTGGCCGCCGGCAGCGCCTGGGCCGATTATGATCGGGACGGCTGGGTTGATCTATTTGTCACGGGCAATCTCGATCCCAACGCGCTCTACCGCAACAATGGCGATGGCAGCTTCAGCGTCTCCGAATTCAGCGAGGGGCTCAGCTTGCCCGCTGTGCCGAGCGGCGGCGCGGCCTGGGCGGATTATGACAACGATGGCTGGCGCGATCTCTATGTGCTGAATATGGGCGCCAACCGGCTGTTCCGAAACCTCGAGGGCGCCGGCTTCGCGGATGTGACGGCGATGGCGGGGGTCGGCGATAACGGCAAGGGAACGACAGCGGCTTTCGGCGATTACGATGAAGACGGCTACCTCGACCTGTACGTCGCCAATTGGTCTTGCGTGCCCGCTTGCGAGATCAGTGATTTCGCCCGCAGCCGCGATGTTTTGTATCACAACAACGGCGACGGCAGCTTTACCGATGTCTCCGGCTTGCTGGACTTCGAGTTGTTGCTCGGCGCCGGTTTTTCCGTCAGTTGGGTTGATTACGATGACGACCGCGACCTGGATATCTACGTCGTGAACGACAAGGCGGTGAACGCGCTGGGCAATGTGCTCTGGCGCAATGATGGTCCCGGCTGCGCCGGCTGGTGCTTCACAAATGTCAGCGCGCGGGCGGGCGCCGATGCGGTGGTCCATAGCATGGGCTTGGCCACCGGCGATTACGACAACGATGGCGATCTGGATTTCTACATCTCGAACATGGTCCGATCGATGGTATTGCTGGAGAACGATGGCGATGGCAGTTTCACCGATGTGACGGAGCGGGCCGGCGTCGATTACCGCAGCGGCGAGGCGGTCGGCTGGGGCACGGCTTTCTTCGATTACGATAATGACGGCTGGCTGGACCTGTATCTGGCCGCGACCGGCATCTCGCCGATATATGGCAAAGCCGGCATGCACTATGAGTATCCCGATATGCTTTACCGCAATCGGCGCGATGGCAGCTTCAGCGCTGTTGATCAGGGTCTCTTCAGCGATGGCAAGGCGGCGACGATGGGCTTCAGCACGGCCGATTACAACCGGGACGGCAGCGTTGACTACGCGCTGACCTTTTGGGATAGCGGGCATCGGCTCTTCCAGAATGTCAGCGCCGCCGGCAGCTTGAACAACTATATCGCTTTTGAGTTGGAGGGCGGGGGCGGGATCGACCGGGACGCCCTCGGGACGCGCGTCCGCGTCGTCAGCAGCGATGGCTTGTCGCAGTTGCGGGAGTTGAAATCCGGCTCGAGCCTGGGCGCCGGCAATGAAATTCTGCTGCATTTTGGCTTGGGCGATGCCATGATTGAGCGCGTCATCGTCAGTTGGCTGAATGGCGAGTATCACGAATACAGCAATGTCGCCCTGAACCAGCGCTGCCTAATCACGCGGGAGCGGATGGATTGCGAGCGGCAGGGCTGAGCTCGATCAATTCCGCTTCCCCCTGGAAGGAAGCGCTGGCGCTGCCCGTCTGTGGCTTAGCGAGTCATTGGCTATTGAAGGAGCAAGAACTTCATGCCCGCTGATATCGTTGTGGCCGGACACATCGCCCTGGACATCCTGCCGGATATGTCCATGCTCAGACCGGACCAGGTGATTGGCGCCGGCAAGGTCTTCGAGATCGGCACCATCTCCTACTCGACCGGGGGCGCCGTCTCCAATACCGGCTTGGCGCTGCACCGTCTGGGCGTCAAGGTGGATCTGCTGGCGGCGGTCGGCGATGACTGGGTGGGGCAGGCGATCATCAACTATGTGAAGGGTTTCGGCGCTGGCCTGGCCGACAGCATTCAGGTCGTGCCCGGCGCGGCCAGCCCCTACACCGTGGTCATCGAGCCGCAGAACCATGACCGTACCCTGCTCACAAACACCGGCGTTTACAACGATTACGACCTGGACAACATCGACCTCGAAGTCGTGGCGGCGGCCAAGCTCTTTCATCTGGGGTATCCGACCTTGCTGCCGCGGCTTTACGCGGATGGCGGCGCGGGTTTCCTCGCTTTGCTGCGCGCCGTTAAAGACAGGGGCGTCATCACCTCGATTGACATGTCGTTGCCGCCGCCGGGCTCGGCCAGCGATCGGGCAGACTGGCGGTTGATACTGCGCCGCTGCCTGCCTTATGTGGACATTTTCGTCCCGAGCATTGAGGAGATCATGATGATGCTGCGCCGCCGGGATCTTGAGCGCTGGGGCGGAGAGCTATTTGATCGGCTGACGGCGGCCTACCTGGAGGACCTGGGGGATGAACTGCTGGCGCTCGGCGTTGGCGTCGCCGGCTTCAAACTGGGCGAGCGCGGCTTGTACCTGCGCGCCGCGCCTGACGAGAACCGGCTCGCTTTCATCCGCGCCATCGGCGGCTCGCCGGGGGATTGGGCGGGGGCAAGCGCCTGGCAAAGCGCCTTTGAAGTGAGGGTGGCCGGCACCACGGGCGCTGGGGATGCGGCCTATGCCGGCTTGCTGGCGGCTATGATTCGCGGTTACGGGCTGCTGGAATGCGCGCGGCGGGCCTGCGCGGTGGCGGCTTGTAATATTGAGGCGGCCGATGCCACCTCGGGCGTGCGGGGTTGGGATGAGACGGAGGCGCGGCTGGCGGCCGGCTGGGCGTTGCTTTGACGCGAGAGTATACGTTGTGTTAGACTAGCCATACTCGAGTCGGAGATAAGATAGCGACAGAACGACAAACAGTCGCTCCTGATGGGTCAGTTGAGGCTCAAGCCATGTTGGACGATGCCGTGATGGATGAAGAGCCAACAGACGAAGAGATCCTGGAGAGCATTCGCCGAGGCATGCAAGATGTGAAGGCAGGACGCACCCGCCCTGCGCGGCAAGCCATTGCGGAAATCCGTAGCAAACTGGCCGCCGATGCCGATGCGCGCTCGGCATTGAGCATCATTGATGGCGCGGCAATGCGGAAATCAAGATGACCGCGAGAATACAGAACCCGGTCATCATCAGCAGGACCGGCTGGTAGGAGCCGGACAGATCAAAAACAATGCCGGCGGCGAATGGCGCCACTGTGATGGCGACGGTCACGAAGATGACCATGACGCTGTTGATGCGCCCGAAGTAAGCCGAATCGTATGAATCCGCAACCATAAGCGGACGCGTCAGCGTATGGGCGCCTATCGCCATTCCAAACAATGCGACGAAGAGCATTATCAGAATCGGGCTTGTGCCCAGCATCAGGATCGCGAGAGAAACCGTCGCCAGGGCAAAGACGCCAATTGCCATAGTTTTGCTGGAAACGCGGCGCTCTATCGGCGCAAAAAACATGCGTCCGAGCACTTGCATCAGGCCGATTGCCCCACTGGCGATTGCGGCGCTGCTGGGATGGATGCCGATGCTGATCAACAGAGGAATGATATGGAAGCGGACGGCGTACAGGCTAAGAGTGGAAAATGCGAAGCCCATTGTGAGTATCCAGAAGTAACGTGAGCGCAGGACCTGACCCAGTTCAATCGACTTTTCCCCGGCCGGGTTCTCCATTTGGGATTCGCCATCGCGAGACAGCCCCAAATCACTTGGGCGCCGCCGCAAGACCAGGCCGTTCAGAGGAATGGTGATTGCGCCCAGGATGAGGCCAAGTATCAGGACGGCTTGTCGCCAGCCGTATGCTACCAGCAGCGCGTCCGTGAGCGGCACGAAGATGGTGCTGGCGAGCCCGGCGACGAAAGTGACGACGGCCATGGCGGTTCCGCGATTGTGCCGGAACCAGGTTGCGATCACGGTAAAGGCCGGTTCATAGAGGATGCCGGCGGCGCAAACACCCAGCAGGGCCATGACCAGGAGAAACTCCGGCAGCGTTGACACTTGCGACCACAGCAGCACGATGATCGTCGCCCCAACCGAGCACAGCGTCATGAGCAGGCGCGGCCCGCGCTTATCGAGCCAATAGCCAACAGGAAAGGCGAAGACGCCTGAGACCAGGAAGAAGAGTGAGAAGGCGCCGGAAATCGCGGATCGCGACCAGCCCAGTTCGGCTTCCATGGGCGTGATGAAGACGGTGAAGGCATAGACGATCACACCGTAGGAGACGGTCTCAGTGATCGCCAGTGCAACGGCAATATACCAGCCGTAGTAGATGCGTTTGCGCTGAGAGCGGCCATTCATGGCAGCAGTTTAGTCCTCGCCTGCGCTTAGTAAAAGGTGCAGCGCGCTTTTGAGAGCGGAAGCACGAATTATCGCTGATGAGTAATTGTTGTCTGTTATACTTTGCCCCAAGTTGCCGAAGCCAGGAGGAGAATCGCAATGCGTTTACGCAGCCACGACTGGTTCTTGCAGAGCGGACAAGCCGGCTTCAAAGCGCGCAGCCGCATGAAGAATCAGGGCAGTCCGCAGCAGATGTTTGACGGGCGTCCGGTCATCGGCATCTGCAATACCTGGTCGGAGTTGACGCCCTGCAACGCTCACCTGCGCATCCTGGCCGAACATGTGAAGCGCGGCGTGCTGGAGGCGGGCGGCTTCCCGCTGGAATTCCCGGTGATGTCCCTGGGCGAGACTTTGATGCGCCCGACGACCATGCTCTACCGCAATCTGGTCAGCATGGATGTGGAGGAGTCTATTCGCGCCAATCCCCTGGATGGGGTTGTGCTGCTGGTCGGCTGCGACAAGACGACGCCGGCCGCTATCATGGGCGCTTGCAGCGTCGATATTCCGACGATCGTGGTGACGAGCGGTCCCATGTTGAACGGCAAATTTCAGGGGCGGGATATCGGCGCGGGCACCGACAAATGGCGCTTCACCGATGATTGGCGCAGCGGGAGCATGAGCACGGCTGATTATATCGAATCCGAGACCTGCATGTCCCGCAGCGATGGCCACTGCATGACGATGGGCACGGCGTCGAGCATGGCTTGCGTGGTGGAGGCCTTGGGGCTGATGCTGCCCGGGGGCGGGGCGATACCGGCCCCCGATGCGCGCCGGCGCCGGCTCTGCCATTACAGCGGCAACCGCATCGTAAAGATGGTAGCCGAAGACCTCAAGCCTTCGACCATTCTCAGTCGCGCCGCTTTCGAGAACGCCATCATCGTCAACGCGGCCATCGGCGGCTCCACCAATGTTGTGCTGCATCTGCTGGCGATTGCCGGGCGCATCGGCGTCGAGCTGCAACTTGAGGATTTCGATCGGCTGGGCGCGGATATGCCGCTGCTGGTCAATCTAAAGCCGGCGGGCGAATATCTCATGGAGGAGTTCTATTACGCCGGCGGGCTGCCCGTGGTGCTGCAGAATCTCAAGTCCGTCATTGACCTGGACGCCATCACCGTGACGGGCGCGAGCCACGCGGCCAATACCGAAGGCGCGGTCTGTTATGACGATGAGGTCATCACGACGATTGACAAGCCTTTTCAAGAGCGGGCCGGCATCGCCGTGCTGCGCGGCAACCTCTGCCCGGATGGGGCTGTGATCAAGCCATCGGCCGCTACCCCGAGCTTGCTGCGGCATCGCGGGCGCGCCATCGTCTTCAACTCGCTGGACGACTTTCACCAACGCATTGATGATCCGGCGCTGGATGTCGATGAAAACTCGGTGCTGGTGCTGCAAAATGTGGGACCGAAAGGCTTTCCCGGCATGCCCGAGGTCGGCAATATGAGTTTGCCGCGCAAGCTGCTGGAGAAGGGGGTTCGGGATATGCTGCGCATCTCCGACGGGCGCATGAGCGGCACGGCTTATGGCGCGGTCGTCCTGCATGTCGCCCCCGAATCCGCCGTCGGGGGACCGCTGGCGCTCGTGCGGGAAGGCGACATGATCGAGTTGGATGCGCCGGCCCGCCGGTTGCATCTGGATGTACCGCCGGAGGAAATGGAGCGCCGCCGGCGTGAATGGGAGGCGTCGACCCTTGACGATGCTCGCGGCTATACGCGTATCTTTCTCGATCACGCGCAAGGGGCTGACCGGGGCGTCGATTTGGATATACTTGTCGGCGCTTCGGGCCCGGGCCTGGAATACGCCACTGACGCCCAAGTCAAATCGTGAGGCGACGTCATGGCCCGGTCAGTTGGCGTGGGGCGAATGACGGCCTAGCGGCTGTCTACGCGCCCCGTGAATCGCCGTCAAATCAAGCAAAGGCGAATAAGGTAAAGTATGTCGCAGATTTCGCAGCCTTTGCGTCTACACTGCTAAACTGGCTACAAATCCGACGTAAAAATACGGGGAGCCACAAAATGCCCACACTTGCCAACTACACACAATTCGAAGGTCGTTATTGGGATACCGCTTCGATCCGCAACGCGCTGGATTATCAAGGCGCGAAGGCGCCCCATACCGGCCAGCCTTATAGCGAAGCGATGCTGCTCGGCATAAGCGGGGGCGTGACCTTCGGCTATTTCACCTTCCATTACAAGGGTTATGATCCTCAAGTCAACCTGCTGACGCGGAACACGTTTGATCCGGTAGAGCGGATATTCGACCGGTTGAAACTGCCGCGGGATTTGCGCCGGACGACCAGCGCCGAGAAGGGACGCCAGAATCTCATCGGCGCTCTGGAAGAAGGTTATGCGGTAGTCGCCAGCCCGGATATGTGGCTGCTGCCATATAACGCCTTGACCTACGACGACGGCATGTGGGGCGGGATGCCGCTGGTTATCTATGGCTATGAGCCGGACGAAGGCGAGGCTTATATCTCCGACCGCAGCCGCGTTCCGCTGACCGTGAGCGCGGAGGACCTGGACAAAGCGCGCGGGCGCATCAAGAAGGAGCGGCAGCGTCTCATTCTGCTGGGCGCGCCGGATGACGGGCGGTTGCCCGACGCCATCCGCGCCGGCATTGCCGATTGCGTCGCGCTGATGACTGAGAAGCCGCCGAAGGGCTCGGCCAAGAATTTCGGTCTGCGGGCGCTGCAGCACTGGGCGGAGATGCTGGCGAAGACGAGCAAGGGCAGTTGGGCGCGGGAGTACGCGACCGGGCGACCGCTGCTGGCGGCGCTGACCAGTGCCTATACTTTCCTGGGGCCGGCCTTTGGCAAGACAATTCAAGCCGAGCGCGATGTCTACGCTGATTTTCTCGATGAGGCGGCGCAGGTCTTGGGTGATTCTCAACTCAACGCGGCCGCTGAAGCTTATCGGGCGGCGGGCGTGGCGTGGGAAGGCTTGTATGAGAGCTTGTTGCCGCCTGCTGCGCCGATGCTAGGTGAAGCGCGCGACGCCATCGACCGCAAGACAACTCTGTTTATCGAGAGCGGCGCTGAATATCTGGATGAGATCATCGCTTGCCGCGACCGGCTGGAGGCGCTCAAGACCCAGGCCGAGACCGACTTCCCGCTCGCCGACGGCGAAATCGCTGACCTGCGCGCCGAGATACGCGAGCGGGTGTTGGCAGTTCGCGAAGCTGAAGAGGCGGCTGTATCGGCGCTGAAGGCGGCGGTTGCTTAAGGGCAACGACCTGTCTTTGCAAGGGCGGCGGTACATGGTAAGCTTGCCCAACGCGGCAACCTTCTTTGACAGAATGTAAATCCACATCAAGTTATAGCCAGGAGACACAGCTGATGAGCAATAAACTCTCAAGACGAGACTTCTTAAAAATCGCGGCGACATCCAGCACCGCGGCCGGTATCGCCCTGCTCGGCGCGCAACCGATCGCGGCGCAAGCTGACGGGGTCGAGTTCTCGCTGGCGATGGTGGATTGGAGCGATCCGGTTCAGACTGCCTTTGAAGAGACGATCATCCCCCGCTTTATCGAAGAGAATCCCGGTTCCAGCGTGACTATCAATTGGACCAATTGGGGGCGCTACAACGAAGAGATGACCACCGCTTTCGCCTCCGGCGTGACGCCGGATGTCTTCCAGGGCGGGGCGGTTTGGGCGCCGCAGATGGCCCGGCGCAATTGGGCGGTCCCGCTTAACGACTTCATCAACGCCGATGAGGAATGGGATTGGGACGATTTCCCGGCCGGCTTGCAAGCCGATGTTACTATCCGCGGCGATATCGTGGCCGTGCCTTACCGGCAGGACCTGCGCACGCTCTGGTACAACAAGGAGATGCTCGCCGAAGCCGGCATTGATGAAGCGCCCAGCACTTGGGAAGAATTCCTGGCGGCCGCGCAGGCGACCACCGTGCGCGATGGCGCTGGCTACGCTGTCGAGGGTTATCATTTCTCCGATGCCAGCGGCAATTGGCAGCGCGACTGGCAGCCCTTCCTGATGTGGGTGCACATGGCTGACGGCCAGTTCCTCAGCGATGACTTGAGCACCTGCGCGCTTGATTCCGAGGAGGCGCTGACCGCGCTGGAATGGCTGGTGGCGCTGGTGCATGAGCACGAGGTGACATCGTATCCGGGCTTGGATCCGCAAGGCGATCTCAACGTTCTGGCCGGCCGGAACGCCGCCATGCAGCTTTCCAGCGCCGATATGGAGCGCGTTATCAATCTCTACGCGCCCGATGAAGCCGAGACGATTTACCCGACGCTGCCCTTGACCGGCGCGGTGCAGGCGACGCATTCCTGGGTGAACAAGTTCTTCATCTCGTCGCAGACGCCCGATCCGGCGGTATCCTGGGGTTTGCTGCGTTTCCTGACGCGGCAGGACATCCTCGAGGTTTATTCGGCATCGAATAACAATACGCCACCGCGGCTCTCGCTGCTGGAGGCGGAATACATGTCGGAGAAGCACAAAGTCGTCCTGGAGTCGGCGGTTTATGCGCGGACCTTCCCGCAGCATCACAATCTGATCGCGCTCTTCCGCCCGATCGCGGCGGAGCTGGAGCAGGCGCTCAGCGGCAACAAGGCGGCGGCTGACGCGCTGGCTGACGCGACCAGCGCCATCAATGAGATCCTGGCGGACGAGTAGGCTTGCGGCTTCTCCCACATCTGAAGACTTGTACGGGTGTCACGCTGTGGCGCCCTCAGTAAATCCAAGAAAGTAATGCAGATTTCGCTAAACCAACGATGTGTAGGGGCGACATACCATGTCGCCCGAAACCACAAGTCGCAACGGCAGCGGGCGACCAGATTGGTCGCCCCTACACGGCTCGCTTTTTCGCATGACATACTTGATCTTGCTTCTGTGGAATGCCCTGGGCGTTGCAGCGAAACGCCTCTACAGCAGTATTGACCGACGAGGGACATGGCATGAGCCTGGCAGTATCTGAGCGAGTAGCGATAAAGGCGGAGGGCGTCGATTGGCGCGACCGTATCTACCGCTTTTACAACAGCCAGGCCTTTGTCGCCTTTCTGTTCTTGCTCATACCCGTGTTGCTCTTGGCGGCGCTGAAGATCTGGCCGGTTTTCTACAACCTGTACCTGAGCTTCACTCGCTATGAACTCTTCGAGCCGCCGCGTTTCGTCGGCTTGAAGAATTACAAATACGTTTTCACGAACAAGACGGCCTTTCAATCCATTATCAATACTTTGCTCTTCACGATTGAGGCGGTGCCAATCGGCACGGCGCTGGCGTTGATCATCGCCAAACTGCTGGATCAATCGATTCGCGGTCGCGTCTTCTTGCGGACACTCTACTACTTGCCGGTGGTCAGTTCGGTGGTGGTATCGGCGATGATCTGGCGCTGGATCTACAGCCCGCAGCACGGCTTGTTGAATTTCTTCCTTGGCTTGCTCGGCATCCCGCCGCAGCACTGGCTGAACGACCCCAATCTGGCGCTGATCAGTTTGGTCATCGTCACGATCTGGGGCAGCATCGGCAGCAACATGGTGATCTTCCTGGCCGGCTTGCAGGATATCCCGCGCGATGTTATTGAGGCGGCGCGGGTTGATGGCGCCAGTTCCTTGCAGAATTTCCTGCTTATCACCGTGCCTTTGATGCGCCCGGTCATCCTCTTCGTGGTTGTCACCTTCACCATCAGCATCTTCCGCAACTTCGGCTTGATATTCATGCTGACGCAGGGCGGACCCTTCAACCGCACGAATACGATGGTCTGGGAGGTTTATCAGAATGTCTTCGGCTACTTGCGCCTGGGGCGGGGCGCGGCGCTCTCGGTGGTAATGTTGATCATCGTGCTCATATTGACGTTGATCAGCTTCCGCGTTCTGCGCGAGCGGCAAGGAGCGTGAGTATGGCGAATCAATCGATGCGGCGACGTTCTCAGGGCAGTTTCGCGGTATGGGAAGCCCGCCTGCCGCTCATCTTGACATACGTTTTTCTCATCGCCGGCGCCTTTGTGATGGTCATGCCCTTCGCCTGGATGGTATCCACATCGGTCAAGCCGGACCGCGAAATCTTCGGCGATACCATTCGCTGGATCCCGACTGAGCTTGATCTGCAAAATTACACTGACGCTTTCGAACAAACCAATATGCCGCGGCTCTTCGTCAATACGGTTGCGGTGACGGCGGTGGCGGTGGCCTCGCAAGTGTTGCTCGGTTCGATGGCGGGTTATGCTTTCGCGCGCCTGCAATTCCGCGGCAAGATGCTGATCTTCTTCGCCTTGCTGACGACCATGATGGTGCCCTTTGAGGTGCTGATTATTCCGGTCTTCCTGCTCATCCGGTTTTTCCCGCTGGCGGGCGGCAATGACCTGCTGGGGCAGGGCGGCACCGGCCTCATCAACACGTTGGGCGGCGTCATGTTCCCGAATTTCGTCTCGGTCTTCGGGGTCTTCCTCTTCCGCCAGTTCTATCTGGGCTTTCCCAAAGAGATTGAAGAGGCGGCGATCGTCGATGGCTGCTCCCGCATCGGTGTCTATTGGCGCATCCTGGTCCCCAATTCCAAGCCGGTCATGGGCACGATGGCGCTTTTCGCCTTCTTGTGGTCTTGGAACGACTTCCTCTGGCCTCTGGTCGTCGTGAAGGAGGACAGCCTCAAAACGATTCAGCTTGGGCTCAGCGTCTTTGATCAGGAGCAGGGCACGGCCTGGGCCGAGTTGATGGCGGCATCGGTGATGGCGGTCGTCCCCGTTATCATTCTGTATATTTTCTTGCAGCGTTTCCTCGTCAGCGGCGGCTTGACCAGCGGCTTGAAGGGCTGATTTGTTGCCGTCGAAACCTTTACCACCGAGATCACCGAGTTTGTCGAGGGCACAGAGCGTTTCTGGTTCAATGCAGATTGTCCGTGTCAGAGGTTTTTCGATTCTGCGCGGCGCGATGTAGGGCGGCTGCGCGGGTTGCCCGATATTTATCCGTCCTAGAAATTCGGAGGATGCAAATAATATGAAAGCTATCATGGTTATGTTTGATTCGCTGAACCGGCGGCTCATGGAGCCTTACGGCTGCGATTGGGTGCATACGCCCAATTTCGCCCGGCTGGCGCAGCGCGCGGTCACCTTCGACAAGGCCTTCATCGGCAGCATGCCCTGTATGCCGGCGCGGCGCGAATTGCATACCGGCCGTTATAACTTCCTGCACCGCAGTTGGGGGCCGCTCGAGCCCTTTGATGACTCGATGCCAGAGATTCTCGACGGGAACGGCATTCATTCCCACATCGTCACCGACCACCAGCATTACTGGGAAGACGGCGGCGCGACTTATCACACTCGCTTCACCACGCACGAGTTCGTACGCGGGCAAGAGGGCGATCCCTGGAAGGGTGTCGTGGACGCCGGCGTCGCGCGTGATGACAATCGGTATGCTCGCACGCGCTTGCAGGATGAAGTCAACCGCAGTTACATCAACGAAGAAGGGCTGATGCCGCAGGCGAAAACCTTCGCAAAAGGCATCGAATTCATGCGCGCGAACGCGGCGGCCGATGACTGGTATTTGCAGATCGAGACCTTTGATCCGCACGAGCCTTTCTTCACACAGCCGGGCTGGAAAGAAATGTATCCGCACGAGTACGATGGTCCGCAATTTGACTGGCCACCCTACGAACGTATCAGCGAGCCGCCGGAACAAGTGCAGCACATGCGCTATGAATACGCTGCGCTCATGAGCATGTGCGATCATTACCTGGGCAAGGTTATCGATGTCATGGACGAGCTGAATCTCTGGGACGACACGATGCTAATCGTCAACACCGATCACGGTTTCCTGCTGGGGGAACATGACTGGTGGGCGAAGATGCGCATGCCTTGGTACAACGAACTGGCCAACACCCCGCTCTTCATCTGGGATCCGCGCGCGGGAATTGAAGGGGAACGACGCAGCAGCCTGGTGCAAACCATCGATCTGCCCGCGACTCTACTCGAATACTTTACTGTGGAGCGGCCTCCAGATATGCAGGGTCAACCCTTGCGCGATACCATCGTCAGCGACAGCCCGGTGCGCGCTGCCGCGCTCTATGGCATACACGGCGGTCATGTTAATGTCAGTGATGGGCGGCATGTCTACATGCGCGCCGCCGCCAGCGAAGACAATGCGCCACTTTACAATTACACCTTGATGGCGACGCACATGCGCCACCGCTTCAGTATACAAGAGTTGAGCGATATCGAATTGCAGGCGCCCTTCGACTTCACCAAAGATTGTCAAACTATGAAGATAGGGTCGCAGCCGCTGCCAGGTCGCTGGATCGCTGATTTCGAGACCATGCTCTTCGACACTGATGCCGATCCCGGCCAGTTGAATCCAATCGAGGACGCGGCGGTGGAGGCGCGGATGATCGACATGATGGCCGATTTGATGCGGGCCAACGATGCGCCGAGCGAGCAGTATGAGCGGCTGGGTTTGGCCGTCTGAGCGATTATATGCCCAGGAGCGCCATGAGATTGCCGCCCATGACCGCGTCCATATCGGCAGGTGGGATGAAATTGCAGTGGCGCCGCAAGATTTCGAGGGCGTGGCGGTAACTGTAGTAGCGGCGGCAAACGGGATAATCCGAGCCCCATAGCAGCCTGCCCGCGCCGAAACGCTGATACAGCGCTTGCGCGATTGGTTGCACATCGCTCAAGGGGTAATCCCAGGGCGGGTTGGCGCTGCTATTGTAGAAACCGGAGATTTTGACATGGACGTTGTCATGCTTCGCGGTCGCCAGGATCTCGGATAGCCCCTCCGGCCGGGTAATATGCGGATGCCCCATGTGATGCAGCAGAATGAGCAAGCGGGGAAACCTCGATGCCAACTCGCGAATATGGGGCTGGTGCTGCGGACGGCAGTGGATGCTGGCGATTAGACCGCCGGCTTGCGCCAGCTCAAACAGGGCCATGCCGTCGGCGGAATAGAGCCAGCGCGCATCATCGGCCGGGTCAGCGATGTAATGCGTGAAGCCGGCCGGCTGCCAACGCTCAAGGCCTTGACGGAGCCGCTCTGCCGCGCCCGGCGTATGGTAAGTCTTGGTCCAGAAGCTGTCGACATCAATGACAAATGCGAAGCGCTCGGGCAGGGACGCGACTTTGTCGTGCACATATTGGTTATTGTCCGGATTGCGCTCGATCTCCGCGCAGACGATCAGCGCTTGATCGACGCCATGGTTGTCCATCTCGAAGCGCAACTGCTCGAAAGAACCGCGCGTCAGTGGATCAGGAACAGGCGGCTGATAGGGGAAATATTCCCAGGCGTGGCAATGCGAATCCATGATCATGGCGATAATTCTCGGTACAGGTCTTGTCGCGTGATCGCAGTCCCGCCCCTTTCGGCTGAGCGATAGGCGGCATCGAGCAATTCTGTCGCGCGCCAGCCGATGATACCGTCGCAATGATTTTCCGCCCGCCCAAGCAGCAGATCGACAAAATTGTGCGTCGGCGCGAAATAGGGGTAGGCGCTGCCGCTGTCTTCCGCGCGAACATGTCGTTGCGGCTCGGCTTCGGGTCGCCATATCGTGAGGCGGCCCAGTTCATCATCAAGCGCCAGCCAGCCGCGCTGGCAATAGACGGTCAAGCTGCAACTGCGTCCGCCGCCGGGCAGGTTGCCCGTCCCACCCAGATTAGCCAGCGCGCCGCCGTCGAACTCCGCCAGGATTGCCGCTATCAGATCCACTTGGAGACCGTGCTTCGCCATCAAGCTCCGGACCCGACTGATACGCAGACCGGTGATGAAACAGATCAGCGCCGCGAGATGCGTGATCTGCAGGTGACCATGGCCGCCGCCGGAGCGGACGGGGTCGCTATAGACCGCGCCTGGAGAATGCACTTCTGCTTTGAAATCCGCCAGGTTGCCGGAGAGCAGGTTATAAATCGATTGGGAAAACAGGCCGCTGATAAATTGCGCCGCGCCAAGCTCGCCGCCCCGGACGATATCGCGGGCGCGAATCACATGTTCGCTGTGATTGAGATTGTAACCCATGACGATTTCGCGACGTCGAGCCCTTGCAAGTTCGACTAGGGCGCGCGCGTCAGCGGCGCTTAGAGTCATCGGCTTTTCGATGAAGACATGGGCGCCATTATCCAGGCAGGCGCGCGCGACGGGATAGTGGGCGGCATGATGGGTCGCTACCATAACGCCAGCGAGCGTTTCTGAGGCGAGCATGGTATCAAGATCGGTGTAAGTATTTTTGATACCGAAGACTTCGGCGGTCTTTTTCAGCTTGACGGCGTCATGATCACAGACAGCGACAATCTGCGCATCAGGGTGCGCCTGCAGGGCGGGCAGGTGACACTGCGTCGCCCACCAGCCGGCCCCAACCAAGGCGATCCTGGCGGTTTTTAATGGAGGCGTCCTCAATTCCAAAACGGTTCGATCCAGCTTTCTTCGATGCCCAGGCCGAAGCCTGGCTCAGCGGAAATCTCGAGCCAGCCATCGACCGCCGGATTCATGCCCGGCAGCCAGGTGCCCTCGCTCAAGGGCACGCCGGGGTCCTCGCCGATAAAATATTCGATCCAGGGCACAGCCGGCATGGCGAAGGAGAAGTGTCGCCCGTAGGGAGTGCGGGCGCCGGCATGCAGGATGACCTTCTTGCCCGCGGCATCGGCTGCCTGCGCGATCTTGAGGCAAACGCTCAAGCCGCCGACCCACTCGATATCCGGCTGCAGGATATCCACCAGGTTGTGCTTGATGGCGTATTGGAAGGGCACATGAGTGTACCAGTGCTCGCCGGTGGTCAGCGTCTGCCAGGGGAGCCGCGCTCGCAGTTCGGCGTGGGCGTCGAAATCTTCGGGGATCAGGCACTCTTCGATCCACTTCAGCTTGTAGGGCCGCAGCGCCTCCGCCAGGCGCACGGTGTAATCCACATCGAAGGCCATCCAGCAATCCAGCATCAACTCGCAGTCGGGGCCGACTTGCTCTCGCGCCGCCGCGATCAACTCGACATTCTTCCGCAAGCCCGCCAAGCCATCGGCCGGACCGTAGGGGCAAGCGAGCTTGTGGGCGGTGAAGCCCACTTCCTGATACCAGTCAAGATCGTTGCCGGTGGAATAGCAGAAGAGACGGTCTTTCTGCAGCCCGCCGATGAGGCTGTAGACCGGCTGGCCCAGCGCCTTGCCTTTGGCGTCCCACAGGGCCAGATCAACCGCGCTGATGGCGTAGGAGGCCAGGCCGGTCGAGCCATAGAACTTGCTGAGGCGGAACATCATATCCGCCAGCCGCTCGATGGCGAAACCATCCTGGCCTTCGAGTTGGGGGGCGAAATGGTCATCGATGACAGCGGCGACGGGCCGCCCGTGCATGGACGAGCCCAGCCCCCAGGTGCCATCCTCCAGCGTGACTTTGGCGAAGACCTTGTCCCAGCCGGTATTCGTCCACATACTGCGGTGTCGCTTGACATGGGGATACCGGGACATGGGGTTGGCGACCTCAGCCGTCTTGTTCCAGCTCTCGCGGCGCGGCGCCACACTGAGCGCGCGCTCGGGCAGATTAACTTTGACCGCTTCAATACGCTTGATTTTCATAAGTGATTCCTTCATTGCCGGAGGTGTAATTTGGTCGGCTGAGTATAATTCAGGCGCTGAACCTCGGTCAAATCTTGATAGACTAGGGCGATAGCCAAGCGGGAGAGGGACGAAGATGAAAGCTCTGGTCTGGGAAGCGGCGCGCGCGATGAACCTGCGCGAGCAAGAGGAACCGCAAGCGGCTGCCGATGAGATTCTCGTCAAGGTGGGGCACGCCGGCATCTGCGGCTCGGAACTGAGCGGCTACCTCGGGCATAACGCCCTGCGCGTACCGCCGCTCATCATGGGTCACGAATTCGCCGGCGAGATCGTCGGTATGGGTTCGCTCGTGCCGACCTTCCGTCCCGATTTGCAGGTCGGCGCGCTGGTGACGGTCAATCCGCTTTGGTATTGCGGCGACTGCCCGCCTTGCGCCGCCGGCTTGAACCAGCTTTGCGGGAATCGCCGTCTGCTGGGCGCGCATCGGCCGGGCGCCTTCGCTGAGCTTGTCAGCGTGCCGGCCAAGCTGGCTTATGCGCTGCCCGCCGGTATGGATACTCGCATTGGCGCTCTCACCGAGCCGGTGGGCTGCGCTGTGCGCATCGCCGAGTTGGCGGGCGATGTGGCCGATGCCGATTGCCTCATCATCGGCGCCGGGCCTATCGGCTTGCTGTCGCTGCAGATGCTGCGCTATAAAGGGGCGGGGCGCGTCTTCATCGCCGAGATTGACCCGGCGCGCCTGGCGATGGCGGCCGCGCTGGGCGGGATCGCGATTCAACCGCGCGAGGCTGACACTGCCCAAGCGGTCAAGGCTGCTACTGATGGCGCGGGCGTGGCAGTATCGGTGGATGCCGTGGGCAGCGCTTTGACCCGGGAGCAATGCGTCGCGGCGACGCGCGCCAGCGGCCTGCTCATCCTCAGCGGCTTGCATGAAGAGACGAGCGCGATGCCGGCCGCGGAGATGATCCGGCGGGAGATCGTGGCGCGCGGGTCCTTCGCGTATACGCCCGCCAACTTCGCCCGGGCGCTGGACTTGCTGGGACAGGGCGCTATTCGTCTCGATCCCTGGATACACGAGGCGCCTTTGGGGGAAGGCGGCGATTGGTTCGAGCGTTTGCTCGACGCGCCGGGCGATGTGTCGAAAATCTTGCTCCTGCCGGCGCTGTGATCCGGCGCGCGGTATCGGTCAGTTTGACGCCGGGACAGGTCACGGGTAGAGACATGGCAAACTTCCTGTATACTGGCAAGGCTTATAAAAATGTCTCTGCTTTTTGCGGCGGCAACCGATATGATTCAGGATGTTAACCGATAAACCCAAGCGGAAATCGAGAAAGGCCTATCGTGCGTTTACTTGTCTTATTGATGCTGGCGCTGATTGTCCTCAGCGGCTGCGCCTCACAAGCTACCTTCGGCGATGCCATCACCCAGGGCGAGCCGACCCCGATTCCTACGCCGATCGTGCCCAGCAAGCCGGTCTACCAGGTCGAGAGCGGCACGGTTTCATACGAGCGCCGCTTCTTTGGGCGGGTCTCGCCGGTGGTCCAGGAAGAATTCGGCTTTCTCATCGACGGGCGCGTGCTGGAGATTTTGGTTGATGCCGGCGCAGATGTCGCGGCCGGCGATGTCCTGGCGCGGCTTGATACGCGCGCTCTGGAAAACCAGTTGCTTTCGGCGGAAGAGGAACTGGCGATCGCGACTTCCATTTTCGAAAGCGCCGATAGCAAAGTGCGCTATGACAGCCAGCGCGCCGAACTCAACCTGCAAATGGCGCAGTTGCGTCTGGATCACGCCATTGAGAGCGCGACAAGCCCCCCGACAAGCGATGAGGCCTTGACTATCAGCTTGCTCACGATCCAGCGCGATCTGGCGCAGGTGGCCATAGACGAATTGACCGCCGGCGTTGATCCGCAATTGCGTTTTGATGTCACGCGGGCGCAGAAACGCGTCGACGAGATCAAGGACACCATTGCCAAAGCCGAACTGATTGCGCCGCGGACGGGCCGGCTGGTCAGCTTCAGTCCCGACCCAGGCGAGCCTGTGATCGCCTATGAGCCGATCGCTGTCGTGGCGGACCTGACAGTTCTGGAAGTCACGGACGAGATGGATGCTGATGACTTGAGCGAGCTGGCGGAGGCGATGCCGCTGACGATCCAGCGCGCCAGCTTGCCGGGCAATGTATATTCCGGCGTCATCGGCAGCTTGCCTTCGCCTTATGGCTTAGCGACCGACGGCCTGGTGCATGTCAGCTTTGACGAACAGCCGCCGCCCGACGAATTCAAGGTGGGCGACCGCATGAGCTTCACGGTGCTCGTCGAAGAACGTCACGATGTGCTTTGGCTGCCTGTTTCGGCGATACGGCAATTCAGCGGGCGCAATTTCATCGTGGTGCAGAACGAAGGCGTGCAGCAGCGCGTCGATGTTCGCCTGGGCCTGGAAGGCGGCGGCCGGGTGGAAATCCTTGAGGGCGCGGAAGAGAATCAAACGGTCATCGGTCCATGATCTTAAGAACCCGCGCAATCTTCACCGTCGCCATCAAGCGTCTGCTGGCGCAGCCACTGCTTTCGCTGGCGACGATCGTCGGCTTGACCGTCGCCGTCGCCCTTGTGCTGACGATTCCCGTCTATGCCGAATCGGTGGCCTTTCGTGTGCTCACCGAGCGCTTGACGGAAGGACCCGACCGCGTCAACCGCCCGCCTTTTTCCTTTCTCTTCAGCTACATCGGCTCCTGGAACAAGCCGGTCAATCTCGAGGCGACGGCTGAGCTTGACCGTTATCTGCGCGAGAAAGGCGGCGATGAGCTCGGCCTGGAAACTACCTTGATCGTCCGCCACCTGGAGACGCGGAACTTCCGACTGTACCCGGCCGGCGAGACCAACTATCGCGATGAAAACAAATCGCTCGATTATGTCAGTTTCGGGCTGACGGAGGACATCGAAGCGCAGATCGAAATCGTCGACGGCAGCTATGCGGCGCCGGCGGATCCCGCGCCTGACAGCATCATTGAAGTGATGATGCACGAGGAATTCGCCTCGGAATATGGCATTCAGGCGGGCGAGATGTACCAGGGCTTCAACTGGCGGCTCGAGCCGGATAACCCTTTGCAGATCACGGCGATTCGCGTCGCCGGCATCTGGCGGCCCCGCGATGAAGAATCGGAGTATTGGTTCTATCGACCGAATGTCTTCGAAGACATCCTGCTCATTAACGAGGCGACCTACCGCGAGCGCCTGGCGCCCTACAGCGAATCGGAAGTGAACCTGGCCGTCTGGTATCTGGTCACGGATGGCAGCCGCGTCAATACCAGCCGGGTCGACGAACTCATTAAGCGTCACAACGAGACCGAGAAGACCGCCGATCAATACCTGGCGGGCACCTATATTCAAGCCTCGCCGGTGGATGAGCTGCGCCCTTATCGCAATGTCGTCATCGTCATGACGTTGACGCTTACCGTGTTCAGCATTCCTATCATCGTCTTGCTCATCATCTTTCTCATCATGCTGGTCGGCCTGGTGGTCGATGGGCAGCGCAACGAGACCGCTGTCTTGCGCAGCCGCGGCACATCGCCCTTTCAAGTTGTCGGCTTGACCACCGTTGAGGGCGTCATCATGGGGGGTATCGCGCTTGTCATCGGCGGCGCCCTGGCGCTGGCGTTCACGCAACTCATCGGCACGACGCGCAGTTTCATGGACTTCCGCTGGGGGCAACACTTCATCGTGTCCGTGCCGCCTACCATCGGCTCGACCATCGTTTTGGCGTTGGCTTTCACCGTGTTCATCCGCGTCGTGCCGACGATCGGCGCCGCCCGCCATACCATCATCAGCTACAAGATGGATCAGTCTCGCTTGCTGCGCCGCCCCTGGTGGCAGCGGTTCGGCATTGATATCTTGCTGCTGGCGCTTATCGGCTATTTTTACTACCAGATCGTCCAGCAGGGCGCTTTGATCGAGGTCGAAGGCGGCGCGCGCAATATCGCCGATGCTTACAATCAGCCTTTTGTCTTCTTGCTGCCATCCTTGACGATCTTCGCGTTGACGCTTTTTATCTTACGCTTCCTGGCGCCGATCTTGCGCGCCCTGGCTTGGCTGATTCAATGGACGAACAGCGTCGGCTTGCTGATTGTGACGCGTCAGTTGGAGCGCTCGCCCGGCGCCTACTATTTGCCTTTGATCCTGCTCGTCTGCACGATCAGCCTGGGCATCTACACCGCGTCCTTCGCCAGGACGATCGACCGTTATCTCTACGAACAGCAATTCTATCGCGTCTCCGCCGATCTTTCGGTGCGGGTCTACAGCCAAAGCCCGGGGGGCGGCTTCCCCGGCGCCGGCGGAGGCAATGAGGCGCCGCCCGCCTATATGCACATTTCTGAATTCACCGCCATGCCCAACGTCACCAGCGCGACCCGAATCGGCGAATACGCCGCCACCGCGCGCCTGACCTCCGGCAGCGTCGATGGGCGTTTCGTCGGCGTCGACCGCGCCGAGCTGGGCCCCGTGCTCTTCTGGCGGCCCGATTTCGCCCCGATACGCCTGGGATATTTGACCAATGCGCTGGCGCAGCAGCCGGACTCGGTGGTCGTCTCGAGCGAATTCCTCGAGAGGCGCGGGTTGGAAATCGGCGACTTGCTTGAGGTGGACGTGCGCAGCGGCGGCGAAGTTTACAAGATCAACTTGCAGATTGTCGGCGCTTTGGAGTACTTCCCGCGTTATTATCCCGAAGAGGAAGGCGCGCTTTTCCTGGGCAATCTAGATTATCTCTTCGAGCAGGCGCAATTGGAGTTGGCGCATCGCGTTATCGCGCGCATCGAGCCGGGCTTTAACGAGCGCGATTTCATCCGCGCCCTCATCGACCGCGGCGCCGCCGGCGTCCTTCTCGAAGAGCCGATCACCAGGATCGACCGTGAACAATCCCGGCCGGAGCGGCAAGGGTTATTCGGTCTGCTCTCGATCGGCTTTATCACGTCTTCGCTGGCGACCATGGTCGGCTTCTTGCTCTACACCGTCTTCTCTTATCGCCGGCGCTATGTCGAACTGGGCATTCTGCGCGCTATCGGCTTGTCGCAGTCCTCGATGATTTTGTCCGTAGCTTGGGAACTGGGCCTGCTGATTGTGATTGGCTTGGCGCTTGGTTTGGGCATCGGTTTGCTGGTCAGCGCGCTCTATATCCCTTACATGCAGTTCGTCAGCAGCCTCGAAGGCACAGTGCCGCCTTACCTGGTCACGATGGCTTGGAATGAAATCGCGCAGATTGTCGCCTTGTTCCTGGGCACATTCGTGCTGATCATGCTGATTCTGCTGGTGATCTTGCGGCGGATGCGCATCTTCCAGGCGGTCAAATTGGGCGAGACGATCTGACATTGGCGCGTTAGATTGCCTTGGATGCGAAAGGGCCAGCCAAGGGCTGACCCCTACAAATTTCATTGTTTTGCTAGATTGTAGGGGCGGCCCATTGGACTACCCCTGATATTGCTGGATAGTCTAGCACGCTTGCTACTCTTGACCTTGCTTAGCCGCCGTACTGCGCGTCGTAGGCGGCCTGATAAATCTCGGCCACGCGGTTGATGCCCAAGGCTTCCACGGTGGCGACGAAGTTATCCCAGCCGGCGTCAAGGTCCTGGCGGCCGAGGACGAACTCAGCCGTCATCTGCGCCACGAAGTCATAGATGCCTAGCCGCAGCTCAGTCACTTCAGCGGCTTGGGCTGTGGTGAAGGCCAGGGGCGGAATCAGGTCCTCGATGTCGCGCGCGTAGGGCTCGTAGGCGACTCTGGTCTCCTCAAGGAGGACAACTTCCAAGCCGCCGGCATCATCGCGCCGGACTTCGCCCAGGCGCAAGTGATTGGGACGGTAGCTGGGTCCGCGCTGCGCCCAGTGGACGTTTTGCAGCGTGCCGAAGGTGGAAAGGCGCCGCCAGATCGATTCGAATTCGTCGCCGCCAAGGGCAGGTTCGCCCTCTTCCGCCCAGCGCCATTGCCCTTCTTCGCCTTCAGCCGCTTCCCATTGCGGGATGCCGAAGACAGAGCGCAGGGTCGTCTCGCGGTCGTACAAGCCGTCGCACCATTTGAAAGCCGCCACCGGATGTTCCGTCTGGCTGTTGATGGTGCACTGCCCGGAGCCGACACCCCAGGGGTTGAAGGGCGCCTGGCGCAGACCAGTCGGTCCTTCCAGCGACGGAACGGCGATATATTTCTTCCAGCGGTCGCCGCCGATATTAGCGAAGTTGGGATGAGCGCCGGAAATGACGACGCCGATGGTTGGGGCATCGCCGCCTTCAACCTGTTGCTTGATCTGATCCATGGGCTGGGTGAAGCTTTCCTCGCCGAAGAGCCCGGCTGAGAAAAGCTGATTCAGATAACGCAAGCCCTCGCGGTAGCCTTCACTGGTGACGTTTTGGGAGATCACGCCATCATTCATCTCGAAGAAGCGGTTTGGCCCGGGGTTCTGCCCGGTGAATTCGCTGAAGACGAAGGGATTCATCAAGAAGCCATCGATAGTTGGATTCCAGCCGGTGATAGCGGCGGCGAGCGGAATCTCGTCGTTCGGGTCGCCATTGCCGTTGGCGTCCTGCTCTTTGAAGGCGGTCAGGACATCAACAAACTCGTCGGTGGTTTGCGGGACGTCCATGCCCACGTTTGCCAGCCAGTCCGAGTTGATCCAGGCGCGCTGCGAGTAGAAGCAGTGGTAGCATTCGTTCACTTGCGGCAGGCCATAGATTTCGCCGTCGGGCGAGGTGATCAGCGGGCGCACCTGCGGCGAGCCGGCGAAGACTTCGTGGATGAAGTGTCCGTGCTCTTCAATGAGACCGCTGAGTGGCAGGAAGAGGCCCTGCGGGCCAAAGAGCGCCAGGGTCGACGGATCAACCGTAAAGCCGACGATGACGTCCGGCAAGTCGCCGCTGGCGATAGTCAGGTTGAGCACTTCCTGCCATTCGTTCGGCGGCGCGATATCGAAGTTGAGGTTGATGCCGGTGCGCTCGCTGTACCAGTTCGTGAAGGTATTGGTGTTGAAGTCTTCGACGATGGCGTGGCCGAGCATCAAGATATTCAGGGTGATCGGTTCTTCGACGATGGGGAATTCGCCTGGACCCGATACCATATCTTGTGCCGAGGCTGTCAAGGGCAGCGCCAAAATAAGCGCCATCAGCGCCAAGGCGAGTATTCTCTTGCTCATGTCATTTCCTTTCTTGTGTAATCAATCGTAAATAGCGGAGGAAATCGCTCGATAGCCGGACTCCTTTCGGTGTCTTGGAACTTGCCTACTTCACTGAGCCGATCATCATGCCCTTGACGAAATGCCGCTGCACGAAGGGATAGAGGATCATGACTGGTATGCTTGCCACGACAATCAGCGAATACTTCAGCAGTTCACGCAAACCTTCGCGGGCAACCAGGTCTTCGATATCAATCAGCATTGAAGCGTCTATGGAGTTCTGAATCAAGATTTCGCGCAGGACAAGCTGCAGCGGGAACAGTTCTTGGTCTTTTAGGTAAATCAAGGCGGGGAAATACGGATTCCAGTGGGTATTGACCGCATAAAACAGCGCCAGCACGGCGATAATCGGGCGCGCCAGCGGCAGTATGATGCTGCGGAAGGTGCGGAAGTCGCTGGCGCCATCGATGCGCGCGGCCTCGATCAACTCAGGCGGGATCGTCGTGCGGAAGAATGTGATGGTAATCAAGAGGTTGAAGGGGCCGATGCCTGTGGGCAGGATCATCGCCCAGCGCGTGTTGAGCAAGCCCAGATCGCGGACGACCATGTAGGTGGGAATCAAGCCGCCGTTGAAGAGCATGGTGAAGATGAAGGCGATGGTGATAACGCGCCGGCCGATCAAGTCCTGCCGCGAGAGAGGGTAAGCGGCGATGATGGTCATGACCACGTTGAAGATCGTGCCAAAGAAGGTATAGAAGAGCGAATTGGCGAAGCCGTTCCAGACCTTTTTGTGTTCAAAGATTGTTTCATATCCGAGCAGGCTGAAATCGACGGGCCACAATGTGACCCGGCCGGCGATGACCGCTTCGGCGGAACTGAAAGACGCGGCGACAATAAATATCAACGGCAGAAGAACGATGACAGTGATAATCAGCAGAAATGTCGTGTTTCCCATCATGAAAACGCGGTCGACAGCTGATTCATTGACTTTGTTGATATTGCTTTCGTAACTCGTCAGGGATGCCATCCAAGGATCCTTTACCAGACGCTGTTTTCGGTCAGGCGCCGCGCGGCGTAATTGACCGCGATTAATAGCAGCAAACCCACTATGCCTTTTAACAGGCCGATCGCGGTCGAGTAGGAGAAATCAAGGATCGGCGAAAGCAAGCCAACTTTATAGACATAAGTGTTGATGACCTCCGCTACACTGAGATTCAGTGGGCTTTGCATCAAATATACCTTCTCAAAGGCGACTTCCAGCACACGCCCGGTCGACAAAACGAGCAGCACCATGGCGGTTGGCAGGAGGCTGGGAATATCGATGTAACGTATGCGCTGCAGGCGGCTGGCCCCGTCTACCACCGCCGCTTCGTGCAGGGCGGGGTCGATGGTGGAGAGCACGGCGAGATAGATGATGGCGCCGAAGCCCATCTCCTGCCAGACGCGGACCAGACAAATATATGGCGGAAGGCGCCAGGATCGCCCATCCAATTGGGGGCATTCATTCCAAGGGCATTGGCCAAAACGGCGGTGAAACCGACGCGCGGATGCAGAAACTGAAAGAGCATGCCGACAATCACGACCGTCGAGATGAAGTGGGGCGCGTAGGTGATCATTTGCACGCTGCTGCGAAACAGCCGCATCTTCACTTGATTTAAGCTCAGCGCCAGGATGATGGGGATGGGGAAGCCGGCAATCAAGGAATAAAAGCTGAGCACGAGGGTATTGACGATGACCGGTTCGAACTTGGGCGAATTGAAGAAGCGCTCGAAATTCGCCAGGCCCACCCAGGGGCTGCCTTCGATGCCGAAGACCGGCGAATACTGTCGGAAGGCGATTTGGGCGCCATACATCGGGGCGTAGCGAAAAATGATCAGCCAGGCGACCGGCAAGATTAGCAGCACGTAGAGTTGCCAATTGCGGCGGATCCTCAGCCAGAGCTTGCTCGGACCCGCAGCGCGCTTGCGTTTAAGCCAGGACATGGACTGTCTTTATCTCTAAGGGCGACTCAATACCATGCCGTGCCAGCATACACAATGGTCCTCATGCCGAGCGGGGAATGTCCGAAAGTATAGCACAGGGGCTGTCGATAAGCCATAATGCGGAATTCGGGGGGAGTGGTGAATTTCAAGGATACGGGACATATTCATAATTCCATGCCGGGGTATTCGCCACAGAGACACAGAAGTAGTAGCATGTAAGTCATGCGCTTGCTTCTATGGCGGGCATCCCCAAAATGAGGGACGGGGAGGTTTCATCGTTTTGCGGTCTCTCCCTTTCGGGGAGGGATTTAGTATGGGGGGAAGACTCTACGCAATTCATCACTCCCGAATTCGGAACGCGATACGCGTCAGTTGGCAGAGGCTGTTGGTCTGGTTTCGAAAAGACGATAGCCGGCGATCACGATGCAGACGCCGATCACGCAGGCCAGCGCGCAGAACACAAAAAAGATGTTGGGGCCCAGATTGTCGAAAGTCCAGCCGAAAAGCGATCCGGTCAGCAGCAGCGAAATGCTGGGCATCGTCACCTGCAGCAGCGCTTGATTGGTGGCGGCGTTCCCGGGGTGGCTGATGGCGTTCACCAACTGGAACGATGACAGATGAAAGCCGGGCCATACCAATCCCCGGAAGACGAGCAGGAGCGCCAAAATCGGCAAGGTCTCCACAGCGCCCAGCGCGATCGTCCATAGCGCGATGCCCAATACGCTGACAATGTATGCGATTCGAATCCGCATTTTTGGCAAGATCGCGTCCATTAGATAGAAGAAGGGAATCTCCACGATGCCCAAGATCGCCGCCCATATTCCGATATCTGCTGACGGTATGCCCAGATCCTGATTGAAATAGATGAAGATAAAGGCATAGGCGTTGTAGGTGCCCATTGAGATGAAAAACTGACTGGCGGCGAGCACATAAAATCCGCGATTACGCGGCTGTTTGCGCTCGTCGGCGGTTTTGGGCTTCACTTTCGGCTTGGGTGGAAAGACGGTTGCCATCTGGATGCTGAGCAGGGCGAAAGCCGCCCCGACCCAAAACAGCAAGCCATAGCCGCCGATACCGAACAATTGACCCGCGATCAGGCTGCCGATACCAAAACCCATCGAAGCGAATGAACGAATCTGGCCCAGGACCGCTTTCCCGCTGCGTATCAAGTGTGTCATCGTCAACTGCATGGTCAGCGTCAAGCTCGGGCTAACCGTCACGCGAAACAGCACGACGGCGGCGATGATCAGCAGGTGCAGTTGGGAGGCGGCGAAAACGACATTTGCCAGCGCGATGCCACAAAAGTAAAGCATGAGCAAGCGGCGATGCAGCATGTGGCGGTCGGCGAATTGATTGAGCAGCGGCGTTAAGACCAGTGACAGCATCGCGCCCGCGCTGCCTAGGGCGCCGATCGCCGTGCCGGAGAAGTCAAGCTCGGTAAGATAGACATTGACGTAGGGCCAAGCAACGCCAATGCCGGCCAGGCTGAGGAATTGCAGCGCCATTAATCGGAGAGAACCAAAATGGTTGCGCAGTGCGAGGAGTCTCGACAAAATTCCGCCTGCCCGTGCCGGGGCGGATGAGTCAGCTTGACGATTTAGTATAGACGCATCGTGATGCGACAATCGTACCTCAAGGGCTTGAACCTGAATTGAATCGTCAAGGCTTCAATGCTATGCTCAACGCCAATGCAATTCGATATGCGCGAGATGTCAATCCCCATGGAAAACCAACGCGACATGCTTTTCACCGGCTTCGACTTTTACGACTGCGATATGCACTTCAGCGACAAACAGAAGGGGCTGCGGCAGGAAGTGCGCGAATTTGTCGATATTGAAGTCCTGCCGAAGATCAATCCTTATTGGGAACGCGCCGAATTCCCCTGGGAGATCGCGCGGAAAATGGCGGATCTGCCCATCATCGGCGGGATGTTATTCGAGCATGGCGCGGCGGGCCTGGACTTTGTTGAGATGGGGCTGGTCATGTACGAACTGGGCAAGGGCGATGGCAGCGTCAGCACCTTTTACGGCGTGCATTCGGGCCTGGCGATGGGCTCGATCGGCCTGCTCGGCGATGAGGAGCAGAAAGCGCGCTGGCTGCCCGGCATGGTCAAGCTGGAGAAGATCGGCGCCTTCGCTTTGACCGAGCCCGATGTCGGCTCGAATGCGGCGCAGGTGAAGACACGCGCCCGCAAAGACGGCGACGGCTACATCCTCAACGGCGCCAAGCGCTGGATCGGCAACGCTTCGATAGCCGATGTGCTCATCATCTGGGCGCGGGACGAAACGAGCGGCGACTTCGGCGGCTATGTCATCGAGAATCCGCAAGAGACCGAAGGCGTCGTCATCAAGGATATTTGGGGCAAGGTGGGCAAGCGAGCCGTGCTCAATGCCGATATCACGCTGGACGAGGTCTACGTGCCCGCGGAGAATCGCCTGGCTTATGTCAACCGCTTTCGTGATATGGCGCGCGTGCTCGGCGCCGGACGTTACGGCGTCGCCTGGGAAGCGGCCGGCGTGGCAGCCGGGGCTTTTGAGTTGGCGCTGAAATACAGCAAGGAGCGCGAGCAATTCGGCAAGCCAATCGCCGGCTTCCAGTTGATTCAACACAAACTCGTCGAGATGGCGACCGAAGTCACCCTGATGCAAACGCTCTGCCTGCAGCTATCGCATCTCATCAGTCGCGGTTTGCTCAGCGAAGGCACGGCGTCGATGGCGAAGTACAACAACGCGCGCAAGGCGCGATATGTGACGCAATTGGCGCGGGAATGCCTGGGCGGCAACGGCATCGTCATCGACAACCACATCGCCCGCTTGATGCTGGACGCCGAGATCATCTACACCTATGAAGGCACCAACGAGGTCAACTTGCTCTTGGTGGGGCGGGAGTTGACTGGGTTGAACGCGTTTGTGTGACAAAATCTGGGACAGGATTCATGACAATAAAATCTGGCTATTCTGTATGGATCAATGTCATTTGATAATAAATGTCTTGTCAATTGACTTGACAAGCGGTTTGTATCATTAGTATATTTGCTATGTCTGTTGGACAACTATCATGACAAATATTTGGACAGTGAAGTTAGGATATTGCCAGAATGACTACCCATCCATTCATAAAGTTCCCACCAAACTTTGGTGAGTTTCCTGCTCGTGTTTGGCTTCTATTGGGCGAAATTCAGGCCAGAATCGACCATATTAAGAAACTTCCTATACCACGCGATGAAAGCAACCTATTGCGCCGTATGTATCTCACGAAGGGTGTACACAGTACCACGGCTATTGAGGGTAATTCGTTTTCCGAAGAAGAAGTCGAAAGAATTATCGAAGGAAAACTGCAAGCGCCGCCATCTCGCGAGTATCAGCAGCAGCAGATCGACAATATGGTTGAAGCATTCGACGTTGTCGGTAAGACACAATTAGGCGGGTCAAGCACGCCGTTTTCTCTGGAATTGCTCAACAGTTACCACAAGATCGTACTTAACAAATTGGATGATAGCCTTGCAAATGAAGTTGTTATTGGCGCGCTACGTAAGCATCGTGTCATGGTAGGGCGCTATCTCGCTGCGCCTCCCGAAGATTGCCCGCAGCTTGTCAACAAGTATTGCGACTGGCTCAATCAAGATATGCCGGCGCCAGAAGGATATGAAATCGCTGGGCAAATCGTAAAGGCATTGGTGGCGCACGTCTACTTCGCCTGGATTCATCCGTATGGTGACGGCAATGGACGGATGACCAGACTCATAGAATTCGTGATTTTGTTACGGGCAGGCGTTCCAGATGTTGCGGCTCATTTGCTGAGCAATTTCTACAACAAGACCCGTGATCAGTACTATTCACACCTGCAGGATTCGCATGGCGAATATCGTGATGGTTCGTACACGGAGAAAAGCAACCTTCTTGGTTTCATTGGGTATGCGCTACAAGGATTCAAGGATGAATTGGATGAACAGTTTTCTATTATCCATGCCATGCAAGTACGTATCATTTGGCACGATTACATTCATGCTGAGTTTCGTAAGAGGTTTTCGGAAAACTTATCACCGTCTCGTCAGCGGCAGAAACGGTTGATTCTGGATTTGACAATTCATAGATTTGACGAAGCAGTTACAAAAGACCAGATTCGAGACGTCACGCCGGCGCTCTACCTGGCTTATGCCGAAAGGAACAAGCGCATGATTCAGAGAGACCTTAATGCCTTAGTCGATATGGAGTTATTGATTCACGATGGAACAGGCTACAAGCCAAACACTAATATCTTGATAGGATTTTTCGCCAATGTGAGGGCAGAAGAGAACTAGACGTCGCCAAAAAAAGAGCGCGCCACCGGGCACGCTCTCCCTTGTGACTTACTCACCCGCTGCGCAACTAGCCCTCCATCATCGCGCGGACCAGATTCTCGCCCATGTTGATCTCCGCTTGGGCCGCTATCGCGAGCTTGCCGGCGACCCCGGTCGGCGGGTTGGGCGCCCAATCCGCCAGATATTCCATGGTGAAAGCTTTGCCGGCATCGTTTGCCGCCAATGATGCTTCTTCGCTGCTGAAAATGCTGATGCCTACAACCGTGTCTTCGCCGTCATTCAAGGCGAATTGCGCGAATAAACCGCCCAATTCCTTCAGCGCCGGCAGGAGCTGCGATATGGCCAAGTCGTTTGCTTCGGCAAAATGCGTCAGGTCGAAGCCTTCATAGAAGCGTATGCTGGCATATAGTTCGCCAACTGCACCGAGATCATCCGAACGGCGCAGCGCGGCGACATGGTTGATCGACAAGGGACTTTCGACGACCGTCGGCGGGTTGGGCAGCAGCGGCGCCAGGTTCTCCGCCACAAATTCCCGCGCTTTTTCGGTGGATGCCGAGGCTTGCTCGGCCGAATCGAACAAGCTGACCGCCGTTAGCATATCCCCGGCCGGCAATAGGTAGTAGCCGACGAAGCCATCGCTCCCGCGCATGATGGGCAAGAAGCCTTCAGCGGTCAGGCGCGCGATATCATCTTGATCGGCGGGATCGATGCCATTATAAACGCGGACGCTGGCGAAGACGCTGTCGTCCATCATCGCGCCGACCAGGTTGGCGCCCATGTGAACATCCGCCAGCGCCGCCACACCGAGAGATCCACTGACCTGCAGGGGATCATCCGGCAGCCAATCCGCGAGGTGCTCCGCCACGAAATCAGCCGCGATGTCTGAGCCACCCTGCAAACTCTCCTCGGAATCCATGATCCGCAGCGCGACGGCCTTGTCGACGCCATCGCTGATCCCGTAATAACTGAAGAGACCGCCGTTTTCGCGCAAGTCCGGCAAAAAGACGGACTGGACCAATGCAACCGTCTCATCCAGATGCGCTATATCGAAACCGTCGTAGATCGCCAAGAGGGCGTGGAGCGAGGTCATGCCCGCATCCATCATCACCCCTTGAGTATCCGTCAGATAAGTCACCTCAACCGTGCCTTCGACGATGGTTGGCGGGTTGGGCAGCAGCGGCGCCAGGTTCTCGGCGACGAATTCCCGCGCCTTTTCGGTGGATGCCGAGGCCTGCTCGGCCGAATCGAACAAGCTGATCGCCGCCAGCGTGTCCCCGGCCGGCAGCAGGTAGTAGCCGACGAAACCATCGCTCCCGCGCATGATGGGCAGGAAGCCTTCAGACGTCAGGCGCACGATATTATCTTGGTCGGCGGGATCGATGCCATCGTAGACGCGGACGCTGGCGAAGACGCGCTTCATCGGCATCTCCTTTTCGGCGGCATTCACGCCTGCCAGCACTCCTTCGCGTACGGCGATGCCCAGGCGGCCATTGATACGAACCGGATCATCGGGCAGTACGTCCGCCAGGTGCTCGGCCACGAAGCTCGCCGCGATCTCGTTGGCGGTCTGCGCGCCTTCTTCGGTAGCGAAGACGCTGAACCCGACGACCATGTCCACACCGTCGTTCATCGAGAAGTAGGCAAATAACCCGCCAGTCTCCATTTGCGCCGGCAGCAAGATGGTCTCCACCAAGTGATTGGCCTCGTCGAGAAATGTCATATCGTAGTTGCTGTAGATGCGCAGCGCGGCGTACAGCGGCAGCGCCATGTCTTCCGGCGCCATTGATTCGTCGAAGAAATCGACCATCATTTGCGTGCTTATATCAATTTCGCCTTCGACGATGGTTGGCGGGTTGGGCAGCAGCGGCGCCAGGTTCTCGACGACAAAGTCGCGCGCCTTCGCATTCGATGCCGAGGCCTGCCCGGCCGAGTCGAACAAGCTGACCGCCGCCAACCTATCTCCCGCCGGCAGCAGATAGTAGCCGACGAAGCCGTCGCTCTCGCGCATGATGGGCAGGAAGCCTTCAGACGTCAGGCGCACGATATCATCTTGGTCGGCCGGATTGATGTCATCGTAGACGCGGACGCTGGCGAAGACTTTGTCTTCCATCTGTTTGCTATCGATCAGATTGGCGCCCGCGTTTAATTCGGCAAATGCGGCCAGGCCCAGGCTTCCATTGATGCGGGTTGGCTCTTCACTGATCCAATCCGTCATGTATTCCGCCGTAAATTCCGCAGCCAGATCATTTGCGGCCAGCGCATTAGCCTCGGAATCATAGACGCTAAGCGCCGCCACCCGATCCACGCCGTCGTCCATCGTGAAGTAACTGAACAGACCGTCGGCTTCTTGCTGCTGTGGCAGGAAGATGGTGTCCACCAACTCGACGGCTTCTTCGCGATTTGTCAGGTCGTAATTGTCGTAGACGCGAAGGGCGGCATAGAGCGAGCTTGGGCTAGCGCCCATCATCATGTCTTCGAGCGAAGCCAGGTGCCAGACGTCCAATTCCCCGGCCACGATCAACGGCGGATTGGGCAGGAGCGGCGCCAGGTTTTCGGCGACGAAATCGCGGGCTTTCTCGTTGGATGCCGAGGCTTGCTCAGGCGAATCGAACAGGCTGACGGCGGCCAGCGTGTCACCGGCCGGTAGCAGGTAGTAGCCGACGAAGCCATCGCTCCCGCGCATGATCGGCAGGAAGCCTTCAGATGTCAGGCGCACGATATCATCTTGGTCGGCCGGATTGACGCCATCGTAGACGCGGACGCTGGCGAAGACGCTTTGGTCAATCAGGTTTGCGCTATTGTTCACATCGGCCAATAAGGCGATTGCCACACGACCGGCGGTGATGGATGGGGCGGTCGGCAGATACTGCGTCAAGTTCTCGGCGACAAAGTCGGCCGCGGCGCTGTTTGAGGCCATTGCCGATGTTTCGCTGTCAAAGATACTGATGGCGGCTAACTGATCGGCGCCATCGTGCATTAGATAGTAGCCAAAGAAGCCGTCAGTCTCGCGCATGATCGGCAAGAAACCATCCTCGACGATGTTAACAAACTCATTGAGGTCGTCCGCTTCAAACCCATCATAGATGCGAACGCTCGCATGCAGGCTGCTTACATCGCCATCAGCCATGCCATCCAGCATCTCAACAAAGCCGATATCGACCAAGCCCTCGACGATCCGCGGCGGATTCGGCAGCAGCGGCGCCAGATACTCTACGACGAAGTCACGCGCTAAGGCATTCGATGCCAAGGCTTGCTCACGTGTCTCGAAAACGTTGATCGCCGCCAGCGTGCCATCAACAGGGTGAACGACATAATAGGCGATGAAGCCTTCGCTACCGCTAATGATTGGCACGAAGCCTTCGATTGTGACGCGTTCAAGTTCTGCCAAGTCTGCCGGGTCAATTCCGTCGTAGACGCGGACACTGGCGAATACCTCGCCCTCCATCATGTCTTGCGCCGCAACTGTGAAAGGCAAAGCCGATAGCAAGAGCAGGGATAAAGCCAGCAAAACTCTCAAATCTCTGCTCCAGGCAAATGTGTGATTCCGCACGATATCCTCCAATTTGAATGGGTCAACAGTGTAGCCTGCGATGCTCAGTCATGCTCATGTGAAGACTTGCATCTAAATTTCAGTCTATACTTTATTTCGGTTTGTAGTCAACCTTGCCGGGCTGTGGCAAAGGGTAAAGCAAACTGACGGCACATTCACTTCGCTAAGGTCTTCACCAAGGGCAGTCACGCGTCTAAGGCGATGGATTTCTCAGAGCAAACCTGACCTGTTTCCACTTATAGGCGGACGACCTCCGCGCTGCGGCTGCTCTCGAGCGCGGCGTCAACGATCCGCATATTGACCAGACCTTCCGCCGCGCCGGGGTTAGGCGCCCGATCTTCACGGATACACTCGATGAAGTGCGCCAGTTGCCGATCGTACATCGCTTGCGGGCAGTGCTCCTCGCGCGCCGGTGGATAGCCGGGGTCGACCGTCGCAACCGTTTCCGCTTCACGATTGGGGATTTCCAGCCCTGTGGGAAACAGCTGTCCAAAAGCCCGGGTTCCATAGAGCTGTGTGCTCGCTTCCGGCCCATCGGCATGGGGCCACCACCAGCCCGATTCGACGATCGATATCGCGCCGTTGTCCCAGTTGATCCAGATCGTGCCGCTGTCATCAACATCGTAATTGGTGTAGTCGGTCCCGATCTTGGCGTAGACGCTGGCCGGCTGCGGATCGCCCAGCAGGTAACGCGCGGCGTCGATGGCGTGGATGCCCATATCGGCCAGCGCGCCGCCGCCAGCATAGCGCTTGTCGACAAACCAGCCGCCTGGTCCCCAGTTCACATGCACGCCGTAGCCGCGGGTACGCAAGATTTTGCCCAGCTTGCCCGCGTCAATTTGCCGCTTGAGCCAGTTGACCTCTTCATCAAAGCGCCAGCAATGCGCCACCATCAGCTTGGCGCCGCTCCTCTCGGCCGCCCGCTGCATCGCCTCCGCCTCGGCCGCGTCCAGCGCCATTGGCTTCTCGACCAGCACATGCAGGCCGGCTTCCAATGCGGCGATCGTTTGTGGCGCGTGCAAATAGTTGGGTGTACTGACGACCAGGATGTCCACATCGCCGGCGGCCAGCAGGTCTTCGACAGCGGTGTACTGCCGCGTGATGCCGAATTGCGCGGCGTATTCCGCCATTGATTCTGATCGATGATTGACGATGGCGATGAGATCCAAGTTTGTCATCGCCTGCGCCGCTCGCGCATGGACTCGCGATATGTGACCGGCGCCGGTGAAGGCGATTTTCAGCGTCATGCGGTTATTCCTCCTCAAGCTGTCGTGGTTTGAGCCTTTGCAGATCTAAACGCTGCCAATGGCCACTTGATATATTTGGGAGTGGTGAATAACGAGGGCATGATCCAGCTTGTCCGGAGAATCTGATGCGGGCGACCCAAGGATCGCCCCTACATTTTTTTTGCTGAGTCAGGATTATTTGTTGCTAGAGCCACAGAATTCACCACTTGAGATATTTTGACAAATGCTTGGGACTATTGGTATCTTTCTTGCAGTCTAACAGCAATTCGAGGAATCACAGATGTTCGATCGCCCCGGCTTCACCACAATCTTCGGCCGCAATCTCATCGGCGAACTGCCCAATATCGCCCACCGTCCCTACCTCGTCGTCACCATGGACGACCTCTGGCCGCTCTTTGAACATCATTTTGATGACCACCTCGCTGGTCCTTACCTGGTCAATACCATCGACGGCGACGAGCTGGAGGACGAAGTTGCCAGGCTGCCGCACTGCCGCAGCATCATCGGGCTTGGCGGCGGCCAGGCATTGGATGTCGCCAAATTCTTCGCCTGGAAGCTGCAATTGCCGCTTTTCCAGGCGCCGACGTCGATGTCGGTCAACGCCGCTTTTGGGCATCGCACCGGACTGCGCTTCAAAGGCAATGTGCGTTACGTCTGCTGGGCCGTGCCCGAGGCGGTCTACGTGGACTACGATGTCATCCAGAATGCGCCGCCGTTAGTCAATCGCAGCGGCATCTGCGAGATCCTCTGTTACCACACCGCCCATGCCGATTGGCGTTATGCGGAGGAACGCGGCAAGCTCGAGGGAAAATGGCCCTACGACCAAGCGATGGTCGACGAAGCGCAGGCGGTGATGGCGACGGTGATGGATGCGCTCGATGACATCCGCGAGGTCAACGAAAAGGGCATTCGCGCGTTGATGCTGGCGAATCGCTGGGGTGGGGCGGCTTTCCACAACCTGGGCTGGAACCCGCGCCCGATCGAAGGCGCCGATCACTTTCTCTTCTACGCGCTTGAATACCATACGGGGGTGAAGTTCATTCATGGGCAGCCGGTTTGCCTGGGCATTTACGTCGGCTCGCTGCTGCATGATGACCGGGCGCAAGAGATGCTGGAGGCCATCGTGCGCGCCGGCGTCGATATTCGCCCAGAGGCGATGGGCATCAGCTGGGGTGATGTTAGCCATGCGCTGCTGAATATGCGGGAGTTCGTGCGGCAAGCTGGTTTGTGGTACGGTATCTACCACGATGCCGAGATTGACCAAGCTTTTGTGGATACCGTCCGCGTCAATGTGGAAGCGGCATACCAGGGCGTAGCGCTTTGAGTCGCATTACCGGAATCACTCTGACGAGGGTCAGTGATTTTTTGTCAATCTACAGTCAGGAGTTTCACGATGTTTAGGAAAACACTTGTATTGCTTCTTTTGCTGTTGGTCTGTCTCGCGCCTGTCGTACAAGCCAACGGCGACCTCGACTGGATGCAATTCGCCGGCAGCGAAATCACGATTCTGATGCCCGAGCATCCGGTGCTGGATGGCATGCGCAGCGTCATGGACGACTTTGAGGCCGCCACCGGCATCACCGTCAACGTCGAGGCGCTGGCCGAAAATCTCTACTTCGACCGCATGGAAGTCGCCTTGCGCGCTGATGAAGGCGTCATGGATGTCTACATGGTGCCGATGGATTCCACCGCCTTCACCCAATGGTCCAACGGCTTGATCCATCCGCTAAGCCCCTTCATCAATGATGATCACATGACCGCTGCCGATTACAACTTCGCCGACTTCCCGGCCGGCTTCACCCAGGCGACGCAATACCCGCCCGGCGATATGGACGCGCAGGATTATGCGATACCGGTATCCTTCGAGGCTTATACCCTCTTTTGGAATCAGGACATCGTCGATGAATACCTGGACGGTGAAATCCCGGGCACCATGGGCGGCTTGATCGAAGCGGCGCAGGGCATCACCGAGGCGAGCGGCGGCACAGTTGCCGGGGCGGTCATGCGCGGCATCCGCTCCCACACCATCATGGACACCGTCACCGGCATGGTCTTAAACAATTGGGGCGAAGCAGAAATGTCCCTGCCCTACAATGTCTGGTTCGATGGCGACTGGTCCAATCCCATCCTCACCGATGAGCGCGTCACCGCCGGTCTGTCGCACTACGCCGGCATGATGTCCGCCGGTCCCATAAACGTGCAGTCGCTCGATTGGCCCGATGCCAGTCTGCTTTTCCAGCAGGGGCGCGCCGGTTTCTTCATTGACGCCAGCCTCTTCGGTCCTGGTTTTGAAGATCCTGATGCATCCGCGGTTGCGGGCAAGACCGGTTACGCCGTCATGCCGCCAGTCGAAGGGGGCGGCGCTTCCTGGACGGGCCACTGGATGTGGGGCATCGGCATCCCCGCCAACTCTCAGAATCCGGAAGCGGCTTGGTATTTCATCCAATGGATGACCAGCGCGGACATTGAGCCAGTCATCGGCGCTTATCATGGCGGCGCGGCCCGCGTCTCGACCTGGGACAAAGCCGAATACGTCGACGCGCTGAATCCGCTCTATGTCGAGACTGTGCTGGAGGCGATGCAGACCTCGCGCACGACGGTCGTCTTCCGCGAAGGCTGGAGCGAATACGCACTGGTCATCGTCGACGCGATCCAGGATATGTACGGCGGCATGGCGCCGGCCGACGCCACTGCCAAAGCGCAGCAACGCCTCCTGGATATGGACGGGTAAGGAAGTCGGTTTTCCGTTACGCGCTTTGCGGGCGGCCCAATGGGTCGCCCTTACAACTCGCGGCAGGTATGTAGGGGGCAGCCATTGGCTGACCCACTTGCATCAGTCATTGGATCTAAGATGCCCTCAGCTCCTCGCAACCGCGTCGCCTACTACTTGATCGCGCCGGCGGTTGTCGTGCTCGCCGTCACTTCGTTGTATCCAGCCATATACTCCGTTGTACTCAGCCTCTACAACTGGAATTGGGGCGTCCGCTTCGATTTCGTCGGTTTGGGCAACTACATTGAGCTTTTCATCAGCGCCGAGTTCTGGCAGGTGCTCTACCAGACCTTTCTCTTCGCGATCATAGCGACCGCGCTGGAGTTGGCGCTGGGATTGGGCTTGGCAGTGGTGGTTGACCGCCTCGATTTCGGGGCGAGTGTTATCCGCACCTTGCTGCTGACGCCCTTGATGATCTCGGGCATTATCGTGGCGCTGATGTCCAAGGTCTTGCTCGATCCCATGCTCGGCATCGTGAACTATCTGCTGGGCCTCGTTGGTTTGCCGCCGTCGCCCTTCTTCGGCACGACTGGCACGGCGATGGCGACCGTGATCATGGTGGACGCCTGGTGGCAGACGGCATTTGTTTTTATCATCGTGCTGGCGGGTTTGCAGAGCCTGCCGCAAGAGCCAATCGAAGCGGCGCGCGTGGACGGCGCGAGCGCGACACAGACCTTTTTCCGCGTCAAGCTGCCGATGCTGCGTCCGGTACTTTATACCATCCTCATCTTCCGCACGATCGATACGCTCAAGGTGTTTGACATCATCTTCGGCACGACGGGCGGGGGGCCGCAAATTGCGACCGAGGTCATGCAGACGATGGCTTATCGCAAAGCTTTCAGCTTCCTGCAGATGAGCGAAGCCATGACCGTCATGGTGATTTTTTCCGTCATCGTACTGGCGATCAGCCTCATTTATATGCGCCTTGATGAGCGATTGGCGGAGGACTAGCAATGGTCATCACGCGGCGCGATCAAAACGAACGGCTGCTGGCTTACCTCATCTCGCTGGCGGCGATTTTGATCACGCTATTTCCTATCGTCTGGCTGCTGAGCATCGCCCTGAAGTCGCAGCGGGACGCCTTCGCGATGCCGCCGAAGCTCGTCTTCGAGCCGATTGCCGATCATTTCCTCTTTCTGCTGGACAAACCCGGCTTCGTCGAAGCTTTCCAGAATTCCGTCTACGTCACCGCGCTGGGGGTCGCTATCGCGATCGTTATCGCGATCTTCGCCGCTTACGGCATTCACCGCTTCAAGTTCCGCGGCAAGAAGCTTTTCGGCGTCTGGCTGCTGCTGGCGTATATGCTGCCGGAATTTCTCTACATCATTCCCATGTACGCGCTCTACCAGCGCATCGGACTTTACGATACGCAGATCGGCTTGGCGTTTGTCTATCAGGTGCATTCGCTGCCCTTCGCCGTCTGGCTGATCCGCAGCTTCTTCCGCGAAGTGCCGGGCGAGCTGGACGACGCTTCGCGCATTGATGGCTGCAATCATTTCGGCAGTCTGCGTCATGTCTACATCCCGATGGCGGCGCCGGGCATCGCGGCCACCGCGATCCTCAGCGCTATCTGGATTTGGAATGAACTGACCATCGCGCTGTCGCTGACGTTCGGCGAGGCGCAGACGATCACGGTCGCGGTTGCGTCTTTCCGCGGTTATACGTCGATCAACTGGGGCGCGATGGCAGCGGCGTCGATCGTCGCCATCGCGCCGATGCTGGCGTTTGCGATATTCGCGCAGAAGTACATCGTCAAGGGCTTGACGCTGGGCTCGCTGAAGGGCTAGTTGAGCTTCAGATTGATGTCGCCGCATCAGCGCTGCATTTGCTTGCCTCGGCGTTGTGGCTTCTTCGCGCCGCCGTGGGCTGGGCGCTATAATCTCGGTTTCCGATGTTTCAAAGTTTCTGAGGAGACCAGTGTATGCGCATCTTGATCATGTGCGATATGGAAGGCGTCAGCGGCATCGTGACCTGGGACCAGGTCGGGGGCGGCAAAGCGGGCTACGCGGAAGGGCGGTTGCTCTACACGGCCGAGGTCAACGCGGCGGTGCGGGGCGCGGCGCGGGCGGGCGCCAGCGAGATCATCGTCATCGACGGCCATAACGCCGGCGGCGACTGGCGCTATAACTCCCTGCTCAAGGATATGCTCGACCCGGCTTGCGAATATGTGGCGCACCATAGCTGGACGCACTACCGAGAGCCGCTGGAGCAGGGCGCCGACGCCTGCCTGTTGGTCGGCTATCATGCGCGCAACCATACGCCCGATGGCGTTTTGAATCACACCATCGCGCCTTATCAGTGCAGCAACCTCTGGTTCAATGAGGAACTGGTCGGCGAGATCGGCGTGAACGCCGCCTTGTGCGGGCATTATGGCTGCCCGGTGTTGCTGATGACGGGCGATGTCGCGGCTTGCCGGGAAGCGACGGAGCTGCTCGGCGACGGGTTGACAACGGTGGCGGTCAAGCGCGGGTTATCGAAGTTTTCAGCGCGTCAGATCGCGCCGAAGCGGGCCCGGGAAATGATCGAAGAAGCCGCTTATCAAACGCTGGGCGATTTGAGCGCGGTCGCGCCCTACGCGCCGGCGGCGCCGGTCACGATCACCGTTGAATTCGGCAACCGCGATGCCGCGATGCGCTACGCGCCGGGCGAGAATGTCGAGTTGGACAAGCCGGCGGGAAAGATGTACAGCCGCGCGGAGGATTGGCTGACGGCTTGGGATCAGATCTGGCCTTGGTAGCGGGACGGCTTGGCCAGCGCAGCTTTCAGCAATCGAAGCGTCAACTAATGCGCCTGAAGCCGGGCCCGAGATGCGCCTACTCGATTACTAACCGCGATAGACCGTGCTTTGACAACTGTAACCGAAGTTGTTAAAGTGAATGCGAGGCGAGCACTTCGGCAGTAAGGTTAATTGGCGGGAGAATACATCGTGGCGACTTCAAGTGAAGTTGGGCCGAGGTCCCGAACCGTAGCTGGGAACGTTGAACAAGAGACAGCAGATCTCGTTCGCGAGCGTACCAAAGCCGAATTGCTCGATGACTTAAAAACTAGCATGGAACAAGTCTTGGCTGGCGAGTTCCGTCCCGCATTGGAAGTGCTGGACGAGCTTGACCACGAAGCCATGGACGATGCCGACACTCGTTAACATCCCGCCGAATTTTCGGCGACAGACCAGGCAGCTTCAGCGGAAATACCCGTCGGTAACGGCCGAGGTGCGAGACTTGGTTTTAGTATTAGAGACGGACCAGCGCCCCGGCGAATTGATGCCAAATGTCGGGTATGACAGGGTTTTCAAAGTCCGGCTACGCAACCGCTCAGCCAGACGTGGTAAACGTGGTGGTTTTCGTGTCGTCTACTACGAACAAGTCTCTGACCAGGTCTTCCTCTTGCTCATCTATTCCAAGAGTGAAATCGACAACATTCCGTCCGTCGATATCCGTCGCACCCTTGAAGCGGTTGTAAGGGAGCATGACTCTTGATCCGGGCCGCGTCCTGCACTGTTTCTTATAGAGCTTATGGAAGGCAGAGCAATGAGAATCCTTATCATGTGCGATATGGAAGGCGTCAGCGGCATCGTGAACTGGGATCAGGTGGGGGGCGGCAAGGCGGGCTATCCGGAAGGGCGGGTACTCTACACGGCTGAGGTCAATGCGGCGGCGCGCGGCGCGGCCCGGGCCGGCGCAAGCCAAATCATCGTCATCGACGGCCATAACGCCGGCGGCGATTGGCGCTATAACTCCCTGCTCAAGGACATGCTTGACCCGGTTTGCGAATACGTGGCGCACCATACCTGGACGGACTACCGGGCGCCGCTGGAGCAGGGCGTCGATGCTTGTTTGATGGTCGGCTACCACGCACGCAACAACACGCCCGATGGCGTTTTGAATCACACCATTTCATCGGCGCAATGCCGCAACCTCTGGTTCAACGATGTACTGGTCGGCGAGATCGGGGTTAACGCCGCGCTATGCGGGCATTACGGCTGCCCGGTGCTGCTGATGACCGGCGATGTGGCCGCCTGCCGGGAAGCGACCGAACTGTTGGGAGACGGACTGACGACGGTGGCGGTCAAGCGCGGGCTATCCAAATACTCAGCCCATCAGATCGCGCCCCAGCGGGCCCGGGAAATGATCGAAGCAGGCGCCTATCAAGCGCTGCAAAACTTGAGCGCGGTCGCGCCTTATGCGCCAGCGGCGCCGGTGACGATCACGGTGGAGTTCGGCCACTATGACACGATGATGAATTACGTCCCGCGCGCGGATGTCGAACTGGACCAGCCGGCGCAAAAGATGTATAGCCGGGCGGAGACCTGGGTGGAAGCCTGGGACAAAATCTGGCCCTGGTAGCTCGGTGGTTAGACCGGCGCTGCTTCCAGTTCTTGCAGCGTTTCCTCGTGCGCCTCGAGCCATTGGATGGCCGCCATCGCCGCCGATGTCCCCTGGCCGACCGAAGTCGCTACTTGCCGCCAGATCTCGTCTTGGATCTCGCCGGCGGCAAAGACGCCATCGACATTGGTGCGGTAGCGCTGATCGGTGATGATGTAGCCGTTCTCGTTGAGCGCGATCTGATCGCCGAAGACGGCGTTGTTCGGGTCGTGCCCGATGAAGATAAAGACGCCTTCGGTCGGATGAATCGTCTCTTCGCCGGTGACGGTGTCCTTGAGGCGGACGGCATTAACGCCGCCGTCGCCGCCGATGATCTCTTCGACCACGGCATTCCAGGTGAAGCTGATCTTCTCGTTGTTGAAGGCGCGCTGCTGCAATTGCACCCCCGCGCGCAGTTCATCGCGCCGGTGGATGATATTTACGCTGGTGGCGAAGCGCGTCAGGAAGATGCCTTCTTCCAGGGCCGAATCGCCGCCGCCGACCACGACGATATCCTTGCCGCGGAAGAAGAAGCCATCGCAGGTGCCGCAATAGCTGACGCCGGCGCCGATATATTCTTCCTCGCCCGGCACGCCCAGCTTGCGCGGATCCGCGCCGATGGTGACGATGACGGCGTCGGCCAGGTATTCCTCGCCATAAGTCTTGATGCGGAAGGGCGAGCCATTGCTGAAGTCGACGCTCTCCACCAGATCGAACTCGTATTTGGCGCCGAAGTTCTCCGAGTGCTCTTTCATGCGCTCGACCAATTCCGGACCGGTCAAGCCATCGGGGAAACCGGGATAATTCTCGATCTCATGTGTGATAGCGACTTGGCCGCCGAGTTGTGGTCCGGCGATGACGACGGGCGCCAACTGAGCGCGGGCGGTGTAGAGCGCGGCGGTCAAGCCGGCCGGTCCCGAGCCGATGATGACAACACGTTCCTTCTTCATTTTTCCCCCATCCCCGGCCCCCTGGTCTTGACCCGTTTAGGTGGACACTGAATCTGTCTAGTGCCCCTGTTCATATTGCATGGGGCTGTCAAAGCCTAACGCCGAATGTCGTCTGCGGCGGTTATACCAAGCTTCGATGTAGTAAAAGATCGTTTGCTTG
>JAJEBE010000019.1 GCA_022822545.1 Anaerolineae bacterium
CCACACTCACGCCGGGCTTGGCCGCTAAATTGAGCGCCTCCCGTTTCAATTCGTCCGGATACTTCATCATCGACTCCAACCTACCTTTCTCACCTGATTGTATTGGACAACTTGGCTGTCCACAAAATCGGGGCAAGTTCAGCCCACAGGGGGAGAGGGGGAGCTAAACTTAGCGGAATTTGTAGTTTTTCGTTGAGTATCGCAATGATCTTGCCTTGAATGAGTTAAGCTTCAGTGACGTTAAGGTGTGCTTTACGTGAGAACTGCAGTATCAGACAAGCCTTAGACCTTTCGTCAAATATGATGCTTGTGATTGCTGTTCCGCCACTCACATATACGAGCAAATCAAACATGTCCTGTCCTCAGCCCACAGGGGGAGAGGGGGAGCTAGCGTTGCGCGTGGCGGGTCGCATGGGCTGCGGACACAGCGCTTCGAGAGGGGGTGACTGTAGTGGTCCTGATTTATTGGACACGAAAATGCAGCAACTTAGGGAGGACATGGGTTCCATTCCGCCTCACATTCTGCCGGTGTTATGTAGCCTAGGGCGCTGTGAATGCGCTTGTGTTGATAGACTACGTTGATGAAGTGTCCGATTTGCTGGCGAGCGTCTGCCATGTTGTTGTAGTCGCTCAGGTACACTTCCTCCTCCTTGATGGTGCGAATCACCCGTTCTGCGTAGCCGTTTTCGCTCGGCTTGCCGATGGCGGCCATGCTGATCTGAGTGCCGGCATCACGCAGGAGCTTGACGTATGCTTTGGCGGCATATTGACTGCCTTGGTCGGAGTGATGGATTTCCGGCGCCGGGTAGTGATGCAAGGCATGCCGCAAGGGTATGAGCGCCAATTCCTGGCCCAATGACCAGCTCAAGTTCCAGCCACGAATCGCCCGGCTGAACTGGTCCATGAGGATAGCGAGATAGACTTCGTCTGAAGGCAAGCGCACATAAGTGATGTCGGCGACCCAGATCTGATCCGGCCGGCGCGCTTTAACGCCCTTCACCAGATTGGGGAATCGGCGAAGACCATGTTGGCTAGCTGTCGTTGAGATACGGCGATGCTTGCGCTTGACGAGCAAATCCATCTCGCGCATCAGCCGCCGAACCTGATGCCGGCCCACGACTATGTGATAGGGCGCGCGTTCCAGTTGCGCCTTCACCCGGCGGCTGCCGTAGGTAGGATGGCGTCCGGCGATATCCATTATCGCATCCCGCAGCGCAGCGCTGTCCTGCTGCCTGCCGTGATGATAGTAGCTGCTACGAGCCAAATCCAGGACTGCGCAACAATCCGTCACCGTATACTCCTGGCTCAACTCTTGCACTAGCTCTCGCTTTCGGGCGGCAGAGACTTCAAGTAGCGACTGGCTTTTTTTGCAATTTCCAGTTGCAAAGCTTGTTTACCCGCCAATCGCTCCAAATCCGCGATACGCCCACGCAGCCGCTTCTCCTCAGCCGGACGTCCCGCCTCGAATATCCCAGGCGCGCCTTCCAACGCGACAATACTGTGTCCTTGATCTGATATTCGCGACTCGCCTGTGCCAAACTCTTCCTGCCTGACACCATCTCCAACACAACCTGAGCTTTGAACTCAGGACTGAACTTACGCGCCTTTCCCATCGTGGTTTACCCTCATGCTGAAACACTAGTATACTCTCTCCACTAGGTGTCCAGTTTTTTGGGACCACTACAATCTCTATTCCGCCGCCCCTCCGAGATGAAGCTTCGAAGTCGCAATGGGGCGGTGTACGCATTTTCATCACTTCCAGCGCTGGCTGGCGGCTTTGGGCCTGATGCGGGGAATTCAACCGGACAAGTAGCTGATGAGCTGATCGAGCAAGCCCCCGAGCGAGGGGCCGAGCAAAACAAGCGAGATGATAAGGATGACGGCGAACAGCAGAAGCGCGAGGGCGTATTCGACGAGATCTTGGTCGGGCTCATCGCCAGGATGAAGTTTCATGGGCTGCGGCTCCTTTGACACGGTTGCATTGCGTGGCGGATGTTATTAGCCATATATGCTGTCAATGTATCAGAAGGTGTTTCGGCGCGCCAACGAATTTAGAGCTAAAGTGGTGATTTTATGGGTCGCGCATAGTTTCGCCACGAAGACACAATGCCGCGCCTAGGGATTGGGATGCGGGGGTTAATCGTAGCGGAGGACGTTCATGACTCGTTCTTTGAGGGCGACGCGGGCGCTGAGGAAGGTGGCGGCCCAGCCAATGAGGAGGGCGGCGATGAAGAGAGCGAGGGCGGTGAGGCGGGCGTCGGCGGGCAGGGGGATGGCGATGCCGCCGGCGGCGGAGAGCAGGCTGATGCAGAGGGCGCTGACGCCGATGCCGAGGAGGGCGCTCAGCAGGCCGATCAAGCTGGACTCGATGAACATGACTTGCAGGACGCGGCGGGATGTCAAGCCGATAGCTTTGAGGATGCCGATCTGACGGCGGCGTTCGAGGGTGGCGAGGGCGACGGTGTTGGCCATGATGACGGCGGCGGCGAAGAGGGAGAGCAGGCCGACGATGGTGGGAATGGCGGCGAACTGATCGATCAGGCGGCTGATGAGACCGTCGATGAATTGCACGTCAATGGCGAGGGCGAAGATGACGGAGGATAGCTGGGCGAGGGCGCGGTTAAGCTCGGCATCGGGCACCTGGAAGGCGTAGAGGGTGAAGCCCGAATTGAGCGAGGCGGGCAGGACAGCGGGCGGGATGATGCCGCCGGGACCGCCGAATGAGACCCCGCCGCCGCTATTGCCCATGATGCCGATGACTTCCAGTTCAAGATCGGGGGCGATATCAAGCCGGAGGCGGTCGCCGAGGGCAATATCAAGGGGATCGGCAAATTCCAGAGGCAGGACGATGAGAGGCTGGCCGGCGTCTTCCAGGGTCAACATGCGGCCGGCGTAGAGCGCGGGCTGGCCGCTGTAGATATCGGGTTTGTCGGATTGCCAGACGGCGAATTCCAATTGGCTATCCGCCGGCAGGGGCGCGCCGTTTAGGTTGAGGGCTTGGGCGTCGTAGGTATCGATGGTGCTGCGGTAAGTGATATCGACATCATCGAGGGCATTGTCGATGGCGTTTTTGATGAGAGATTGGGGCAAGCCGGGAAAGGGAAAGACGAGGACGTTGCCGCCGAAGGTCCGGCTGAGCTGGAGGTTGAGCAGCTCGCGCGTGCCTTCGCCGACGAAGGCGATGCTGCTGAGGGCGAACATGCCGGCGCTGAGGGCGAGCAGGGTGATGGCGGTGCGCAGGCGATTGGTCGAGAGATTGCGTTGGGCGAGGCGGAGCGTGACCTGGCCCAGGGAGGGGACCTTGCCGATGAGGAAGATGATGAGCCAGAGGAGGGCGATCAGGACAGCGAAGATGGCGAAAGTAGCGGCGACGCCGGCGATACCGGCCAGATAAGGCAGAGACGGAGAAAAATCGCTGTTAATTGCGGAATTGCTGACGGGGCCTCGGCGAGGGGAATCGGCCCGGTCAACCGTGAGCGCGAAGTCATTATCGCCTTCGGACACGGCGGCAAGGCGTCGGGCGGTCAGCTCGAAGGATGGGCGGACGATGTGCCCGACGATCAGTCCCAGGCTGATGGTGACGAAGATGAGGAGCAGGAGGGATTGCAGCAGGCCGAGGGCGACGAGATGATTTTCGTTGGGGCGGAGGATGATGCTGGGGCGGACTTTGACGGCGGTGAGAATGGGGGCGACGCCGAAGATGGCGGTGACGAGCAGGCCGAGCGCAAAGCCGAAGAGGAGGGCTTCCGGGTAGATTTTCCAGATGAGGGGCTGGCGGAGGGCGACTGAGCCGTATTCGTTGACGATGAGGCTGAGGCCGATGCCGACGATGAGGCCGATGAGGCTGCCGATGAAGCCGAGTATCAGGCCTTCGGCGAGGAAGAGCGCGGCGACCTGGCGGCCGCGCAAGCCGAAGGTTTTGACGGCGGCGATCTCGTTGGTGCGGCGGCGGACGAGGACGAGCATGGTGTTCATGATGCCGACGCCGCCGATAAGCAGGGCGCCGAGGCCCATCACGACGACAAAGTCGCCGAGGTATTGCGAGATGACTTCGTAGCGTGCGAGGAAGTCGTAGATATCGGTGGAGCGGACGGCGGGCGCGAGAGCCTCGAGTTCGGCGGCGAGGTCATCAAGCGTTGCTTCGTCCGGCGGCTCGGGGAAGAGGAGTCCGATGCGGTTGGGGGCGAATTCCTCATTGATGGCGGCCTGGGCATTGGCGAGATCGAAATAGGCGAAACCGAAGAAGGCATTGAGGAAATTGGTCACGCTGCTTTCTTCGGCGACCGAGACGATGCCGCGGACGGTGAAGGTTTCTTCGGCGCCGCTGACGCGCACGGTATCGCCGATGCTGATGTCGTTTTGGCTGGCGAGGTTATCGCTGATGACGACATCGTTGCCGCCGGTGAACAAGTCGGCGAGGGGCGCGCCGGGGGGATCGAGGGCGAGGATGTCATGGGTTGGCGGGTAGGTGCGCGGGTCGATGAAATTGCTGCCGATGAAGCTGGGGCGGCCGAACTGCCCGCCATCGGTCTTGGTGAGTTGCATATTGCGTCCGCTCATGAAGGCGGCGGTCTTTGCGCCTTTCGCTTCCGCCCAGGCGAGCAGGTCCTGGAGCTCCGCGGGGCTGAAGGCGCGGGGATCGTTGCTGCCGAAGCCGCCGAAGATGCTGTCGTTGCGGATGAGCAGATCGCCCTTGACCTCGATGCGGACGTTGTCGGTGAGGGTATCGCCGACGGCGAGGCCGAGGGAGCGCAGGGCGACGACGGTGGCGACGCCGGCCGCGACGCACAAGATGGCCAGGGTCGTCCAGCGGCCGCCGCGGCGGATGTTGCGCAGGGCGTACATGAAGTAAAAGCGAAGGCGGTGGGTCATGGGGCGGTCCTGTAGATTCCTAAGGGTATTTAACCACAGAGAACACAGAGGGCACAGAGATTTTTTGCCACTGGTCTTGACCCGTTTAGGTGGACACTGAATCTGTCTAGCGCCTCTGTTCATATTGCATAGGGCTGGCTGCTAGACTATATTTCACAGCACTTTTGGAGATCAGGACAGTCGAGGACAGCGAGATGAGCAGACCGGTGATCGGCATCACAAGCGGCGGGCGGAGCGAGGGATATATTCAGTCGCGGCATTACCGGGAGTTTTACAGCACGCCGGCGCCTTATGTGGACGCGGTGCGGCGGGCGGGCGGCGTTGCTTTGTTGATCCCGCCGGGGGAAGCCTGGGAGGATGTTTTGCCGCTGCTGGACGGCGTGGTGGTGACGGGCGGCACGGATATTGATCCGGAGGAGTATGGCGGCGACCGGGAGAACGGGCATATCTTGCCGGCTGACGCCGAGCGGGACGCGAGCGAATTGAGTTTGGTCCGGCATTTGCTCGCTGAGCGGGAGAGGCCGCTGCTGTGCATCTGCCGCGGATTGCAGGTCTTGAATGTGGCTGCGGGCGGGACCTTGCACGAGCATATTCCGGACATTCACGATGAGGACATTCATCGGGACGAGGCGGGTCTGTGGGCGATGCAGGATGTGCAGGTTCAAGCCGGCAGCTTGATCGCCGAGGTGATGGGCGTGACGCGGCTCCGCACATCGTCGGGTCATCATCAGGCGATAAAGGCTTTGGGCGATGGGTTGCGCGTGGTGGCGGCCGCGGCGGATGGCATTATTGAGGCGGTGGAAATGTCGGGGCATCCCTGGCTGGCGGCGGTGCAGTGGCATCCGGAAGTGACGGCGGCTGAAGACGCCAGCCAGCAGGCCTTGTTTGACGCGCTGGTGGCGCAGGCGGGGGAGCGGCGGCGGACGCGTATGGGGCTTGTCACAGGGGATTAACCCCAGAGGCATAGAAGTAGTAGCATGTAAGTCATGCAAAAAAGGACGATGATTCTGATATTTCGGTATCTGTAGGGGCGATCGAAGGTTAGTGTCTACGCTACCCTTGGCTCGCCCGTTACATCGCCGTTTTGCATTCGGGCGACACAAGTGTCGCCCCTACGATTTTTTCAAGTGAAATCGACAAGTCGGCGGAGTTCAGCGCTCTTATTCGAGCGTGAGGGTCATGAATTCGAGTTCGCGGTCGAAGTGAGTTTGGCTGTTCAGGGCGAGGCCGGGCAGGCTGACGCCGGTGCCGTAGTTGTAGACGATGAGCCTGGCGCTGTAATTTCCCGGTTTCAGCGTGGAAAGGTCAATCTCGTAGCGGCCTAAAGCGTCGTGGTGAAAGATGAAGTCTTGGTTATGCGCTCTGCTGCCGTTGTCGGCGAAGAATTGGACCGAGAAGGCGTGGGCGGAAGTTGGCAGGCCTTGCCATATAAGGTGGAGATCGAGCTTGTCCTCGTTCACAGCAGCGAGCAGGTTGCCGAGTTGAATGCCGTTGTCGTAGTGGATGGCGAGCGACGCGTCGTCCAATGCGAGTTGGCAGGGGTAACCGGAACGCAAGAAGTATTCGATGACGGCGGTTTCTGAATCTGCGAGGCGACCGCAGGCATTGAAGCGGCGGGACAGCCAGGCGCGGTAGGGATCGACAGTGTCCGCGGCGCGGGGCTCGTAGGCAAGCAGAAGGGCCTCGTTAGATGTCAGATGCGCGTAGCCATGATGGAGGCGTAGGTCATAGTCTGAATTCGATGCTTCGATTAACGTTTCGAGGTTGAGCCGAAGGAGGCCAGCGTCAGAATCCAGGACGGCGATATGATCTTCGTTTGTCCCGGAAGCCGGCGCGTCAAGGGGGTAGAGGGCGAGCATGCCGGCGACGCCATCCGGCAGGATGGAGTTGGAGCGCTCGATAAGTTCTCTATGATGCGCGAGGGTCTCGCTCAAAGAGGCGGTGGCGGCGCAGGTATGGCGCAGATCTTTCAGCCGGTAGATTTGGACGTGTCCGTCGGCGTAGGCGGCCGGGATGTCGACAAAGCTGTCGGCCAAGCGGGCGTCGATGGATGAGCTGCGGTGCATGACGATATGCGTGAAGCCGTCCGCCAGCAGTTGGGCCTGGGCGGCGCTGAAATCGTCGGCTGCGCCCGGCAGGCAATTGATGGAGTGACCGGCGCGCCAGGTACGCAGCAGCAAGTTGGCTTCAATATAATCGTAGGCGGCTGCCGGCGTGCGCGAAGCCAGGCCTTCGACCTGGGGATAGCCGTGCAAGGTCTGATGGTAGAGGTAGCGTTTGGAGCGGCTGCGCCCCATAGGCAGGTTGATCAGGTGAATGGCGTCCTGGTCTTCTTCAGTGGCCAGCCAGTCAATCCACTGATAGCTCGCCTGGTAACGCGGGAAGAGCGAAATCGGAGGCTGGTAATATTCGAAGGCGACCAGGGCTATGAATGTCAGTATGGCGGCGGGGCGGAGGCGGCGAGGAACCAGGTCCAGAACGGTTTGCAGGGCATAGCAGGAGAGCATTGCCAGGGGCAGGATGATGCCGATTTGAAAGAATGACGTATCCCAAAAAGCTTTTGTCAGCCAGGGGACGAGAGTATCCAGGTAATATTTGGGCAATAGAATGTCATGATAGATGACGCCGTCAATGCTGAGAACGTGGCCAAGACGCAAGGAGGCGAAGATGGCGGCGAGGAGCAGCCAGGGCGCCATAATGCGCCGATTTGGAGGGCGGATGAAACCCAGGAGAATCAGCAGAAGGGGAGCGAGCCCGAGGTAGCCGTTCGGCAGCAGGACGGGCGGGGGTCTATCCAGCAGGGAATGAAATATCGTTGGCGTGAGCGGGTGCCGCGCGTTGACAAGAAATGTCATCAGGTCGGTGGTCCGGAGTCTGTCGCCGCCTTTTTGCAGGGCTTCGCTGAGCAGGTTAGCGTCCGCGACCATGGGATAGAGGCGGAGTAAGCCGATTGCGCCGGCGACTATTAGCGCCAGCGCCACCCGGGACCAAAAGCGCTTGCTGCGCCAGCGCGTCAAGGCCAGGTACAACGTGTATAGGCCCATGGTGATGAACAGGCAGACGAGGATATACATGGCGATGAAAGCCGTGAACCCCGCGAAAGCGCCGGCGGCGATCAGCCATCGCCAGCGCCCTTCGGCAATGCCGCGATGAAAGGCGTATATCGCCAGCGGAATCGTATAGACGGTGATGAGATTGAGGTGGCGGATATGGGGGAAGAAATAGGGGTTGAAGCAGAAAACAACGGCGCCGGCCAAAGCAATCCACTTGTCCCCAAAGAAGCGCAAAAGCAAGACATAGCACGCCAGGGCATTAAGGAAAACGGTGATCATGTACGTAAGCAGGTAGGCGTTCACCGCCGGCAGAAACGACTGCAAGCTGGCAAACACGAGCATCTGAGGGATGCCGAAATTGGCGAAGGCGAGGGACAGGCCGTCAGGATGAAACAACAGGTCGGTGTAAAAATAATCCGCTTTGCCGGTCAGCAGGAATTTGCCGTACCAAGCCTGCCAGAACTGTATCAGCACGTCGGCGTCGCCGGGAGGGCGGTCGATCTCGCCCAAGCCAAGAACATTCGGCGCGAAGGGCCAGGTGGTCGCGATGATGAGCAGGGGGACGATGATGAGGAAGTGAAGATGGCGGCGGATGTGAGGGAGGACAGTGTACATGCGCTGATTCATTCTGCTGACGACAATGATCGAATTTTACTAAAATCGCATTTTAACACCGTGCTGTGGAAAGGGATAATTGCAGCACAAAGACAGAAAGACGCGAAGAGCAGGATTCGGGCGACCTGATAGGTCGCCCCTACGAGAACTCTTGGCGTGTAATTTCCCGTGTCCCTGAAATTTACCGATCCCAAAAAAGAATGATGAACGATTAGGGTCTATGAGGCGATGCGAAACTGCATGAATTCGAGCTCGCGGTCGAAGCGGGTTTGTGATGAGAGCAGGATGCCGGGCTGGCTGAGGCCGGCGTCGTAGTTGTAGACGATGAGCCTGGCGCTGTAAGCCCCCGGCGCCAAAGCGGAGAGATCAATCTCGTATTTTCCTAGCGGGTCGCGGTGGAAAACGAAGTCCTGGTTATGCGCTTTGTTGCCGGCGGCGTCGAAGAGTTGGACTGAAAGGGCGTGGGCCTCAGCCGGCAGCCGCTTCCACAGGAGGTGGAGATCGAGTTTGTCCTCGTTCACAGCAGCGAGCAGGTTGCCGAGTTGAATGCCGTTGTCGTAGTGGACGGCGAAGGGCGCGTCGCTTAGGGCGAGCTGGCAGGGGAAGCCGGGTTGCAGGAAGTATTCGATGACGGCGGTTGCTGTGTCGATGAGGCGGCCGCAGGAATTGAAGTGACGCGCGAGCCAGGCGCTGTAATTATCGATCACGTACTGATCGGTCGCCCCTGGGTTGGAGACGGCGAGTATGACGCTATTGCTTGTGAGGGCTGCCGGGGGATCCGAGTTTTGGCCGGCGGCGGTCGGCGAGGGTTCCGCATAAATATCATCTTCACTTACTGGGATAGAGTCGCGCAGGCTATACATGAAGGCGTGGTAATAGACATCGCTATCGTAATACGGGCCTGGAAAGATGCTGAGCAGGGAAAACCCGTGTAGAGGAAGCACGGCGTTCTCTTCGACGGTCTGGAACAGTTGGATGCCAGCCTGATTCAGGAGCGCGGGCGTGCTGCAGGTTTCGTCCAGGCCTTCGATGCGATAGATGCTGACGAACTCGTCACGGTAGGCGGCGCGGAGGGTGACGAAGTTGGGGGCGACCCTCTCGATATGATGGCGGTCGTAATGCAAAACGATGTGCGTGAAGCCATCGTCCAGCAGTTGTTCTTGAGCGGCGCGGAATTCGTCAATGTTGCCGGGCAGGCAGTTATGTACCTTGCCGGCGCGCCACTCGCGCAGCAGCAGGTTGGCCTCCATGTAGTCAAAGGCGCTCGCCGGCGTGCGGGTGGGGCGGCCTTCGGCATGGGGATAGCCGTTGAAGGTTTGGTAAAAGGCGTAGACTTTGGAGTGAGTGGCGCCGGCGGGCAAGTTTATCAAGCGAACGGGCTCGTCTTGTTCTTCCTGCCGGAGCCAATCGATGAAGTCCAGCCGGCCCTCAGGCAGCGTGAAGGGGCGCTGTTCCTGATAGTACTCGAAAGCCGTCAGACCGGTCAGAAGCAGAATGACCAGTCCTCTGCGCCGAGCCGGTATCCATTGCGCCAAGGTCAGCAATCCGAAGCAGCTTAAGGCGGCGAAGGGGAAAAGCGCGCCGGCATGGAAATTGTCAGTAGCCCAAAACGGTTTGAACAGAAAGGGCAGGGCTTCCGTCAGGTAATACTTGGGCAAGATGATGTTGTTGTGCTCCGTGCCGTTTAGCGTCAGGTATGAGCCGAGGCGAAGCGTCAGAAACAGGAGCGCCAGAATCAGCCAGGGAAGCAGGCGGCGGCGGCTTTTGCCTTTGGCAATTGCCAAGGCGACCAGGAGCAAAGGGATGTAGCCGAGGAAGACGACATTCTCCCAACTGTCGTTTGTCATGAGTTGCGGGAACAGTTCAGCCAGAATTGGGTAGGTGACGGGATGGTGGAAGTTGACGAAGTTAAAGACCAAGTCATCGCCGACTTCTTTGCCCTCGTTCTTGGCGAGAGCGCCGGAAAGCGCTTGCGGATCGGTCAGCATGGGGGTGAAGCGCAGGAAGAGGAAGCCGGCGAGAACAACCAGGAACAAGCCCAGGTTCAGCCAGAAGCGGCGGTCTTTCCAGTTTTTCAGCGTGAAGTACAGAAGATAAAAGCCAAGCATGATTAAGAGGCAGACAAGGGTGTACATGCCGATGAAAGCAGTAGCGCCGAAGACCGCGCCGGCGATGAGCATGAGCCGCAGGCGGCTTTCAAGCAAACCGCGATGCAAGAAATAGAGGCCCAGCGGGATGGTCGCGATGAAGGCGATATTGGTATGGGCCGGGCGGAATATGATAAAAGCGCCCGCGCCGAATACGACTGTTCCAAACAGCGCGATCCATTTATCGCGAAAGAGGTAGTTGAGGTAGAGGTAGCCGGCGGCGGCGTTCAGGAAGGCAAGCAGGAGATAGGTCAGATTGTAGGCCTTGGCCGGGGGGAAGATTGTTTTGAGGGCGGCCATGAGCGCCATGTGCGGCAGGCTGAAATTGTGGAAGGCGAGGGATACGCCGGCGGGATGGAATAGCAGATCGGTGTAATAGTAGTCGGCTCTGCCGGCGATCAGGCGCTCAAAATACCAGGCGTCCCAGAAGAGCATATTGGCATCGCTATTGCTCTGGACCAGCCAGAAGCCTTCGCGGTCGAAGACGCGGGCGATTGTGGGCCAGGTCAGCGCGATGAGGATGAGCGGCATGACGACCAGGAAAGGCAGGTGGTTGCGGAGGGAGTTGCGGATTTCTGTCATGGCGGTGATATTGATTTCCGGGCGGCTGACAAATTGAACATATCACGATGGCGGAGACATGCAAGCGATGTAACAGCGGCTGGCAGGGTAATCGCTTCAAAATTGAAGTCCACAGCGACGAGAAAAACAAACAGAAATTTAACCACAGAGGGCACAGAGAGCACAGAGGAAAAGCCTTCGAAAGATATCGACCAATTTATTATTCCAAAACAAGACTCTGCAACAGGCTAAAGACTAATTTCCAGGTTTTTGAGGACGCGAAGAGCCATTTCAAACTTAAACTTTGTGTCCCTTTGTGTCCCTTTGTGTCTTTGTGGTGAGAAATAATTTGAGGCGATTGCCCTGAGTCAGGCGGAAGCAAGCCAGGCGACGGCGTCTTTGGCGAAGTAGCTGATGATCATATCGGCGCCGGCGCGTTTGATGCTGACGAGGCTTTCGAGGGCGCTGCGTTCGAGATCGAGCCAGCCTTGGCGGGCAGCGCCGTGGATCATGGCGTATTCGCCGCTGACCTGGTAGGCGGCCAGGGGCAGATCAAAGCGGCGGCGGGCTTCGTTGAGGATATCGAGGCAAGGCAGCGCCGGTTTGACCAGCAGGATGTCAGCGCCTTCGTCCGCATCAAGAGCGATTTCCCTGAGCGCTTCGCGGCGGTTGGCGGGGTCGAGTTGGTATTGCCGGCGATCGCCGAAGCCGGGGGCGCTATGGGCGGCATGGCGGAAGGGACCGTAGAAGACGCTGGCGGCTTTGGCGGCGTAACTCATGATGGCGACATGCGACATGGCGTCGCCGTCAAGGGCGCGGCGGATGGCGGCGACCATCCCGTCGAGCATGCCGGAGGGGGCGATGATATCGGCGCCGGCGCGGGCATGGACGACGGAAGCGCGGGCGAGCAATTCCAGAGTGGGGTCATTAAGCAGATAGCCGAGGGGCAGGTTGGGATCAAAGTGGGCATTGCCGGGACTGTTAATCAAACCGCAGTGGCCGTGATCAGTGTATTCGCAGAAGCACATATCGGAGATGACGATGAGATCGGGGGCGGCTTCCTTGATGATGGCGATGGCGCGGGGAATGATGCCGGCGGGATTGAAGTTGTCGCTGCCGCAGGCGTCTTTGACCGCGGGGATGCCGAAAAGGAGGACCGCGGGAATGCCGAGATCGGCGATGGCTTCAGCTTCGGCGGAGAGTCGGTCGAGCGAGAGTTGGAATTGGCCGGGCATGGATTCGATGGGCAGCTTCAGATCCTGGCCGTGACGGATGAAAAGCGGATAGATCAGGTCGTCGGGCCTCAGGGCGGTTTCGCGGACCAGACGGCGGATGGAGGCGGACAGGCGCAAGCGGCGCGGACGGGGCGATGCTGCGCTGACGCCGCTTGATTCACTTGTGGCGGTCGTCAGTTTCTGGTCTTCCATAAGGAGGCTCGCCCGGGGCTTGCGCCGGATTACCAGCGTTCCCAATGCACGATATCGTCATAGCGGCGGCGTCCGCCGGCGCGTAAGGGCTGGCCGGCCCCTTTGGCATCGGCGGGGTAGCCGAAAGAGATCACCAGACGCGTCTGATGATCGGCCGGGATGCCAAGCAGATCGCGGGCTTGGTCGGGTTGGTAGATGGTGCCGAGGCAGGAGCCGATGCCGATTTCGGTCGCCGCCAATTGCATATAAGCGGCGCTCTGGCCGGAATCGAAGAAGTGCCAGAGCGTGCGTTCGTTCTCGGTCGGCACGACGATAACGACGCAGAGAGCGGCGCCGGCGACATGTCCCATCCCGGCGCCGAGCTGGGCGATTTGGGCGAGGCGCGTTTTGTCTTGCACGGCGATGAAGTGCCAGGGCTGGCTGTTCTTGGAGCTTTGGGAGCGGCGGCCGGCGTTTAGGATGCGCTCGATATGGGCCGGCGACAGCGGCTCGTCAGTGAACTCGCGGATGGCGCGCTTGCTTTGGATAGCATCCCAGACTTGCATGATTGTTCTCCTTTGATTACCCCCTCGGTCCCCCCCCCATTGCGATAGCTATTATATCCCAAACTGCCCAAAGCGAGGTAGCATCAAGAAGGCATTTAGCACTAATATTCTGTGTGCAAAACATCCCAAGGCTAGACAAGCGGGAGGGTATCTCGCTCGTCCAGTTCTTCAAAATGTTCCCTGATGACGACACTGCCAAGAGATGGTTCGCCAAATCCCGATAGCCAGATGGCATCCGCTGCCCTCACATGAACGTGATTGCGGACTAGGCATCAGCCGGATTCGACGCAGGAGGCAGTTTGACAGTCTGCTGTGTCACTATCCCTGGCAGCAGCTTGTTCATTTCTTCTGGCGTCACAAACTTCATGATCTTCGGTGGTGTTCCGGGTGGGTATGCTACTGACTTCATGGCCTCGTCCAACTGTCTTTGCTGCCTTTCCTTTCTTTGCTTGTCACTCATTGCTTACCTCCTCATTCAAATGAGTCAACATCACGGAAAATCTACCCACTTCGCGGGTCGCGAGGCTGTTAAGCCACTGTATTTCAAACGTATATCGCCCTGGCTCAGTATACCAGATCGACCCCCACTCCGCAGTTATCGGGACATCACTGCCGACCATGTCGGGTTCTGGAGTAAAATAGACTTCGCCGTTAGATGGCATCAAGGGAACGGCATGCAACAGTCTGTTGCCCGGATCAAAATACCGGACGGCAACGTAAAGTTGACGGCCTATATCGTCCGCTTCAACGGCCCAAGAGGTTGCAAGATACCAGGTTGGATTCAACTCCATTTCCATGACATCAGTCTCGGCGCTGGGGGGTGGTACAATGAACTGGCTGGCTGGCACGTCCAGCCACTCCGGTACTCCAGCATCATGCGTGACTGTGTTTGCAGTCGTTACAACTGTCCAAAGATGTCGCATTTGCCCCCGATCCTACCTGTGTAGTCCAGTAGTGAGATGGTTCGGCTCAGTATGAAAGTTTTCCGGGTTTCACCCGAGTTTGCGTTTGGGTTAGTTCGCTAGTCGTCCAGATTATGACGGGCGGTTGGGCGGTTGGCGGCGAGGGCGCCGTAGCTTTTCATTTCGCCGCGGAGCATATCATTGATTTCGGCTTCGTAGACCATTTGCGCTTCGACATCGGCTTCCATGGCGAATTCGAGCATGACTTCGGCGACCGAATCTTTGACCGTGCGTTTGATCAATTCCTCCAACTCATTTACCGTCAGTTCCGCGATGGCTCTGTTGTCCATATTGTTTGGGTAAAGCAGCCGCGGCGCGACTGATCCACCCGGCTCCTTTCATCTTGGATGCCTTCGATTGTAGCAAAACAAGCGTGAAGCTGCCTCAGCCGCCAGCAGAATTTACATGATTCTGACATTTGGCCGGGGCATATTGCCCTCTGGTTCTTATACGCGACGACGAGGGAAAAGGCGCGCTGGGCGAGTTTGGGCGGGGACAAAAAACAGCCACCGAGGACACAGAGTTAATTTGAGGATACAGAGAAAAGATGTTTTGGCAGCCAGGATGCAGGGGCGATCAATCTGGTCGCCCGTTGCCGCTGCGACTTGTGGTTTCGGGCGACATGGTATGTCGCCCCTACAGATCGTTGCTTTAGCGAAATTTGCATGACTAACTTGGATTTACTGAGAAAAGATGTTTGACAGTTGGCTGGCGCTTTGAGGCGGCGGGCGGCGGGACTTGTCACCGGGGCGGGACTGTGTGACACTGCGGCTTGATTTTCCGGGCGGAACGGCGAGGTCCATGTTGCTGTTGGCGGCGGGCATGATTATGTTCGGGGGGAGCATCGTGCAGGGCGCGATCGGCTTCGCCCTGGGCATGATTGCGGTGCCGCTGCTGGTGGAAGCCGGCTTCAGCTTGTCGCAGGCGGTGGCGCTGACCACGTTGGCGATCGGCATTCAGGTGCTATTTGGCGCCTGGCGGTTGCGGGCGCATATCCCCTGGGGCGATGTCAAGCTGGCGGCGGCGGTCAGGTATCTCACCGTGCCGATTGGCGTCCTGCTGCTGCTATCGGTAGAGAGCATGGACGCGCAAGGGATGAAGCGCCTGGTCGGGATAGGCGTTTTGCTGGGCGTGTTGATGCGCAGCTTCGCGCGAAGCAAGGCCGCGCGCGATTTGCCGCTCCCCGTATCTGTCGCGACCTTTTGCCTCAGCGGGGTATTGCAGGGCCTGGTGGCGATGGGCGGCCCGCCGGTGGTGTTATGGATGACCACGCGGGACTGGCGGGCGCAGCAAGCGCGGGCTTTCACGATGACGCTATTCTTGCTGAATGCGCCGCTGCAAGTGCTGCTGCTGCTCTTGCTGTCGCGGACGATGAGCGTCGATGTGTTGTTGATGGCATTGGTCTTGACGCCTTTTATCTTCCTGGGCACGACGATAGGCCTGAGGATAGGCGATCGCTTTTCCAAGCCGCTGCTGAACAAAGCGGCTCTGGGCGTATTAATGGTGATCGCGCTGAATGCGATTCTTTAGTCAGGATTGGGTTGATGACTGAGCGAGAGACATTGCAATTAAGCAGCGACGAGATGCGGCGCTTCGGCTACGCGGTCATCGACCGGCTGGTTGATTATTATGAGAATCGCCCGGAGAGACGGGTCGTAGGCGAGCTGGATTATGCGGCGCTGGATGCCATCCTGCATGAGCCGCTGCCAAAAGAAGGCATGCCCTGGCCGGCGGTGCTGGAGCAGTTTGAGCGGCAGGTGGTGACGCCGACGAATCATGTGGATCATCCGCGGTTTTTCGCGTATATCCCGCTGGCCAACAATTTCGCCGGGGTGATGGCGGATGCGCTGGCGGCCGGCTACAACATCTTCAACGCGGTCTGGCTGCAGGGGGCGGGGGCGGCGCAGGTCGAGCGCCTGACGGTGGATTGGCTGCGGCAGATCTTCGGCTTGCCGGCGGCGGCCGGCGGCAGCTTTGTCAGCGGCGGCTCCATGGCCAACCTGACCGGTTTGGCGGTGGCGCGGCAGGTGCGCCTCGGGGGCGATATGGGCGGGGCGGTCGCGTATTGTTCGGATCAGATTCATTTCGCAATATCGCGCGGGATGCGGGTATTGGGCTTCGCGCCGGAACAATTGCGAAAGCTGCCGAGCGATGAAGGTTTCCGCCTGTCCCTGGCGGATTTGCGCGCGGCGATTGCGGCCGATCGCGGGGCCGGGCGGCGGCCTTTCTGCGTCATCGCGACCGCCGGCACGACCAATACCGGCGCTGTAGATCCGCTGGAGGAATTGGCGGATTTGTGCCGGGAGGAGGGGCTCTGGCTGCATGTCGATGGCGCTTATGGGGCGCCGGCCATGCTCTGCGAGCGCGGCAAGCGAGCGCTCCGCGGTTTGGAGCGGGCTGATTCGCTGGCGCTGGACGCGCACAAGTGGCTGTTTCAGCCGATAGAATGCGGCGTGGCGCTGGTGCGGGAGCGGCGCTGGCTGGCCGAGACCTTCAAGGAGCAGCCGGAGTATCTGAAAGATGTCGAGCAGGCGGGCGAAGAAATCAACTTCGGCTATCAGGGCGTACAGTTGACGCGGCAGTTCCGGGCGCTGAAGTTATGGATGACGTTCAAGGTCTTCGGCCTGGACGCCATCAGCGAGGCGATTGCGGCCGGCTTCGAGAATGCGGAACGGGCGGAGGCCCTGCTGCGGGAAGCGGGCTGCTGGGAAATCGTGACGCCGGCGCAGATGGCAGTTGTGACTTTTCGTTATCGGCCGGCGGATGGCGACGAGGCCTTGGCGAACCGGGTGACGCATGATCTGGTGGGCGCGCTTTTGGACGATGGTTACGCCTTCGCTTCGGGCAGTCAATTGCGCGAGAAGACGGTCATGCGGATGTGCTGCAACAATCCGCGCACGACGCCGGCGGACATAAGCGCGACGGTCGAACTGATGGGGCGGCTAGTGGCGGAACTGGAAGAGACATATTAGCATTACTGGAATACAGAATTTTAGATCTGAGAGGATTTTGTATGCGGAACGCCAACCCGCGAGACCAGCTAAAGCTCAGCGCCAATGATATGCGTGAAATGGGCTACCGCATCATCGATATGCTGGTCGATTATACTGGGGCGCAAGCCCAGTTTCCGGTGACGCGAGCGCTGGATCACGCGACATTCGAGGAAATCCTGGACGAGCCGCTCCCGGAGGATGGAACGGATTGGCAAGACGTATTGGAACAGTTCGAGCGACAGGTGTTGACGACTATCGATCACCTGGATCATCCGCGTTTCTTCGCCTATATTCCATCTTCCAGCAACTTTGTTGGCGCCATGGCGGACGCGCTGGCCTCCGGCTACAATATTTTTAACGCCTTGTACCCGCTCGGGACCGGCGCGGCGGTAGTCGAAAGGCTGGCCATCAGTTGGTTGGTCAAGTTGTGCGGCATGCCGGAAGAGGCGGGCGGCTTGTTTGTTAGCGGAGGCTCAATGGCGAATCTGTCGGGATTGGCGGTGGCGCGGCAGATCCAGTTGGCGGGCGATATGCGCAATGCCGTCGCTTACTGCTCAGATCAGGCGCACTTCGTCATTTCACGCGGCCTGCGCATCCTCGGCTTCGCGCCGGAACAACTGCGCGAAATCCCGACCGATGAGGATTTCCGGCTTCCAGTAGCGGAGCTTGAACGGGCGATAGCGGAGGACAGGGCGGCGGGCAAACGGCCCTTTTGTGTTGCTGCGACAGCCGGCACGACCAATTCGGGCGCGGTGGATCCGCTAGGGGACCTGGCCGATCTGTGTGAGCGGGAGGGTCTTTGGCTGCATGTCGATGGCGCTTACGGCGCGTCCGCCTGCTTGACGGAGTATAGAAAACAAGCCCTGGCTGGCATTGAACGCGCGCATTCACTGACCTGGGACGCGCATAAATGGATGTTCCAACCGGTTGAGTGCAGCGCTTTGCTGGTCCGCGATCGTCATTGGCTAAGCGCTACGTTCAAGGAAACAGCCCATTTTCTCACTGATGCCGAAGCGCACAGCAAAGAAGAGGTTGGCGAAGAATTGAACTTCATGTATCAGGGCATTCAGCTAACGCGTTATTTCCGCGCTTTGAAGTTTTGGATGAGCCTGAAAGTATTTGGCTTGGGCGCTATGCGGCGGGCGATTGAACGGGGATTTGAATTGGCTGAATTGGCTGAATCGCTCTTGCGAGACGCGGGAAGCTGGGAGATCGTCACGCCGGCGCAAATGGCGATTGTGACCTTTCGTTACACGCCAGCTGATGGCGATGAAGCCCTGGCAAACCTTGTGACGGATGAGTTGCAGGACGCCATGGCCGCCAATGGATTCGCCTTCGCTTCCACCACCAAGCTGAGCGGGAAAACGGTCATGCGCCTGGTCACGAACAATCCGCGCACGACACCATCCGATTTACGGCAAACCGTTCAGATCATGGGGCGGCTGGCGGCGGAACTGGAAGGGCGGCTCAGGCAGAGCGCTGGTTAACGCGCGAGCCGGCAGCGCAAAAATTACCACAAAGACACAAAGATATTATTATTTCCTGAGTGAGGGTTATTGGTTGCCATGTCCTCAATTTTCGGCATTCCGATACGAACTGTACAGGCTATACAGATAGCGGGCAGTTGCTAAAATACTCGCTGCCCTGCGGGGCAATGGGACATAAGGCATCATTGAAGGCGGCTCTGTGGATATCAACTTCGTGGCGGTTTCGCTGGCGAGTTTTCTCTTCATCGCTTTGGCGGCGTATCAGATCGGGCAGTTGGCGACGCGCTTTCACCTGCCGCTGATCACCGGTTATCTGGTGGCCGGGATCATGGCGGGTCCTTTCATCTTTCAGTTCATCGAGAGCTTAAATGTCGAGGCGCTGCGCTTCCTGGACGAAACGGCGCTGGCTTTCATCGCTTTCGCCGCCGGCAGCGAGATGGCCCTGGATGAGTTGCGCGGGCGCTACAAGAGCATCGGCTGGAATACAGTGACGCAGATTGTCGCGCTTTATATCGTCTGCGGGGCGGCGATTCTGTTGCTGGCGGATCATATCCCTTTCATGCGCGATCTGACGCCGGCGGGCCGGATGGCGGCGGCGCTGCTGGGCGGCACGATTTTGGCGGCGCGCTCGCCCTCTTCCGCCATCGCCATCATCAATGAAATGCGGGCGCGGGGACCCTTCACCAAGACGGTGCTGGGCGTGACGCTGGTCAAGGATGTGCTGATCGTCGTGCTGTTCGCGCTGAGCACATCAATCGCGGCGACCTTGCTGACAGGCAGGAGCTTCAATGCCGGTTTCATTCTGCTGGTCGCTTTTGAAGTCCTGGCTTCCATAGGCCTGGGCGTCCTGGTGGGCCAGGTGATGGGCCTGGTCCTGCGCACCCATTGGGAAGACTGGCTGAAAATTCCGCTCTTGCTGGTCATCGGCTATCTGGTGTTCTTTCTGGCCGGGGAGATACGGCATTGGAGCCACGTCAATCTGCCGGTGGAGCTGCTGTTTGAGCCGCTGCTGATTTGCATGGTGGCGAGCTTCTGGTTGACCAATTGGTCGCCCTACCGCTCGGAGCTGCGGCACCTGCTGCATCAGGTGGAGATGCCGGTATTCGTCATCTTCTTCACGCTGATTGGCGGCTCGCTGGATATCGGGATTGTGCTGCTGCTGCTGCCGATCACGGTCGCGATATTCCTGGCGCGTTTGCTGGGGCTTTTCATCGGCGGCTATATCGGCGGCGCGGTGGCGGGCGACAGTCCGCAATTCAATCGACTGACCTGGATGGCTTATATCACGCAGGCCGGGGTCGGCCTGGGCTTGGCGAAAGAAGTGGCGATCGAGTTCCCCCTGCTCGGCAATGATTTCACGACCTTGATGGTGGCGGTTATCGTCATAAGCCAACTGACGGGCCCGCCATTTTTCAAATATGCCATCCGTTTGGTGGGCGAATCCCACCTGCCCAAGGATATCAAGGATGATGAAGTGCTCGATGCGGTCATCGTCGGCATCGAGAATCAATCGCGGCAGTTGGCGGAGCGCTTGCTGGCGCATGGCTGGCGGGTGAAGCTGGTGGATGTGGACGAGAGCCACGTCTCGCAGGCGCCGGCCAGCGATGGCTTGCGGCATGAGCATTGGCTGCCGGCGGTATCGGCCGAGGAAATCGGCAAGATCATCGAGCCCAAGACCGAGGTGGCGGTGACGCTGCTGCCGGATGACGCCGAGAGTTTGAAGCTCTGCCAGATCTTCTACGAGGATTTCGGCATCACGCGGCAGATCGCCCGGCTCAATACCTACAACTTGCTGGAAGACTTCCGCGAGCTGGGCGTGCACGTGCTGGATCCGACCAATGCCATGGTGCACCTGCTGGATAATTTTGTGCGGGCGCCGCAACTGGCGGCGATGGTCTTCGAAGATGACCCCGATCACGATGTGACGCAGGTGACAATCACCGACCCGAGCGTGGACGGCCTGCATTTGCGCGAGCTGATCTTGCCCGATGATGTGCTGGTGATGGCGATCGTGCGGCGCGGGCACGCGATTGTGCCGCACGGCTATACCAACTTGCACGTGGGTGATGAGTTGACGCTGATCGGGCCGACCGAGAGCCTGGACGAAGTGGCGCTGAAGCTGGGGTATTAAGGGGATTGTCTACCCCATCCCCGGCCCTTCCCTGGTCTTGACCCGTTTAGGTGGACACTGAATCTGTCTAGTGCCCCTGTTCATATTGCATGGGGCTGTCAAAGCCTAACGCCGAATGTCGTCTGCGGCGGTTATACCAAGCTTCGATGTAGTAAAAGATCGTTTGCTTG
>JAJEBE010000048.1 GCA_022822545.1 Anaerolineae bacterium
AGGCAGGAAGATTTTTAACCACCGAGGACAGCGAGGGAAAAGAGAGGACGCAGAGGATTTTCACCACAGAGGCACAGAGGGTTTTTCAGCGCAGAGGCGCGGAAGTAGAACTGAGTTAGTCATGCAAATTTCGCCAAAGCAGCGATCGGTAGGGGCGACATATCATGTCGCCCGAAAGCGCAAGTCGCAGCGGCAGCGGGCGACTCACGGGGGCGCGTAGACACAGCCCGCCGGCACAGAGGCACAGAGGCACAGAGGCACAGAGGCGCGGAAGCAGTGGCATGCCGGTCATGCGAAAAGGACGATGATTCTGATATTTCGGTATTTGCAGGGGTGATCCTTGGATCGCCCGTTACAGCGCCATTTTGCAGGCGGGCGACATGGTATGTCGCCCCTACGCTGTCCTGCTTGATTGTTGCATGACTTACCTGGTGTTACTGAGGGTTTTTCACCACAGAGGCGCAGAGGGTTTTTCACAGGGGCAGAGGCGCGGAAGCAGTGGCATGCAGGTCATGCGAAGAGGACGATGATTCTGATATTTTGGTATTTGCAGGGGTGATCCTTGGATCGCCCGTTACATCGTCATTTTGCATTCGGGCGACATGGTATGTCGGCGTTAGGAGATCCCTTATTGTGTAGTTGCGCATGACTTACTGGGTATTGCTGAGTTAGATTGAGGGCGGAGGTTTTGGCGTGTTTTGATGTTTGCTCAAAATCCGCCGCCTTGCCGCGCGGATAAATTGGCGTTACTTGGACATAGACACTTGCTTGTTTGGTGATAAATTCGCGCTTCCGTTTGCCTAAGGCGGGAGGCAGTTTGCTTTGAGCCGCAACTATCTTGAGCAAGATGCGACGCAGATGCGCCGGAGTGACCGCGCCGTCACCGATGAGACCTGGATCAAGACTTTTCTCGGCAGAGCGGCCGTCGGCGCCTTGGCCACCCTTCACGCTGATCAGCCCTTCGTCAATACCAACCTCTTCGTTTATGACGAGGGTTCAAACAGCATCTTCCTGCATACCGCGCGCGTCGGGCGCACACGGGCAAACATCGAAGCGCATGACAGGGCCTGTTTCACGATCATGGAAATGGGACGCCTGCTCCCGGCCGATGAAGCGCTGGAATTCAGCGTCGAATATGCCGGCGTCACGGTCTTCGGGCGCATCGAAATCGTGGACGACGAGGCGGAAGCAAGCGCGGCGCTGCAAATGCTGCTCGACAAATACGCGCCGCAGCTCGCCGCCGGCATCGACTATCGCCCGCCGGTAGCGGAGGAATTGCGCCGCACGACGGTGTTCCGCCTGAATATCGAATCGTGGTCGGGCAAGAAGAAAGAGGCAGCGCCCGACTTCCCCGGCGCGTTCTTCTTTGACGAAACATCTATGCTGCGGTCTAATATGGGCTGAGCGATTGGCGAGTTGTCTGGCGTATTTTGCAATTTCAACAAAGGTAAGGCAAAAAATCGCAGGCTGAATGGCAGGGGACTGGTTTTCCTGAGTCAGGATTATTGCTTGCCATGTCCTCAATTTCGCCATTCCCTCAAGGAGGGCCGGAAGGTAGCCCGGCGACTAGTGTGTTATACTGTCGGGATATTATGAGACAGTTCCTGCGCTGTCCGTTTGTCAAACCGTCTTTTGCGGCAGTTGAGTTGGTTTGATATTTTGCGCGAGCGAGGGAGCGATTAGCGCTGGTTGCGCGCCGCGCGTCTGTGGAGGCATTCATGGAAGTATTTGAATTAACCGGCCAGACAATAAAATCCTATGATTTTGGCGAGCCCCTGGGACGCGGCGGTTTTGCCGAAGTTTATCGCGCGCGGCAGCATGCGGTATTGCGCGAAGTGGCCATCAAAATATATTTGCCGAAATACGCCAACTCTCCCGAATTTATCCGCCGCTTCGAGAGCGAGGCGCAAGTTGTCGCCCGCTTGGAGCATCCGCATATCGTGCCCCTTTACGATTATTGGCGGGAGCCGGACCGCGCTTACATCGTGATGCGTTACATGCGCGGGGGCAGCCTGCGCGACCTGATGGAGCGGGAAGGCATCCTGGACGCCGGCGTGACCAGCAAGGTGCTGGAGCAGGTCGGCTCGGCCTTGACATTCGCCCACAGGAATGGGGTCGTCCACCGGGATATCAAGGCGGACAACATCCTGCTGGATGAAGATGGCAACGCTTACCTCAGCGATTTTGGCATCGCCAAGGAGCAGGGCGGCGAAGCGCTGGACGGCGATGGCTTGATCGTCGGCACGCCGGCCTATCTCGCGCCTGAGCAGATCCGCGGCGATGAAGCGGGGCCCCAAACCGATGTCTACGCATTTGGCATCATGCTCTATGAAATGCTATCCGGCAGCCGGCCTTTCGCTGATGAGACACTGGCCACGCTGGTCTACAAACACCTCAACGAACCGCTGCCCATGATTGACCACAACGCGCTGAACCTGCCGCCGGCGCTCAACACCATCATCCAAACCGCGACCGCCAAAGAACCGGAAGAACGCTACCCGGACGCGATGGCGCTGGTCAGGGAATACCAGCAGACCTTGCGCCAGGGCGCCGCGACTGTGGAGCTTGAGCTGGAAGAGCTTGACTTCGCTGAGTTTGAACTACTGGAAACGAAGAATCCCTACAAAGGCTTGCGGGCTTTCCAGCAGGCTGACGCGGCTGATTTCTTCGGGCGCAGCGCCATGATCGAGCGCGTCTTGAATCGGCTGCAAGAGCCGGTCGTGGAGAACAACTTCCTGGCCGTGATTGGTCCCAGCGGCAGCGGAAAATCGAGCCTCGTGAAGGCGGGTGTCCTGCCCGCTTTGCGCAGTGGCCGCGCGCCTGGCTCGGAGCGTTGGTATTATGCCGAGATGGTGCCGGGCGAAGCGCCGATCGAAGAACTCGCTTCGGCGTTATTAAGCGTCTCCTCCTCGCCGTTGCCTGGCCTGGAAGATACCCTGCGCGAGCATGCCGATGGTTTGGCGATCGGCGTCCACGAAGCGCTGCCCACCAAAGAAAACAAGCTGCTGTTGATGGTCGATCAATTCGAGGAGCTTTTCACTCAAGTCGAAGAGGAGAGCGAACGGCAGCATTTTCTCGATCTGATCCTCAACGCGGTGAACGCCGAAGAAAGCCCGGTCATCATCCTGGCTACGTTGCGGGCCGATTTTTATGATCGTCCGCTGCTTTATCAGGGCTTCGGCGAATTGATCCGCGCGCGCACCGAGCTGGTCTTGCCGCTGAATGACGAGGAGCTCGAGGAGGCGATCAGCGGTCCGGCTTATCGGGTCGGCGCTGTGCTGGAAGAGGGTTTGGTCGAGGCGATCATCGAGGACGTGCGCGAGCAGCCCGGCGCTTTGCCCCTGCTGCAATACGCCCTGACGGAACTCTTTGAGCGGCGCGAGGGCGCGCTGCTGACAAATGCCGCTTACCAGGACATTGGCGGCACCTTGGGCGCATTGGCCAAGCGCGCCGAAGAAGTATACCGCCGCTTTAATGAGGGGGGGCAGAATATGGCGCGGCAGATGTTCCTCCGTCTCGTCACCCTTGGCGAGGGCCAGGAGGACACGCGGCGCCGCATCCTGCAATCCGAGTTGCTGACTTTGGGCGATCGCGATGTGGTGGAGGATGTCATCGACCGCTTCGGGCGTTACCGGCTGCTGACCTTTGACCGCGATGACAGCACGCGCAGCGCCACGATTGAAGTCGCTCACGAGGCGCTCATCCGTCAATGGGAGCGGCTGCGCGAATGGCTGACCGAGAGCCGGCAAGATATTCGCCTGGAGCGCGAATTGCTGCACGCCGCCACTGAATGGGAGGCTTCCAAGCGGGACGCGAGTTACCTCATGCAGGGCAATCGGCTGCTAAGTTTTGAAGAGTGGTCCGAAGGCACAAGCCTGCGCCTGAACGAGCTGGAGCTTGAATTTCTTGACGCCAGCCTCAAGGCGCGCGATGAACGCGAGGCCATCGAACGCGCGCGCCAGGAACGCGAGCGCGAACTCGAACGGCAGAAGGCGAGGAATATGCGGATTGCCGCCGGCATCTTCGCGGCGGCCGCGGTTCTTGCGGTCATCCTCAGCCTCTTCGCCTTCGACCAATCCAACAAAGCCAATGAACAGCGGGCCATCGCCGAGACCGAGCGGGAACGGGCTGACGAACAACGCGTGATCGCCGAAACCGAACGCGAGCGCGCCGAAGACGCCTTGCATGTCGCCGAGATCAATGAGCGAAAGAACTTGAGCCTCGCGCTGGCCGCGAACGCGCGCACCGCCTTCAGCGAGCACGACCCGGCGCTGGCGCTGCCGGTGGCCATTGAAGCGCGCGGCGTATTCGAACCGCCGGAAGCGGAAGTGCTGCGCATGCTGGGCCTGGCGACCTACGCGCCCGGTCCGCGTTTCCGCTTCGCGCATTCGTCGAAGTCGACCCTCACCGTAGAAGCCAATTCCACTGGAAGTTTCGGCGCTTACGCCGGCAGCGAAGGGGTTATCCGCCTGGTCGATACGGGCAGCGGCGAGTTGATTCGCGAAATCGAGACCGGCGCCGCTATCACCGGGTTGTCCATAAGCGGCGACGATCAATTAATCGCGGCCAGCCTGGCGGATCACTCGGTCGGCGTCTGGGAGATCGAGAGCGGGGCCGAGCGCTACCGCCTGGGCGGGCACGAAGATTTGGTCACGGATGTCGAATTCAGCCCGGACGGCCTGATTCTAGCGTCTTCCAGCGCTGATACGACGGTCCGGCTTTGGGATATCGCCACCGGTCAGCCGCTGCAGACGCTGCAAAAGCATATCGACTACGTGATCAAGATTGATTTCAGCGCTGATGGCGCTCTGCTCGTCAGCGGCTCGGCCGCCATCGGCGTCAACGAGCGCGATCGAAGTTCTGCGCACAACACGATTCAAGTATGGGACGTCGCCAGCGGCGAAAACATTTTGACCATCCCGCCCGACGGCGTCGGTTACATCCGCGATGTCGAATTCAGTCCGGACGGTTCTGTAATCGCCGGCACGACCTGGAGCGCGGCTCTGGGCGGCACGGCGCGCCTCTACGACAGCGTCAGCGGAGAGGAACTGCTGCGCCTCTATGCTCATCGGGATGTCATGCCGGATATCGAATTTGCGCCCGGCGGCAACCTGCTGGCCACCGCCTCACGCGATGCTACGGTCAAGATCTGGGACTTGGAGAAGGGCGTGCTGGTCGCGAGTTATGTCGGTTTTGCCGAGCGCGTTCATGACATCGACTACCTGCCCAACGGCGAATACTTGCTGGTTGGCTTGGGCAACGCGGGGGACTTCCCTGACGGCAGCGACAACCCGGCCAGCGGGGCCGCTTTCCTCTGGGACCTGCGCAATCGCGTGCAGGCGCAGAGTTACGTCGGGCATACCGACTTGGGCCGCGCGGCTGATATCAGCCCCGATGGTTCGCTGGTCGCTTCTGGTTCCGGGCCCCTGGCCGTGCCGGCCAATCCGGACGATATGGATGCTACGGCGCGAATCTGGGATGCTGATACCGGCGAGGAGCTGCTTGTGTTAAGTGGGCATGAGCACATGGTCGATTCCGTCCGCTTCACGCTCGACGGGCAGAGCCTGCTCAGCGGCAGTTGGGATGGCAGCATCCGCCTCTGGGACATTGGCACGGGCGAGGAAGTCAAGCGCTACGAGGCGCCCGAGGCGCCGGGCGTGAACATGATTGATGTTTTGCCCAACGGCGCTCAATTTGTCTCCGCCTCGGGCGATGGCGTCATCCGACTGTGGGATATTGAGTCGGGCGAAGTTCTGCGCGAATACCTGGGGCACGAGGCGCCGGTGAATGGCGTCAGCGTCAGCGCGGATGGCAAGTTTATCGTGAGCGCTGCCGGCGGCTTCGGCGGCGACGACCCGACCGTCCGGCTTTGGGATGTTGAAAGCGGCGAGTTGCTGCGGACCTTTGAAGGCCATACCTGGCTGGTCAATTACGCCGAGATCTCGCCGAATAACGAGTTCATCATCAGCACATCCTGGGACAAGACCGTCCGCATGTGGGATGTCGAAAGCGGCGAAGAGATCAAGCAATTCATCGGCCATACCAACTTCACCTGGGGCATCGCCATTTCCGCCGACAGCCAGACCCTTGTCACCACGGCGTCCGACGCCACCGTTCGCATTTGGGACATCCCCAGCGGCGAGGAGCTCAACCGCTACAACGAGCATAGCGGCTGGGTGCTGGAAGCGGTATTCAGTCCGGACGAATCGTTCATCGTGACCGCCTCGGAAGACTTGACCCTGCGGCGCTGGCATGTCGCGCGGACGGCAGAGGCCTTGATCGATTGGGCGCGGGAAAACCGCTATATCCGCGAGTTGAGCTGCGCCGAGCGGCAATCTTACCGCCTGGCCTGCGAGCCCTAATTTCAGATTCCTCTATAATGGTGTTGCGCTCTTGTTTGAAGCGCGTTGAAGAGAGCCTGCGCCATGCCCGAGGAAAACAGCAGCGACCAGCCAACCAAGCCCGAGCCGGAACCGTCGGCCTCGGCCATATTCGTCGCGATGATGCGTCAGGCCGCGGCCAAGGCGGTCTCGAAGCCCGGGGCCTCCGGCGACGGTTCGGCCGCCCTTCAGGCGGCCCCGGAAATTGAAGGCGAAATCAGCCTGGAGCCGCCGCCGGCAGCGCATGATATTCGCCGCGTGCGCCGCCGGCTGGTATTGCGCCGCCCTCATCCCGCCAGCATGGCCGGCGGATTCTTCGGCGCCATCTTTGTCGTCGTGGTCAGCACAGCTCTGGTCGCCACCTTGCTGATGTTTTTCATCAATCCGGAATTTGTGAATCCGGCGGTGGTGCGCGGCTTGCAACTGGACGGGGAAGGGCTGGTCGCCAACGCGGCGGATGCCCGTCCCACCCCCGCGGGCACGCCTCATTGGCTGCGCCGCATCGGCATCATATCGGGCCATCGCGGCAAAGGCGCCACCGGCGGCCGCGACCCCGGCGCTATTTGCCAAGATGAATATGGCAACCCCTTCCTCACCGAAGCCGATATCAATTTCGCGGTGGCGACGCGCGTCGTCGCCAGCCTCGAATCGATGAATTACGCCGTCGAATTGCTGGACGAATATGATCCGCGTCTGCACGATTATCGCGCCGACGCCCTCGTGTCCCTTCACGCCAATACCTGCTACGACTTCGGCGAATACGTCTCCGGCTTCATCGTCGCCATTTCGGAAGCCCGGCCAGATTTCGGCGAGGATGCCTTCCTGCGCGAGTGCATCGGCGAAAACTTCGGCGCTCAAGTGCCCTTGCCGCGCAGCTACAACATTACGGACGACATGACTCAGTACCACGCCTGGCGCAAGATTCACCCGCTCACGCCCGGGACCATCCTCGAAATGGGTTATATGCTCGCCGATCGAGAGGTGCTCACCGAAGACCCGGACCGGCTGGCCCGCGCCGTGATTGATGGCATCCTTTGCTTCATTGAAAATGTCGGCAAGCCGCGGGCGCAACTGCAGGCGGAGCAAGGAGCGGCGAGTTACGCGATCCCGCTGCTGCCGACGCCGACGCCGATTTTCCGCAGTTGAATTCGCATCCGCGTCATTGACCACTTCCGCGCCATTGCGACTTGGTCTCCGCCGCAGCGCCTGCTATAATAGAGGCAGAATATTTTGTCTTGGAGAAGTCGCATAGAGGCCTAGTGCGTCCGCTTGGAAAGCGGATACGGGAAACCGTACGTGGGTTCGAATCCCACCTTCTCCGCAGCTCTGAGCCCGCCCAGCGGGCTTTTTTCTGTAGTTCAGCCAGCGCAACTGGCGGAAGATCGCATGTTAAAACAAAGCATCAGCTTAGTCGTCAACGGCGAATCGCATCAATTGGAGTTGGATCCGACGACGCCTCTGCTTTATGTTCTGCGGGAGGATCTCGGTTTGAAAGCGGCCAAGTATGGCTGCGGAACCGAGCTTTGCGGCGCTTGCAAGGTCCTGATTGATGGCGTCGATGCGCCTTCTTGCCGGTTGCCGGTCGAGGGGGTGGCGGGCCTGGAAATCACCACTCTGGAGGGGCTCGCCGCCGGAGAGGATTTGCATCCCCTGCAAGAGAGTTTCCTCGAAGAGCAAGCGGCCCAATGCGGCTTCTGCACTGCCGGCATGATTGTCGCCGCCCAAGGTTTGCTCAATCGCGTCCGTTACCCCTCGGACGATGATATCCGCGCGCATCTGGCCAACAACCTTTGCCGCTGCGGCGTCTATGATCGCGTTCGCCGCGCCATCAAACTGCGGATCGGCAAGCTGGAAGCGCCGATATATGAGGTGGCGACGGGTTCGCCGCTTGAGGACGGCGGGCATGATACCCTGGGGTCGCCATCGCTGACTGCCTTTCCACAGATCGACGACTGGCTGCAATTGAGCCCTGATCGCGGCTTGACTGTTTTCAGCGGCAAGGTCGAATTGGGGCAGGGCATCGCGACGGCTCTGGCGCAGATCGCCGCTGAGGAGTTGGATCTGGCGCTGGAACGCGTGCGCGTCGTGATGGCCGATACTGATCGCAGCCCTGACGAAGGCGGCACGACCGGCAGCCGCTCGCTCGAAACCAGCGGCGTCGCCATCCGTTCCGCCGCCGCCAGCGCGCGGGTGCATCTGTTGGGGCTGGCCTTCGAGCAGTTGGAATCGCGGAGCCCCGCCCAAGACTTGCGCGTCAGCGACGGCGTCGTCCGCGATCCTCTAAGCGGCCGCAGCACGGACTACTGGGAGCTGCTCGGGGGCAAGCGTTTCGCTCAGCCGGTCCGCCCCGACGCGCCTTTGAAGTCCCCCGCCGCTTACAGCCTCGTCGGGCAAGCGGCCAAGCGTCTTGACTTGCTCGGCAAGGTCAGCGGCGGCGACTCTTATGCGCAGGATATAGCGC
>JAJEBE010000025.1 GCA_022822545.1 Anaerolineae bacterium
GGCTAGAGCCGCGGGGGTACACCCGGCATCATCCCGAACCCGGCAGTTAAGCCCGCGAGCGCAGATGGTACTGCATTGGAGACGATGTGGGAGAGTATGCCGTTGCCAACACTTCTCTGCTTTGATGCGCCCTCTTTTTTGCTTTAGAGGCAGTTCACAGTAGATAGTTGCGTCATCTTCCTCAATTGATCAGAATTCCGAGATCGTACGGAAGTAATACGCAACGCCCGATAATACATGAAGTCCGAAGACCAGCATCACGAGATTGAAACGGAACGATAAGCGCGAACCAGGCAGATTCCTTACATCGGTCGCGCTTTCTCTTTCAAGCGAATACTGCTCAATGATGAAGCTTGCTGATGCAAACATCAGCACAAAAACGGCGGCATACCCGGTCCACAGAAAATCGCCAGTCCTCCAGATCCACCCCCGATCTATAACGAATAACGCGATTGCGGCCGCCACAGCAAATACTACCCATGACAGATTGAGAAATATGTGCTGACGCGCTTCGGACAGAAACAGCAGGTATACAAGTGCCGGAAAAGCAATTGACAGAATAAGTTGAATGGGAATTCGCCAAACTGGCACGTACTCAGCAAGGACGGTCAGAAACCCCAAAGCGATGCCCCGGCCTTCATTGACGCCGGTGAAGGCAGCCAGGTAGAGACCTCCGAGCACAATTACTCCCGGCAGACAGAAGCCGAATACCAGCAGAGCGCTGTCAACGGAGCGCTTTCGCAGATAGCGATATCCTGCAACAAGGCATAGACCAGGCAACAAGGCAATGGCATAGCTCGGCTTGGCAAGCGTAGACAACACCATTATTGCGGCTGAGGCGCCCACAATCAGCGCCTGGCGGCTCAAATCCCGCGCGGACATCCGTTCAAACACCAACAGAGATAACAGTGTCAACGGCACTAGAAACGGACGAAGCGCATTCAATGTTGGGTTGTGATAGACAACGGGATTGAAATATCCGAGCAGGTACTTGTTCTCCGTCCACAATGTTATCGGTGACATGATCACCAGCCCCAGCGCCAACAGCATGAGCATATAATCCGGCAATTGGCGCCGCGATATGCGCCGCAGCCACCAGAAAATGGGCAGCGGCACAGGCGCCATAAACGTGAGCGCTGTTGCAAGCAGAATATGCTCTCTAGATCCGGACGGCATCAAACCCAAGTAAATTCGGACTGTTTCGTGGAAAAGCGGGTGGCGTACATGATTAACGATGTTTGAATCGACGGCGAAATTGAAATGTCTCTTAAAGTCGGCGGAGTCAATAGCGCGAGACATGACAGGCGCGAGCATAATAACGCTCAGCGCCAGCAAGACCAAGTATGGCGCTATGTCTTTTGTGGACGAGTGCAGGCGCAAGCGAGTAACCCCTCGGCTCGTTTAGAAAGGGCAACACGCTAGCAGTATAATGGCGTTCGTGGAACTGAACAACGACTGCAAGCTTAGGTAATTCCCGAAAGTCACAGGGGAACATAGGCACCTAGAACTCAATGTCATGCTAATATATCCTCTGTTCCCTCTGTGACTCTGTGGTGAAATCCCGTGCAGATATCTCGAATGAGTTTCCAGAAATCCGCGGCGATCCTTTGCCTGCTCGTCTTCTTCGCGATCAATATCACCAGCCTAAATGCCAGGCCAGTCACCCTCGACGACATCGACTCCCTGAAACACACAATCAATCATCCGCACAGGGACCGCTTTGATTTGCTTCAGACGATTGCCAGCGTGGCCCAGCACAGCCCGGAACATGTTCCCGCATATTATTCCGCCTTGGATCTATGGCTCGTGATTGTGGGCGAAGACTTGTTTTTGACGCGCTTATTCTCCGTATTTTTATGTCTGCTCGCCTTGGCCCTGACTTATCGCCTGGCGCTGCTGACGCGGAATCGTCAAGTTGCCGCCGCTGCGCCGTTTATCCTGGCATTTATGGCATATCTCCAATATTACGCGCAAATCACAAGAGTGTACGCGCTCTTGCCCTTGGTTACCGGCTGGGCGCTTTGGGCATACTGGCAGGCAGTTGCTTCGCCCACGGTGTCTCGCTGGAAGTGGCTGTCGCTCTTCACGTCGGTGTTGGCGACAATTTATACACATTACATCGGCATCATAGTATTAGCTGGGGTCGCCCTCTACCACTTGATATTTGTGCCAAAGGATCGCCGCTGGTGGCATGTAGTTCTCATAGTGGTCCTGGCTAGCTTGCCCTTCATACTTTGGCTGCCGGTTGCATTCAGAGGTTTCGCGCGTAGTCAGACCTCGCTGGCGAAAGATGTCTTGGCTTTGCCAGAGGCTTTCTCGGCGCTGCTGCGCATATATGCCAATGGACTATTGTTAGTGCCGCTGGGTGCGGCGGCGATCTTGTGGCTTAGGCGCAGACGCTTAAACGGCGGCGAACGCTACCTGGTGTTTGTCGCGCTGGCTGTCTTCTTGTTGATCTTGCTCGTAAACGAAATCTCGCCGATTCTTGTTGCGCGGCGGATGCGATACACCTTGGTGCTGGCTGTGCCTCTGAGTTGCGCCTTCGCAATCGCTGTATGTCGGTTGCCCGGCGGGAGCGTGCTTCGCCTGCCTCTGCTTGCCCTTTGGGTCGCATCTTCTGTTGTGTATGCCGATTCCATGGAGTTGTCCGTCTACACCAATCAGTTCTCATTGGACTTCGATAATGTCCCGCATTACCAGGACTTCATTTATGAAGCCGCCAAATTACCCGGACACAATGAGCCCATCCTGAGTTTCCTGCCTCCTGTATCCGAGGTTGCCCGTTGGTCACTAGGGTATTATCGCGAGCAGCTTTCAGACTGGACGCATGTCATCTCTATGTATCATGACCATCAAGGACAACTGCGCCTGGCCAGTTCGCTTTCCACTTATGCCACGCCCGAAGCCTTAATCGAGAACAGCCAGGGGATCTGGTTGATACATAATCCCACGCGTACCAGCGACTCGGCGCTGGAAGAAGACTTCGGCTGGTTCACGCAACACTTCCGCTTCTGCAAACGCTACCTGGAAAAGCCGAAGAGCATAATCGACTTCTATCTGAAGTCATCCATACCCTGTGAACTGGTCACTGACGAGCAGCCGCTTGCCATTCGTTACGACAACGGCGCCGAGCTTGGTAACCTGATATACGATCGGACTACGGATTCTCTGACCGTATTTCTCCGCTGGCTGCGTACTATTGATAAAGTCTATTCTTTCACCTTGCAGGTCTTCGACGAAAGAGCGAACAAGCTGGCGCAGTTTGACAAAGTCATAAGCGGCGATCCTATTGACATCGCCCCCTTCGACTTGGCCGCTTTTCCCGCCGGCGAATATGTCGTCAAGCTCATCGTTTACGATCGCGAATCGATAGCCAGCCAGCCCGGTCTGCTCCTAAGCGACCAACAGCCATTTGAACGCGAAATGGATGTCCTGCGGTTTAGCGTTCAGGACTGATGCTGTTTCAGATGGTATCCTGCTCCCACTTCACACTACAGTTGCGCCCTCTTTTTGATTATCTTACTGGGGCCGATTCCGCCATTCTCCTGAGCGCCGCCGGATGACAAACATCGCCATAAATAGGCTCACGCTCCCCCTCAGCGTCATCGGCTTGTTTGTTCTCTTCGCCTTGGGCAGCGCCAATCTCAAGGTCTTTCCTATAGGCAATGATGAATACAATTCCTTGAGCCACATCCAGCAGCCGGAAAAGGGCACGCGCTACGACCTCGCTGGAACGGTGCAGAGCGTTATCGATCGCAGCCAACAGCATGGTCCTCTTTACTTCCTACTGCTCAATGTCTGGCGCACCTTTGCTGGCGCTGATCTTTTCGCCCTCCGCTTGTTTTCCCTGCTCTGCGGGCTTCTAACTGTGGCCGCAACATTTCACCTCGCGGCCCTATGCCGTGACCGTCAACTTGGTTTGGCGGCGCTGCTTGCCATCACCTTCCTCGCCTATCATCTCTTCTACAGCCATACGGCTCGAATGTATACGCTGCTGCCGCTCTTCTCCGTCTGGGTGATATGGTCGTACTGGAAGATCGTTTCCGCGCAGGGGTTCGTTCCCCGGTGGCGCTGGCTGTCTTTGCTGGCATCGGCCGCGCTGATTCTGTATCTGCATTATTTCGGCAGCATGATTTTGGCCGCCATCGGGCTATACCATCTGCTATTCGTACCGAAGCATCGGCGCTGGTGGCTGGTAGCGCTCTATTTGCTGGTGGCTGGGCTGTGCTTCTTGCCCTGGCTGCCGGTCGCCATTGATGGGTTCTCGAATCGCATCAGCCTTGCAGACGCCCGTTTGCCTATGCTCGAGTCAATATTTACGTATTTCCTGGTGTTCTCGAATGGTCTGTTTTTCTTGCCGCTGTTGGCGGCAGCCTTCGCCGCGCGCAACTACAATCGCCTCAACTCGGCGGAGAAATTCATCCTGCTCATCGCCGCTTTTACACTTCTGCTGGCAGTCCTGACCAACGAATTCACGCCGATTCTGGTGACGCGGCGCATGCGTTACATGACCGTCCTGACCGCGCCATTTTGCTGCTGCCTTGTTATTGGCTTGCGTTTTTTGCCCCGCTGGCGCGTCATCCGCTTTCCCGCGCTTATCCTGTGGATCGCATCGTTCATCGTTTTCTCCCGCTCCGATGCCTTGCTTCACTATGCCAACAAGCTGGAGCAGAGTCTGCACAAGATGCCGCATTATCAAGACTTCATCTATGAATCGGAGCGCTTGCCCGGTCATAATGAATTGATCCTCAGCTTCCATCCGGATTTGATAATCACAGTGACAAAGACATTGCGCTATTATCGCGCGGCGCTGGCGGATTATGCCCATCTCGCGCATATTACTTATAACGCGGCCGGCAAGGTCTATATCCAGAGTGTACTGACCCCCTACGCCAGCTTGGACGCCATCGCCGAGAACGCGACTGGCATCTGGGTCATCCATGATCCGCAGCAGACGGATTTGCGCTCGCCGGATGTATTCACGGACTGGCTCAGCAATCACTACCATGCTTGCCAGCGTTTTGTCGAAAAGAGCAACAGCGTCATAGATTATTACCTGCGCGCGGATATCCCTTGTGACCTGGTCACCGCCGCCGATCCCTTAGGCATCCGCTTCGACAACGGAACTGAACTTGGCAATCTGCGCATAGAGCAATCTCCCGATGCGCTGCGAGTATATTTGCGCTGGTTGCAAACCATTGAAGACAAGTATTCATTCACCTTGCAGGCTTTCGACGAGCAGGCGGAGAAAGTTCTTCAAGCCGATCGCGTGATCAGCGGCGAGCCGGTCGATATCGTCCAATTCGACATTTCGGCTTTGCCCGCCGGTGAATATACGATGAGGTTCATCGTCTATGACTTCACATCCGGAGCCAGTCAAAGCGGCGCGCTCGTTAGCAATGGCATGCGCTTTGAACGCGAGATTGAAGCGGCTCGATTTTCTATTGGCCAATAACAGCCCACGTAGCCGCCTTGCTTTTTCTACGTGTAAGCGCCTTCAAGCTTGCCCCAGCGACTGACCAGACTTATGCTAGTAGCTGGCTCGTTGGCGTAGCGTTCACCGTATTGGCAACTGAAGGTAACCTGGAGTACCGCGAATGCCTGGACAACCTCTCATCCGTATCATCCTCATCTGCCTGCTCGCGCTGTTCACACTTGCTGTAGCGGCCATTGGCGAGAAAGAAGACGACGACGCGCCTGCCGCTAGCTTCGCAGCCGACCCAGGCTCAGCGCAAATCATCAACGATGAAGGCGGCCCGGTCATCATTTCCGGCGAGTTGAATTACACCAACGCCCTTTTCACCAGCGGGGTGGCTGAACCTTTGATCATCCTGGAAGACCAGGCCGGTTTTATCGATCGTGACGAATACTTCATCTTTCCTCTCGAATCCCAGGTCAACGGGCAGATAACATCCGACTTTTTCACATCTCCTTTCTCCTACAGCCTCGCCTTGCCCCTCAATCCGGCCGGCAGCCTGCGCGATGTGGATAATGACGGCGAAGAAGATGCCGGCGTCATGGTGTTCTCCATCGCTTATTGGACGAACCTCTTCGGCGGCCCGCTGCTGGAAAGATGCGATATTTACGGCGGCGGCTGGTCAACGTCTTACGCTTCCACCCGCGCCAGCAAGGACCCGGCCAACCGCCACGAAATCATCGGCGGCAAATTTGTCATCTACGCGCCCGAAGCCGGGCAGGGCTTCCCCAAAGGCTTCGGCGAAGATGGCCTGCTCTTCACCGCGGATGACCCGATCATCACCATGCCGCAAGGCTATTCCATTGTCGATATGGATAAGGAGCCCTTCATCATTGATCGCGCCGCCCGGCCAATCGTAGACCTCCTCGAGCCGGAAGAAGCCGCTATCAATGACTTCTCCGCGCTCGGTTACAGCGAAGCCTTTGCCGCCATGGTCGATCTCTTCCGCCGCGAATACGCTTATACCGATTTGTACGAGCTCGATTGGGACGCGCTGGAAGAGACCTACGCGCCGCGCTTCGCCGAAGCTGAAGATGCGGAGGATCCCGACGCCTATGCCCTCGCCATGCGCGACTTCCTCTGGGAAATCCCCGATGGTCATGTCTCCATGCCCTTGTCGCATCTCAGCGACCTCTTCCGCGAAGAGACTGACGGCGGCTTGGGCCTCTCGCTTTCCGAGCTTGAAGACGGGCGCATTGTCGTCAGCTACTTGCTTGATGGCGGCCCGGCTTCCAACGCCGGCATGCAGCTCGGCGCAGAGATTCTGGCTTGGGACGGCGGCACGCTGCAAGAGGCGATGGACCGCGAATTCGTCTGGGCGCACCAGTCCCTCAGCACTGAGCATACCTTGCGCCTGCAACAACTCCGCTACATCACGCGTTTCCCCCTCGGCGCCGAGGTCGAGCTGACATTCCGCAATCCCGACAGCGAAGAAGAGTCGGTCACGCTGACAACGATTAGCGAACGCGCCAGCTTCAACAACTCGTCCTTCTTCTCCGGCATTGAAGGTTGGGAACTGCCTGTCGAGTTTGAAATCCTCGATAGCGGCTACGGCTACGTCGCCATTTATTCCTTCAACGATGATGAGCGCCTTACCATCGAGTTGTGGGAGCGCATGATCGAGACCTTCAACAGCGAGGAACTGCCCGGCATCATCATCGACATGCGGCACAACAGCGGCGGCAGCGGCTACCTGGCCGATCAACTCGGCGCTTACTTCTTTGACGAAGAGCATATCCTCGGCTATTCCAGCACCTATAATGAAGCCATCGGCGATTTCTATCTCGATCCCGGCTCCGAGGACCGCTTCTGCTTGCCCGAAGCTGAGGAGCACCCGCGCTACGCTGGCGAAATCGCCGTCATCATCGCGCCCGGCTGCTTCAGCGCTTGCGAATTCTTCTCCTACAATCTCACCATCGAGGATCGCGCCGCCATCGTCGGCCACTATCCTACCAGCGGCTTGGGCGGCGCCATCGATGATTTCCTTATGCCGGAAGACATCAGCGTCCGTTTCACCGTCACTCGCGCTCTCGATGCCGACATGAACATCCATGTCGAAGCCCAAGGCGTCTCGCCGACTGCGCGCGTGCCCGTCACGCTGGAATCCTTGACCAGCGAGGGCGATCCGCTGCTGGAAGCGGCGGAGGCGCACCTGACCGATGTCATCCTGGGCGAACTCATTGACGGCGGGGAATTGTCCCTGGGCATCGGCAGCACAGAAGTCCAGGCGAACGGCGTGGTTGGCCCCGACCAGCGCGTCCGCTATCGCGTCACTCTGCCCGCCAATCGCACCGTCAGCGTCTTCCTCAACGGCGAGGACGACACGGTAGATACTGTGCTGGGCATTTACGATCGGGAAGGCAGCCAGCTCCTGGGCGAAAACGATGACGCCGATGAAGACAGTCGCGGCTCGGCCTGGACCGACCTGGCAATCGGCGAAAATGCCGGCGTATTCTTGTTTGAAGTGCGCGTCAAAAATACCAACGAGATTCAGCCCTTCACCCTGAAAGTGGTCGGTGTCGAACCGGAAGAGGAGCCCGAATCTGAAACGGATGAATCGGATACGACCGAGGACGAGTAAACGACACCGGCTTCTACTATGTCCGCTAATCCCAGTCACGCTCGTCCACAATCTTGCGCGCCGCCGGGTCAATGCTGCCCGCGGCGACGATATTCACGGCATCAATCCGCAAGCGCACCGCCTGCTGCGCCAAGGCGCTGAGCTTCTCGCCGATGCTTTCGCCGGCCGCGCCTTCGTTCAATTCGACATTCACCGTCACCACATCGCGGTTATCCGGCCGCGTGATGATCACCTGTATGTCTTTGATCTCGGGGAACTGCATCACCGCATAACCCAACTGATTGGGGTGCAAGAACATCCCGCGGACCTTGATCGCATCGCCGCTGCGCCCGAATAGTCCGAGCAGTTGCTGCCTCGCGCAACCCGGCTGCGGCGCCAATGCGCCGAGGTCGCCCGTGCCAAAGCGAATCAGCGGATAGGCTTTGTTCAATGCGGTCGCCACGATCTCGCCTGTTTCGCCGTCCGCCAAGGGCGCGCCCGTCTCCGGGTCGCAGATCTGCAAGTACAGGCTCGGCATGATGCAGAAGCCTTGCACGTCGGCGCGCGTGTAACCGACGAAGCCCAGATCAGCCGTGCCATAAGCCGATGTTGTCTTCATGCCGTACTCGCCTTCGAAGCGCTCGCGTTGGCTCGGCGTATAGGGCTCGGCCGAAAACAGCGCTTTCTTCAGCGGCACAGCGCCGGCGCCCATGCCCATCTCGGCCGCCTTGTCCAGCAGCGTCATCAGATAACTCGGCTGGCCCACGAAGCCGCTTGCGCCCAGGGCCATCATCATCATGATTTGCAGTTCGGTATTGCCCGGTCCGGTCGGTATTACCGTGGCGCCACAGGCGCGGATGGCCTCATCCAGCAGGATCCCCGCCGGCGTCAGATGATACATGAAGGTGTTGAGCACGCGGTCGCCGCGGCCGATGCCGATGTAGCGGAAGGGCGCCAACTGCGCGTCCGGGTCGGCCGGCGGGGGCTGCGGATCATAAATCGGGCCCGGCGAGATATATATCCGCGGCAGATCGGCCGGATCGATCGTGAGAAAGCCGCCAAAGGGCGGATTCTGCCGGTGGATCTCCACCAGCGCATCCTTGCTTAATACGGGAATTCGGGCGAGATCGTCCGCGCCCTGGATATCAGCCGGGTCAACCCCCGCCTCGTCCATCAACCCGTGTATTGCCGGGGCATGATCATAAGCGTGCCGCGCCAGTTTGCTGATGCGTCGATCTAAATCTTTCACTTTAGCTCTCCTCGTTTTCCGAAAGTTCCGATGCTCCCCGGCTGGCGGAGGGGCAAAGGAAAATGGGGTGTATCGCAAGCATAGCCGCAAATGCGGGGCCAGTCGTAGCCGTAACTGAAATTGGAGTTCTATTGGAAAGGGAAATATTTATTGTCCAACAACTTCCAACAAAATTGGATTGCCCGCTTGAACGAGAGGCGGGCTGCGCGGACCGATAACGCTCAGATCGAGCGAGGGGAGAAATTATCGATAATCGTTTATCGATAGGCGGAAAACTTTTTTCTCTCATAAAACGAGCGTTTATTGATAATTTTCCGCGGCGCGGCGGATGTGGCGCATCCGGATGGCGGGCCAGGCGCCGGTCTTGCGGCCGCCGGGAAAAACTTTTTTGGCCATCTGGCCATTTGACGCTGGCAGATCGCGGGCCGGGGCGCCGGTCTGGGGTGGAGACAATAACGTTCATGAGAATCAGGATAGCAGAAAATTGCTATGAATAGGCGACCAAATGTTCGCGTATCCGGCGCAAAAAGAAAATCGCTTATCCGCGCTTGCGAACTGCCGTCGAGTGTCGCGAATTTTAGCCCAGCCAGCGCTTGCGCCGCTTGTAGTGCTTCACCTCGCGGTAATTCTTGCGCCCGCCCGCTTGATTCAGCCCGAGGTAGAACTCCTTGATATCCTCATTCTCGCGCATCTGCTCGGCCGGCCCATCCAGCACGATCCGGCCGTTCTCCATCACATAGGCGTAATCCGCCAATTCCAGCGCGGCGCGGGCGTTCTGCTCGACGATCAATACCGACATGCCCTCCTGCCGATTGATCTCGTGAATGATCTCAAATATCTGATGCACCAGCAAGGGCGCCAGCCCAAGCGATGGCTCGTCCAGCATCAGTATCTGCGGATGCGCCATCATCGCCCGGCCGATGACCAGCATCTGGCCCTCGCCGCCGGAGAGGTAGCCGCTGACGCGCCTGGACAATTTGGCCAGCGCCGGAAAATAGTGATAGACCCGCTCCAGATCGGCGCGGATATGGCGGCCGCCTTCGTAGACCATGCCGCCGACGCGCAGGTTCTCTTCCACCGTCAAATGCCGAAAGAGCAAGCGTCCCTCGATCACCTGCACCAGACCCTTACGCACGACATCTTCGGCGCTCAAGCCATCCAGCCGCTCCTCGCCCCAGAGGATCTGCCCGCGCGTCACCTCGCCCAGCTCGGCTGTCAACAAGCCGCTGATGGCCTTGAGCGTGGTGGATTTGCCAGCGCCGTTGGGTCCTAGCAGGGAGACGACCTTGCCGGGCGCCACTTCCAGCGTGATGCCGCGCAGCACCAAAATGACGCTGTTATAGACGACTTCGACGTTGTTGACCGACAGCGTCCGGGTGGTGGTTAAATCGTTATGGATTGCCGATGCGGCCATGCTTTGCGCTTTGTAATTCAGGGCGACTCACAGAGTCGCCCCTACAGTCGTACAAAGAGCCTGCCATTATCCCCGCAGCTGGGGCACCGGCATGAAGTCGGTCAGCGGGACCACGATCGGCAAGTACATTTTGCCAGCGGGTCCGTCCACAAGCATCGCGTCGCCCGGTCCGGTTGCCGCGCCTGACATATCCGCATTGGCGAATTTCATCACGGCGATGCGATTCTGCGTAGCGTCGCGCATGCCTTCATCAAAGCGGTGGTGCATCAAGCCGCCCAGTATGGCGTAATCCATGGCATCCACGGTCGCGCGAATATCAGCGCCGCTGACGGCAGCCAGGCTGCCTACCCGATTCACCGTGCGGATAAAGGTCTCGATGATCGAATCGACGACGCCCCAGGAGACCAAATAGGCGATGTTCTGTTCGGTGGGACCGCGTTCGTTTATTGTGAACTGCTGATAAACGAACTGCACCGCCGGGTGGCTCAGTTCCGTCCACCAAAGGAAGGGCATTGAGCCAAACATGCCATCCACCGACGGCAGGCCGTTCGGCTTCAATACGCGCTGCCCGAGTATGCCGACCGTGGTGTCCATCACCCAGTTGACGCCGGCCAGCTTGATGTCTTCTTCCAGGCCCAGGTCCACCAGTGTCCCGGCGATCAGGGCGGGACCGGTCGCCAGCGAATTGGTATAGATGATATTGGCGCCGCCATCGATGGCGTTCTGCACCTGCGTCAAGATGTCGGTATCAGTCGGCAGGAAGAATTGCGGTTCCGTCAGGACCTCAACGCCGAGACCACTGCAGTATTCCCGCGCCGCCGGCTCCGTGCCCGCCCGTCCAAACGCGTTCGGCCAGGTGACGAAGCCAATGACCGGATCGGGGAAGACCTCTGGGCTGGCCGCGACAAACTGACAGAAGAAGCCGAACTGATTGATGTAGAGCGGATTGCTGGCGTAGAGCCAACCGGGCGTCTGACCATCTTCGCCGTAGAGGCTCTCGATCGAACCGGCGGAAATGAATGACACAATCTCATCCGCCGCCAGTTGTTCGCGCAGCAATTCTCCATCATCGGAACTATAGAGAAGCAACAGATCGAGTTGGTCGCCATAGGTACTGGTGAAGCGGTCGTAAGCGCTCTGGGCCGCTTCCCGGCTGCCGCCGGTATCTTCATAGATTTGCGCCAATTCCGCGCCGCAGACGCCGCCGCGGCCGTTCCAGTAATTCACCGCATCGGTCACCGCAGAGACCACGGGTTGAGTGATGAAGGCATAGGGTCCGCTCAGGTCGCCAAAGTGAAAGATGTTGATGGTCTCTCCGGTCAGATCGACCTCGCACTCGGTCAAATCAGAAGGATAGTCCATCATCTCCTGCGCCAGGCTGGGCAAGGCGCTCCCGAGCAAGAACAGAAGAACCAGCAGGGTACTCAGTCTTTTCATGATATTACGCTCCTTTGTCCAATCACTATAAGTCTCGTCAAGAATTGAGTCGGCAGGCGTTTCATTTAGCTTATGACAAAGCGCGTCAATAGGCAACTAATAAGAGTATGGACGCAGCTTCCAGGCCACTTTGAACACTTCCCAGCGGTGCGCGATGCCCCGCGGCTCCAGCACCAGGAAGACAATCAGCGCGCCGCCAAAGAGAATCGGATTGATGGCGCTGGTGATATTCACCGCGTCGACAAAAGGCAGAAGCTGGGGCAGCCAATCCGAAAGCCAGGGGCGCAGGGTCGGTATCATGGCTTCTTGAAGCAGGCGAATAAAGGTCACGCCGAACATCGCCCCCAGGGGGAAGCCGGCGCCGCCGATGATCAGCATCGCCAACATCTCGATCGACGTATCCAACTGAAAGGCGTCCAGCGACAAGCTGTTGCGCTCATAAGCCAGCAGGCAGCCGGCGACCCCGGCATAGACCGCGCTCAAAAAGAAGGCTCGCAGCTTGTAGCCGAAGACGTTGATGCCGAGCAGCTCGGCCGCCAGGTCATTATCTCGCACCGAGATGAAGGCGCGCCCGGTGCGCGTGCGGATGATATTGCGCGCCAGGAACATCAACAGCACCGCCAGCGGCAGGATGATGTAATACATCGCGATGTCCGTGGCGAAGCTCAAGGCCTTGCTCCGCCGCAGGACCGCCGTAAACTCGCCGCCATTTTGGGCGCGAACCAGCACTTGATACTCGCCCGCCTTGCTCGCGATATACGACAGTCCGGTTATATTGCCGTCGCTGTCTTCGGCGATGCTCATGTAGAAATCGCCGTAGGGCACGGCATCGCCAGCCGGGTTGATCAATTCAATGATCGGATAGCTGCCCGCCACCGCGGTCAAATCCACTGAAATCACATCGACAAAATAGGGATCACCCGCTTGGAAAGCGAGCGGTTCGTCAGCGCCGATGGCGTCATCGGCATAAGAGGCAAAGGGGCCGATCATCGGCGCCGGCACACTCAGCGGGCGGGTGCCGCCGGTCAAGTCCTCCAGCGGATAACGCAGCACCCAGGGGATGATGAATTGCGCCGCCAGGGTCGCCATCGCCAGGTAAAATCCCTTCACCCGCAGCGATGGCAAGCCGAAGAGCAAGCCGACCAAGCCGGTCAACAGCGCGCTGACCGGCAGCGCCGTCCAAAAACTGAAGCCCAGCTCCCGCGCCAATATTGCCGACCCGTAAGCGCCGATGGCCATGAAGGCGGCGTGGCCCAGGGAAATCTGCCCGGTGTAGCCGACCAGGATATTCAAGCCTTGCACGGCGATGACGAAGATCGATATGCGCGCGATCAAGCCGATGTACTGATCGCTGACCCAGCCCAAGCCCAGCGGACCCGATACCGAGACCAGCGGCAAGAGCAGCAGCGCCGCAAAAGCCAGATTCTTCCAAAGCTTGTCCCGCGTTGTGCGGTCGACCGACATGTCCTCTTCGTATGTTGTATCGAAGACACCGGCCGGATGGATATTCGCCATCGTCGCTCCCGTCTCGGTTCGCGTCCTAAATGCGCTCGATGCGTTTCTCGCCGAACAAGCCGTCGGGCCTTATCACCAGCACCAGCATCAAGACCAGATAAGGCGCCAGGTTCGTGCCCACTTGCTCCGATGAATTGATCAGCGTGCCAAATTGCTCGACCAGGCCGATGATGATCCCGCCAATGAAGGCGCCGCTGATCGATTCCAGGCCGCCCAGCAGGACCGCCGGAAACACCCGCAGCGCCACAAAGCTGATATTCAGCGACAAGCCCACCGCGCCGCCTTGCAGGACGCCGGCGATGCTTGCCAAAAAGGCCGCGACCGCCCAGGTAATCGCCAATATCACCCGCACACGCAAGCCCACCGATTGCGCCAACTGCTGATCTTCCGAGGTCGCCCGCATCGCCAGGCCCACGCTCGTATAGCGGAAGAACAAGATGAAGCCGACGAATGCCACAATCGCCAGCAGAAAGGCGATGACCAGCTCCACCCGCACGATCGCCACGCCGTCCAAGACATCGCGGAAGGCGTCCAGGCGGATCGGCCGGAAGCGACTGTTCGTCTGCGGGTCGACGAAGACCGGCAGGTTCAACTCCACCGTGCCCCAGGCGATCTGCGTCACCCCGTGCAGCACCTCCGCCACTGCCAGCGTCATCAGCACCGCTGTGAATAGCGGCTGCCCGATCAGCGGACGAATCGCGAAGCGCTCTACCGCCAGGCCTGTCAATATCGCGCCGGCGAATGTGCCTGTCAGGGCGTGCAGCCACTGCCATTCGATGCCGCCGACCGTCATCAGCGCGGTCAAGACGATGATACCGCCGATGGCAATCAGGGGATTGCGGCCCTCGCGCAAGTTCCGCCAGCTCACTGTCGACATGACCATCAGCATCGTCGCGCTTGAAAGCAAGCCAGCGCCCAGGACGGAAATCTGGCTGACCGTGAAGAAGCTCCAGAAGATCATGCCGCCGACGACCATCATCCAGCCGTGGGCGAAGTTGAAGACGCCCGATGCCTTGTTGATCACGACAATGCCGAGGGCAACCAGGCCATAGACGCCGCCGACCAGCACCCCCGAAATCAAGGTCTGCACGATGCGGGCCGCCTTCTTGCCCGCCAGCTGATCGCCAAGGAAGAGCGCAATCGCGACGGCCGCAATCAGATACAGGGTCCAGGTCAGTTGTCGTTTATTCCTGTTGATGAATTCGGTCACAAGGGGCATCCTTTAAGTATCATCTTGGCGGTTGCGGGCGACTCACAGAGTCGCCCCTACATTATCTCGCGTTTCTCTGTGGTGAAATCAGACATCCGCCACCCGCAGTTCCGTCTCCACCGTGCCAGTGCGACCATCACGGTAGCGCACCTCTGCGCTGACATGGACCTGCCGCCGCCCGCCATATATCGCCTCCAGCAGATCGTGATACTTCTCCTGCAAAGCGCCTCGCCGCAGCTTGCGCGTCCGCGTCAACTCGGCTTCATCGGCGTCGAATTCCTTGTGCAAGATCACGAAGCGCTTGACCTGCGAATAATCCGGCAGCGATTCATTGACCGCGCGCAGTTCCCGCCGAATAATTTCATGCACCTCGTCGCGCTGCGACAAGTCGACGTAAGTCGTGAAGGCGATGCCGCTCTTTTCCGCCCAGCGCGATACATTCTGAAAATCGATGACGATGATGGCCGAGACGAAGTCCATCTCCGCCCCGCCAATTGTCATCATATCCTGCACGTAGGGGCTGAACTTCACTCGCCCTTCAATGTATTGCGGACTGAAACGCTCTCCGGTTGACAGCTCGATCAGGTCGTTCACGCGCTCCAGATAGATCAGGTGTCCCGTCTTCTCATCCATGTGGCCGGCATCGCCTGTGTGATACCAACCCTCGATGTCCAGCGCGTCGCCGGTCTTCTCCGGCTGCTTGTAATAGCCCTTGAAGCGCGCTTTTGTCCGGATCAGAATTTCCTGATTCTCGGCGATCTTGATCTCGACGCCGGGCACGATCACGCCCACCGTCTCGAAGCGCACATCGCCGCGCAAGTGCACCGTGCCGAAGGTCTCGGTCGAGCCGTAGAACTGCCGCAGTTCAATCCCGATCGCGCGGAAGAAGCGGATGATATCCGCGCTCAACATCGCCCCCGCCGTCAGCACATTCCGCGCCCGCGTCAAGCCGAGCTTGTCCCGCAGCGGCTCGAATATCGCGTACTCGCCCAGCCAGCGCGCCAAGCGCAAATGCGGCGGGATAGACTTGTGTTCGTCCTCCAAGTCAATTGCCCGATACGCCACCGGCATGAAAACGCGATACATCAGCCGATTCAACAAGCTGCTATCGTTGATACGGAATTGCACGAGGCGCGCCAGATTTTCCCATACCCGGCTGGGAAAGAGCAAACCGGCCGGCGCAATCTCGCGCATATCCGTCGGCACCGTCTCCGGTCCTTCGGGGAAGTTGACTTGCACGCCGTTGAGCAGATGGGTGGCGAAGCCGAAAGCCTGCTCCGCCAGCCAGGCCATGGGACTGAAGGACAGCCAATTGTCCGATTGCCGCGAATCGACATAACGGTCGTTCAAGGCGTGGCCGTAGACCAATTGAAAATGCGTCACTTCGGCGAATTTTGGCAAGCTGGTCGTGCCCGATGTCATGCTCAGGATAATTGTATCCATCGCCTTTGTGCTGCGGGCCATCTCATCGAACTTGTCCGGATATTGCCGCCTGCGCTCCGCCCCGATTTCTTGTAAATCCGGCAGGCTCAGGAGCCAGTCATCGTCATAAGCCCACATCCCGCGCTCTTCCCAATAGACGACCTTAAGAATCCGGGGATTGTTCGCCTTGAGTTCGAGCATCTTGTCCACTTGCTCTTGATCGTGCGCGCAGACAAAAGTCGCATCGGTCGAGTTGATCACATAGTGAATATCTTGCGGGCTGGCGTCGCTGAAGACGCAGCAGGTCATGCAATGCAAGGCGTGCGCGGCGATCTGCGCCCAATACATCTCCGGATCGTTCTCGCCGATGATGACCAGGGTATCGCCGGCTTTCAGCCCCAGCTTGTCCAGGCCCATGCCGAAATTGACGACGTTCTCGTAGACCTCGTTCCAGTTGTATTCTTGCCAGATGCCGTAGCGCTTCTTGCGCTGCGCCACCGTCCCGCCCAATTCGGCCACGCGCCGCAAGAAGCCTTTCGACAAGGTGTCTTCCTCCGGCGCCGCCGGCTTGATCGGATGCTCCAATCGTGATGTGAACACCCGCCCCGGCGTCGCCGCCCGATACGGGATCTTCCCCTCGGCAAGCGCCATCTCAGTGCTCCTCGTCGCCCAGGTAGGCGCTGATGACCGCCTCGTCGCGGCTGATCTCGTCGGGAGCGCCTTCGCCGATTTTGACGCCGAAATCGATGACCGCGATGCGATGCGATATATCCATCACCAAGCCGATATCGTGCTCGATCAGCATGATGGTACTGCCTTGCAGTTCATGGATATCCAGGATGAAGCGCGCCATATCCTCCTTCTCTTCGACATTCATGCCCGCCATCGGCTCGTCCAGCAGCAGCAGCGTCGGCTCCAGCGCTAGCGCCCGCCCGAGCTCGACCCGCTTGCGCAAGCCATAACTCAGCGTGCCCACGATGGACTTGCGGATATGCTCCAGCTCGAGGAAGTCGATAATCTCTTCGACCCGCCGCCGATGCGCGATCTCCTCCCGTTGCGCCGCGCCCCAAAACAGCGCCCCGCTCAGCATGCCCGTCTTCATGTGGATATGCCGCGCCGCCATCAGATTATCCAGCACGGTCGCGTTGGTATAGAGCGCGATATTTTGAAAGGTGCGCGAGATCCCCAGCGCCGCCCGCTTGTAAGGCGGCATGTGCGTAATGTCGTCGCCTTCAAAGATGATCGTGCCGGCCTGCGGCGTGTAGAAGCCGTTGATGCTGTTGATCAGGCTGGTCTTGCCGGCGCCGTTGGGGCCGATCACGGCAAATATCTCGCCGGCTTTGACCCGGAACTCCACTTCGTTCAGGGCCTTGATGCCGCCGAAATTCAGCGAGATTCTGTTGACATGCAGCTTCACCGGCATGTGACACCCCCGGCCACCGGTCCAGACAGACGTCTGCCGCGCCGAATATCTCAGCCTCGGGGACAAGCCAGCGAGGCCGTTGTGACACTAAGATAGCAGAGGGCGCCTCAAGCGGCAAACGAACCCGGCGTCTCGTCACAGCCGAAGCAGCAGCCAATCTCTGATCGTGCCGATGATCTCGTCGCGCGCCGTCTCGTTGACGAGCTCGTGGCGCAAGCCATCGTATATCTTGAGCGTGACATGGTCTGAGCTAACTTCATCCGCCAAAAAAGCCGATCCCGACGCCGGCACGAGGTGATCGTCGCTGCCGTGAAGCAAGAGCAGCGGCGTCTCGATTTCGCCAGCTCGCTGGCAGATTTCCCGTCCCAGGCGAATCAGCGCCGCCGATGTCCCCACGCGCCACATGCCTTTGTCGACCAGCGGATCCTCGCGCCAGGCCCTTAAGGCCTCGTCATCGCCGGTCAAAACGGTTGGCAAGCCCGGCGGCGACAAGCGCAGCTTCGGGATGTATTGCGCCGCCCACAGACAGAGCGAGATCAGCCAGGCCGGCTTGTCGTACTCGCCATGCACCGGCAGGCCGGTCAAAGCTATCCCCCGCAGCCGTCCCGGGTTGCGCAGTTCAAAAGCCAGCCCGATCAAGGAGCCCATGCTGTGGCCGAAGAGCAAGACGGGCAGGTCGGGGAAGTCGGCCCGGGCCATGTGATAGAGCTGATCCATATCGCGGACCGGCAGCCAGCCGTCGGGGACGTAGGCCCGCATGCCTTCGCTCAAGCCATGCCCAATATGATCAATGCCGTAGCAGACGAAGCCGGCGCCGGTCAGCGCCGCCGCCACATGCCGGTAACGCCCGCTGTGCTCGCCCAAGCCATGCGAGACGAGCACGATGCCGCGGGCCTCCGCTGCCGGCTGCCAGACGCGATAGACGATCGCAATGCCATTCGCATTTACGAATCTGTCTTGTCTTTCGATCATAGATATCCGCCAGGACAAACGGTCGAATCGCCCAGCCAATTATTCTAGCGTATTGAGATGCGTTCTTATGCTTATTGCCAATTGATTGAGCTGCTCATCGCCGCAGCGCTGCTCGATGGGCACGCCAAGATGACGAAATATATGATATGCGCGATCTTCGGGCGCTTGTTCCGGCATGCGCGCGACAACATGAAAATGAACGTGTGGATGATCAGGAGATTCGGCGAATTGCATTACGTAGGTTTTGCTGCAGCCCAACTCATGCTTCAAGGCCAGTGAAACCCGCTGCAGGAGCGCGCCCAACTCCAGCGCTTCATCCGCTGTCAACTCGGCAATCGCTTCGGCATGACGGCGCAGCACCAGCACCAGCCAGCCCAGATACGATGTGTTGTAGGCATGTACGACATCCCAGAACCTGCTGCGGTATATCTCATCCCAAAGCGGCGCCTTGCCGTCATTACGGTCACGGATGCGTTCACAGCTATTGCATATTGACATGACTCCCGTCCTTAAGCTCGTTTTCATTGATACAGCGAGCGGCGCAATATTTCTCCCCCTGTCGCCAAGGACCTGCCGCAAGTCGTTTCCCTATATTCGCGTTTACCGTCATCGGGGCTATAATCGACCACTTCTATCCCAGAGTATGGCAGATCGAGGTTACATGACCAAAGCACCGCAATGCCGCGCTCTCGCCCTCGTCGGCATGCCCGGCGCCGGCAAGACAATCTGCGCCGAGCACCTTGCCCGGCGCGGCTTCTTCACCCTGCGCTTCGGCGGGGTGGTCGTCGATGAAGTCCACCGCCGCGGTTGGGCTGTCAACGCGAGCAACGAGCGTATCGTGCGCGAAGAACTGCGCCAAGAGCACGGCATGGCGGCTATGGCTGTGATCTCGCTGCCCGCCTTGCAAGACGCCCTGACCATTCACGAACGCATCATCATCGACGGCCTCTACAGCTTCAGCGAGTACAAACTGCTCGCGGACCAGCTCGGCGCGCCGCTCCTGCTCCTCGCTATTGTCGCCTCCCGCAAGTTGCGCTATCGCCGGCTGGCGCAGCGCTCCATCCGCCCCCTGACCGCCGCCGAAGCGCGGGAGCGCGACTTCCGCGAGATAGAGACGCTGGAAAAAGGCGGGCCTATCGCCATCGCCGATCACAGCCTTCTTAACGACGGCGCGCCCGCAGATCTGCTGCGTCGCCTTGACGCGCTGCTGGAAGATTTGGGATTTCTGCCTTAACGCTTGCGCCCTGCCGCAGTCATCGCTTATAGTATTAATCGATGCCGTTGCGGTGGATTGAGGAGTGCATGACCGCGACCGACTCGATGCAAGAATACTTGGCTGAGGCTTATCGCATCGCCTGTTATCAGCCCGATGAGCCTTTCGTTTCCACCTCGTCGCTAGCGGAAGAGATGCACGTTTCGGCCCCCGCCGTCACCCGTATGGTGCAGCGTCTGAAGCACGCCGGCTACCTCGAGCACGAGCCCTATCGCGGCATCCGCCTGACCGAAGCTGGCGAACGCGAAGCCCTCGCCAATATCCGCCGCCACCGACTGGTCGAATGTTTTCTTGTCGATGTGATGGGCTTCGGCTGGCACGAAGTCCATGACGACGCCGATGACCTCGGCCTGGTCGTCAGTGACCTGCTGGTCGACAAGATCGATGAGATGAGCGGTTATCCCAAGCGTTGCCCCCACGGCGAGCCTATTCCCAGCGCCGATGGTCTTATGCCCCGCGTCGTCGATTACCCGCTCTCCGAAGTCGAGGTGGGCTATGACTATGTCATCAGCCGCGTCCATACGCACGATGAGCACCGCCTGCGCTACTTCAGCGAGTTGCGCCTGGAACCCGGCAAGCGCTTCCGCCTGGTCATGCGCGCGCCTTTCAAAGGTCCGCTCCAACTCCAGGTCGATGGACAAACGCACTTCATTGGCCATGAGCTGGCCGGCGCCCTGCGCGTCTGCAGCGAAGCCGAATACGCGCTCGTTTAGCCCCGGCGCCGGTGACACCTGCCTATTCACAACTCGTTCGCGCCTCTTCTCCGCGTCGCGGTCAGCCACTGGGGCAAAACCATGATCACCGATTGGCAGCGCGCCCGCGACCGCTTCAACCATCAGACCGTCCCCGCAATCGTCCGCGACCTCTATCGCGGCGACCCGGCCACGCTCCGCCTGATCAGCCAGGATTACAATATCGTCTACCGCTTCGAGGCGGCCGGACGCGGCTACTACCTGCGCCTCTGTCATGCGTCCCTGCATCCCCTGCCCGAAGCGCGGGCGGTCATGCGCTTCCTGCGCTTCCTCGCCGCCGAAAATGTACCGGTCGGCGCGCCCGTCGCCTCGGTCAACGGCGTCTACATCGAAACGCTGGCGGATGGTTATTACGCCGCCGCTCAAGTCGAGGCGCCCGGAATTAATCTGGAGCGCCACTTGCTTGACCTCTCCGTCTATCAAGCCTGGGGCAGATCCTTGGGCAAGCTGCACGCCGCCTCCCGCCGCTTCCAGCCCGAGTCCGCCAGCGACTACCAGTTTCCATCGGTCCAACAATTCTGGCGCAACATTGAGCCGACCGTCCGCGCGTCCGCTCCCGAAATACAGCGCGTCTACGCTGAGCTCACCGACTGGATGGGCAGCCTGCCGGGCCATGACTACGGCCTCATCCACGGCGACTACCGCCCCGGCAACGTCATCTGGGATGGCGCTATTGCCCGCACCATCGACTTCGACGAACCCAACTTCCACTGGTACATCGCCGATGTCTGCCGCGCTCTGCTCGAACTTCATGATCAACCGCTGGCTGCGCGCCGCAAGCATCGCGAAGCTTTCATGCGCGGCTACTTGAGCGAGCATCAGATTGATGATTGGTGGGTGGGTCAACTGCCTTACTTCGCGCAGCATCGCGCCCTGCTGATGCAGGCTTGGGATGTGCAGGAGGGCGGGGATTGGAGTGGTGTGTTGGAGTGGGTGTTGAATAGGGTGGGGTGGTAGGATATTCATATGGTTGGCGGTATCTAAACTATACATTTCCACTAAGGCAATGATAGAATACCGATGCATTAGATTCTGAACTAATTTGAGGCGAGCGATGATTGCCGAACCCGTAACAAAAACACATGAACACGATGCAGATGTAGACGTCGTAGATGAGTATGAAGACCAAACTCTAGCAATCCCGCAATATTCGATAACGAGCTACGGTATTGACTACGACGTTGAGGGACTTGTTAGGCGCATGAATAATGACGACATATTGATACCAACTTTTCAGCGCGAATTCGTATGGAGTCGTGCGATAGCATCACGTTTTGTTGAATCTCTTCTGCTAGGTCTACCGGTACCCGGAATATTTCTTTATCGCACGGAAGATGACCGATACCAAGTCATCGACGGCCAGCAACGCGTGAAAACCTTGCAATACTTTTACTCAGGCAAGTTTGTCGACAGACCCTTCACACTCGTAAAGTTGGAATCCAAGTTTAACGGACTCACGATTGAGGATTTGGAGGGACGTGACAGACGGCGACTTAATGACTCAATAATCCATGCTACGGTCATAAGACAAGACAAACCCGACGACAATGGATCTAGCAAGTTTTCGATATTTCAACGATTGAATACGAACGCGAAGCCGCTTTCTTCGCAGGAGATTCGTGCGGCCATCTACCAAGGCGACTTCAACGAACTTCTGTATGAACTTAATGAGAATAGCGCTTGGAGAAACTTGTTCGGCAAAAGGCATTCACGAAAGCGTGACGAAGAATTGATTCTTCGATTCCTGGCACTCTTTTATGGATTGGGTCGTTACAAGTCTCCTATGAAGAGATTCTTGAACGAATTCATGAATGAACACCGTTATCTCAAGGCGAGTCCGGCCGAAGACTTCCGTCCGGTGTTTGACAAAACAGTTCAAACAATCTCTGACAAGATCGGCGCACGAGCATTCATTCCAACTCGAGCGGTCAATGCCGCACTCTGCGACTCCTTGATGATAGGCATTGCCCGGCGTCTAGAATCAGGTCCTATCGAGTCTGACATCAAGAAAAACTATGATGACTTACGCGACAATCATGAATTTAAGGACTTAATCGCGGATACGACGTCTGCACCGGATAGGGTTCGGCAACGTATCAAATTCGCCATTGACGCATTTGCTAATGTGGGGTGACGAATGCATCCTGACATCAGCCGCAAGGAAGAAAAGTTAGATGCCCTGTTTAGACAAGTTGATTCGATGCAAGACAGAGATGATCGAGACAAGGACGACCAAGACCAAGAAGAACTTGATCAAGACAGCGATGAACGCGACCAAGATGACCTTGACAAAATCTATATTGATGATGCGTTGAAGGCTCAGTTCGTATGGTATCTGTGTGTTCGCACTGCTGGATATGTCGAGACCTCCGTGAAAACAGTCGTCATTGAACATGTGGAGTCAATGACTAGTCATCAGCCAATCATAAGATTCGTCGAAGACAGGATCAGAAACACACCTGCAATCAAGTGCAGCGACATTCTCAGACTGGTGCGGCCATTTAGTGAGGCGTGGTGGAACAGCTTGAAGACTTCATTTGATGACGAAGATGACGAGCTTGCGAATTCATTGGGAAACTTACGTACGAATCGAAATGACATTGCACATGGAAGAGACGTAGATCTTACTCTGCAAGTTCTAAGAGTGTACTTTGAGCACGCAAAGAAAGTGGTAAAGCTAGTATATGAGAGCTGCCCCACGCAAGTCTCAATAGCAACAAAATAGGAGATATTTTCCTCTTTCCGTCCGGTCACCCCCGCCCATACATCCGCCCGCCGAACTCCCCCGACAGCGCATCATCCAGTTCATCGGCATAGCGCGCCAGACGGCGAATGATCGCGTCGGCCTCGGCCGCGTCCAAACCGGCCAGCAAGCGCTCATGATACAGATAGACCACATCCTCATGCAGGCCCAGCGCCGCGTTCGTCAGTTGCAAATTCAATTCCAGCAAGCGTCGATACAGGGCCAGCAAATTGCTTGCCGGCAAGTGCATAATCGGCGATAAGACTTGCAGATAACCCTGCTCCTCCGGCGTGAGGTAGACTTCGATCAGCGCCGAGCCGCGCTGGAAATTCCAGCCGTAACCCCGCGCCACTTCCATCCGCGCCGCCGCCGGATCCACGCCGATCGCCGCCAAAATGCTCTCCACCGCCCGCAGCGACAAATCCAACTGATCGGCCGGTTCGTCCGGCGTGTCCTCGCCTCGCCCGAAGAAGCGCCCCATTTAGCCCGCCCCCTTCTGCGCCAGCGCATAGCCACAGCGCAGGCAGCGCCCGGCATAGCCGCCCACGCGCGCGCCGCAGCCCCGGCATGGCGGTCCCGCATTCTCGCCGTAGAGTCGCATCAGTGCCTCGCTCTGCGCGGCCCGTCCGTCGCTCGCCGCCAGCCGCGCGCCACAGCTCTCGCAAGTCCCGCCGCCGAAAAGCAGGGCCCGCGCCAAACCGCCGCAGGCTGGGCAGTAGCCCGCTTTCGGCATCAACTGACGCTCCCGCCGCAGTTGCTCGGCCAGCGCCAAAACATGCGTTATCTTCAAGGCGCAGGCCTTGCCGCCCGCTCCGATGTTCCGCGTCAATATTCCCAGCAGATGTCCGTTCTCATCCACCAGCGGATTGCCGCCGGCATCGGGCAACTGCACAGGCGCGATATTCGTTGCCAGCCAGTGCCCGTCCGCGCCGCGCCCGCCAGTTATCAACCGGCCAGGCAAGCGCGCGCCGCCATAAGCAAGGGCCACAAAGGCCGCGTTCTCGGCCAGCATCGCCGATGGCGCGGCAGCCGGCTTCCGCGCCAGTTCCACGCCGGTCGCGATGAAGGCAAGATCAAAGAGCGGATAGCGCCGGAGGATGCGCGCGCCGAATTCCCGCTCGCCGCCCAGGCGCACGGTCACTTCTTCCGCGCTGCCCACGGCGTAACTCGTCGTCGCCAGCAATCCGCCGCGGCCGACGAAGGCGCCGCTTGCCAAACCGTTGCGCCCGCCTTCCACGCCCACCACCGCTGGCGCTTGCTCCAGGCTCAGGGGACTCCCGGCCGGCCGCCGCATCAACGGCAGATGCTCGGGCTGCGCCGGCGACGCCAGCAACTGATTCAGGCCCTGCCGAATCTGCGCATTATCCGGTTCGCAAGCCAGCGCCCGTTCCAGGCAGCGCCGTTTGTAGTCGCGATCTTCTTGCGCCTCCGCCAGCCAGACATAAGCCGCCGCCCGCCCTTTGGCATCCAGCGTCGGCGCCTCGGCCAAACGCCGCAGCAGCCCGGCCGCCGCCTCGACCTGACCGTCTTGCATCAGTTGAATCGCCCGTCGCAATTCGTCCTGCGCCATCGTTATTCCCGGCATCGTCACGCAAACTCCATTCTAGCGCGATTCCGCCTCGCCCGTGCGCCCACGCGGTCGTTATGCCGATGTATACGTGTTGGACTACGAACGGCATTTTCTTACTCTGTGCCGTCTGCGCTCTCTGTGGTTAAAATCCTGTGACGACATCATCCACAAGAAAGGGCGTCACATGCAAATCGAAGGCAAATTGCAGGATATGGGCTTGACGCTGCCTCCGCCGATCAAAGCGCCACCCGACATCGTCTTGCCCTTCTCCTTCGTTCGCGTCCAGGCCGGCATCGCCTACATCTCCGGTCACGGACCGCAAAACGCGGACGGCTCAGTCGCCGGTCCCTTCGGCAAAGTCGGCGTCGATGTCAGCATCGAGCAAGGCTACGAGGCGGCGCAGGCGGTTGCGCTGTCGATGCTCGGCAGCCTGAAACGCGAGCTCGGCGACCTCGACCGCGTATCCGCCTGGCTGCGGCTTCACGGCATGGTCAATTGCGGGCCCGATTTCGCGGCGCAGCCGGCCGTCATCAACGGTTGTTCCGATCTCATCCTGGCGCTTTATGGCGCCGAACGCGGCGCCCATGCCCGTTCCGCCGTCGGCATGGCCTCCCTGCCATTTAATATGTGCGTCGAAATTGAAGCTGCAGTCGCCATCGACTAGCGCTAACGGGAGCGGCGAAATTCACTCCCGCTCAGACGCGCTCCAGCGCCAGATTCATGAACCCATCCACCTGCCCGCGCCAGCCTGACGGCACATAGGTCGTGCTGTCCATTTGAAAGACCAGCGCCTCGCCCTCGAATATCGCGCCGGCCTTCAGCGCGTCGCGCTCATACATTTTGATCGCGCCGCCGATTGGGGACCTCTTCTCGCCAATAACTTCGGCTGCATGCGGCTCTGTCGCCACCGATTCCAGGCCCGGTTTGTCGACGCTTCCCAAGCCCTGCGCCCGTATATTGATGATCTCCACATTTCGCCAGCGCATGGCATGCCCGTAGCTGCGCTCGTGCTCCGCGTGGAAGGCCTCGGCCGCCGCGTCGCCGAAGGGGATATTCAACTCATAGGCCTGCCCCTCATAGCGCATGTCCAGGCTGACGATGAAGCGCATCTCATCGGCCTGAATCCCTTCTCGCCCCAGTTCCGCGCGGGCCAGGTCCAGCAATTCGCGCCGAATATCTTCCAGTGCGGCGATCGCGCTTTCGTCGGCGCGGCGCATCACCGAACGGCTGTATTCCACCGCCACATCCGCCAATAACAAGCCCAGCGCGCAAAGCACACCCGGCGTCGGCGGCGCCAACACCCGCGGTATTTCCAGCCGGTCGGCCGCCGCGCAAGCATGCAGCGGTCCCGCGCCGCCAAAAGCCACCAAGGTGAAGTCACGCGGATCATAGCCCCGCGCGATCGACACATGCCGTATCGCCCGGTCGATATTGACCGCCGCGATATCGACAACGCCCTGGGCCGCCTCAATTGTCGTTAAGCCGGCCGCGCGCGCCAGTTTTTCAAGCGCCCGCTCGCCCGCCGCCAGGTCCAGCGCCATCTTGCCGCCGAGGAAGCGCTCGCTATCCAGCCGCCCCAAAATGGCGTTGGCGTCGCTGAGCGTCGCCTGCTCTCCGCCAAGGCCGTAAACCGCCGGCCCCGGGTTTGCGCCCGCCGATTCCGGCCCTACGCGCAGGGCGCCGCCGGCATCCACCCGCGCGATCGACCCGCCGCCAGCGCCGATCGTCTCAATATCCAGCATCCGCACCCGCAGTGGCAAGCCGTCAATTGAGGATTCCGGCCGCGGCTGCGGCTCGCCCGCCACCAGCGCCACATCCGTTGATGTCCCGCCCATATCCAGCGTGATGATCTTCCCGTATCCCGCCAAACGCGCTAAATGAAAGGCGCCCATCACACCGGCTGCCGGTCCGCTAAGCGCCGTATGGATCGCGCCCTCCCGGATCCGCCGCGCCCGCATCACGCCGCCATCGGACTTCATGATCCGCAAGGTTGTCTCCGCCGGCAAGGCCTCTTCCAGCTTGCCGATATAACGGGACATGACAGGGCGGACATAGGCTTCCAGCGCGACCGTGCTCGCCCGCTCATACTCGCGGAATTCCGGCAGGACCGCCGACGACAGCACCACCTGCCAATCTTCTTTGACGATGCCGCGCTCGAGGATCCGCCGCTTGATCGTCTTTTCATGCGCCGCGTTGACATAGCTGAAGAGCAGGCAGACCGCGATCGCATCAACCTCATCTCGCGCGATACGGTCCAGCAGCGTATCCAGCCCGGCCAAATCCAGCGGCGTCAATACCTCGCCGCGAAAATCCAGGCGTTCCTCCACCTCATAGCAGCGCTCGCGCGGGATCAGCGGCGGCGGAATCCGCGGATGAATTTCGTAAAGCACCGGCCTATCTTGCCGGCCGATGAAGAGCAAATCACGAAAACCGGCCGTCGCGATCAGCGCCGTTCTTGCGCCTTTGCGCTCCAAAATCGCGTTGGTGGCGACGGTTGAGCCGTGCGCCACCTGTTGCAGCGCCGCCAGGCCGCCCGGCGTGATCGCCGCCAAACCAGCCAGCATTGAGGTCTCCGGCTGCTGCGGATTGCTCAGCAGCTTGTGAATCCTCAGCCGCCCGCCTTCGCTCAGCGCCAGATCGGTAAACGTGCCGCCAATATCCACACCCGCTCGCATCAAGCCCGCCTTTCAATGTCCATGTCTCGTTTCATATACCAGTTCATCATATCATCCGCCAGCCCGATGTACTGTCCCCGCCTCACCGGCGGCAAAACCCGCTGCCCTCAGATCCTTCGCTTGACTCGCCAAAAATGTAATCTTTGCGCCTTCCCGCCTTTGTGTCGAAATGGATTTAGGCACATAGTCCAACACTTCGCTTACGCGCTTCATTGACGCTTCTTACGCGCCGTTACCAGTCCTCATATACCGCCATCGTATCTTGTAATTGAGACAGTACGCAAAGGAGACAAGAAATGATGATCCGTACCCGCAGTCCCTACTTCCGACTGGTTGACGACCTGCTGAATGACGCCCGCCCCTGGCTGAGCGGCGGCTCGGAAGCGCGCGATTTCGGTCTCGCCCTCGATGTGGAAGAGACGCCGCAGGCTTACACCGTCCGCGCCAACTTGCCCGGCATCAACCAGGATGACATCAGCGTCAACATTCACGAAGACGTCCTGACGATCAGCGGCGAAAGCGCTGCCGAGAACCGGGCCGAAGAGGGCAAGACGCTCATCCGCGAACGCCGCTTCGGCAAGTTCAGCCGCAGCCTGCGCTTCCCCGTCACCGTCAACGGCGATGCCGTCGAAGCCAACTTTGAGAACGGCGTGCTCAGCATCAGCCTGCCCAAAGCCGACCACGTCCAGCCGCGGCAGATCCCGGTGAGGGCAGCCGATAGCGATAGCCAGTAGGTCAACCAACCTGCGACTCTGTAAAAGGGCGATCCGCCGGGTCGCCCCTACCTTTCTCTCTATGCCTCGGTAGTTGATCCCCAGCCGCCACCGCCCGGAGTTTCAATCACGACATGATCGCCCGCCGCCAGCGCCGCGCTATACTTCCCGCCCACGGTCTCGGAGCGGTCGCCTCGAATCACCGTGTTCAGGCCGCGCTTGCCCGGCGCGCCGCCCCTGACGCCGTAGGGCGCCCGCAAGCGCCGCTCGCTGTTCAGCGTCACCGTCGCCGGGATCAGCAGCTCATACTCGCGCAGGATGCCATCGCCGCCGCGATGCCGGCCGGCGCCGCCGCTGCCGTCACGCAGCTGATAGCGCCGCACCCGCAGCGGCAAGCTGTATTCCAGCGCTTCCACCGGCGTATTCAGCGTGTTGGTCATGTGGCAGTGCCGGCCTGACAAGCCAGGGCCCCGGCTCGAAGCGCCGTGCCCGCCGCCGAGCGTCTCGTAATAGACAAACTGCTCATCGCCGATTGCGCCGCCGAGGGCGACATTGTTCATCGTCCCTTGCGATGCCGCCGGCAGCAACTCGGGCATTGCTTGGGCCAGCGCGCCCAGCACGGTATCGACGATCCGCTGGCTGGTCTCGGTGTTGCCCAGCACCACCGCCGCCGGAAAGCGCGGATTCAAGACGCTGCCCGCAGGCGTGATTACCTCGACCGGCTGAAAGCAGCCATGGTTCACGGGGATGTCCTCATCCGCCAGCAGGCGCACGCAATACCAGGTGGCCGAGCGCACGATCGCCGGTACCGCGTTCACATTGCCCGGCGCTTGGGGGGCGCTGCCGGCGAAGTCCACGCGCATCGCCGCGTCCTTCACTTCAATCCGCACTTGAATCGGAATCTCGAATTCCGCCTGTCCATCGCCTTCCATCGCGTCGCGGAATTGATAGACGCCGTCCGGAATACGGGCGATGACGGCTTCGGTCATTTGCCGGGAATAGGTCAGCAACGCCGCGGCGTGCTCAGCCGTCGCCTCGATGCCGTGCTCGATCATCATATCGGCGATGCGGCTCTCGCCAATGCGATGCGCCGCCAACTGCGCTTCCAAATCGCCGATCCGTTCCTGCGGATTGCGGCTGTTGGCCACGATCAGCGCCAGCGCGCCTTCGTTCATCCAGCCGCTGAGTTTGAGTTTGAGCGGCGGAATGATGATGCCTTCCTGATAAAGCTCGGTGCTCAGCGGCGCCGAACCCGGCGTCATGCCGCCGACATCAGCGTGATGCGCCCGGCTCGCCACAAAATAGCTCAGCTCGCCACCGGCAAAGATCGGCGAAATCATGGTGATATCGGGCAAGTGCGTGCCGCCGTGGTAGGGATCGTTGAGCACGACCACATCGCCGGGGAAGAACTCCTCGAACTCGGCGACAGCCGCGGCCACCGATGCCGGCATGCTGCCCAGGTGCACCGGGATATGGGCCGCTTGCGCGATCATGCGCGCCTCGGCGTCGAATACGGCACAACTGAAATCCAGCCGCTCGCGGATATTCGGGCTGAAGCTGGCTCGCCGCAGCGCGACGCCCATCTCTTCGGCGACGGCCGCAAAGAGATTTTTGAAGACTTCCAAGCTTATCGCATCTACCGGCATCTTGCCTTCCCTTGCGCTCGCGTCGTTTCCCGAAACTAGCACAGTTCGCGCCCGCTGCAAAGCCGCTGACCATTTGCTATTACGAACCCGTCTGTTTCCTGTCCGCTGCTATGTCGATATTTCCAGGAGCGGCATATCAGGTCGCCCGAAAATGTACAGCACAGAATTGACGGGCGAGCTAATAGCCGGCCCATACAAGGCTTGCTAAGTGGTGGTAAGATGCAGCCATGGCAACCGAGCGGGGCGATCCAGTGATGGGAATTTGTCTGTGAAAGTTTTGCTCTTCGCCAACGGCATTATCAGTCACGGCGCCATGACACAGCGCGCGCTGGCAGAGGCCGGCGCCTCCCGCGTCGTTTGCGCGGACGGCGGCGCGCTGCATGCGCGGGAACTGGGACTGAGGCCGCATACCATCATCGGCGATCTCGACTCGCTGACGCCGGCGCAGGTCGCTGATTTCAAAGCGGCCGGCTGCCAGGTCCTGGCGCATCCGGCGGAAAAGGACGAGACCGATCTGGAGTTGGCGTTGCTGCATTGCCGGGATATCGGGGCGGAAACCGTGATAATTCTCGGCGCCTTGGGCGGCCGCTTCGACCAGACAATCGCCAATCTCCACCTGCTCACCTTGCCCGCCCTCAGCGCCATGCGCATCAGCCTGGTCGATGGCGAGCAGACGATTCGCGTACTGTCGCCGGGCGCGCATAGGCTGGACGGGCAGGCCGGCGACACGATTTCGCTCATCCCGCTAAGCGCCAGCGTCGAGGGCATTGTCACACGGGATCTGAAATATCCGCTGCGCGATGAGTCTTTGACGCGGGGACCGGCGCGCGGCGTCAGCAATGTCATGCTGTCCGAGCAGGCCGAGGTACGCTTCCGCCGGGGCGCGCTGCTGCTCGTGCGCACGATTAGGCGCGCCCGCCAAATCACCATCATCAAGCGCGATGCCTTCGGCGCCGAGCAACTCTCATATCAGGGCATACTGGTTATGCAGGACGAAACTTGCGTCTGCATTGACGCGGAATTCGCTCTGGCCGATCGCGACTTGGGTTATATCCATCTGCGTCGCGGCGACCGCTTTCGCGAATGGTTCTACGCCGATCGCTGGTACAACATCTTCCGCGTGAAAGATGTCGATAGCGGCGTCATCAAGGGTTGGTACTGCAACATCACGCGCCCGGCGCAGTTCGGGGCGGGGCAGGCAGCGGCAGAAGACCTGGCGCTGGATGTCTTCGTCTATCCCGATGGCCGGACGCTATTGCTCGACGAGGCGGAGTTCGCCGAACTGAAGTTGTCGGCCCGCGAGCGGGAGAAAGCGTGGCAGGCGGTCGCGTCAATCAAAGCGCTGGTTGCCAAGCGCCTGCCACCATTTGATGAGATACGGGGCGAGTGATAGCGGTGACTATTTGTTCGCCGCGCTCACTCCAGGTCCGGGCGAATCACCAGGACAGGGACATTGATATCGTGCATGACTTTATTGGCCACGCTGCCGAAGACCAGCCGCGCCAAGCCGGAATGACCGTGGGTGGTCATCACAACCATGTCGGCTTTTTCAGCTTCGACATACTCGATGATATGCTGGCCGACACCGACCGCGTCAATGATGTGCAAGCGGCAATCCACATTTTCCGCCCGTACTTCGTTGCGCAAGCCAAGCAGGTGCTGCTTGATCTCCTCCCGAATACGGTTCGCTAATTCGTATTCCCCGGCGATGGCGAGGGAATCGACAAATTCGTGCATAGGCGGCGTGAAAATGTGAAGCAGAATCACCTCGCCCCCGGCGATACGCGCGAAGTCAACGGCGTAGGGAATGGCGCGTTCGCTCCAAGCGGAACCATCGGTCGGCACCACAATCTTCTTGAACGGACGGTGTTGAAACATTAGAACCTCACTCTCGCAGTCAACAATACTAATTTTCAGTATAGCATAGTTTCTTAGCCAACCTTCATGCCCGCTATTGAAGGAAGTGGATTTGCCAGGATACCGCATTAAATCACCACAGAAGCAGAACCAAGTTAGTCATGCGAAAAGGTGACTTGTAGTGGATGTTGCAGGCGGGCGACTCACAGAGTCGCCCCTACAATGATTTCGATTTTTTGCCCTTCTCATTACTTTGTTGGTTCTACTTCTGTGCCTTTTGTGCCTCTATGGTGAATCCTCTGTACAGTGCTGTAAAATCCTATATTCTTGAAAATCACCACTCTCACTATTGACTACGTTTGCACAAGCCGTATAATCTTGCGGGGAAATCTACAAAAATCTCAGTAATTATCTATGAAAGATAGCAAGTTCACACAACTTTCCGTCGCGCGGAATCTCAAGATCGCCATGTTTCACCTGGGTTCGGGAATGGCGGATGTTTTGACGACGGGCGTCTGGAACCGGATCATGGTGGCCGATTTGGGGTTCAGCGCTACCCTCGTCGGTTTGCTCACGGGTTTGCGATATTTTCTTGCGCCGCTTGGGGTGATCGCGGGGCGCTATTCCGATACGCATGCCATTGGCGGCTATCGGCGTCTGTTCTGGATATGGTTGGGCCGCGCCATGATGGCGCTGAGCACGGTGACGCTCGGCTTCTCGACCGCGGAGCTGGTGCGGCGGGCGCAGGCGGGCGCGGCTGATGAGACGCCGCTGCTGCTTTGGCTGGCGCTGGTCTTTTCCTTTTTGCTTTTCAGCCTGGGCAGCGCGATATCCGGGAGCACTTTCCTCGCGCTGATATACGATCGGGCGGCGGAAGGGCAGCGTGGGCGCGCGGTTGGTTTGGTATGGACTTTTTTGTTGATTGGCTTCGCGGCGGGGGGCGTGTTGTTCAGCGTTTTGCTGCCGCCGGAAGATCTGGCTGGCGAGCTCGGTTTTTCGGCGGGTTCGGTGCTTACGCTATTTCTTGTGACGGCCGGCATTTTGTCGGCGCTCTGGCTGTTTTCGCTATTGGGCGAGGAGCAGCGCAATTCGCCCATCACAAAAGCCAAAGCCGAGGAGCGCAGCAGCCTCCGCTACGATTTGTCGCTGGTATGGCGCAGCCGCGTAATGACATTCTTTCTCCTTTACCTAACGCTGTCCATGCTCTTCGTTTTTCTGCAAGATACCGTACTGGAGCCCTTCGCCGGCGAAGTATTCGGCATGGAAGCCCATGTTACAAATCGCTTCGCCGCCTACTGGGGCAGCATGGCAATTATCGGTTCTTTCGTGGTGCTGTTCTTTTCGGGCAAGCATCCGTTATTCACGGACGGCAATCTGGCGCGTGGCGGGATTATTGTGCTGTTATTGGCCTACGCTGTATTCGCTCTTTCCGCATTGGCCGAGTTGCGCCCGCTGGTGACGCCGGGTCTGGTGCTGCTGGGCGTCGGCATGGGGATATGGAATATCGGGACCTGGGGCATGATGATGAAGATGAGCCCGGCTGGCCGAGCCGGCACCTTCCTGGGCTTCTGGACCCTTTGTGTCACCTTCGCGCGGGGCGCCGGCGTCGCTGGCGGCGGAATTGTACGGGATCTCATGCTGAGCGTAACCGGCCAGCATACAGCCGCCTACGGCGCGGTATTCTGCTGCGGCTTCATCGGCTTGCTGCTCGCATGGTTCGTCTTGTGGAAAGTTCGGCAAGGAGAACAAAGCGCGTACAAGCGCTCCGGCGACGAACTTGCGGCGGTACTCTCACATTCGCTGGATTAGGCGGGCGGGCCGACTGCTGGCCCTGTGGGTCAAGCGCGGCTGCTCACCAGCGCTTCGACATCGGTATAACCCATGATGCTGTGCCCGGCATCGACATAGATGACTTCGCCGGTGATGCGTCGTGACAGGTCAGAGGCGAGGAAGAGCGCCAGATCGCCTACATCATCCTGGCTGACCAATTCTTTCATCGGCGCGGTGACTTCGGCATAACGCAGCAGATCGCGAAATCCGGTGATGCCGCCGGCGGACAGAGTCTTGATAGCGCCGGCGCTGATGGCGTTGACGCGGATCTTGCTCGGTCCCAGGTCGGCGGCGAGATACATGGTAATCGCTTCCAAAGCGGCTTTGGCGATGGCCATGGCGTTGTAGTTCGGGACGACTGTGCGCGAGGCGTTGTAGGTCAAGCTCATGATGCTGCCGCCGTCTTGCATCAGCGGTTCGGCGCGACGCGCCATTTCGATCAGGCTGGCGGCGCTGATATCTATCGCGCTCAGGAGCGCCTCCCGCCGCAGATTGACGAAGCGCCCGGCCAAGGCATCGCGCTCGGCGAAGGCGACCGAATGCACCAGGATATCGAGCTTGCCATATCTGTCTTTGACAGCGGCGAAGACGGCGTCCATCTCGGCGGCGTTCCCGACATCGGCCTGGAGTATCAATTCACAGCCGATGGATTCGCCGAGGGGGCGGACGCGCTTCTCGAGCCGGTCCATGGCGTAGCTCAAGGCGATGGCGGCGCCTTCGCGATGCAGGGCTTGGGCAATGCCCCAGCCGATGGAATTCTTGTTGGCGACGCCGAATATCAGCGCGATTTTTCCGTCCAGCAAGCCCATGTTTTCCTCGCTAATTTTGGGGTAAATGATTCATTTGTCTTGCCGATCGACGGCGCCACGTCGGAACTCCGACTCCAAATGCTGGATTCGGCTGCTTAACTGAATGCGCGCGGCAATAGCTTCCCTGTCCCTTTGATGGCGCGACTCCATCTCACGGTCGATTCGTTGGCTGAGACTGCCAGTATCACCATTTACTTGATTTTGGAGCATATTTAGTTGCTCTCTCTGTTGGTCCAGTTCTCGGAACATTGCATGACCCAACAACCGGTAGGCCGTCCAGACGCCTCCCAGGACCGCCAACAAGCCTCCAATGAACCCCAAGACCAGGTTTTCGTCCGGCATAAAATTACTCCGCGCTAGCCGAATTCGTCGAAACCGCTGAGATTGACCGGTTCCAGGATCTCGCGGTAGCTCTCGTTGGTATAGGCAATCATGTTCTTGAGGTGCTTGGCGTCGTAATCGTCAAAGATTCTCGGGCCGCCCCATATAACTACGGTGCGTCCGTTGACTTGCGCCTCTCGGCCGAGTCTGCCTGGCGAACCAACCATCGCGGCGTTAAAGATCTCCTGCCAGCGTTGCGGTGGCATTTCAGAGAGCACGAAAACCTGCCGGCTCAATTCCCGATCGTCGGCCGACAGATGCTCACTATGTTGCTTGTCATGCCGAGTGATTGTAATGTCTTCCCATTCGTTCATTGCGCCCTCCTACTGGCTACCAGACGGTGTTTGCCGCCTCTGGATGCGCCGCCGGAATTCACGTTGATTGCGTGAATCTTATCGCATTGGAGCTTGCTCTGCCAGACCACGTCCGCATTGACCGCGCCCGCGCAAACTGCTAATCTTCGAAATATAGAACGCCGAATTGACGAGTAAGTTGCGTCTAGGTGGAGCCGCGAATGGCTGAGACAGAACCGGTAGTTGTCACGATCGCGATGGACTTCTCCGATGAGATTGTGGCCGAGTTGCGGGAGCTTTCGCCGCGCTTGCAGATTGAACGGCACTTTCCGACGGTAGCGCCCGATGTCATCGCGCGGACGGAAGTCCTGTATACAACAGGCTACTTTCCCGAGCCGGAGCAAGCGCCGAAGCTGCGTTGGATACAGATGAACTCGGCCGGCGTTAATCACGCGCTGCATCATCCGGTGATGCGGGCGGAAGATATTGTGGTGACGACGACCAGCGGCATCCACGCCAGCAATATGGCGCAGTACTGCTTGATGGCGATGTTGATGTTCAACTACCAAATGCGCCTCGCTTTCGAGTTGCAGGGGCGGGCGGAATGGCCGGATGAGCCGCACCGGGTATTCACGCCGGTGGATATGGACCGGCGGACGGTGGGCATCGTCGGTTATGGCAGCATCGGCCGCGAGCTGGCGCGGCTGTGCTCGATGATCGGGATGACGGTGCTGGCGTCGAAGCGCGATATCAGCAACACGGCAGAAAGTAACGCATTCGTCCTGCCGGATATCGGCGATCCCCGCGGAGATATACCGGATCGCATCTATCCGGCGGCGACCATCGCTTCGATGGCGAAAGATTCGGATTATCTGGTGGTGACCGCGCCATTGACGGCGGCCACCGAGCATTTGATCGACGATGAGGTACTGAGCGCGATGAAAGAGACGGCGGTGCTGATTAATGTCGCGCGCGGGGCGATTGTTGATGAGAAGGCGCTGATTACGGCGCTATCGTCCGGTCAGATTGCCGGGGCGGCCCTGGATGTCTTTGAAGAAGAGCCGCTGCCGGGCAGCAGCCCACTATGGAACCTCGACAACGTCATCATTACGCCGCATCTTTCCGGCTTCACGCGTGATTATCACGACAAAGCGGCGCTGGTCTTCAAAGAGAACCTGCGCCGCTACCTCGAGAATCGTCCTCTGCTAAACCAAATGGATCGTTCGCGGGGCTATTAGCGCGCCCGCGTCAAGCGCGCAACTCGGCTTTGAGGCGATGCCGCGCCGCGCCGATGATCTTTCTGCGGATCTTGGTGGCGTTCTTGTCCGTCAGCGTCCGATTGTCGTCCTGGTAGGTCAGGGCATAAGCCAGACTCTTCTTGCCGGGTGGAATTTGATCGCCGGTGTAGACATCAAAGAGACGCACATCTTTCAGCAGGCGTCCGCCGGCTTGGCGAATCACGGCTTCGACTTCACCGGCGGCCAGATCGGCATTAACGACGAGCGCGATATCTTCGAGGACAGCGGGCGTCGTGTGCAGCGGCATAATCGTATGCAGACGCTGATGCTGCTGGATCAGCGGCGCGACCTGGATTTCGCCGCAGATCACTTTGGGGGCGGTCAGCTTGAAGCGGGCGGCGACCTCGGGATGAAGTTCGCCAAAGCTGCCGATGCGTTCGCGATTGATGTACAGGTCGGCCGAGCGACCGGGATGGAAGCTGCTGTGGCTGCCGCGCTGGATGCTATAGTCGTCGATGTGCAAGCCGGCGAGCAAGCTCTCGACGACGCCCTTGAGGTCGTAGAAGTCCATATCGGCGGAGGCCTCCGCGCCTTGCCACCAGGGCTCGTCGCGCGAGCCTGTCAATAGAATACCCAGGTGCAGGGGTTCTTCCGGCAGCAGGTCGCCGCGCCCGAGATAGACTTTTCCCACCTCGAAGAGTTGCTGTGACGGCTGATAACGCGCGTTGTTGACGGCGCTTTCGAGCATGTTGATCAGCAGCGTCTTGCGCAGGACATCGCGTTCGCTCGCGGCCGGATTGGCGATTTGGACGTAGTCGCCTTCCGGCGGTGATGAGCGCGCGCCGGCGGGTACGAGCATCGCTTCGCTTTCGCGGCTGGTGAAGCGATAGCTGATGACTTCGTACAAGCCTTGCCCGACGAGGATATCGCGGATCCGTTCCTCAATGATGACGGTGGTATTCTCCCATTGAGGCGGCATCTCGTCGGCCATGATGCTGTTTGGTATGCTGTCGTAGCCGATGACGCGGGCGATCTCTTCCAGCAGGTCGGCTTGGCCGACGACTTCGTCACTGCTGATATCCAGGCGATGATCGGGCGCGGTCGCGCGGATGACATCGCCGATGAGCTCGACTTCAAATTCAAGCCGGCGCAGCACATCAGCCGCAGCCTCCAGCGTGACTTCCATGCCCAGCAGGCGGTTGACGCGCTCTATCGGCAGGTTGACCGTGACGGTCTCGGGCGGTCGGGGATAATGGTCGAGGACGCCAGTGGCGACCGCGCCGCCGCCGAGTTGCCGCATGAGTTCAATGCCGCGTCCGCAGCCGAGGATAGCCTGGGATGGATGAACGCCGCGGCTGAAGCGGGTCGAGGCTTCGGTATGGACGCGCTGTTCCTTGATCGTCTTGCGGATGCCGATATTGTTCCAGGCAGCCGCTTCCAGCAGTACGTTACGGGTAGTTTCGCTGATTTCGGTCTCGCCGCCGCCGATGACGCCGCCGAGGCTGAGCGCGCCGGCCGTGTCGGCGACCAGGATCGCCTCCACGCCCAGGTCACGTAGGACATCGTCAAGCGTTTCCAGTTGCTCGCCGGGCTCGGGCAGGCGCGTGATGATGGTTGGCCTGCCGCCGGCGCGCTCGACCAGCTTGTCATAATCAAAGGCGTGCATGGGCTGGCCCAGCTCGAATGTGAGGTAGTTCGTGACATCGACGATGTTGTTGCGCGGGCGTTGGCCGATGAGCTTGAGGCGATGCTGCAGCCAGAAGGGCGAGGGCTTGACTTGGGTATCGCGCAGCAGCGTCAGCGTGAAACGCGGATTTAACTCCGGCTCGCGGATCTCGATATCGACCTGCCCGGCGATCGGCTCGCCCTCCGCCAGGAAGTTGAACGATGGATAACGGAGTTCGACATCGAGGAGCGCCGCCACTTCCCGCGCGACGCCGATTATGCTGAAGCAGCGCGCCAGGTTGGGCGTGAATTCGATATCCAGCAGGGCGTCGCCGAGCACATCGGCCAGTGGCGCGCCGGCGATGTAGCTATCGTCATGATCCATGACGATGACGCCTTCGTGCTCATCGGAGATGCCGAGTTCTTTTTCCGAGCAGACCATGCTCTTGTTGTAGATGCCGCGCAGCTCCTTGCCTTTGAGCGTCATGCGCTTGGCTTTGTCGCTGTGGCCGTCCCAGACGGTTGCGCCCTCCATGGCGAAGGCGCTCCAGATGGGCGGGTTGATCTCGCCTTGGTCTTTGTAGCCGAAGAGGTTGGTCGCGCCGGTGACGCATTGTTCGGGTTCGGCGCCGCCATAGTCGACCATGGCCAGCACCAGGCGATCGGCCTGGGGATGCGCCTTCACTTCGACGATGCGGCCGAGCAGGATTTTGTCGCGGTCCCAGACGAGGTGGTCCGAGCGCGGCATTTGCAGGCCGGGGACCTTTTGCTGCGGCAAGCCGATGTAGCGGATATGGGCGACTTCCAGGCCGGCCACGGTCAGGCGCTCGGCGAGCGATTCGACCGGGACATCGATATCGACATAATCTTTGAGCCATGAGATGGGTACGAGCATTTCTTGCGTGTTCCTTTCTCTCGGAGATCCTGAGATTGCCAGCGCGTCACTCCAGGATGATTTCGGCCAGTTCCATTATGTCGGGCAGATAGCCGGGGTTGTCGTTCCAGTCCACGGTCTGCCCGGTACGCTTGTCATAGAGAATCAGCACCAGGCGGTAGACGCCGGCGGGCACATCGCTGATGTCGATCGTGAAACGGCGCAGGCTGCCTTCGTGCACCATCGGCAGATCCAGTTGGGCGATATTCGTCCAGTCGGGCGCGATAAGCTGATATGAAAAGGCGAAGTTGTCGCGTTCGAATTCCGAAACAGCGGACCAGGCGTCGGCAAAAAACAGCTTGGAACTACCGGCATCCGGACTTGCGTTATATAAGCTATGTTCAATGAGACGATTGCGCGACATTGATGGCTGCATGATATGGTTACAACCCAGGATACTCCAGGAGTAATCCATGATGGTCCATGATGTTCCAATAGGGAATGTCAGGCATAGATCATATTGCAGGCCGCGCATGGTCGACTTCATTGCGGCGAATTGGTCTTGCAGCGAATCGTCTTCGGGAATCACTATCCAGATGCGCGGCGCAACAAGCGCATTGTTGGCCAAAAGGGTCTTTAGGTTGTGTGGATCATTGAATGATATAATCGCCAGTCCGTGGCGATCGAAGTAATGTTGTCTCGTCGTGATGGGCAAACGATACGAGAAATCCAGGTGATGGCGCGATTTAGCAGGGCCGTAATAGATCCGCGGCGGGGGCTGGCTATCGGCAGCCAAGCCGGCAAGGACTTGCCAAGGCGGATGCCTGAACGCGTAGCTGCGCCCGGCAATATACGCGGGCCAATCGGCAACGGTCTGGAAGCCAAGGCCGGCGACGACCCAGAGCAAAATCAATGCCCCGGCGACTGCGCGCAGCCGAGCCAGGTGATACAAGCCAGCAGCCACAAACAGCGAAAAGACAAGCCAAGCCGGGAGCAAATAGCGCAAATTCGTGACAACTATGTAATCAGTGAATTCTAACAGTGCCGATCCCAGGAGAAATTGTATCGCGGCGATCCAAAAGAGCGGCTTGGGGAATCTGCCGCCGCGCCTCGAAGCAAGCGCCAGCCCGACGAATATTGGCGCCAGCAGCAGCGGATGCCCGTTAGTAATGAGAATCAGCCAGGCAAATGTGGGTTCTCCAAAGCTCTGGACTGTTTCACTCCAGATTTGTATTGTTTCGCTCACGCCCTCAGTGACGACGATCACGTAAAATGGCGCCGCGCACAGAGACGCCGCTCCCGCCGTTAGCGCGAGCGCAAGCCAGCGGCGGCTCCTTGGCACGAAGAGTAGATGGTATATGGCAAGAGTCAGTGCGAAGACGACGCTGAAAGGATAAACGATTAGCAAGCCAAATGCCGCACAGCCCAACGCAGCATAATCGCTTCGTTTGTTATCGCGCCTGCCAAGCGCGAGGCGCAGATAGAGCCAAAGTACACAGCCGGTCATCAGGATCAGCAACATATACATGCGCGCATGGGCGACATAGAAATTGAGGAATGCGTTGCTGAAGAGGATGAGAATGGCCAAGAATGCGGCGGCTGGCGCCAGGAAATCGCGCGCTATCCGATAGGTGACGGCAAGAGCGAGCATGGCAAAGAATATGCCCAAGACGCGCCCAATCGCGATGTCGTGCGAGACGAGATTGCCCCAAATGCTAAGCAGTATGAAGTAACCGGGACTGTGGCTGGGACTGGATTCGGCGAGCGCGTCCATGATATCTGAAGGCGAGTAGGATCCGCCGCTGGTCCAGCCCGAACTATACATTGAGTAGAACTCGTCCGGCGTCGGCGGATAGAGGTTGATTTGGCGCAGGCTCAGCGCCGACACGATCAGCAGCGCCGGCAGGACCCAAAGCCAGTGACCCAGGATATCGTTGTCAGGAGCGCGCCCAGGCTTGATAAGCTTGTTCATCAGCGTTGCAACCTTAGCGCGCTTACTAGAATTGCTGCAAGAAACGCAGATCGTTGCTCCAGAAGTAGCGGATATCCTGGATGCCGTGTTTGAGCATGGTGATGCGCTCGGGACCCATGCCGAAGGCGAAGCCGCTCCATTCGCTGGGGTCATAGCCGCCGTTGCGCAGCACGGTCGGATGCACCATGCCGCTGCCGGCGATTTCCAGCCAGCCGGTGTATTTGCAGACGCGGCAGCCCTCCCCGCCGCAGAGGAAGCACTCTACATCAACTTCCATGCTGGGCTCGGTGAAGGGGAAGTAAGAGGCGCGAAAACGCACTTTGGCTTCGGGGCTGTACATGCGCTTGGCGAATTCGGCGATGGTGCCCTTGAGGTCGCTCATGCGGATGTTGCGCCCAATGGCCAGCCCCTCGACCTGTGTGAATTGAATCTCGCTGCGGGCGGTGATTTGCTCCTGCCGGTAGCACATGCCGGGCAAGATGACGCGGATGGGTTTGCTGCCGCCAGCGCCAAGCTCGCGCATGGCGCGGATCTGCCCGGGCGAGGTGTGGGTGCGCAGGAGGACCCGGCTGTCCGCCGTGTAAAAGGTGTCTTGCATATCGCGCGCCGGGTGGTGCGGCGGCAGGTTGAGAAGGCTGAAGTTTAGCTCGTCTTCTTCGACATCGCGGCTTTGATAGACGTGGAAGCCCATATCGGCCCAGATCGCCTGAAACTCGCGATGGGTGCGCGTAGAGGGATGCAAACCACCGCGGCGGCGTGGGCGGGCCGGCAGGCTGATGTCGATATCGCCTTCCTCCAGGTCGCGGGCCATCGCCTGGCTTTGGATTAGAGTTTCCCGCGCATCGAAGGCCGCGTCGAGTTCAGCTTGCAGGGCGTTCACTTGCTGACCGAAGGCGGCGCGTTCAGCCTGCGGCAAAGAGCCGATCTGCCCGAAAAGCTTGCCAACGGCGCCGCGGCGGCCCAGAAATTTCCCCCGCCAGGCAGCGAGGGTCTCGCTGTCCGTAACGCTCGCCAGCGATTGCAGAGCTTCTCCCCGAATCTGCTCAATTGGATTGGACATCCTCATCTCTCTTTCTGTCGCGTTGGCGCGCTGATTTGCATGAAAAAACGCCCTCGTTCCCATTAGGGACGAGAGCGTATAGATCCCGCGGTACCACCCCGATTCGGCGCTTGCCATTCGCGCCGCGCTTCATTTGTCCTGTCACGCCGGACCAGCGGAGCGGACTACTCTGGCCAGGAGATGCCGTTTCACCCGTCGGCTCGGAAGTGAATTCCGCAACTGCCTCCGCGGCCGCTTTCAGTCAGCGTCGGCCGCTCCCTAATCCGGCAGGCACCAGATGATGCGCTTGCGGACTGTCTTCGTCATTGCCTTTGATGTATTTTCGATTGTAGGCATTATCGCGCGGTCGAGCGTCGGATGTCAAGCGGTGGCTTTGCGGCATCGTATAGTCAACATTAAGAAGCGGGAATCGTGATCGGGCCAAGCTCCAGCATCTCTGGCACGTAACCCGGGTTGCCTTCCCAGGCGAAACGGTCTCCGGTGGTCTTGTGGTACAGAATCAGCATGAGACGATATTGTCCTGGCGGAACCCCCGATACATCAATCGAGAATCGGCGTAAGCTGCCTTCATGCACCAACGGGAGTTCTAACTGCGAGACATTTTCCCACTCATTGCTGATCAATTGAAAAGACAGCATGTGACCTTGAAGCTCAAAGCCTTCACGAGCGCCCCAGCTGTCGACGAAGATGATCCGTTGCCCATCTTTTGCGAGCGTTAATCCGTACAACTCATAATCGACGAGCGCGTTGCCATGGCGCGCCAGGACATCGGGCATTTCGCATTTCAAGTTATCCCACATGTATTTGACGACTAGCAGCCTGTGGTTTGGTTCTACAGATTCACACGCTTCATAATTCAGCCCGTCAAAGATGTCGTGGAGTTTCCGCGCGTCCGCGGATTTAACTGCGGAATGATCATAAAAGATCCATACAGACGGTTCCTTAACAGAATGCTGCTGGGCAAGCTCTTGGAAGATTTCCAGGTTGTCGGCGCTTCGCAAGGGCAAACCAAACCTCTCAAAATACCAGTGAAGCTGAGAGTGGCCTGACCATTTACGCAGGAGCAGCCGGTCATTGAAACCATAGGCCAATATCGGCCCGACATGGCCAGAATCCCGCGCCATTCGCGATACAATTTGCCACGGCGGTCTATCGAAATGCGACATCCGTCCGGCTACATAGGTCCGCCAGTTCGGAACCGATTCGTGAAAGGAAATGCCCGACAAGACCCAAAGAAATACGAGCAGCCCCAGCCAGGGCTTAAGGCGGTACAAAGCAAAGATGCCGGCGGATGCGAACAGCGCAAAAAGCGGCAAGCTGGAAAGCAGGAATCGCATGCCTTCCGATGACAAGTACCCCGTCAATTGGGCAAAGGCGGCAATCACTGGCAGAAAGACCACGATCATGAACAAATAGGGCTTGATTCTAAATGCTTTGGTCGCGAAGCCGACGCCTAGCCCGAGCAAACTCAACGCTGTGAAGAGAATGGCATTGCCATTGGCAAATACATGCAAGGTGCTGTCTAGCGCCAGCAAGCCATTGTAGTCAACATCGCCCCAACGTTTGGCGTTGCGCCCGATCGCGGACAAAACCGGGGCGATCCAGGGCAGGAAGAGCAGGAGGGCAGCACAAATCGCGAGCGGCGAAATGAACCATCGTCTGTCTTTCGGTGTCAGTAGCAGATGATATACGCCCAGCGTGAGGAAAAACAGCGCAGAGAGAACATGAGTGTTGGCGAGCAGGTAACTTGCTAAGAAGAGAGCAAAATAGTCAATCTTTGATGGAGCGCGTCTTCCATAATGGATGCGCAAGTATTGCCATAGCACGATCGCCGCAGTAAGCGCAAGCAGCGGATACGGGCGCATGTGCGGCACGTAGAAATTGTAGAGGGCATTGCTCGCCACAAAGGCAATGGCGAAAAAGCCAGCTGCTTTCCCGACGAGTTCTCGTGATATCCGGCATATCACCGCCATTGCGAGCAAACTGATGAGTATCGAGAGTACACGACCGGTTGCGACCTCGTATGAACAGCACTTGCTCCACAATTGCAGCAGGACGAAGTATAGCGGTGTATGTAGCTCGTTCGTGCTCCGGAGCGCCGTGAATACGTCAACGATCGACTGCGGGCCTGGCTTGGTCCAGGCAGCGTGATACATAGAAAAGTATTCATCATAAGTCGGAGGATAGAGATCGATAAGACGAAACGCGAGCATAGCGACGATAAGGAAAACTGGAATCGCCCATATCCAGTGGTCGAGAAAGCGACCTTTTGAGATAGGCGCATTGGTTTGCGGTTGATGACGGAAATCTCGCATACGAATAGTCACCGGGATTGGCGCATGCCGCCTGATGAATGCGCGCAAAGCGAAAGAATGCAATACAGAGCGTCGAAGCGCCCGTGAATCAATTGATCAGTATTGCGGGAATTGTTTCTGTACTGAATCAACTCTGTCAAGATAGAGTGTTGACTTTCAATGGACTTCCACATTCTGCAAGTGGAGCATGTATGGCGGACTATCGGGAGCTTCTTGCCAGTCGAACGTTTCTCCCGTATGCTGGTCATACACTATTGCCACAAGCCTATAGTTTCCCGGTGGGACCTCGTTGACATCGATCGTGAATTGTTGCAGTTCGCCTTCTCGTGTCAGTTGCCGATCCAACTGGGCGGCATTGCGCCACTCTGTAGAGATGAGTTGATGGGAGATTTTCAGGCGGTCGAGCGTCTCTCCGCTTCGCGCTATCCATCTGTTGGCGAAATACAGTCTTGATTTATCTTCCGACAACTCGGCCCCGTAGAATTCATAACGAAGCGGATCAACCTGATTGCTCACGATGAGCCCTGCTGGCAGGCAATCAAGCGAAACCCAACCATATTGCACCATTTCTGTCCATACCGGCAAACTCACTTGCTGGCAAGCTCGGTAGCCTAGAACATCCATTGTTTCTTCGAGCGCTGCCAAATCGGCGTCCTCTGATGTCTGATACGCTACCCAGGGCGAAATGCGGTCGCCTCTATACAGTCGCAGGTATTCTTCCAGCCACTTCGCCGCGCCGACTGTCCGGAATTCAATGTCGCGGTTCACGAACCAGTGATCGGTTAAGTTGTATGCAATAAATTGCGGATATAACATCCTGTCCGGAAGCGAGTAGGCGATCACGTGCGCCGGATCACCGGATTGCAGCGCCGTGCGGCTTATCAAATGCCAAGGCGGCAGTCTGTAACTGCGCAGGCGGCCCTGGATGTACAGCTTCCAGTCGGCTGTACTCGCGAATATCAGTCCAGCGATTATCCAAAGGCAGAGCAACGCGCCCAGAATTCTTCGTTCGCGATACAAGACGTATAGGCTGGCCGCCTGGAACATGACGGCGATGGGGAGACTGGCCAGCAGGTGCCTCATCAAGCCCGCGCTAACCGACCCTGTGCCTGTGGCTGTAATAGCTATGCTCGGCAAGAGGAGCGCGAATAGTATAACGGCGCGGCGCACGGCGCGGCTTTTCCGACGCCAGCCTGCCACTGCGCCTGCTACAGCAAGCAGAACTAGAAGCGGGCTGTTATTGAAGTTTACATTGAACCAGGCTATGAAATTCGTCCAAAGATTGTCAGACCGCGGTCCATGGCCCCCAACCGCATATTCGACGCCCTTGGTGAACAGGACGATAATGAGAGGACCGGCTATTGCCAAGCCAGCAATTGCCGCGATGAACACCAGCAGCCACCGTCTGTTTTTTCGGACGAGCAGCAGATGATAAAGAGAGCAAAATACGTATATCAATAGACCGTATGCGTGTGTGCTAATCAAGGCGGCGCAGGTGAAAGCAAGCGCAACATAATCGCTAGGCCGCGACGCGCGCTCGAAGACGGCGATACGCAAATACAACCATAGCGCCAATGCGGAAAGAAACACCAGATGCGGGTAATAGCGCACGTGCGGGATGTAGAAAGCGTAAAAGGCATTGCTCGCCAGGATTACCATGGCGAAGGTCGCGGCCACGGGTGAAACCGTGTCACGCGTTAACCTATAGATCATTGCGAACGAGAGCAGGCCGGCGAAAATCGTGAAGACGCGCGCCAATGCTACCTCGTGCCCCACGAGGTAGCCCCATTGATTCAACAGAATAAAATATAGAGGCGCCTGGTCAGGCGCTGTCCCGGCAATCAGATTGATTACATCAATGGGTGAAAAAGCCGTTTCTGCAATCCAGCCCGAGGCTAACATTGAGAAGTAGGCATCGAGGCCCAGCATATACTTGTCAATCTGAGGAATGCTAAAGGCAGCGACCAGAATCATCGGCGCCAGAGCCAAAATCCAGTGCCCAAGAATATCTTGTTTCTTAACCGACATCGCCATGCCTATGCTAGGACTACGTCGTAACTGTAATGTATGACCGTTTCATACGATCCACTTGTGGACAGTCTGAAATTCTGGCGCCTTAGGGCGTCCTGTTGGTAGGCGCTTCAATCAGCCGCTCAGCGCGCAACCGACGATAATGGCTACCGCGCTTACACAATAGATCAGACGCGCTCGGGCGCCGCAATCGGCGGTTTGATAAAAGAAGCAGCCGAAACTCGCTGATAAGGGAACAGCTATGCTCGCAGCCAAGCTTAATCATAATGGGTTTCTGTTTTTGCGCAAGCGGACTCTCGCCGCGCTCGCGCCGATAGTGGCTATTATTTGCTAATGGCCCTGTACTATGTCAAACGGCGGCGATGCGGGTAAGCTTATAGTGCGTCAAAAAGAGGTTATCGTGACTTCACCAAGCATGAGCATCTCCGGCACATAACCCGTGTTGCCTTCCCAGGCTAAACGGTCTCCGGTGGTTTTATGGTACAGGATCAACATGAGACGATATTGTCCTGGCGGAACCCCCGATACATCAATCGAGAATTGCCGCAACTCTGCCTCATGCACCAGGGGCAGGTCTAATTGAGCGACATTGTTCCAGTCTTCGCTGAGCAGTTGAAAGGACATGCTGTAGCTTGATGTATCGAAGTCCTGTAGAGGAGTCCATCTATCAATGAACAGGACTGCATCCTTGCTGGCGTTGAGGCCCGTCTTGAAGAATTCATATTCGATGAACTCGGTCTGATAGGCAGCAGGATTGACTGGCAGGCGACAATCAAACAAGTCCCACATATATAGGTTGATGATGGTATTCAGGCCGACCTGTGTTTCTCCGCACCTGCGATAGTTGAATTTGCTCATTATGGCGTATGCTGCCGCTAGTTCATCATAATCTGCCGAGTTACTGTGAAAAAACCAAATGGATGGTGATTGCAAAGCCATTCGCCGGACAAGTTGGGAGAATTCGTCCAGATCATCAGTGACGTCAATTTCCATGTCATATTGAGAAAAATAGTATTGGCTCATCGAAATTGCATAGAATCCGCCAGTATTTGCCTTGTAATTCAATGGGAGAGAAACGAAGGCGTCATAGGGATAGCCGACGAGATTCGGCTTGAGATTGGCCTCGGCCGTCAAGCGTGAAATCATGTGAATAGGCGGCTGCGAGAAAACAACTGCTCGGACGACGATATGATGCCACCAGCTTGCTGATGTTTGAAACATAAGGCCGGCGAGAACCCATGACGCGAGTAAAATGCCCAACCACGGTTTCCAACGATACAAGGCATAGTGCCCGGCCGCAGCGAAGAGAATGAGCAAAACCCAGCCATCCAGTTGATGTCGCATAGTTGCCGCTCGGGTCAATGTCGAGAATTCGGCTAGCAGAGCCAACGTAACCAAGAATAAGGCCGGCAAGACGAGCCAGGATTGTAAGCGCAGCTGCAACTTCTGTTTGCCAAAATACAAACCAGCCACCGAGATTAAAAGGAGCGGCGCCGCCTTGTCGTTTAGCATGAGCCTGAGCCACGCAGCTATTGCTTCAATTGCGTTAAGCGCTTTACCTTCCAAATGACTATGGGCGACGGAGTACTGAGTAAGGACTAATGCGACCAATGGTAAACAGAGAAAAACGGCTAAAGTTATGACCAGCCCTGTCAATAGCCAGCGGCGGTTTCTTGGCAAAAAGAACAGATGATAAAGGCCGAGCGAAAACAATAAAGTGGCGCAAAAGAGATGGGTCATCATAAGTGCGAAAACGGCCGCGCCGAGCGAGACCAAGTCTCTTTTTTGGAGAGCGTCTTTCCGGTGCATGATGCGGAGATATTGCCATACTGTCACGCAGGAAAGCAGCACGAACAATGTGTATGGACGCGCCTCCGCAATATAGAAATTGAAATACGCGTTACTCATCACAATAATAACAGCAAACAGACCGGCGACCGGGGCGATAAGGTCTCGCGCCAAGCGATAGATTTGCGCCAGCATGAGCAGGTAGAGAAAGATGCCCAAAATGCGCGCAACAGCGATTTCGTAGGCGGTTAGGTTGCCCCAGACGCTCAAGAGCAGGTTATAGCCGGGCAAATTCGCTATGTTGGTCTGCACAAGCGATTGGAGGAATTCGGTGGCGGACATCACCTCGCCTCCCAGCCAACCCGCACTGTACATAGTCGCAAATTCATCGACAGAAGGAGGAAACATGTCGATCTGGTAGAATGACAGAGTTGCCGCTGTCAACAGAAGCGGAACCAACCAAAGCCAACAGCTTAGGATTCCTTGGTTTTTGCATTCACTAGTGCCGGATTTGGTCATTCCCGTGAAACTCTGCCGCAATTGGCGACCCAGACATCATTCGAAAATGTGTGGAAAATAGAGAAATACACGGCTGTAGTAACCGCTCCATTGCGAAAGCGCTTTGAATCCAATTCTGCCTCACGCATTGGCAGATAACAGAGGATTCGTTTGCGGACCGCCTTCGTCATCAATTTGTAGTGATATTGGTTAGAGAGAATTATTGCGCTGACACACAGACGCCGTCAAGCCGCTAGCCTTGTAGATTCGCCAGCACAGTGTCAGGATTTGCCGACGGAGATTGTACTAAGCGGCAACATCTCTGGAACATAGTCGGGGTTGTTGTCCCAGTCAAGCCGCTCGCCAGTTGCGGTATTGTAAATTATCAGCATGAGACGATATGTTCCAGGCGGCGCGTGGGAGACATCTATCGCGTATCGACGCAACTCTCCCTCAGCTACCAGAGGCAGGTCCAGTTGCGCGACATTGCTCCAGTCCTCGTTGATCAGTTGATACGACATTTTGTAGCTATTTGTGTCAAAGTCCTGCTGAGAGCCCCACCTACCGATAAACCTTACCGCGTTCGAGTCTAGGTTGAAGTCCGCTTTATAGAAGTCATACTCGATAAGTTCAGTGTGATAGCGCGTAGGATTGGCTGGCGGATGACAATCGAGCATATCCCAAGAATAGTGATTGATGGCGGTATTCAAACCGAGCGATTGTTCTTCGCAGAACTCATACTGCATTCCACGTATTGCCTCAGCGGCCTTGGACAAGTCTTCGGCCTGCGCAAGCGTCTTTTGATAAACATGCCAGACTGTCGGGGAATGCAGCGCATGTTGTTGAAGCAGTTCGACTAACTCGTCTGTGTTTTGCGGGAGCCCGATCTCGATCCCGTATTGAGAAAAATAGTACTGGCGTTGCGAGATTTTCGTAGTGTGGCCGGTTACAGCCACGGGCAGAAGAGATTGGTGATAAAGTTCAATAAAGGGATAGCTCAAGATATAGGGTTTGTATGTCTGCTCTTGAGCCAATCGAGATATTAATTGGCTGGGCGGGAGCCAAAACGATGCGGCACGATAGGCTACGATATTCCACCAATTGGCGGACTGCTGGAAGGCATAGCCGGAGAGCAACCAAAGTAGAATCAGGAGCCCCAGCCAACGTTTCCATCTGAAAAACGCGTAAAGACTCGCGGCGGCGCAAAGGACAAGGAGTATCCATCCATCCAGTTGATGCCTCATCGTAGTAGGAGTTATTAATTGAGTGTACTGACCCAAGAATGCTATTGTGACCAGAAAAAGCGCGGGCAGAGTGAACCATGGTTGGTAGCGGATCAGTCTTTGTCTTATGCCCAAGATTATCCCCGCAGCGATGAAAATGAGTAGCGGTAAAGGCTGATTGTTCAGCACAACACTGAGCCAAAGACTGACAGCTTCGACAGCGCTTGTCACGTTATTCTGCAGGTGGCTGATTGAAGTGCTGTAGCCACGTAAGACGAGCGCGGCCATCGGCAGGCAAATCACAGTAGGCACTACAACGGCTAGCCCAACCTTCAGCCAGCGGCGGCCTTTTGGCACAAAAATCAGATGATAAAAGCCAAGCGAAAACAGTAGAGTGGCACAAAAAAGGTGTGTCATCACAAGGGTGAAGACAACCGCTCCAAGCGAGATAAGGTCTCTATTTCTAGGAGCCTCTCTCCGATGAACCATGCGGAGATAATGCCAGATGGTCAGGCAGGAGAACAATACGAACAGCATGTATGGGCGCGCGAGCGGTATATAGAAATTGAAGAAGGCGTTGCTCGCTACAATGAGTATAGCGAACAAGCCGGCGACTGGTGCGATAAAGTCGTTTGCGAGGCGATAAACAGATGCCACAACCAGAAGCGAAAGTAGTACGCCCAGAACGCGCAGTATGGCGACATCAGGGGAGGTCAGTTTGCTCCACGCCGTCAACAAAATGTAAAAGCCAGGCATAATGGAATGGTGCGCCTGCGTATGCGATTGCAGGAAATCGGCCGGATTCTCCCAGTCGGCAAGAGCGGTGGTGCTCATGGTCAACCACTCATCAAAGGATGGCGGCACCAAATCAGTTTGATACAGAGTCATGGACGAAACGAAGAGCAAGACAGGAACCACCCAAACCCAGTGGCTGAACACGCCCCGCGTATCGTTGGTCTTTGCGACAGAAATCGTCATGAGCGCGATGTGTAGTCGCCTTTAACGATCCACTTGTAGGTTGTCAATTCTTCCAGCGCCATGGGACCGCGAGCGTGCAGCTTCTGTGTGCTGATCGCCACTTCGGCGCCCATGCCCATGGCGCTGCCGTCGGTGAAGCGCGTGCTGGCGTTCCAATAGACGGCGGCGGAATCCACCTCGTTGAGGAAGCGCTCGGCATTTGCTTCCGTCTCTGTCAGGATGCTGTCCGAATGTTGGGTGCCATGCCGGGCGACATGCGCGATCGCTTCGTCGACATCGTCAACCACTTTCAGGTTAAGCGTCAAGTTGTACCATTCGGTGTCGAAGTCATCGTCGCTCGCTGGCAGGACCCGCTCGTCGGCGCCGACTATGTCGTAGGCGCGCTGTTCGGCGTGGAATGTCACACCGGCCTGGCCCAGGACATCGACGACTTGCGGCAGCAATTCAGCTGCGAGTGATTCATGCACCAGCAAGGTCTCCATGGAATTGCAGACGGCCGGGCGCTGGGTCTTGGCATTGTCCAGCACCGGCAGCGCCTTGTCTATTCGGGCGCTTGCGTCGACGAAGATATGGCAAACGCCGATGCCGCCGGTGATAACGGGGATGCTGCTGTTTTCACGACAGAAGGTATGCAGCCCGTTGCCGCCGCGCGGGATGATCATATCGATATATTCGTAGAGGCGCAGCATCTCGCTGACGTAGCGGCGGTCAGTGCTGCTGATGTATTGAACCGCGTCCGCGGGAAAGTTGTGCTGCGCGAGGACGTCTTGCAGCACGGCAGTGAGTTGCATATTGCTGTTCAGTACATCCGAGCCGCCGCGCAAGATGACGGCGTTGCTCGTCTTCAGCGCCAGGATGGAGATATCCACGGTGACATTCGGACGCGATTCGTAGATTGTGCCCAGGACACCCAAGGGAGTGCGCCGCTTGATGAGTTGCAAGCCGTTTTCCAGCGTGGATTCCAGCAGGACATCGCCGACAGGGTCGGGCAATTCCGCCACTTTGCGAACATCGGCGATGATGCCCGACATGCGTTGCTCGAGAGCGATGCGATCGCGGATCCAGATCGGATCAATGCCGTTTTGCGCGGCCAAATCGAGATCGCGCTGGTTCGCCGCCAGAATCTCGCCGGTACGCGCCTTGAGCGCCTCAGCGATCGCGATGATCAGCATATTCTTTTCGGCGGTAGATTTCCGCGCGAGTTCGGCGGCGGCGGCGTACGCCCGCAGCCCCATCTGCCGCAAATCAATCGCTTCCGCTACGACTTCCATAGGCTTGTCTTCTTTCCGCTCGCTTCACCATCTATCAGATTTACTACAGGCGCCGCCAAATTTCAACGCCTTGAATTTGTCAGTCAGGGCGCTTCGTTGCATCTGATCTGATTGTGGCGCAGCAACGCTAATTATGCTATACAGGGTTTGCAAATGTGAACATTGGAGACAGGGCAATGTTGCTTGACCGCGTAGACGCCAAGCAGGCCGTCAACTGGAGTATCATCTTTTCGGTCGCGCTCTGCGCTGCGATTGTCGCCATGGGCGGCGCGCTAAGCCAATTCGAGTTGATACCGCATCCGCAAGATCCCCTGGTCTATGAATGGCAGTTGGCTGAGCCGGGCGCCTGGGGACAGCTCTCCGCCTGGTTGGGCTTTGCGTTGCATCAATTGCTCATTTGGGGCACGATCCTTTATGCTCAAAAGCGCTACAGCAAGCGCGATTACCGCAATACCTTGCGCCCGGTGAATCTGTGGGCGCTGGGCATCAATCTCGCATTTATCGTTCTGCATTATCTTCAGACGCTGATTTTCTATGATGGCATCGCGCAGGACCTGCCAAGTTGGACGACGCAATTCGCCGTCGCCCTGATGCTGATTGTCATCCTCGGCATGGAAAACCAGCGGCGCGGATTGTTCTTCGGCCGGAAGGCAAGTTTCCGCCGGGCATTTACCGATGCGTTGCGGCGCTACCACGGCTATTTTTTCAGCTTTGCCGTCATCTATACGTTTTGGTTTCACCCAATGGAACCGACCTGGGGACATTTGATCGGCTTCATTCATGTCGTCCTGGTGATGGCGCAGGGATCGCTGATGTTCACTCGCGTTCATCTGAACAAGCGCTGGATGTTCCTGCTGGAGATTCTGGTTTTGCCGCACGCCTTTCAGGTCGCGTTGAACCAGAGCAGCAATATCTGGCCAATGTTCTTTTTCGGTTTCGCGGCGATCTTCCTGGTCACGCAGATGCATGGTTTGGGGCTGAAGCCCTGGGTCCGGCAAGCCTTCTACGGCTCCTTTCTCATATTGGTCTTGTATGTGTATTTGGTGATGCGTGAGCCATATCAGGTGAATGAGGTGCTGCGCATCCCGCTAATAGAATATCTGGTGCTTTTCATCATGTACTGGATATATCTGGCGGGCGCTTGGGTGAGCAGCCGTTTTCGTCAGCTGAGGTTGGCGGGGGACTAGCTCGTCACGGGTGGGAATAATTCTCGCACAAGCAGTTTGAAGCCGGGCAGGCTGTCTTCGCCGTTTGTTTGATATATGTGGTGCGCCGAGGGGGAGCAATCTACAGGAGTACCAGATTGTTGCGATGCAGGACGGCGTCGCCGTAGCTGTAGCTGAGGATGTCGACGATCTTGTTCGACTTCTGGCCGCTGATTTGGCGCAGGTCGGCGCTGTTGTAATTGCTCAGGCCGTGGGCGATCTCGTTGCCCTCCGGCGAAAGCACGGTCAATTTCGCGCCACGCTCGAAGTCGCCACGCACTTCGCGTATGCCGACCGGCAGGAGGCTCGCGCCGCCTTTGAGCAGTACACGCGCGGCGCCGGCGTCCACCAATAGCGAGCCTTGCGCCCGATCGGTCAGCAGCCAGCGTTTGCGACTGTCCGAGCGGTTGCGCTCGGGCTCGATAAGCGTGCCGATATTTTCGCCGGCGGTGATGCGGCTGAGAACTTGCGGTTCGCTGCCGCTGGCGATAATCGTTTTGATGCCGCTGCGGCTGGCGATCCGCGCCGCCTGAACCTTAGTCACCATGCCGCCGGTGCCGATGCTGCTGCCAGCGCCGCCAGCCAGCTTAAACAGGTTGTCCGAGATATGTGTGACGTTCTGGATCAGCGCCGCCTCAGGATTCTTGCGCGGATCATCGGTGAAGATGCCCGGCTGGTCCGTCAGGATGACAAGCAGGTCGGCATCAACCACGCTCGCGACCAACGCGGAGAGATTGTCGTTGTCGCCGACGCGGATTTCGTCGGTGGCGATGGTGTCATTTTCGTTGACGATAGGGATGATTCGCTGCTCGATAAGCGTATGCAGGGTATCGCGAGCGTTCAGATAGCGCACACGATCGCTGAGGTCATCACGCGTCAGCAGGATTTGCGCCACGTTAATCGCGAAAATCTCGAAGAGATCTTGATAGACGTGCATGAGATGGCTCTGGCCGACAGCGCTGAGCATCTGTTTAGCCGGCACGGATTTGCCCAGATCGGGGAATTCCAGGCGTTCGCGGCCGGCGGTCTGCGCGCCCGAAGAGACCACGATGAGCTCGCAGCCTCCGTTGTGCAGCGCGGCAACCTGCTGAACCAATTCGAGCATGCGCTGACGGTTCAGGCGCGCGGTGCCCTTGGTCAGGACGCTGGTGCCTAATTTGAGAACGATCCGTTGCATCTGCCGTCCCTTTCAACGGGCATTTTATGGCAGTTCTGGCTCAGGTCACAGGCAAAACAATGAAAGCTAGCGCTCCTGACTATTCCGGAGTTGCAACTGCAGCACGTAACCCAGGCGCAGCGCCGCCCGGCGCAGCAAATCCTCCGCGTCCGTCAGCGCGTCTTGCAAGGGCATCGGCTTATCGACGATGGAAAAGGCGGCATGCACGCCGGCTTGATGCAGCAAGGCATCATCGATATTCAGCCCGCCGACGAGGGCGATGGTCGGCAGGCCCTGCGCGGCCGCCAATTTCGCCACGCCCAGCGGTCCCTTGCCATCCAGCGTCTGCGCGTCGATCTGGCCTTCGCCAGTGATAACCAGCGCGGCCCCGCCTAGCTTCTCATGGAAGCGATTCCGCTCCAAAACCAGGTCAATGCCGGAGACGATCTCGCAGGACAGAAAAGCCATCAGCCCCGCCGCGAATCCGCCGGCCGCCCCGCCGCCTTTGACATGCCGGACATCAACCCCGCGCTGCTGGTAAACGACTGTGAAGCAGTGTTCCAGGTTGCGCTCAAGTTGCTCAACCATGGCGGGGTCGGCGCCTTTCTGCGGTCCAAACACCCGCGCCGCGCCTTTCTCGCCGAGGGCCGGATTCTCGACATCGGAGGCGATGATGATATTGATGTCCCGCCAGCGCGCGTCAAGACCGCTGTCGTCAATTGTGGCGATATCGGCCAGGCCCGCGCCGCCGGCTGAAATCGCTTGACCGGCCGCATCCAGCAACTTGAGGCCAAGCGCCTGCAAGCAGCCCATGCCGCCGTCCACAGTGGCGCTGCCGCCCAAGCCGATGATGATGCGTTTGACGCCTCGTTCCAGCGCATCAGCCATCAACTGACCGGCGCCGTAAGTGGTCGCGCGCAGCGGGTCTAGCTCCGCGGACGTCAGAAGCTCCAAGCCGGAGGCGAGCGCCATTTCGATGACGGCTGTTTCGCCGGCGTCGATCAGCCCGTATTCCGCTTGGATAGGGCGCTGCAAGGGATCGAGCACAGGCAGCGTGAGCCTTTGCCCGCCGCTTGCGAGGAAGGCGTCCAACGTGCCATTGCCGCCGTCCGCGATCGGCAACTGCTCGATATCGGCATTTAGCCCGGACTCCCGTAATCCTCGCGCGATGTGCGCGCAAGCGTCGGCGGCGGTCAGGCTTTCTTTGAAGGCGCCGGCGGAAATCAGAATCTTCATGCGCTAGCTCGAGACTGCACAATGTCAGCGTAATGGTTGGTTGGACGAACACCGTATCAGTCAATTTAACCACAGAGCGCGCTGAGGGAACAGAGGGCACAGAGGATTTTCGTCCGGCGAAATTGAGCGCGGCCCCGTCACAGATATTTCTGAGAGGCGCTCTTTCCTTCATTGGCAAAATGTACTCGCGACACTATGATAAGCGAGTATCAGCGACCAACAAAAGGCGACTTAACGATGGGCGGAGCGATGAACTGCGAAGAAGCATTAGGCGCCATCACAGCCGGCGGCATAGTCGCGGGGATGCGCGGCGCCTTTCCGCCGGAGGTCGCGCTGCGGGTAAGCGATGTGTTGATGAACGAGGGCATCAACGTATTTGAGATGATGATGAACTCGGAATCGCCAATCCCGGCGATGCAGGCGCTCAAAGCCGAATACGGGCCCGAGGCTTGCGTGGGCATGGGCACGGTCCTCGATGTTGAATCAGCTAAGGCGGTGCTTGACGCTGGCGCGGATTTTGTGGTTTCGCCGGCCTTTCAACCGGCGGTGGTGGAAGCGGTCATGGAGCGGGATGTTCTGATGGGACCCGGTGTAGCCACGCCGTCGGAAGCGGTGGCGGCCTGGTCAATGGGGGTGAAGCTGCTCAAGCTCTTTCCCATCGGCGCGCTGGGCATCGATTATTTTGAGGCGATGTTTGGTCCGCTGAAGCACATGAGTTTCATGTGCAACGGCGCGATGAATGACCAGAATGCGCGCGCTTTCTTGGGTGCGGGCGCGGTCGCTTGCGGGATGGGCGGCTGGCTGGTGGGCGATGGGACCTGGTCGAAGTCGCGTTTGCGGAGCCGGGCGCGGATCCTGGTGAACGCGGTGCGAAGCGCGCGGGCTGGGGCGGAAAGGTGAGCTAGAGGCTGCAAGTTCCGAGATGATCGAACGACTTCATCCACCGCCACAACCACGCCGCCCTACCGGCTGCTGGCACATTGCCATCGTATCCTGCCTCATCGCCGCGGCTCTCGCCATTGTCGCCCTCTTCCTCCCGCCATTCAGCCTGGCCGAGCGTCTGCTGTCCCTATCCTATACGCCGCTCAGCGCCGGGGCGCCGGCCCAATCCTTCCACGACGAGTTGCGCCTCAGCCTGGCGTCGGACGCGACTCATGACGAAATCGCCCTCAAGGTCACGCGTCTGACGGGCGCCGAACTGGCGGGCGAAGACAGCGAGGAACACGCTTGGCTGCCGAGCGCCCTCGCCCAGCTGCCGGCGGATTTGACCTTGAGCAGCCCGCTTTATGTGCTCGAAACGCGCGGCGAAGCCACGGCCGGTTTGCGCATCGAACTTGAGCTGCCAGCGGCCATCGCCAACCTGGAATCTGTCTCGCTGCGCGGCTGGGACGGCGAGGATTGGCGCTTCATGCCGGCTGCCCGTGCGGAGGGCCGCATGGAAGCCTCAGCGCGGTTTTCGCCGCGTGTTATCGCTATCTTCGAGCACAGCGAACTGCCGCCGATTGTGTTGCTGTCACAAGATGTCATGCAGGATCTGGACGCGGAAATCGCCAGGCTGGCGACGATCCTGTCTCCGGCCGGCTTGCGCCCGACCGGGCAGGGCGGCTTGATCGGCAGTCTGGCGCCGGGCGGCAGCAGCGATGCCGATTATCTGCTTATGCCGCTGCTGCGCAACTTCGCCGATCCCCGCGCGTTGGACCGCAGCACAGTTGAGCAGATCATCAGCAATCCAGCGCTGCGCCGGGAACATATCAATCAGATCACGAATCTATCGCAATTCAACCGCTTCGATGGCGTCTTCATCGACTATCGCGGCTTCTCGGCAGCCTATCGCGATCACTTCGCGCGCTTTATTGTTGACCTCGCTAAAACCCTCGCGGAGAAAGACTTGCGTTTGGGCGTGGTCGCGCCAGCGGAACGAGATGAAAGCGACGGTTGGAAAAGCGCTGCTTACGACTGGCCGCAGATCGGCGGCGCCGTCGATTATTTTCAGTTGCGCGCGCCGCTTCATCCGTTGGACTTCGCGTCCGCTTCGTCCGCCGCGCTCGATAATCTGCTGCGGCAAGCTGTCAGCGCGGTCGATAGGCGCAAGGTCTTGCTGGCATTGAACGTCCGCTCCCTGCGCGAGATCAATGGGGTATCGACGCCGATCGGCTGGCACGAGGCATTCGCGGCCCTGGGCGATGTATTGCTGGACGCGGAGGCGATCAGCGATACCGGCACGATTGAGCCGGGCACGGTCATACGCGCCTCGCTTAGCGGTTATCGCGCCCGCGTCGGCATCGATAGCGATCTGCGTCTGCTATATCTGGACTATCTCGATGACTCGGACGCCGCCATCTCAAGAATCTGGTTGGCTGACGCGGCGGCAATATCCAATCGGCTGGAGCGAATCGGCCTCTATTCGCTCGCCGGCATCGCCTTGGACGACCTGCTTGCTACCGATCGCTTCGCCGGCTTGCCGCAGATTATCGAGCGCTACCGCTCGCAGCTGCCCGCTGAACCGCCGCCCAATCAGTTGGGGGTGCGCTGGTCGATTGACACGGCTGACGGCTCGCTCAATCAGGTCGATGTCGGTTTGGGCGGGGAGCTTGTCTTGACTCTGGAAGCGCCCGATGGCAATTACGCCGTCAATTGGTCTGTCATTGCCGCTGATGGCGTACAGAGCGCGCGCAAGGGCGCCGTTTTGCCGCTCTTCCAGCCGACTCCCACACCGACTCCGACGCCCACGCCGACTCCCGTGCCGCGTCCGGTTGCCGCGCCGGTCAGCGCGCCGATCGACGCGCCGGTCACGACCTTTGGCGGCGCGCCGCCCCCGGCCGGCAGCATCCGCATCGCCATCGGCGGGCACGTTACCGAAACAAATAGTCCGCGCGCAATCGGGGCAATGCGCAGCGCCGGCATGACCTGGATGAAAAAGCAGGTGCGCTTCGATTGGCATGGTCCGCAGGATGTCGGCCCGATCATCAGCGCCGCGCACAACAGCGGCTTCAAAGTATTGATCGGCACGGTCGGCCATCCCCATGAACTGGCCTCGGGCGGGGAGTCCTATATCAACTCCTACACGTCCTGGCTGCAGCGGATCGCCGGTCAGGGCGCCGATGCCATCGAAGTTTGGAACGAGCCGAACCTCGACCGCGAATGGCCCCGCGGGCAGATCAGCGGCATCGCCTACGCCAAGATGCTGGCCACAGCCTACACGAAGATCAAGCAGGTAAACCCGAATACGATGGTCATAAGCGCCGCGCCCGCGCCCACCGGCGTGGCGGATAATCCGGACCAGGTAATGCCGGATAATCGCTGGCTGCGGCAAATGGTCGAAGGCGGCGGCTTGAACTATCTTGACTGCGTGGGCGCTCATTACAACGAGGGCATAGTGCCGCCCAGCCAAACCAGCGGCGACCCCCGCGGCGACAACTACTATACCCGCTATTTCTACGGCATGCTCAACGGCTACATCAGCATTACGCGAAAACCGATCTGCTTCACCGAATTGGGTTATCTCACATCGGAAGGATTGCCGAACCTGCCGCCTTATTTCAGTTGGGCGCAAAATGTGACCTTGCAGCAACAAGCGACCTGGCTTGCCCAAGCTGCCGCCCTGGCCTCACGCAGCGGACAAGTGCCCTTGCTAATCGTCTGGAACATCGACTTTACGCACTACCAAGCTGACCCGCAGGCGGGCTACGCGATAGTCCGCCCCGATGGCTCCTGCCCGGCATGCAACGCGCTGGCGGCCGCGCGCTAGCCGCTGTCTGAGACTCCCGCCAACCAGGAAAATGGTGTACCCTCATCATAGTTCGTATTTGCTTCCACAGGCGCCGCCTTGGTAACCAAGACTGTATTCAAGCAGATTCGCGGTTTTGTGATTGCCTGGCTCCTCATCACAGCCCTGGTCTGCATGGCGACTTTTCTCGCCGTCTATTTCTCCTACAATCCCGAAGACCTCAACAATGCAGCCAGCAATCCGCTCCCGCTGGCGCCAGCTGAAACCGAGAGCGGGGCGGACGAAGCTCCGTTGATTCTGCTGAGTGTGACGCCCGCGCCAACCTTCTCGCCGACCGAGCCCCCGCCGAGCCCGACCCTCCCGCCGGTCGCCGACGATACGAAAGACGCGCCGCCGCTTGCTGAAGAAGCGCTGGCTACGCCACAGCCGACTCAGTTTCCGTTGGATGTCATGACCTACCAGGTCGGCATACAAGTTGAACATTCGCCTGACTTTAATCAGGTCAATCAGGACAATTACTACCGGTCCGTCGCTCAAGATCTGGGCTTGGGCTGGGTGAAGCAGCAGGTGAGTTGGGAGTTGATGGAAGCGACGCCGGGCGAGATTGACTGGAGCGTTCTCGATTTTGTCATGATGAGCGCGCGGCAATTTGATATCAAGATGTTGCTTTCCATCGTGATGGCGCCGGCCTGGGCGCGCGAGCCGGATGTGAACCTGGAACGGCGCGGGCCGCCGGCTGATCCAACAGCTTATGCTCGCTTTGGATCTGAAATCGTCAAGCGCTATCCCGGCAGCGTCCACGCGATAGAAGTGTGGAACGAGCAAAACATAGACCGGGAATGGACGTCCAGCCAGGGCTTGAACGCGGCAAATTATGTGGCGCTGCTGCGCGCAACATCCGAATTTGTCAAAGCGATTGACCCCGGCATCATCATCATCAGCGGCGGTCTTTCACCGACTGGTATTGATGATGGCATCGGCGCCATTGATGATTTCCGGTATATGGATGCGCTGATCGAAGCCGGCCTGCTGGATTGGGCGGACTGCGTTGGCGCGCATCACAATGGCTACAACATTAGCCCGGATTATCGCTACAATGATATCCCGGATGACAGCGAGGCGACC
>JAJEBE010000015.1 GCA_022822545.1 Anaerolineae bacterium
CGGGTCGGTGAAGATTCGTTCGAAATTGTCCAGGCCGACGTAGATTTGATTGCGGCCGCGCCGCGCATGGAAGCTGCTGATGACGACGGAGATGATGGGCCAGATGGTAAAGACAGCCAGAAAGACCAGCGACGGCGCCAGGAATAGATACGCGACTGCGCTCGCTGAGTTCAGCCCGGAGGGCAACCAGAGGGAGCGAGCGAAGCGCCCGCGTCCCTCACCTTGCGTGTGTTGCGCGTTCAACTGACTTTGCATAGGCTTCAGCGACTGCCCTTACAGTTCGCAGCCGTTCTGCGTCAGTACATCATTGGCGCGTTCCTGCGCGATGGCCAGCGCCTCTTCGGGCGTCAGTTCGCCGGTGTTGACCGCTTCAATCGCCTGGGTCGTGATGACCTGAATTTCCTGCCCGCCAAAGGTCGCCGGGAATTCTTTCACGGCATAGGGAAGCTGCTCGCGCGCGGTGGAGGCTTGCGGTACTTCTTCGGCATAGCTCTTCAAGGGATCGACTTCCCAAGCGGCTGCGCGCGGCGCGACATAACCGCTGTCGATGCCCCACTGGCCGATCTGCTCGGGGCGCACCATCCAGCGGATGAATTCCCAAGCCGCGTCCTGGCGCTCTTGGCCGATGTCCGCCATGATGTAGAAGTTGCCGCCGCCGACATTGGCGCCATATCCGGCTGAGCCGCCGGGCATGAAGCCGGTGCCAACTTCGAAAGGCGAATTGGCCAGCAGCGTGCTCAAGCTGCCGGTCGAGTGGTAAATCATCGCCGACGCGCCGGCAATGAAGTCGGCGGGCGCCGTGCCCCAGGCGACCGCGCCATCCGGCATGATTCCCTCGTCTTGCAGCCTACGCAGGAAAGCCAGCGCTTCTATCGCCTCAGGCGTATCCAGGTAGACGGCGCAGGGCTCGTCGCCAAGCGAGCCGATATGCTGCCCGGCCTGAATGGCGAAGTTGGCGAAAAGCCAGAAGGACGACGGAACTTCGACGCCCCAGCGCGTGACGTTGTCGCCATCCTGGACGACCAACTGTTTTCCGAATTCGACCAATTCTTCCCATGTCGCCGGTGGCGTATCCGGGTCCAGGCCGACCTCGGCGAAGGCGTCCTTGTTGTAATACAGGATTGGCGTTGAGCGCTGCCAGGGGATGCTCCAAACCTGGTCATCAGCAATATTGTTCGCCATGAAGGCATCGAAGAAGTCATCGATATCCAGTCCTTCTTCCGAGGCGATATAGTCATCCAGCGGGATGATGCCTTCCGTCTGGATCAGCGAATAGATGTCGATGCCCAGCAGGATGGCGACATCAGGCGGCTGACCGGACAAAATCGCTGCGGTCGCCCGCGCCATGTTCTCGGAGTAACCACCGGTGAAGACGGGCTCCACTTGAATGTGATCGTGAGTCGCGTTGAAATCAGCCACATAGCCGTCGATGGCTTGGGCCAGCGGCCACGCCGACCGGGTAGAAGAATTGCAGGGTGATCGCGTCTTGGGCCGCGGCACCGCCGATCAGCAACAGCAGGCTGCAGAACACCAGCAATGCGCGAAATAGCGCGGATTTACTGAACATCATTATTCCTCCGATTCAGTAGATGATTCTGTTTGACAAATTCTTGCAAGGGCAACAGATTCTGATAGGCATCCTTTCCGCTGAGTTGGACGCTTGCGCTCGACTAAAGTGAAGCGCCTATGGCAAGCGAACCGCCGCAAACTGTAAGTCTTGCGAGTTAAAGCCGATTTACGGAGCGATTAAGAGTAGAATCAGCGTCATTTAAGGCAGGCAAGGACAATGGCGCAGTCGCTCTTGAACGCTCCAAGACGCGAAACCGATACGAGAACTGGTCTTGCGCTCGGAATAGCCAGATTGCGTAGATAGTGGGAGTGGACGATCACGATCCAGCATTTCAGTATACCGCAATTGAGCGCGAGCGCAAAAAACGTGGTCATCCAATGAGCCAATGCGATGACAGAATTGCCTCTATTTGTCTGAATCGGTATAGTAAGCTGGTTTGCAGGTGCCAATATGCAACGAAATTCTAGTGGCGCCTGCCGCGCGTTGACGCTTAGCGAAAAGAAAGCTCATGACTTACCAACCCATCCGCGGCGTCATCACGCCGGCAGTCACACCCCTCAAACCGGACGGCGACATCAACCCCGCCGCCATCCCGCCCCTCGTCGACTTCCTCATTGATCGCGGCATCGCCGGCATCTACCCCCTCGGCACCACCGGCGAAGGCCCCCTCTTCAGCGCCGCCGAACGCAAAACCATCGCCGCCGCCACGGTCCAGGCCGTCGCCGGACGCGTCCCCGTCATCATCCACACCGGCGCCGTCACTGCCGCCGAGACCATCGACCTGACCCGCCACGCCCGCGATACCGGCGCCGATGCCGCCTCCGTCATCACCCCCTGGTATTTCCGCCTGGACGAAGCCGCCCTCGAACAACACTACCGCGCCGTCTACGAAGCGCTGCCGGGCTTTCCCATCTACCTCTACAACCTGCCCGCCTTGACCGGCAACAATCTGTCGGCCGCGCTGGTCATGCGTCTGGCGCGGGACTACGAACACTGCGTCGGCCTCAAAGACAGCAGCGGCGACCTGCAAACCATGTTCGCGACCAACCATCTGCGCGAGGGGCGCTTCAACACCTGCATCGGCCCCGATATGCTCATCCTGGCCGGCTTGTCCATGGGGCTGGATGCCTCGGTCAGCGGGCATAGCAACGCCCTGCCGGAGCTTGTGGTCGGGCTTTACAACGCGGTCGCGGCCGGCGATTTGCCTTTGGCGAGGACTCTGCAAAGACAGTTGAAAGCGGTCGGCGCGGTCATCGCGAGCGCGGGCGGCTTGCCGCTCTTAAAGGCCTTGCTGCGCGCGCGCGGCCTGGATGTCGGCGCCGTTCGCCCGCCATTAATGTCGCCGCCGGAGGAGACGGTCCGCGCCTGCCTGGCGCAGTTGCAAGCGCTCAAAGTCGACCTGAGCAGCCTGTAGCCGCCCCGCTTTTGCCGCCGCCTGCGCCGAGCCGAGCAAGCGCTTCAAAATTGACATCCGCCGCGACGAGCAAAATCAAACTGAAATTTAACCACAGAGGACACAGAAGTAAATCCAAGAAAGTAATGCAAATTTCGCTAAACTAACGACCCGCAGGGGCGACATACCATGTCGCCCGAAACCATTTTGTGCCCTTTGTGTCTTTGTGGTGAAAACAATTTGACGCGATTGTCCTGAAGGCAGCCGCGCTATAATCGAAGCTGAAAGCGCGATTCGGAGGCGGGCTTGAACGAGACCTTTGCGGGCAAGACACTCATCGGTTTGACCGGCAATATCGCCGTCGGCAAAAGCCTGGTGCTGGCGGAGCTGGCCGCCCTGGGCGCAGCCGCCATCGACGCGGACGCGGTGGCCCATGCCGTCATGCGCGCCGGCGGCCCCGCCTATGCGCCGGTGCTCGCAGCCTTCGGCGACGGGGTTCTGGGCGCGGATGGCGAGATCGACCGTGCCGCCCTGGGCGCGATCGTCTTCGCCGATGAGGCCGCCTTGCGCCGCCTGGAAGCGATCAGCCATCCGGCGATCCGGCGGGAAATCGCGCGCCTGGTTCGAGAAGCCGACGCCGATGTGGTGGCCATCGAGGCCATCAAACTGCTGGAAGGCGAGCTCAAAGACCTGGTCGATGCGGTCTGGGTCGTGAACGCGGGCGAGGCGCGGCAGTTGCGGCGCTTGATGGATCGGCGCGGCCTGACGCTGGCGGAAGCGCAGAAGCGCATCGCCCTGCAAAACAGCCAGGCCGAGAAACTACGCCAGGCCGATGTCGTCATCGAAAACGAAGACGATATCGAATCCACGCGCGCCCAGGTGACCCGAGCCTGGCAAAAACTAACCGCAGAGAAAAACGTGTAGGGGCGATATATCCTATCGCCCGTCGATGCCATGACCCGCATTTTTGGACGACCTGCCACGCCGCCCCTCGGCGTGCTGTGTCGGCGGCCTAGTGGGTGTCTACGCGACCTATGCGCGCCCGTGATCCGCCCCGTCCGCGTTCCCGCTAAGCTTGCTTGCTTTCGGTTTTGGCGGGCGCCGGGCGGTTTTCGTCTGTGCCTAGCTCTATCCGACCGGGTACGTCTTGGCTGCGCCTTTCTACTACCACGTTAAAGTCCGGATCAGGATTTTCGAGCAAAGCTACTAAGGGTATCGATTCTACCGATTCACCTTGTTGGCTGTTATCATTCTGCGGTTCATCATTGACCATAGTTTTTCCTTGAGGTTATATGGATACAGACAGAAATATGGTAACGTATATTTCGCCGGAAGCTAACCCCCGTGAAATACAGGGCAAACTTGCTTGCGCAATAGGAAGTGGTGAATGTCGTGGAAGCGAACTCAATCATAATGAAAAAATTATCTTTGTGCCCTTTGTGCCTTTGTGTTCTTTGTGGTTAATCAACAGGTATCTTCTTCAATGTCAGAACGATGTCCATCAGAATCGCTACTCCCGCACAATACATTAAGTTATGGAAACAGCACGAGGACGTCGTCGCTCCAAAGACCAGCGCGTTTCAAGCGGCTTGCTTGTTTACCGGCGCAACGTTCTTTATCGTTGCGGTGATCTTGTATCAACTTACGGGTCCCCCCGCTCGCCTAGCGCTGCGCTATTCGGTTTTAATGCCCATCTGGGAAATTGAGGGGCAGACCAATCGCGAACGCGAGCTAGCGAACAGGGGACAAGCCCTACAAATTACAACAAGATGAGAGACAACATTAGGTGGCATGAATGACCGAATTGACGAAGCTGACCATCAGCCAAGCGCTGGACCTGATGCGCGCCGGCGAGATCAGCGCGCTGGAATTGACCGAGGCCCACCTGGTCCGCATCGACGCCCTGGACGGCAAGATCGGCGCTTATCTGACCGTCACGGCCGACCTCGCGCGGCGACAAGCGGCGGCGGCCGATCAGGCCCGGGCCGATGGCATCGACGGCGCCCTGCTGGGCATCCCGATATCCCTGAAAGATGTGCTGTCGACCAAAGGCATCGAGACGACTTGCGGCTCGCGGATACTCAAAGGCTACAAGCCCCTCTTTGACGCGACCGCGGTCGCCCGCTTGTATGAAGCCGGGGCGGTGCTCCTGGGCAAGGTCAACATGGACGAATTCGCCATGGGCTCCTCCACCGAAAACAGCGGCTACTTCCCCACCCGCAATCCCTGGAACCTGGAGCGTGTGCCCGGCGGCAGCAGCGGCGGCAGCGCGGCCTCCGTAGCGGCCAATATGGCCCTGGCCAGCCTGGGCAGCGATACCGGCGGCAGCATTCGCCAGCCCGCTTCTTTCTGCGGCCTGAGCGCCATCAAGCCGAGTTACGGCCGCGTATCGCGCTATGGCTTGATCGCCTATGGCTCCTCCTTCGATCAGACCGGCCCCTTCGCCCGCGCGGTGGAAGATCTGGCCCGCCTGCTCGCGGTCATCGCCGGGCATGACCCGCTCGATTCGACCAGCATGCCCCTCGCGGCGCCGGATTATTCCGCGGCCCTGCCTGGCGATATCCGCGGCCTCAAGATCGGCTTGCCGGCCGAGTATTTCGCCGAGGGCTTGCAGCCGGCGGTCGAGGCGGCGCTGCGGGTGGCGGCGGCGCAGCTGGAGCGCCTGGGCGCGGAAGTCCGCGAAGTCAGCCTCGAGCATGCCGAATACTGCTTGCCCGCCTATTACATCATCGCCATGGCCGAAGCCAGCGCCAACCTGGCCCGCTACGACGGCGTCCGCTTCGGCGCCCGCGTCGAAGGCGCCGACCTCATCGATACCTACAAGAAGACCCGCGGCGCCGGCTTCGGCGACGAAGTGAAGCGGCGCATCATGCTGGGCACATACACCCTTTCCGCCGGCTACTACGACGCTTATTACGGCAAAGCCCAGGCGGTCCGCACGCTCATACGACAGGAGTTTGACGCCCTCTTCGCCCAGGTGGATGCGCTGCTGGCGCCGGTCGCCCCGACCACCGCCTTCAAATTTGGCGCGGTCATGCACGATCCGCTGCAAATGATCCTGGCCGATGAATTGACGATCTCGGCGAATCTCGCCGGCCTCTGCGGCTTGAGCCTGCCCTGCGGCTTTGACGAGGAAGGCTTGCCGATCGGAATGCAAATACTGGGCGCGCCCTTCACCGAGGGGCGCCTGCTGCAGGTGGGGCAGGCTTATCAGACGGCGACGGACTGGCATCTCCGCTCGCCGGATTTGACAAGTTGATTTTCTGCCACAGAGACGCAGAAGTAAGCGCAAGTAAGTCATGCAACAATCAGAAAGATAGTGTAAGGGCGACTCCGTGAGTCGCCCTCCATACCACTTTGATTTGCTCGTATATGAGAACGGCGGGACAGCAATCACAATCCTCATTCCTGCCGAAAGTTGTAGGGGCGACTCTTGAGTCGCCCTCGCCAGCCTTATGTACCGCTAGACCAGACACGCTTAAGTTGCAGAGATATACAGTGCGCTAAGGTGTATCCTGTTCAGCGCGAACGGAGTGCTAGAATAAACCCATGTGCGGAATCTGCGGACTGATACATTTTGACGGCTCCCCCGTCGCACAGCGACCGCTGCGGCGGATGAACGATCAACTGACCCACCGCGGCCCCGACGGCGACGGCCTCCTCATCGACGGCCCCCTCGGCCTCGCCATGCGGCGGCTCAAGATCATCGACATCGCCGGCAGCGATCAGCCCCTGCGCAACGAAGACCGCTCGATCGCCCTGGTCTTCAACGGCGAAATCTACAACTACCGCGAGCTGCGCCGGCGGCTGGAAGCCCGCGGGCACCAATTCAAGACCGCCGGCGATGGCGAGACGATCATCCATCTCTATGAAGACTACGGCGCGGAGGCGCTGCAACACCTGCGCGGCATGTTCGCCCTGGCCCTTTGGGATTCCAGGCGCGGCAAGCTGACGCTGGCCCGCGACCGCTTCGGGCAAAAGCCGCTCTACTATTATCAGGATCGCCGCGTATTCCTCTTCGCCAGCGAGATCAAGGCTCTGCTGGCGCATAAGGATCTGCCACGACTGTCGCGCTTCTCGGCCGATTCGCCCCACGCCCTGGCCGAATACCTGAGCTTCGGTTATGTGCCGGCGCCGGCCACCGCCTTCCGCGGCATCAAAATGCTGGAACCGGCCGCCTCCCTGCAAATTGACCTGGCGGGCGCGGTTAATACGCGGCGCTATTGGACCCTGGGCGCGCTTGCTCCGCCCGACCCGGCCGCGAAGGCTCAGACTTGCATCGGCGAATTGCGCGACAAACTGGACGAGGCGGTCAAGCTGCGGCTGATAAGCGATGTGCCGCTGGGCGCCTTCTTGAGCGGCGGCCTCGATAGCAGTCTGATCGTCGCCCTCATGCGCCGGCATAGCAACGCGGCCCTCAAGACCTTCAGCATCGGCTTCGAGGGCGATGACAGCTTTGACGAGACGCCTTATGCCGAGCGGGTAGCCCGGCATCTGGGCACGGAACACCAGAGCTTTCGCGTCAAACCCGACGCCCTGCGTTTGCTGCCGGAGCTGGTCTGGCAGCACGATCAACCCTTCGCCGATAGCAGCGCCATACCGACCTATCTGGTCAGCAAACTGACCCGCCAGCATGCCACAGTCGCTTTGACCGGCGATGGCGGCGATGAGCTTTTTGTCGGCTATGAACGCTTCTACGCCGCCGCCTTAATGCGCAAGCTCGGCTTCCTGCCGGCATCAATCCTGCGCCAAACGGCTGGCTTCCTGTCGCTCCTGCCGGAAGGCACGGCTTACTACGACCCGGTCAAGCGGGCGCGGCGTTTCCTCCGCGCGGCCTCTCAACCCCTTGAAGACGCCTACTTCGATCTGCTTCGCGTCTTCAGCGAAGAATTGCTGACGGCGATCTATCCCGGCGCTGGAAAGCATTTGCCGACTTTGAATCCCTACATGAATGCCGGTCAGCCGCATCCGATCGCCCGCCTGGCCGAAGCGAACATGCGCTCCTATCTGCCCGACGACTTGCTGATCAAAGCCGACCGCTGCAGCATGGCCGCCTCGCTGGAAGCCCGCGCTCCCTTCCTCGATCATGAACTGGCGGAGCTTGCCGCGGGCATCCCCTTTAATCTCAAGCTGAAAGGCGCCCGCAGCAAACATATTCTGAAAGAAGCGGCGCGGGGCCTCCTGCCGGCTGAGATCATCCAGCGCAAGAAGCACGGCTTCGGGATTCCGCTGGGCGCCTGGCTGCGGCGAGATATGGCGCCGGCCCGCGAGTTGCTGCTGAGCCGGCGAGCCCGCGAGCGAGGCTTGCTGGATATGGCGGCGGTCGCCCGGCTGATTGACGAACACGAGGCCGGCCGCCGCGATCACAATCGACAGCTTTGGGCCCTCCTGACGCTGGAGGAATGGCACCGGCAATTTGTCGATGGCTGATCCGCCACATAATATGCCGACTTGTAATGCTTGTCCCCTACTGAAAATCATACGCAAAGATAACTGGAATAGTACCGAAACAATATAAAAATAGGGGCGATCCTTGGATCGTCCGCAACATCGCTATTTTTCATCCGGGCGACTCGCCGCCTCAAAGCCGAACCGTCCGCACACCCCCCCGCGCCTCACCCAAACGCCGTTCCCACTCCACCTCGCGATCCGCCGGGATCCGCCCGCAGCCGATGCTTTCCAGCGTGAATGAGGCCGCCGCCGCCCCATAACAGCCCGCCTCCGCCACATCGCCGCTCCGGCAATAACCCACAACGAAACCGCCGCAATAGGTATTGCCCGCGCCGGTCTGGTCCGCCACCTCCGGCGCCTCCACCGCCGGGATGAAATGCGCCTCGCCCTCCCCCTGCCGCGCCGCCAGCGAGCCGCGCTCGCCCATACGCAAGGCGGCGATCTTGACCCCGTCGGCCAGCAGCCGGCGCATGATCTCGACCTCGTCCTCAATGCCGTACATCGTCTGCGCTTCGTGCAGGTTGGGCGAGACGATATCGGCCTGCGGGATGCCGGCCGCGAAGGCGCTGTGGTCGGCCGCCAGCATGAAGGCCCGGGTCGGCTCCCAGAGCAGCGCCGCATCCGGAAAGCGGCGGCGCCAGCCTTCGACATATTTCCCTTCCCGCAGCAGCGTCAAGCCGCGGACGCTGTCGTAAGGCACATCAGCGCTGTCGGCCGGCGGATGGAACATGAAAGGCTCGACGACCTCGACGCGGAAGATCTCGTTGCGCACGCCGTTCCACTCGAATATCTGCCAACCGCGCACCTGCGGATGATGCGTCCAGGCCAAGCCGGCCGTATCAAAATCCCGCTCAAGGCGCGCGCGTATCTCCGCCGGCAGGTCCTCGCCCGCCAAACCGACCAGACCAGGCCGCTCGCCCGCGAAAGCCATGCCATAAGCCGCGTGGCAGCCGCCCCCGCCCAACACGCCCATGCTCGTCCGACCATCCGGATAGACGATGTCATCAATAATGATGCTGCCGATGGCGATGAAATCGGTTTGAGACATGATTCACCACAAATACACAGAGAGACATATTACTATAGCCAGTCGCCATGCTCGCGGCAAACGATAGCCACTCGTCGAGAAATGGCAGGGCGCCCCTTGGATCGCCCGCATCTGCGCTGCCTCATTCGCAAACAACGCCATCGTTATCCCTGTCGTCCATACGCGGATAGGCCGGATGCCCCCGATGCACAGGCGCAATCCCGGCCGCTCTTGCTTCCGCACAAGTGATGCGCCCGTTCCCGTTCGTATCCCATTGCCGCCAATTGCTGTTCGCGGTTTGTGCCGGTTGCGCTTGTTGTTGCGGCGGTTGTGCTTGCTTTTGTGCTGGTTGCGCTTGTGGTTGCGCTGGCTGGCTTACCGCGCTTGCGAAAACCATGTCCACAGAAGTACAGCCCAGCAACGTTCTTTCAAGCGCCGCTCTTTCACGACTGTCTACCGTCAGGCGATACTTGAACTTCACCTTGATTATCGTGTCCGCGAACCAGCACTTATTCCAGGCGGGGGTCCATTCCGCAAAGTCCTTTCCACTCTTCTGATGTCGGTTCACGCTCGGCGCCGCCAGCGTGAGATTCAGCAGGTCGCCCGCGAACGCTCTGCGCCTTTCCGCGCTGGCGCCGCATAATCCGCTGTCATGCGCTTCTGACTTCGCCACAATATGCTCTATGTCCGTTTCGCTGGTGCTGCTGAATGTCGTCCCTGTGTATGGACCATAAATGCGACCGCCCATCCTCGCTACAATTTGCGGTTCAACAGACTGCGAATATGGATAACTGTCTGAGTCATAAGGCGAACAACGATTCTCCGATGCGACAACCAGGGTGCTCAAAGTGATTAAAGCTTGGCGTACTCCGCCTCCTGCTGTGCCGGGAATGCGCGGTTGCGGCTTTGTTGAGCTAACGAAAGCTGTTTGCGCCATCCATCCCTTGTCAATTCTTAACCAGCAGTAGGTCGCGCCTTGCCGCGACTCCAGAACCCTGAAGTATTCACCTGCCTCCGCAACATATACTTTCGCCGCGCTAACAGAGGGGCCTTCGCGAACATTCATTGCGCCCCACACCCATGCTTGCTCCCCGCTGTAACAGGAAGATGAGCGCGGCGTTGGACTGGCCGGCACACTCGTCGCTCTGGGCAAAGGCGTCGAAGTCGGCGGGACGGGTGTAGCTGTGGGCGGAACCGGGGAAGCTGACGGGATGGCCGTTGCCGTCGGAATCGGCGACGCTGTCGCAGTCGGCGGAATGACAGTAGCTGTCGGGATAGCGGTTGCCGTCGGCGGAACCGGAGAAGCCGATGGGATGGCGCTTGGCGTCGGCGGAATCGGCGACGGCATTGGCGTCAATCGACCAGCTGTGGCGATGGGTTGTGACGGAACGCTTGTTGCGGGCAATGCGGCCATCGCTGTCGCGACGATGGCGCGAGCGGCTGCTTGGATCTCCATGCCCCGGCCAAAGGCAAAACCTGATACGAACATGGCGAGGAGGGCAGCGAGGAAAAACAGGAACAGCACGAAGCGCCTGAGCCGGGAGCGCCTCCTTCGGATAGCGCGAATGGGCTGAGTTTTAGCCTGCGAAAAGCTTAAATCATGCCCCACTTCCCGCATTCTAGCGCCGCAATTCCCTGATCATCCGGCTCTCATAAATCGCGCTGGCTCCATCCGCCCAATCCACCGTGCGCCCCCCTTCGAAGCCGCAGAAATAAGCCGAGCCGATAGACTCCGCCCGAGCCGCGGCCAACAACTCGCCCGGGATGCTGTAGACGATGCTGGCGTAACGCTCCGGCACAATCCGCGGGATAGGCAGCAGCCTGTCGACATACTGGCGGATCTCGGCCGCATCTTCCGTCGCGACCAGCGCCAGCGGACGACCGATGCTCCGCGCGGCCCGCGCCACCTCCGCCATGCGGTCGGCGTCAAAGCCCTTCGCCGAGAGCAACACCGCCGGGATCCTGTTGTCGGCGATGAAATACTGCAGGTGCGACCATTCTTCGGTGTCCTGCGCCAGGGCCGGGTCGCCGCTGGCCTCCAGCACCTTGGCCGCGCTGAACATCGCCACGCCATAAAGCGGACCGCCGCCGACAAACTCGAACATGGTCGCCTCTCGCCAAACCCCCGCCAGCTCAGTCGCGACCGGCTCGCAAACTTGAATCGTCTCCTCGATGATATCCGCCAATTCCGCCAGCCGCGCCCGTTCGGCATCAGCCGCCGGCGTGGTCAGCGCCCCCCGTACCTCGGCGATGCGCAGCGCCGCCAGCAAAAGCGCGATCTGCGACGCCAGGTAAGAGCGGATGCCGGGCACGGTCATGCCCGCCAGCTCATCCGGCAAGGGCGGCACGGCCGTCTCGAAGACCGTATCGGCGGTCTGCCCGAAAGGCCCGCTCGGGTTGCCGGTCAAGGCGACGGTGCTCGCCCCCGCCTGCTTCGCCATCGCCAGCGCTTCAATCGTGCGGCTGACCTTGCCGGACACCGATACGCCGATGACCAGGTTAGTCCGGGGACCGGTGGCGGGCAGGTAACCGGCGCTGTAGCGGCTGAACGGCAGCGAGCTTTGCGCCTGCGTCGGCACGCCCGTGAGCTGATTGAACGCCAACTCGGCCCCGACCGGGGCGTGGTGGCTGTCGCCGCAGCCGACCAGCGTGATGCGCTTGACGGCCGTGCAGGTCTCGAAGTCGAAAGCGCGGCGCGCGGCCGCGTCAAAGGGCTTGACGATGTCGCGGACGAGGGCGGGCAAAGTGTCGATCTGCTGGTGCATGGGGCTGCGCTCGGGCATGGGGATTTCCTTTTTCTGTGCGGCTTATGGACTGGGAGATTTTAACCGCAAAGGACGCGAAGACACAAAGACCGCAAAGATTTTGCCACCGAGTACACCGAGTTAAAGAGAGGGCACAGAGAGACTAAAACCTATTTCGCCAACACTTTCGAAATGAACGCTGGAATCCAATGCGCCGCTATACTGTCGCACGGCAATCTAGGTCTCCAGGCAGCCGAGAATATTGACAATCGTCTTGTCCCAATTTGTACTTTCCTCTGGCCAGCGTTCGGTCTTAGCTTTTACAGCGTACCAGAGGGCTTCATGAAACTTTCCTTGCTTCTTTAGGATTTCAACAAGATAATAGTAACCTGTTTGTGGAGCCGACAAGGCTAGCCTTTCCGCATATCGTTCGAAAAAATGTTTGGAATCTGTGTCCTTTGCCATCCTTGCTCGACGTAATCTTTCTTTCTTACCTTTTAGGCCTTGCTTGTAACAGTATTGTGCCATGTCGAATCCGAGCGCTATCTGCTGTTTGCACAAATCTACGACAATATCAAGTGAATCGGGATCCGAAGAATCATTGGCAAAGCGATGTGCAATTTCCTTTCCGAGTTCGTAGTATTGATCAACCACCTCGGTTGAAACCTCGTACTTTAAGTCGAATTCAATAGGTTCGATTTCATATTCAGGTTCCAACTGATAGTCGTACGTAGGCGGCGACGGTTCCTCTTTAGGATCAAGACCGAGCAACTGTTCCTCAACCGTATGTGAAATGTCGGTGTAGTTTGGACTCTTGAAGGTCAAGTCTCTGCCCGACGACAGACATATCGTGTCCAATACGTCTTGCAATTGGTAACCAGGTCTGACGTAAATGAGTGCAACCCGATACTTTTGACACAATCTCTTTTTTCGAGCGTCGAGCTGTTTACGCTTTTCGAACGCAGCCTGTCCGCCGAAGAATTCAACAGGTTCATCGTGCTGCAGTCCCTGATATTCTATGGCTACGTTTAGATCGGGGATAAATATGTCGAGGTGTTGGCGTCCAAGCCAATAGGGCGAGTGGTGTCGCAACACTTCAAACTCAGATAACATGTATTTGATCCAATAGTACAGTTCCGTTTCACCTATCCACTTTTCCCCTACGTATGGGATTCCTAGCTCAGAACGATAGGCATTCTCGGCTAACCGTGTGATCCTTTTCGAGAACAAATGTAGGCTGGAGCAGCCCGAATAGTCATGCTGTCGTAATGTGCTTTGCGTGGACCGCCTATATGTCCAACCATGCATAACTTTATAAAAGAAAAAGCTGTCCGAGATACTGGCCCAGGCTGTGATTAAATCCGTGCCTGTTCTATCTTCGTACAGTTCTAATAGACGATCGAGAACGTCTGCAATCCCTTCCATATTTCTCTTTCCAAATGAAGTAAGCTTTGAGATATCTATTAGCTCGTGCCCACGCACTCGCTTGCCGGTAACACGTTTCAAATCCCATATTAGGTTTCTGTAATTCCAAGTACTATGCTCTAGTGCGCACAATGCATCTTCATAGCGCGCTAACAAAATATAACAGTCAGCAACAATTCGGCCTGTATCTAACTCCGTTGATTGAATTGAACTAATAAAGCTGATGGCATCGTTGAATCTGCCTGACGCGATATAACAATCAACTATAAACTGAAGAATCTGGCAGTTTTGGTCATCGCCATACCGCACATGAATAGTTGACAACTCTTCGTCCATCTCCCTCGCCGGAAGATGGCGTACAACATGCTCAATATAGTAGCTGATGTATGCTGTCTGTCCGGCAACATCTAGAGCTTTTCCTTGTTTCCAAGCGGTTCGCCATCTATGTAAGTATTCTTCTTGTTGTTTGCTTAGGGATTCACTATTACCGCAATACTCAGGTACAGAAAACGGCTGGTGTAGCAGACGCTTTGCACTTAGGTTTTCGCCGATAGACTCGTAGCAAAAGATTGTTAGTCGATTTACGTACAGATCGATTCGATTGCAAGCCTCCAGCACCTTTCTAGCCTCGTTGAAGCATCCTGCTCCAATATAAAGGCTGGCGAGAGCAAGAGTAAATGTCCCGAATTCGTCATCTTCATAGTTGTCGTGAATCCTCCGTATTGTCGCTATCGCGGTTTCGTAGGACACATTGAGAATTCTATCCTGAACATCTCGCTGAAACTGTTTTCCATACAGTTCGTCGTTGTGGATATCTAGAAGATTCACTAGCTCGTACATTCTAGGATTAAAACCAAATCTTAGAATGGTGTCGTTGACATACTTGAATATATATTCGGTCTGCCTGTCTATATCAAGCGCCATGCCGCGATTCCATGCGTTCTTCCAGCGGCGATAGAATCCCGCCTGCTGTCGATTCATTTGCCCGCCGCCGTAAGGCGGTACGGATTTATCGCTCGACATGCTCAAGCCCAACCGTTATCTGCAAAAATCCCTTTGACAAACAAGAAAACACCCTCTAGTTGCTTTTAGTTGCATATGCAAATTCTTATGGATTGGAGTCTCGCAGACACAATACGCACAACTAGACTAAGAGTTTCCTAGCACTCGCGCTATAAACACCTGAATCCAATGCGCCGCCGAGACGATATCGCCCAGCGCGGCGGTTTCCTCGGTCGCATGCGCGCCGCCTCGATGACGCTGTAAGCCGCCGGATTGCGGTCAGCCAGTTCGCCGTGCTCATGCACGTCAATATCCGAAAGCGTCCAGGTATCCTTGAAAGCCGCCCCCGCCGCGATTGACCCGATCGGCGCGGCGTAATCCTGGTTGGAATTGAAAGGCGGGTCAAGGTAGATCAGGTCAATGCACTCGGAATTGATCCCGCGCATGACGTGGAGGTTGTCGCCGACCCAGACGGTGCGGTTGCTGAAGTTTGCTTGGGGCATGTGGAGATTGTAACGCTGCGGGCGGGAGTGTACAGGGGGATTCAGCGCAGGGGGATTTAAGCACAGAAGTGATTCCAAGGTAATAATGAGAATTCAGGAATCACCGCTTTTCTACTCCATCCCCGGCCCTTCTCCATTGCACCGGGGAAGTGTGACTCACTGTTGTGGATAGAATGTTCAGCGGAATTCACGTCATTACTTGGAACCACTGGTATTATTGATTTATGGGCTAATGCTGGTGTAACATTTTAGTAGGAAGCGACTACTTGCCTGTATGTCTATGGCGCGCGGAATGCGCGTCCGAGCCGCAAAGCCGATAGAAAGAAGAGTATGAGCGATCAGGTAGCCTTAAGCGCGGGAACAGGCAATTTTTACGAGTGCGTCGCCTTGGCCAGTCAGCGCGGGTTGGGCATTGAAATCACGGCGTTTTCCGTGCCGCAAGTGCTGGATGGCGACTGGCGCATACTCGACAAGCAATATAAAGCCGCGCTTGCCGATGTGCCGGGACCGCTAACGATGCACGGACCCTTTATGGATTTGGTCTCGGGCAGCCCGGATGAACGCATCAATATGGTGACTTACGGGCGTTATGAGCATGTCATCCGTATTGCCGCCGGCCTGGGCGTACAGCAGGTGGTATTCCACGCCAATTATATCGGCTTGTTGCACAACGACTTTTATCGCCAGGGCTGGCATCAGCGCAACGTCGACTTTTGGGGGCCGCTGGGGGATTACGCGAAAGCCTATGATGTGGTGGTCGCCATTGAGAATATGTGGGAATTCGACCCGACCATCATCAGCGATCTGCTGCGAGAATTGGACCACCCCTACCTGAGAGCCTGCATTGATGTGGGGCATGCCAATCTCTTCTCCGACCCTGATGTCAGATTCGATGACTGGCTGGAGACGATGGGTCCCTGGATCATCGAGTTTCATTTGAACAACAACAACGGCATTATGGACGAGCATTATGGCTTCGACTGGGAGCAGGGCGTGCTTGATTATGCTGAAATCTTGCCAAAATTGCGGGCCTTGCCCGGCGACCCGGTGATGGTGCTGGAGATGGACCGGCTGGCGGATATGAAAAGCAGCCTGCGCTACTTCGAGTTGGATGGCAGCGATACGGCTGGCGCCTGAGCGGACAGAGCATACCCCATGCCCGGCCCTTCCCCAATGAATTGAGGAAGGGTGATTTTGAATGCGGATGGGGGAATGAGCGTAATTCCACAACTTGTCGGCAATCACTTCCGTCTTCCGCCAAGAGCGCTGATTCAGGCGTCGGCGGCGGCCCGCCCGGCAAATGTCGGGTCACACTGCGGGATGACCGTTTCGATATCGGCGGCATATTGAATATAGTCGCCCTGGATGGCGAGCCGCAGGCCGGGCTCGAGATAGGCAAGCGCGCGCGAGCAGTTGCCCAGCAAGATCTGTGAGAAACCGGCCCAATAATAGTGTTGCGGGTTGAGGCTGCCCAGCTCGATAGCCTTCTCGAAGGAGAGGGACGCTTCTTCTATTGAGCCGAGTTTGTTCTGCATGTAACCGAGCCAGAATTGGCAGTTGAGATTGTCGGGATTGAAATCGACGCAATCTTGCAGGTAGCGTTGCGCTTGCGCCGGATTGCCATAAGCGCCCCAATAGCTTTTGCCGGTTAGGAGAAGCGCCGTCTCATTTCTGGGGTTGGCCTCGAGCACATCGTTGAGGAAATCCAGCGCGACGTCATAATTGCGCAGATTGCTTTCGAGGATGGCGATATCCACGGCGAAGAGGTTCATATTATCCGCCAGGCCGTAAGCGGTCTGGAAGTCTTCGCGGGCGCCGTCGTAGTCATAGCGATATTCTTGGCGGATCAGCCCGCGGGCGCGAAAGGCTTCGGGGCTATCGGGATTGTCTTCCAGCAAAGCCTCGACCAAGGCTTCGGCGCGTTGCTGTTGGTCCAGGCTGAGATAAATCTCGGCGAGGTAGGCTTGGGCCCGGCTGTGATCGGGATCGAGCTCGAGGGCGTGCAAGGCGCTGGCCAGGGCGTCTTTGGAGCGCAGGTCCCAATCCAGAGCCCAGGCATGAATCGCCCAGCCATCGGGACTGAAGGGATCGGCGTTGATGGCGCGTTCGGCGAAGTGGATCGCCTCGGCATAGCGGCTGCTGTTGATCAAGCCGAGGGCGATGCGGCGGAAGATCTCGACCGAATTGGGCAGGGACGGGGCGATCTCCCGATAGAGTTCAGTGGCCGTGCCCAGCGCGCCCTGGCGCCAGTAATTATCGGCCTCGACGAGTTGATTGCGCGGATCGATGGTCGGCGTGGGCTCGGGCACGGACATGGTCGCGGCGCGGTCTTCGAGTTGTTGGATGACATCGTAGAGAGCCTCTTGCACGACCGGGGCGAAGACTTCCTGATTGATCAAGATGCCGATGCCAGCGGCGATCAGCGCGATGATCAGCAGGTAAAAGAAGAGGCGGCGGCAACTGATGATGCTGCGCCTTTGTACGCCACGATACTTTTTGGGCGTGCGGATTTGCACCGGCCGCCTCCGCTCCAGCCGCTTATGTTCAGCTTAGCCCAGAACGAGCTCCTGGAAGTTGCCGAGATCGGCGAGCAAGAAATCGGGCTGGCTGGCGATCAAGCTGTCGCGTTCGGCATAACCGGTGCAGACGGCCACGGCGATGGCGTCGATGGCGCGGGCCGCCTCGATATCGGCCGGCGTATCGCCAATCACGATGATCTCGCTGCCGTTGAGCCGACGCCCGAGATAGTCGCCGGCCCGTCCCCGGGCGAGCCGCGTCAGGTCGGCGCGTTTATGGGACTCATTGCCGAAGGCGCCGATGGCGAACCAGGCGGGGTCGAAGCCGGCCATTTCCAGCTTGATCGCGGCCGTCTTGGAGGTATTGCCGGTGACCAAGCCAATGAGCGCGTCGCCGCGCCGGCGCAAATCATGCAGCAATTCCAGGGCATGGGCGAGGGGTTCGGCGCTGTAGGCCGGGCTGAGCGCGCGCATGTGCCGGGCCATGACCGCTTCGTAGGCGTCTATTTCGCGGCCGATATCGGACTTGCTGTAGCCCTGGGGCGCCAGCAGATCGGCCAGGATGCCCCAGTCGGTTTTGCCGCCGAAGACGTGGCTGTCGAGGTCGCCGGTCGTGCCGAAGCATTCCAGCATGGCGCGGCGTTTGGCTTCGCGCCCGATGCCGCGGCTGATCAGCAGGGTGCCGTCAATATCGAAGAGTACGACTTTCATCTACCCCCCCTCGGTCCCCCCATAGCTATGGGGGGATGACCGCTGCTATGCCGGGCTTGCGGTACGAACGTCAACGCTCTGAACATCACAGCTATTCCAGTCCTTCCATGACGATGAAGGAGGCGTCGGCGGCGCCGGCGCGGACTTTGATGGCGGCTTGATATTCGTCGGAGTTGTACATGCGGCGGGCGGCGTCGATGCTGTCGAACTTGACCATGACGATGCGCTCGGAGGCGTCGGGACCTTCGAGGACAAGTTTTTCGCCGCCGCGGATGATGAATTTCCCGCCGTATTTCTCAAGGATAGCGGGGGTGAGCTTCATGTATTGCTGGTATTGCGCCATGTCGGTGACGTTGGCGCGGACGATGAGGTAGGCGGGCATAGGCTTCTCCTTGGCTAGGCTGGCTATTATAGCGGAAAGGGGCGGCGGCAGGTATAGTAGGCGGACTGGGGGGTGGATGTGTCCCGGTGGATGCCCCGGTCTTCAAAACCGGTGAGCGGTTGCGCAGAGCAGGCGCTGGTGGGTTCGACTCCCATGCACTCCCGTAGAGTTGGAAATGCCGTCCACTTATGCAGAGGTCAGACTACTTAAGTGATAGAACGTGTAGCTCTACTCATTGCTGCTCTTGTTGCGACTTCATTGGCACTACGATTTGTCTATTACCACTCAAAACTGAGGGCGATTAGTCGTTATTGCAAAGCACGAACGGTTTCGTGAGGCGGCATCATCTGATACATCTGATTTCAGTCTCTATGCTGACTTTGTTGAGAAACAACCGGAAATAGTCGAGCTCTTCAAACAAGCACAACTGTCTCCACCCACAAGTGCATATGCCGAACCAGCGGGTTACGGCTTCGTGTAACCACGTCAACTGTCTTCATGGGACAACCTGCACCACGATAGCGCCGAAATACAATTGCATAACAGGTACTCATTTCATAAGTCGATTGGCTACTTCCGGGCCCGTAGGAATGAAACCGTTAGCCCAATATTCTGGATTGAGAGCTTGGTTAACTGGCCGAGGTCATTGCTTGGGTTCATCGGATTAAACAGTGACGGTGCGTTTGCTAAGTTTCTGCAAATCGTGATTCTAATTTTGGAGATCGCAGGCGGAATCATCCTTGCAGTCAACAACTTTCAATAAATAGTCCCTGGCGACAAATGACTCTCAAGCTCATCGTCGTCCAAGCCAAGCTCAATCAGTTGCAGCGCTTCTTCAGCCGGCAGGACTTTGCCCTCTTTCATCTCGTTTAAGCTGACGCGGATATCATCAAGGAATTCCGCTTGGGCGGTTTCGGCCTCGGCAGATTCCTGGGCTCGGTCCTTAACTCGTGGGGGGACTCGCATGATCTGGCTCTCCAAAATACTCGACGGCGGCTGTATTGATCGAACACATTCAAAAGATACTCCAGCGGGCCTTTCTTTGCAACACGTTCATATTCATCGCCCCCGCCCCCGACGCGGAATCAGCCGCCACAGAAGCCGCTGGGCGCGCAGGATGAGCAGGTAGCCTTGCGTCTCGCTGTGGTTGTCGTATTCGCGTCCGCCGCCGCTGCGCAAGTAGGCGCTTAGATCGGCGATGGCTTCGTCGAATTTGAACTGGGCGGCGCGGATGCGGCCCCGCGCTTCATAGGCCGCCTTCATTTCCGGATTGAGCTTCAGGGCGCGCGTCAAGTCGGCCTCGGCTTCGGCATAGCGGCGCCGCGCCTCATAAGCCAGGGCGCGATTGAAATGGGCCTCGTCATAATCCGGCTCGATGTGGATCGCCATGGTGTAGTCGTTGATCGCCAGGTCATTATCGCGGCGGGCGCGCCGAATATTGCCCCGTTCGTTGTAGGCGGCCGCCAGGTAGGGCTCGATAGCCAGGGCGCTGTTTATGCTGTCTTCAGCTTCATCCCAGCGGCCGAGGGCGAGCAAAGCCTCTGACCGGCACAGATAGATCGCCGCCAGGTCGCCCAAGCCAAGCTTGATGGCGCTATTGAACATGGCGACTGCCGCTTCAAAGTCGCCCTTGTCCATCAGCCTCAAGCCGCTGTCGAAGTAGTTGTCCTCAATCATCGCCAATGCCGGACCGCCTTCGCCGGAGCAGCGGTCGTCCCGTTACTTTATCATAGTGAAAAAATACAGTCTTTGCGCCTTTGTGTTCTTTGTGGTTAATCAACTTGTATCGTCCGCAATGTCAGAACAAAGCCCAGCAGAATCATCACTTCTCCGCCGCCGACCATTTGAAGTTTCCCCCGCCTCTGCTAGGATGCTGTCTTGAGTTCCCGCACCCGGTTCGGAGTTTTCCGTTGGCGCGCCGCCTGCTCATCCCGCTGCTCATCCTGCAAGCCCTCACGCACCTGTTCTGGCTGTCGCCGTCGGTTCATTCGGGTCAGGTGGCGATCCCCTGGCTGATGAACAATGGCATGCGCCTGTTCGACGACATCCTGGAGCAGCACGCGCCCGGCAGTTCATTGCTAGGGGCGGCGGCGCAGCGGCATCTGCCCTTCGAGCCGGCGCAGTCCATCAAGCTGCTTAACACGCTTCTTGTTGTCTTGTTCACCGTGCTGATTTATCTCTTGGCGAAGCGGCTGGCAGCATCGGGGACGGCGGGCATCCTGGCGGCGCTGGTCTGGGCTTGGCAGGCGCCGGTGTACGGCAACGTCATGCTGTATTTTGACACGCTGCTGGCGTTCTGCGTTTTGGCGGCCATGCTCCTGTACTACGGCAAATCAGAAGGGCCTTCGACGCGACAAGTCATCTTGATCGGGCTGCTGATGGGCGCGGCCACTTTGTTCAAGCAACATGCCTGGCTGGCGCTGGGGGTTATGTTCGTCTGGCTCGCGCTCAAGGATGGCGGCTGGAGGAGCGCGCTTGTCTTTGCTGGGGCGGCGCTGCTGCTTCCGCTGATTCAGTGGGCGCTGCTTTTGGCGGGGGGAACGCTGCCGGATTATATCTACTGGAACTGGACTTTTAATCTGAGTGGCCTGATGGATGGCGCGCCGCTGGATGGCGATCTGTTTCGCAAGCTCTTGCTGGGCAATCTGCTGGTTTTTCCCTTCGCCCTTCTCGCCTGGCGCGAAGCCGGCCGGCGGGGGGTTCTGCTCGTATTGATGTGGCTGGCGAGCTTGAGCGTGCTGTATCCGCGCTTTGGCGAGATCCACGCGATGGGGCATCTGGCGCTTGCTTCGGTGATGTCCGGCATCGTGCTGGCAAAGATCGGCCCGGCGCTTGCCCAGCCTCGCGGCTGGGATCTGGCGCGAACGACGTTGGCGGGCCTGGGGTTCGGCATCGGCTTGGGCTGGCTCTGGACGGGAGCGGCAAGCTACCTGCATATTCCGCTGGGACCGGGCGCGACGCTCGGCTACGATGAATTCGCGGAAGTGGCGGCGGCCTTAAACGAGCGTGCGGAAGCCGGCGACACGCTCTTCGTGCTGCCGGAGACGGATAGCACCCCCCAGCTTCATCCACTGACGGGGATGCTGCCGCCCGGCGTCTGGGTCAAAGGCTGGCACTGGTATTTCCGGGCCGAGGGCGTCCTGGACAGGCTGAAAGACGAATGGGCGGAAGAAGCGCCGACCTGGCTTGTGCTGTTTCCGGATCTGATTCCGGCGGGCGAAACGCCCATCCTGGACTTGATCGCCATAGCTGACGAGCGCTACCAAAAGGCAGCTGAAGTCGATGGCGTCTACGGGCATGGACCAGCCGCGATCTACAGGTTAGACACCGGCGGCGATTGACAGGCGCCATGATTCAGCTTTCGCCGCGCGGCAAGATACTCTACCAATTCTTGAATCTGACCGTCGTTTTGCTTCTGCTCTACAGTGTCGGCTTCAGCCTATCCGCGCTGAGTCTGCTGCCGGCGGGGCAACTGACCGGTTTGTTTTCCGCCGCCGCCAGTCAGGAGTTCAGGACGCAGATCTTCCAACTGCTCTGCCTGACCGGTTTCATTTCCGCCGGCCTTATGATGGCGGGCGAATCCCTGAGCGACAGAGAGGCAGCCCGCGCCCTCCGCGCCTGGTCTGCGTTTGTCGCGCTTGCGGCGGTACTAAGCCCATTGGAGCTTGGCCAATTGCTGGACGGGATCACGGCGCTCGCGCTGCTGTTCATTCTGCTGTGGTGCAGGCGGGCCGACGGTTCAAGCTTCATGCGCGTCTGGCGGCTGAGCCTGCTGCTTATCGCGTTGTCGCTGCCGGCGGGGCATATCGCGCCAAGCGCTGTGGGACCGGCGCTGGACGCGTTTCAGCGGCAGGCGGCTTTCGCGCTAGGCGCCTTGAGCATGGTCTTCTGGCTAATGCCGCGTTTCAGCGTGGGCGGGCGTGAAAAGGCGCTGGAGAGCTTGCCTATCGCAGCGCTGTTTCTCTTGCTTGGCGGCAGCCTGATCAGCCTGGGACGTATGCCCTTGCCCGCGCTCATTGGGCTGGGCGCGGCGCCGCTGGTCGTCTTGTCTTACATCATCCTGGCCGGCCATGTGGCCCGCTCCTTGCGAGAGCGCCATGAGAACGCATCGCTGGCGACGCATTGGATCGCGCTGGCGGCGCTGTGCTGGCTGGCGGGCGCGGGCATTCTGGGCGCGCTCCTCATCCAGAGCGGCATCGCTGAAGCACTAGGCGGCACGGACATATCAGCGGCGCAAGACTGGCTGGGCGAGTGGTTCATTGCGGCTGTCGTTCTGGCCTTCATCAACGAGGCGGCGACATCTCTGCGCGGGGACAATCGGCGGGTGACAGGCTATCTGCCGCTTTGGCTGATCGCTTTCGGCGTCGGCGCGTCCTTCATCGCCCAGCTTTGCCGCGGCGTCGCTCAATTTTACCTGCGCGAATTTGGGGCTGATACGGCTTTCAGCGAGGCCGAGTTGCTTCTGCCGATCACGATCGTCTGGCTGATTGGGCTGCTGGTCGCGGCGGCGGGGATCGTCGTCTACGCGCTCGGTTATTTCGCGCGGCGTCCCGCGATTCGTCTGGTCGAGCCTTAGTCCTCCGCGCCCGGCACAAAGGCCGCCAGCAGCACGCTGGCATAAGCGATGAGCAGCCAGGCCAAGAATCCGATGCCAAAGAACAGTTTTCTGTTCACTTTGCGCCGCGCCTTTGAATTCTGCTAGACGCCCATGCGCCCGCGAATCCAATCCATACGCGGATAGCCCATGGCATCCCAGCCCCGCAGAGCCGCTTCCACATCGTAGGGCACGGTCCGCAATTGCGCCTCCAACGCGCCCTCGCGCCATTCCAGCAGCGCCCACTCCGCCAGGCCGGGGTTGCCGGCGGATAGCCCGATGCTGCCCGGATTGATGACGCGCCAGCGGCCGATTTCGCGATCCATCGCCAGGTGCGTATGCCCGCAAAGCGCCAGCCGACCCTGTCGATCGAGCAGAGCGTCGGTCGCTTCTTCTTCGCTGCTATCGGGCCGCAGGGACATCGCTTCATCGTCGCCGGGGATAGCGTGGAAGGCGATGACCGTGCCGTAGCCCGCCACCCGGTGACGCAGTTCGCGGCCCAGAATCTTGCTCAGCAGCTGGAAATCGTCCCAGGTCAACTGCGCCATATTCCATTCGCACACGGCGCTCATGTTCAGGATGTTGTCGCGGTAGGCGGCGTATTCCGCTTCTTCTTCGGGCGGCGTCATGGGGAAGCGCTCGCCGGTGACCAGATAGCGGTCGGTATTGCCGCCGATGATGGCGAACTTATCCTCGCCGAGTTGGTCGCGCAGGGCAAGCAGGCGCTCGATGCACTGGCGCGGCTGTCCGCCGAGGGCGGCCAAATCGCCCAGGCACCAGACCAGGTCGAAGGCGCCGGCGCGCTGGATATCCGCGAGCGCGGCTTCCAAAGCGGGCAAGTTGCCGTGTATATCGCCGAATATTGCCAGTCTCATATTTTGGTAGACCCTCCGGTGTGCTGATGCATGTTCTCGAACTTTAACATGGAAGCGACTCCGTCGCCGCAGGCAAAATGACCTCCGCAGAGCGGGGCGCATATAGCCGCTATGATAGAATGTATGTCGTCGTACAGAAAAAGGTTGGGATAATTGGGATGCGCGTCATCAGATCCTGGAAGCGGCTTCCATTTCATTGGCTAATTCCGCTGGTCTTTTTCTGCATTGGTCTGCTCTACATTTACGCCGCGCCTCACTTTGAAGCGTCCGACAATGAATCCCACGTCGGAGTCATTAAGTGGATTGTCGACACTGGCGAACTGCCAGTGCAGACCGATGAACATGACCACTTATACGGCCACGAAGCTAACCAGCCGCCTCTCTACTACCTGACGATGGCGCCGATCTATTCCGCATTCGACACTACTAACTTCTCTGAATATTTTCAACGCAATCCCCTGGTGCTGTATGGACATCCTAAGCGCTTGGGCAACCGAAATTTTATCTTCTACCGGCAACCTTACCCGCCCGATCTCGTCGGCGTATCCTTGGCGCTTTATGTCATCCGCTTGCTGAACTTGGGTATGGCGGTGATGACAGTCGCCGCTGTGTATCAGTCCGCGCGAACCATTATGCCGGGTCATGTTGGATTCGCCGTTTTGGCGACATCGCTGGTCGCCTTTAACCCAATGTTCCTCTTCATATCAACATCCATCACCAATGATGTCATGGTGACAACGCTGTCAGCGCTTGTTGTGTGGCAAATGCTAGTTATGCTGCGCCAGGGTTTCGATTCGCGGCGCAGCCTGTTCTTGGCAATCCTGATCGCCAGCGCGACACTGGCTAAAATTAGCGGCTTGATTACTTTGCCTGTTGTAGGGCTCGCCGGTATATGGACTCTTTTCCGCACACGCGACCGTCGCGGTTTCATGATTCTGGGGACCGCTGTTTCGGTTGTATTTCTGGCGGCTGCCGGCTGGTGGTTTGCTCGCAACCTCAGCCTCTATGGCGAGCTATTTGGCACAGGCGCTATGCTCGACCATTTCGGTCGGCGAAGCATCGCGTTGTCGCGGATGTTGTCAGAGGAATTCCAAGGCTTGCGCATAAGCTTTTGGGGCTTGTTTGGCAAGTTCAGTATCTTGACGCATGATCTCTACTACCACCTCACAGACGCGCTTTCTTTGATAAGCGTCGGCGGGCTGTTAGTCTTTCTGGTGAAGAATCGCAAGAATTCCTTTCTGCTAGCGGTCGTCAGCCTGCTCGGCGTTTTTCTGGCTATCGGCAGCGTGACGCTCATCTGGTTTTCGCTGCAAGCGCCGGCGACCTACGGACGGCATCTATTCCCTTTTATTACTTCAATCAGTGTCTTTATGACGATGGGTTTGATTACACTTCGGATCCCGCCACCGCTAGTCGTCATACCCATGCTGCTGTTCAGTCTTGCCTCGCCCTTTGTCTATATCATGCCGCAATACGATCACCCGCCGACCGTCGCGGAAATTCCGGAATCCGCAACCGAGGCCTTCGCGCGCTGGGAAGACATCACCTTGATTGGATACGAGTTTCCGACGCCGCGCCGTTGGTCGGCCGGAGACGAGATCCCGCTGACGCTGTATTGGCAACCGCGCGCCCGGTCCAGCGAAATGCAAGCGCTCTTCATCACGCTGATCGATGCCGATGGCGATGCGCTGGCGACGATCGACAGCTTTCCCGGCTGGGGCACGCTGCCCACGACCTGGTGGGAGCCGGGCTCAATCTACCGCGATGACTACAGCCTGCAGATCCCAAAAGATGTCGAAGGCTTCTCATCTGCGCAGCTGCACATCGGCTGGTATGACTGGGCCGACCGGATAGACATATTGCCGGTGTTGGAGACGGGCGAGGAAACCGCCGCTTTCATCGTTCCCATCGGCGCGCTTGTCGCGGGCGATAAGGAACGGGAACTTGGAAGCGGAGCGACGCCGGAAGGCGCGGTCTTCGGCGAGGCGCTCAAGCTGAATCGCTATCGCTTCCGCGCCGGGCGCATCCTGGAGCTGGAGTGGCAGGTTCTGCGCGAGTTGGGCGGGGATTGGCGGGCCTTCGCCATCGTCCTTGACAAGCCTTATCAGGACGGCGTCGACTTCGAGGTGATATTCCAGAATGACCAGTCCGCGCCGGTTCCGCTCGACTTTCTCAAGGTCGATGAGACTTTCATCACGCGGCATGATTTCCAGTTGCCGGCCGGTTATCAAGAACGGCATGGCATCTATGTCGGCTGGTACAACGAGACGCTTGGAATACGCCTGGAAGCGCCCCAACCGCAGAATATGCTGGAGCTGCGGGACTTCGACTTCGGCGCAGACGGCGCCTGAGCCGTAAGATGCCAAGCTGTCAAATCGTCTAGCCAAGGGAGAAGTTGACAGATCCCGCGCGGATTGTTATTCTCGCGGGGGGCAGGTTTCCTTGGAAATAATGGGAATCATGATGTCATATCTACTTTGTTGTTGCTGTTGTCAGAAGATGGGAGCTTCGTCCGCCTGAGATAACAGCCAAACATCCAAGACTGATTATCCAAGTCAACTGGCAGAGGCGCAGGCGCCGAGAAGCGGAAGCCGAGGCGAAGCGCCCCTGAGCAAGTTGACTTTTTTATTGAATAGCGCAGTGGAGCCGGCATGACAATCACAGCGGAATACGGGGCGGATGCGCTGACCGAGACCGATGACCACTCGCGGGATATCGAGCGGCAGATCGGCAATACGCCGCTGCTGAGCTTCCGCCGCGTCACGCGGGGACTGCCGGCGAGCGTGCGCATCTTCGCCAAAGCCGAGTGGCAGAACCCGGGCGGCAGCGTCAAAGATCGGGCCGCCTATTACATCATTCGCGGCGCGGAAGCCGATGGCCGCCTGCGCCCGGGCAAAACCATCCTCGATAGCACCAGCGGCAATACCGGCATCGCCTACGCCATGATCGCCGCCGCCAAGGGTTACCGCGTCAAGCTGTTGCTGCCGGAAAATGTCAGCCCGGAACGCGTCGCCATCCTGCGCGCCTACGATGTCGACCTGGTCTTCACCGACCCGCTCGAAGGCTCGGACGGGGCGCTGCAAGCGGTGCGAGAGTTGGCGCTGCGCGAGCCGGAGCGCTATTTCTATGCCGACCAGTACAACAACCCCGCCAACATCCGGGCGCATTATGAGGGCACGGGCCGGGAAATCTGGCGGCAGACACGGGGGCAGGCGACGCACTTCGTGGCCGGTTTGGGCACATCGGGCACGCTGATGGGCACGGGACGGCGCTTAAAAGAATGCGATCCAGCCGTGACGATCGTCTCGGTCGAGCCGGATTCGCCTTTCCATGGCCTGGAAGGCTTGAAGCACATGAATAGCGCCATTCAGCCGGGCATCTTCCAGCGGGGCTTCGCCGACAGACGGCTGTCGGTGCGGACGGAAGAGGCGCATGCGATGGCGCTGCGGCTGGCGCGGGAAGAGGGTTATCTGGTGGGCATCAGCGCGGCGGCGGCCATGGTCGGGGCGCTGCGCGTGGCGGAGGGTCTGGCCGAGCGGGAGCGGCCTGGCACGGTGGTGACGCTGTTCCCGGATAATGCCTACAAGTATTTGAGCGAGGCGTTTTGGCGGGGATGAGGCATAGTTCTAACCCGCCGCATTCCGGTCGTAATTGACGATCTTGTCCCACTCATCCGCCGTCGAGCGCGCCACGAAGGCCACCACCGGCTCGCTGTCGCTCAGGTTGAAGACTTCATGCGGGATGCCCGGCTCGATGAAGATGAAGTCGCCGGCGGTATTATCCACCACCTGCTTGCAGCCATCGCCGTACTCATGCCGCACATCGCCCTCGAGGATGTAGAGCATCACCTCGAAGCCGACATGAATATGAGCATAAGCGACGCCGCCGGGCGGAATCGTGGCGACATTGATCGACAACTCCTTGGCGTTGACATTCTTGCTCGACAAGCCGGTCTTGTAGTGGATGCCGTTCCAATCGCGCTTCTTCCCGCCGCCGCGCAAGACGCTGATGCCGTCATCGCCTTCGACCAATGCGCTCAAGTCTTGATGTTCGCTCATGCTTCCGCTCCGCCTCCCATTGCCTAATCCGCGCCAGTATAGCTAAGATAGGGTCGGCAATCCATACGCAAGGAAGGCACGGCAAGCGCCGCGCGTATTTTTGGACCACAGAGAACACTGAGGACACAGAGGACAATCACATGAGCGCCAAGATTGGCATTTTGACCGTCTCCGACCGCGCCTACCGCGGCGTCTACGAAGACCTCGGCGGACCGGCCATCCACGATTACCTGAGCGAGGTGCTGACCAATCCCTGGGAGGCCGTGCCGCTGGTGGTGCCGGATGAATTTGAGCGGATCAAAGCAGCGCTGATCGAGATGGTGGACGAGGCCGGTTGCAGCCTGGTGGTCACTACCGGCGGCACCGGACCGGCCGTGCGCGATATCAGTCCCGATGCCACCGAAGCCGTCTGCCAGAAGATGATGCCCGGCTTCGGCGAGTTGATGCGGACGGTCTCGCTGCAGTACGTGCCGACCGCCATCCTCTCGCGGCAGACCGCCGGGATACGCGGCAAAGCCTTGATTGTCAATCTGCCGGGCAAACCCAGCGCCATCCGCGACTGCCTGGACGCGGTCATGCCGGCCATACCGTATTGCATCGACCTGATCGAAGGCGCTTACTTGACCACGGACGAGAGCAAGATTGCAGCCTTCCGGCCGAAGCCGAAGTAGCGCAAGTCGTTTAGCGGGTCTTCAGGTCGCAAATGCGGTATATGGCTTTGCCGCCAGACGGCATTGAGTCGGTTCCCGAAGGGTTCAAGCGCGGGCGAAGATGCCGACGGTGGGGCGATGATCGGTGAGATCGTCGAAGGGGATGGCGCTTTGGATATGGCAAGAGATGACTTCGAATTGCTCGCCGGGGTCGTGCAGCAGGATGTGGTCGATCAAGACGCGGTGCTGCTGGTGGGTCCATAATTCACTCTGATCGTTTTCCGGCCGCAAGAGGCGGAATTGCCGTTGCAGCATCTCCATCTCCGGCGCGGCGGGCTGGGCATTGAAGTCGCCGGCCAGCAGGATAGCGCGCTGCGGGCTTTCATTATCTCGGTCGGCCCGCTTCAATTCGTCGACGATGCAAAGAATCTCCTTAACCTGGGCTTGCCGCATTTGCGAGGCCGTGCGCGAGCGTTCATAGGTCATATCACGGCGGTCTTCGCCGATGAGGACGCCCAGATGCGTATTGAGGAAATACATAGGGATGCCGCGATAATTCAGCGATGCGACCATCAAGTTGCGCGGCTGCGTATCCCGGTTGCCGCTGCTGTATAAGGTGGCGCGGCTGATGGTGGTATGCCTGGCCCAGGCGCCGCTCATGTTGCAGTCGTCGTAATCCGGATAGCTGCCCCAGGACCAGTCCTCGATTGGCAAATTAGTGATGATGGCATTGCCCTCGGCGGCGCCGGTCATATTGCGATAGGCGGGACGATCCCACAGGTTTGGATGCGGATGGTCGCACATGGTGACTTCGGCCGCGAAGGCGTCGACGAATTCCGAACCGAGGAGGCTCGCCATTTTGCGGCTGACGTTTTTGAGGCTGTCGTTGTGGAGGGCCATGCCGGATTCTTGCAAGGCGATAATAGTTGGCTGACGCGGGTTGATCACCTGTTGCAAGGTGCTGTAGGTATCTACAGCCAGTTTCTCATGGTCGTGCGGCGCTGGTCGCAGCCCGCGCGCGCCGCCGATATTGAAACTCACCACCTGGAGCATACAAGTGTCCCGGTCTTTGAAGATTCGCCGCATTATATCATAGGGATCGGTCAATCCAAGAGCGTGAAAGCATCTTAATCAAGCGCTGAACCCGCCCGACTGGCTGAAGAGCTACCCTCTACAAGTCAGCCGCCCCGACGTATCATGGCGCGCAGGGACACGGAAAGGAGAAAAGCTGTGGCGGCTATCGGCGAGAAGACGGCGCTAATCATCATTGATGTGCAGGAAGGCCTGGACGACCCGCGCCTGGGGCAGCGCAACAACCCGGCGGCTGAGCGCAATATGGCGCGGCTGCTGGCGCGCTGGCGCGAGCGGGGGCGGCCGATCTTCCATGTGCAGCATATGTCCACCGAGCCGGGGTCGCCGCTGCGGCCCGAGCTGCCCGGCAACGCGATCAAAGGCATCGTGGCGCCGCTTGGCGCTGAGCCGGTCATTCAGAAACAGGTCAACAGCGCCTTCATCGGCACGGACCTGGAAGCGCGCCTGCGGGCTGCGGGTATTGAATCGCTTGTGATCGTCGGTTTGACGACGGATCACTGCGTTTCGAGTTCGGTTCGCATGGCGGGCGATCTGGGTTTTCGCGCGGCAGTCATCGCCGATGCGACAGCCGCGCATGAACATCGCAGTTACGACGGGCAGCATTATTCGGCCGAGACGGTGCATAACGTGGCGCTGGCGAACTTAAACGGCGAATTCGCGGCGGTGCTGACCACAGATCAAGCGCTGGCAATGGGGTGATGAATGTCGTTGATGCGAACTCAGCGATAGTGAAATGATTATCTTTGCGCCTTTGCGTTCCTTGTGGTTAATCAACCGGTATCGTCTTCAATGTCAGAATAATGCCCGCCAGAATAAGCAATTCCGTTTTCGCTCCCGCGCTTGAATCTGCGCTATCCTAGTGTTGTGCCGGTTTCCATTTGGCGCCGGGTGAGCGTGGGGCGATGTCGATAGCGATCATCTCTTCTTTGTATCGCTGTGAGGAGCATTTGCCGGCATTTGCGGCAGCGGTCTTCGGTTTCGCCAAGCGCGTCAGCGAACATGGCATCGCCGTCCACTATTTGCCGATCGTCAATGACGCGACGCGCGGCGAGCGCGAGCAGATCGATCAACTGGCGCGGGAGATCAACTCGCATTATTACGGTCGCATGACGCCGCAATATGTCCCGCGCGAGACCTTGTACGCCTCGTGGAATCGCGGGCTCGCCTTGGCGCAGGCGCCATATTTCGCGCCCTGGAACGCCGATGATATTCGCTCGGCGGAGGCTTTCATCGAGGGCTATCAAGCTTTGGAGGCAGGCGCGGAGTTGGTGGACTTCGACTTCACGCGGCTGATGCTGGACCGGCGATTTGGGCTATGGCCACGGGAGCGGCGGACGCATGTCCCTTGCCTTTACGACCCAATGCGCTTCACTCGGCGCAACGGTCTGGGTCCCTTTTTCATGGCGAGCCGGTCGCTGGTCCAAAGGCTGGGTCCCTTTGACGCGCGCTTTCGCGTAGCTGGCGACATGGAATTTGCCAGCCGCGTCCATTCATCGGCGCGCTTCCGGCCCGGGCGGGCGAACGGCGGTGACTTCATGGTGCACGGCGGCAACCTGAGCAATACTGGCGGCGAGATGGAAGAGATCGAAGTCGATATCATTTTCCTGCGGCGAGGCGATTGGAAGCAGTTGCGTCCGGCGGATCCGGGCGCGCTGCGCGAGGCCTGGGAAAGCTGGGGGGATCGGGACGGCCGCGCCTTGCCGGCCGACGCAGCGGACTTCTTATGGGGTCCCGAGGCGGAGGCGCGTTGGCGGCGTTGGCGGCGGGAGCGGCGTCAACCCGCGAGCTTGCGGCGGCTGCGGCTGGCGTTGGCGTCGCGCGGCTGGATCTACAGCGAGGAATGGGCGATGGCGCAGTGGAGCCGGGGCGTTTAATGAACCGAGCGGCATGGCGACGCCTACTGCCGATCAGCTGCCTGCTTGTCCTGACGCTGCTATTTTTTCATCAGTTGGCGTTCAGCGGCAAGATACTGGCGCGGGGCGATACCTACCAATACTTTTATCCTTACTGGGATGCGCGCAACGAAGCCTTTCGCGCCGGCGCTTTGCCACTGTGGACGCCGGATTTATTTATGGGCGCGCCGCTATTGGCGAATCCGCAACTGGGCGCGTATTACCCGCCCAACTGGCTGACCGCGCCATTCCGCGCCCCGACCGCCGTCGCCATCAGCATTGTGATGCATGTGACGCTGGCCGGAGCCGGGACGGTCTTTCTCTACCGCCAAGTTGTCAGCAAGGGCTGGCTGCCGGCCTTCGCCGCCGGCATCGCTTTCGCCTTTGGCGGGGTCCTGAGTTCTCATGTCGAGCAGATCAATCAGTTGCAAGGTTTGGCCTGGATGCCGATCCTGTTCGCGCTGTATCACCGCGTCCTGACGGGGGAGCGAGCGCGGCGGGACGGACTGCTGCTGGCGCTGGCCTGGGCGCTGCAAATCTTCAGCGGGCATACGCAGACGGTCTTCATCAGCGGCGTTGGGCTGGCTGTCTATGGCTTGGGATTCGGCGCGCTCGGCGGCGGAGGGCGGCGACCGCTATGGCGATTGGCGCGACCGCTGCTGCCTTTGGCATTTGTATTTTGCCTGGCGCTGCTGCTGGCCCTGCCACAGATGCTGCCCAGCCTGGAGTTGATGCGTTTATCCAACCGGGGCGGCGGATTCACCGCGCAAGCCTCAACCGCTTTTTCGCTGCCGCCGACGCAGCTTGGGCGCGCCTTGCTGCCCAGCTACGATGGCCAACTCTTCGGCGAATACGTGGCGACCTCAGGGCTGATTGGGCTGGGGCTGGCGCTATGGGGTTTTGCCTGCTTCCGTGGCAATGAGCGGGGGCGTCGGCTTTGGCTGGCGCTTGCAGTAATTGGCTTTGCGCTGGCGCTGGGCCGTTACAATCCGGTTTATTTGCTGCTGGCGGAATTGCCGGGCTTCAACCTGTTTCGGGTGCCGGCGCGTTTCCTGGCGTTATTCAGCCTGGCGCTGGCGCTGCTGGCGGGCATGGGCGTTGAGGCGCTGGCGCGGCCGCTGCGTCGCCCGCGTCCGTTGGCTGTTATCGCGCTAGCGCTAGCGCTGCTGATTGGCGTCACCCGCTTTCTTCTGCCTGGAGACCCGGCGCTCATCTTCGGCGGCGCGGAGATCAGCGACCGCTCGCTGGCGCTTTGGGTCGGCGCCTGGCTCCTGCTCATGGCCCTGCTCATGATTCGACATCACTGGGTTAAGTTAAGCGCTCTAGTTCTCCTCACGCTTGAGCTTTTCCTGGCCGGGCAGAAGCTGCCATACAACGATCTGTCGCCACCCGATGTTTACCTGGGCGAGCGTCAAACGATCCGCCAATTGCGGTCGCTCCAAAACGGTGAGATAGCGCCGGGGCGAACGCTGTCGGCAAGTCAGATTTATTTCGATCCGCTCGATATCAGCGATCTGCGGCGCCGATACGACGATTTGGGCATGGACTGGAAAGCGCAGTTCCATGCGCTGGACGCGGTGAAAATGCAGGAGATCTTGTCCCCGAACCTGGCGTTGACCTGGGGCATTCCTTCGACCGATGGCTTTGGCGGCGGCATCACGCCGAGCCGCGCCTACTCGCTCTATGCGTCGCTGCTGCTGCCGGCGGACGAGGCGCTGCCGGTGGATGGCCGGCTGGGCGAACGGATGGCCGCGCCCGAGTGCTGGGGCGCTTGCCTGCCCACGCGGCGCTGGCTGGAAGCGACCGACACGCGCCACCTCATCACCGACAAAGTGTATGACATCTGGCATGAGGGCATCGCCTACGATACCGCCTTGTCGCGCTACTGGGCGCAAGCCCCTTCCGCGCCTGCCCTGCCCGATTTCGCCGATGAAGCGCGGATATTGCACCGCGTCCCGCTCGGCGTCGACCGGCCGGCGCTCACGCTGGAGCATGACCTGCTGCTCACGATCATCGACCGCGCCGAGTTGGACGCCTTCATGATCCACGCGGGCGACTTCCTCGCGGTCACGGCCGTGGACAGCCGGCAACCTTCGCAGTTTCAGGAGCTTCAGCCTCCCCCGTTCGAGCGGGTCTTTGCGGGCGCGGTCAAGATTTTCCGGCTGCCAGCGAGCGGGCAACGCGCTTTCCTGGCGGCGGAGACGCGGTCAGTCGGCGACGACCCGACGGGTGATGAGGCGGCGCTGCAACTGTTGCGGGCGGGCGCGCCGGTGGTGATACACGGCGATCTTGATCCGTTGAGCGGAGCCTTGGATGGCAGCGAGAAGGTCGAGATCATCGAATATGAAGACAATCGCGTCACGCTGGTCCTGTCCGCGCCGGCTGACGCGCTGCTCCTGCTGGCCGATGCCTGGCACCCGGCCTGGCGGGCAACGGTGAATGGCGAGCCGGCGCCGATTTATCGCGCGAATCTGATCTTCCGCGCTGTGCCTGTGCCGGCCGGCGACAGTACCGTCAGCTTCGAGTTTGCGCCCGGGCACTGGCGCGCCGCACTTGTCATCGGCATCGGCTTGTGGTTCATTATACTATTGATGATGTTTGTCTCAAATCGTCCGGAGATTGAGCGCTGGTCGCAAAGACGGCGCATGGAGGAGAAGCTCTGATGAGATTAGGGAGTTATGTCGAGATTCTGAATTATGTCGATGATAGCGCCGCGGCCGGCGCGTATTACGAGAAGCTGGGGCTGGCGGCGCTGGGGGATGATGTTTACACCGATGGGCGTTATCACTTGCACCTAGTGCCTGGCAGCGGTCCCAACCCGAGCCTGCGTTATTTCGGCTGCGATCTTGACGGGCTGCGGGCGAGCGGGCTGGACATCGCCGATGGGAAGCTGGTCAGCCCGGCCGGGATTCATATCCTGCTCAGCGCTGATGCGCCGCCGCGGGACTTGCCACACGACAATGTGGCGCGGGCGCAGGACATCACGCGCCTGGGCAAATTCGGCGAGCTTTCCGCCATGATCCCGGATCTGGAGGTGGAATGCGCGTTTTGGGAAGCGGCCGGTTATGACGTGCTGGGCAAGTACAGCGTGCCAAAGCCCTGGGGCATCTGGTGCGACAATCTCTTTCTGATCGGCTTGCATCAGGAAGATGTCGACGAACCTTTCGCCATCTGTCATTTCGCGCCGGATATGAAAGAGGTCAACGCGCAACTGCTGGCCGAGGGTTTTGACTTGAAGCCTTTCGAAAGCGGCGATATTCCGGCAGACCTGACTTATCAGAAGCTGATGACGCCATACGGCATCTTGTTCTACTTATTCACCGGCGATATATCCGAGGCGAAGCCTTAGCCCGCCGATCGAGAATTCAAGGATTCGCCGCGCCGCCCACCCAAATGAGGATATAACTTTGAGCGACGACGGCATCACCAGAATCGCGGACGATATCATTCAGGTGCAGATCCCCCTGCCCTACGTCCTGAACATCGTCAACTGCTACCTCTTGCGCGGCGCCGGGGGCTGGACGCTGGTTGATACCGGCTTGAACACGGCCGCCGCCCGCTCGCAATGGAAAAGCGCGCTGGCAAGCTTGGGCATCGAGCCGGCCGATATTGAGAAGATCGTACTGACGCATATGCACCCGGACCACTTCGGCATGGCGGGTTGGTGGCAGGGGCAGGCCGAGACGCCGATCCCGCTCTATATTCCGGAGCGCGAGCAGCGCCAGATGCGGATATTCTACCAGCCGCGCAATACAGCCTTGTATCATCAGTGGCTGCTGGATTGCGGTATGGACGAGGCATCGGCCGACACCCTGGAAGGCGCGCTCTACAGCACGCGGGATTTGACCCAGCCGCATCCGGTTCAGCAGGAATTCTTGAAGGCGGGCGCAAGCCTGCGATTGGGGGCGCGGGAATTTCGGACGATTCATGCGCCCGGCCACAGCGATGGCCAGATGATCTTCTATGATGCGGCCGATGAACTGATGCTATGCGGCGATCATGTGCTGATGCGCATCACGCCCAATATCGGCGTCTGGCCACATAGCGAGCCGGATCCGCTGGGTCGCTTTTTGGGGTCGCTGGGAGAGCTGGCGACGCTGAAGGCGCGGCTGGCGCTGCCGGGGCACAAGTGGCTGATCAGCGATTGGGGCGGACGGATCGAAGAATTGATCGCGCATCATCAGGCACGCCTGGAAAGGACTGAAGAAGCGCTGGCTGCGGGGGCGCGGACCGTGCTGGAGGTCGCGGCGCGGCTATTCGATCTGGCGCGTTTGACGCCGCATGAATGGCGTTTCGCGCTGGCGGAGACGCTGGCTCACCTCGAGTATTTGCGCGCGCGAGGCAGAGCGGTCAGGCAGAACGGGGCGCGGCTTTGGAAGCTCGCCGGCGCCCCCGACAGTCCACCGGCTACGATAGACGGTTAGCGCTGCAATTGCGCGATGGTATCACAAGCCGGGCAACTGCCGTCGCGCCGGATGATGGCGTAGCCGGCTTGGGGGTCGGCATCGTAGGTATCGAAGTCGATATTCCAGACGACCGCCAACTCCACCGGCATCTCTTCATAATTGGACATGATCAGCAGCGCGTTCGCGAGCCAGGCGGCTTGCTCGGTCACTGAGGTGGTCGAGGCCCAGGCGAAACCGGGCGGCAGCGGGCCGTAGCCTTCGGGCGAGAGATAGCCGATCTCGGTCATGCACATCGGGATATCGGCATTGCGGAAGGGCCAGGCGACGCGCCGCAGCATCGGCAAGAGATAGCGCGTTGGGTGTTCGCTGCGCGGGTCGCCCCCTTGGGCGGTGGGCGGCAGGATGCCTTCGTTGTAGTGCACGCCGATGCAATCCGCGTAGTTGGCGGCGCCGGCATTAGCCATCTGGGCCATAAACACGTTGTCGTCGCAGCCGCCAAAGCCGCAACTGTCGCCGAAAAAACCGGTTGGCGCGGGCGCGCCGCTGATGACCAGGGTATCCGGATTGACCGCTTTAATCGCCTCGTAAGCCGCCGCTAGCATACGCGTGTATTGGGCGCCATTGATACGGCCTCGGGGCCACTCGCGGTCGATGTTAGGTTCATTCCAGACTTCGATGGCGTCCGCGCCCAGCTCCGCCAGGTAAGCGACATATTCCGCGAAGTTGGCGATATAGCCATCGAAATCGGCCGACAGTTGGTTCTTGTCCCCTTTCGCGCCCAGCAGGACTTTATAGCCTTTGGCATGCGCTTCCTCAATGAGGTCTTTGCCATCCGAGATGCCGAATTGCACCTGTTTCTTGACCCAGGTGAGGCCGGCGGCATTCATGGCGGCTTGGGCTTCCTCGTCAAAGCTCGATACATGCCCGCCTACTGGCAGAGGCAGCCGGTTCTCGATGAAAGCAGCGGGCGCCGCCGGCGCTCCGATGACTTGCACCGGCTCGGTGTTGATGATCTCGCCATCGTTGTTGACGGCGATCGGGGCCAGGGTGTAATAGAGGCTCTCCTGATCGCTGTTGACGGCGTGCAGCCGAACCTGATAAAAGCCATCGTTGAGGATGCTCGTATTCCATGTGCCGAGCGAGCCGTCGACGACCGGAGCCATTTGGAAGCTCACGATGGGCGTCCAGGCCGCATCCGCGCCAGCTATATAGGGCGCGGCTTCCACGAAGAACCACTGTTGACCGGGGATGTTGGCGCTGCCCCGGAGTTCCACCGTACCGCGGACTGTGTTGTAGACGGGATCCCAGTCCAGCATCAACTCGTCGGACTGCGCGCTGACGCCCGCGGCCAACCCGATAATCATCGCCAATACAAGATAAAGATGTCGCATTTGTACTCCGATACACAAGTGACTATAAACTCGATTATAGAACAGGCGGCTTTTGATGACTATCGGGGAAAGCGAAAAGATGCCGGATCATAGGGAAGCGAGGGCCCAAGGAAGCCTCGCCGCATGGTAACGAGTTGTAGACAAAGGCGTCGGGGATTACAATTCGGGCTTGTGTGAGGCAAAAGAATGTCGCGGGATGCGGACGGAAGCGAGATCGGCGCAATGGCGATGACAGGCGATGCCGCAAGGGTCGAAGACGAGATAGTCTCTCGCTATCGCGCGCGAACGGGCGGCTCGCGAGCGCGGCATGAGGAGGCGCGAGAGTTCATGCCGGCCGGCGATACGCGCGCCGCCACCTATTTCGCCCCTTATCCGACTTATATGGCGGCGGGGGAAGGCGCCTGGCTCCGGGACTGCGATGGCAACCGCTATCTCGATCTCTTGAACAATTTTACATCGCTGGCGCACGGGCATGCACAGCCGGGCATTGTTGAATTGGCGGCCGATCAATTGACACGGGGGACGGTCTTCGGGACGGCTGCCGAGCCGCAGGTGGCGCTGGCCAAGCTGCTGGTCGAACGCGTGCCGAGCTTCGAGTTGCTGCGCTTCACCAATTCCGGCACGGAAGCGACGATGATGATGATGCGGGCGGCGCGCGCATTCAGCGGGCGCGACATCATCGTCAAGATAGACGGCGGCTATCATGGCTCGCATGACTTCGTGGAAGTGAGCGTCAGCGCCGATACGGGGACGAGCAATCGGCCGATGCCGCGCCTGGAGGGACGGGGTGTGCCGGAAGCGGTGCTGAATGCGGTCATGGTCGCGCCCTTCAACGATCTGGCGGCGATGGAAGCATTGCTGCGGCAGCATCACGAGCGCGTCGCCGGCATCATCATTGAGCCGATGCCAAACTCGGGGGGCATGTTGCCGCCGGCGCCGGGTTACTTGCGCGGTTTGCGCCAACTGGCTGATGACTACGATGTCCTGCTGCTCTTTGATGAGATCGTGACGCTTCGCCTGAGCAGCGGCGGTTACCAGCAGATCGAAGATGTCCTGCCGGATATGACGGCAGTCGCCAAAATCATCGGCGGCGGCTTCCCGGTTGGGGCTTTCGGCGGGCGGAGCGAGATCATGCAGCTCTTCGACCCGGATGCGGAAGCCGACTCCGTTTTCCACAGCGGCACTTTCAATGGCAACAATATGACCATGACCGCCGGATTGGAGGCGATGCGACGGCTGGACGAGGCGGCGATAGCGCGCATCAACCGCTTGGGCGACCGACTCCAGGACGGGCTCAACGCGATATTCAAGTCTCTGGGAATCCGGGCGCAATGCCTGGGTTACGGCTCCCTGCAGCAGATTCAATGGACCGATGAGCCGGTTATGACGCTGGCGGATGCGCGCCGCGCCGGCGAAGACACGGGCCGATTGCGCGAGCTGCTGCATCTGGAGCTGTTGAATCGCGGCATGTATACCAGCAATCGCGGGATGTTCAGCGTATCGACGCCGATGGGCGACGAGGAGATCGAGTTGGCGCTGGCGGCGGTTGAGGGCGCGCTGGGTTGCTTGAAGCCGTATATGCGCGAGGCGGCGCCGCGTCTGTTGCGAGGATAAGCGGCAGGCAGGCGGGCGGCCCAAGAACCGCCCCTGCAACTGCGGCTATCGTAATCTGATTGGCGCGCTGAATCGGTTCGTTTAGCCGATTCCGGCGGCTCGCATGTGCGCTTGAATGAGATCGAAGAAGCGCTCTTCCGAGTTGTCTTCCGGCGCGTAGCCGATGACGCGGCGGGCGTTGGCGATGCTCCAGATGGCGTGCGGGTTGGCGCTGATGCCGTAGAAGATCTGGAAGGGCACGCCGAGTTCGTCGCGAATATCTTCGGTTTCGATGCTCTTGATGAAGAGTTGGGACATGTCGCGCTGGCTGATATAGACGGCGAGGGCGCGGCGCATCCGGCGCAGGTCGCCCAGTGAGGCGGCAGCGACATCGGTCTCGCGGGGGCCGCCGATGCGGATCTGCACATTTTCCAGGGGCCGGCCGGCGTGGGTGATGCCGCTGGCGAAAACTTGCCCGATCTGCTCGAAGGCGATCTTGGCCCAGCCGTACCAATTGTCGGAGGCGTTCATGTCCGGCGTGATCATCGGTACGCGGCCGTCAAGCGCGTAATTCTCGTAGAAATCGGCGGCATGATTGGTGCTGGCGGCGACGAGGCGCCGGACTCGCTCTTCCCAGGCGACCTGGTACACATTGTAGGCGAGCTGCAGGTTTGCCAGTTCGGAGGAGAAGTAGATGTCATCGCCTTGATCGTGGATGCGGTAGTAGGCGCAATGCAGGACGGCGTCGGCGCCGGTGAAGTGGCGGCGGTAGTTATCGCGGTCTTTGTTCATCAAGTCGGCAATCTGGATGCCTTCGACTTCCTTGCCGTCTGTGTCGGTATTGCGGGTATCAAGCAGGGTCAGGTCGTAGCGTTCGCGCAGGGCTGGCAGCAGGACGCCGGCGATGGTGCCGCTGGCGCCGGTGACGACGACTTTTCTTTTGGGCATGTGGGGTTCTCCTAATCTATATTAAACGGCTGGAGCGACTACTGTGGCTAGAATACAGCGCGGGCCCAAAGTCGTCTAGCGAGGGTCTTGGCCGCTCAGGACCTCGTAGACCTGCGCGCCAGCGCCCTCAAACATCAGGCTCAGACGCAAATCAGCCGGCGCTGCTATACCGGGCGCAACATATACAAAATCGATCTCATCGGCGTCAGTTTCCATGCGTGCCAGGGCGTCCCATTCAAAATAGCGAACAGCGCGGAAGTCCAGCGCGCGGCGTTCGGCGAAGATCGGCAGCCAGGCATTGCCGTCCGCGGCGAGGAGAAGGGCATCGGTCGGCGTGTTCTCGCGCAGCCAGCGCATCGCTGTCAGTTCGGCGTCAGTGATGCTTGCGGGCGGCAAGCCAAGCAAGGGGCGAGCCAGATCCAGAAGCGGTTGAAAGCTGAGGCCAAGGAGCAGGATAAGCGCGGCGGTCAAAGCCAGCAAGCGATATGCCAGGGGGCGCAGCCTGCGCTTGATCGCGGTGGCGACACGCTCGTCCCATAGATGCAATAGCGCGAGGCCGGCGAAAAAAGCGTAAGGCAGGATCAGTCCATGTCGCGCGAGATTCGGCGCGTTCGTCAGCGCGCCAATGAGGGGCAGCAAGGCGCCTAGCAGACCGAGCAGCGCCGCATCGGCGACAAGCAGCAGCCAGAAACTCATCATCAAGGATACCGGGCGCAGCGGACCGTCAATTCGCAGGCCGCGCCATAATCCGTAGAGCGCCAGCGGCAGAATGAGGAAGCCTTGCGAACGTGTCATGTAGGCGAGGTTGGACAAGTTCGGCGCGAAGGGCGAGGGGCTGAGGGGCAGGATCAATGGCAGGTTGTTGACCAGCCAGGGGGCGATGCCAAGCAGGGCGACCAGGGGCAGGCCGACGGTCAGGCCCAGGCGCGAGGTCTTCGTGATGGCGCCAAGGCGATAGAGCCAGGCGACGCCGAGGAGGGCCAGAAACGCGAACAACATGACGAGGCTCAGGCTGAGGCTGGTGTAGACAACCGCGCCCATCATCAGGCCGCCGGCGATCAGGTCGGCAAGGTGGAAGCGGCGCAGCAGGCGCAGGGCGTAGAGCAGAAAAGCTTGTGTGAAGAGCAGCCCCAGCAATTCACTGAAGTGCCCGTCGAGATAGCTGTTGAAGGCGCCGAAGCCTAGGAGCAGCGCTATCGCCATGGCGCGGCCCAGGCGTTTGTCATGCAGTTCGGCGCCGAAGTCGTAGGCCAACCAGACAAGCAAGAAGACGACGACGGCAGCCACGCTAAGCTGGATGAGAGGGATGGTGTGGTCGAGCTGGAGGCTGAGGTAAGCGGAAAGGGCGTGGAAGCCGGGCGCGATGATCAGGTCGGATTGTGTTACAAAGGGCAGGAGGGACTTGAAGGATTCTCCTTCGCGGGTGGTCAGGCTGTGGAAGGCGGTGGCTTGCCCTTGCGCGCCCAGAGGCGTCTGAAGATGGAAAAGCGGCAGGATGACGATGAGGGCTACCAGGGCGAAGAAAGCCAGATCCTCCGGCCCGGGCCAGCCTTGGTCGCGGTCTTCCAGTTGCTCGCCGCGGGCCTCGGCGCGGGCCTGCGCGGAGGAGAGCGTGCCGCCGAGCACGACGCCGGATAGCAGCGCAAAGAGCAGATAATCGATCACCAGGGTATCCCAGCCGAAAGCTTCGGTGTAGAAGACAGCGCCGCCGGTGACCAGGGCCAGGCATAAGATCGCGGCGAGGGCGATGCGGGGTTGGGCGGTGCGCCAGGCGGGCGAGAGCATGGCGCCGGCGCCGACCAGAACTGCCCCGAAGATGAAGACGACGAAGAGGCTCATTGCAGAGGGGAGAGACTACCAGATGCGCTGTACGTCATAGCTGTCAAAAGCGCGATCGCTGGTGATGATCGGCAGGTCCTCAACGAGAGACTGTGCGATGAGCAGCCGATCAAATGGGTCGCGGTGAATGTAAGGCAGACTGGCGACCAGTTTTAGGTGCGCGACAGAAATATTCAGAATCCGGAATCGATCTGCTTCCAACTCTTCATCGACGAACTGATGAAACGGTCGAGGCAGATCAAGCCCGCGATCAAGACTCGACTTTATCGCCAATTCCCAGATGCTCGCGAGGCTAAGATAAACTTCGCTGCTGGAATCCTCCAAACATTCCCTGGCGTTATCACTTAGCTTGGTACTGTCAGTAACGAACCACAGGTAAGCGGCCGTATCCAGGAGATAATTCATTCCGAGTAAGGTTCAAATTCGGGCAAGGGCTCATAAAATTCATCAGTCACCTTGATCTTTCCCTTCAGACGACCGGCTTTTCGCGGACCCTTCTTGGGTGCGATTGTGGCGACGAGTTGGTAGGCTTGCTCATCATCCGCAATGATGATGACGGTTCCGCCCTGTTTGGCATGTTCCAGTACTTCGTCGAGATTCTGCTTTGCTTCTTCGATAGTGAATGTCTTCATTGGCGAACTCCTGCGGCTATCGCACCACCCTGAATTATACACGATCGCTATGGGAACTCAACGAGGCGCTGGGCACTGACCAGGACTGCCCCGAAGATGAAGACGACGAAGAGGCTCATTGCAGAGGGGAGAGACTACCAGATGCGCTGGACTGGGGATGAGTCAAAGGCGCGGTCGCTGGTGATGATCGGCAGGTCCTCAACGAGAGACTGTGCGATGAGCAGCCGATCAAATGGGTCGCGGTGGAGAAGCGGCATGGCGGCGACTTGTCGCAGATGTTCCATCTCAATGGCCAGTACGCTGAGGCTGTAACCAAGAATCGTTATATCGATAAATTCGTCAAAGGGCAGGGGTAGTTCTAACTTGCCCAGAATTGACTTAATGGCGATTTCCCAAACGCTTGCCAGGCTGAGGTGGACAGAATTGCCGGAATCTTCCAAGTGTCGCCTCGCAATTGCGCTAAGCCTGCTGTGGTCGGAGACAAACCAAAGGAAGGAAGAGGTGTCCAGCAAGTATCCCATTACATATATGGCTCAAAGTCGGGCAAGGGATCGTCAAAGTCTTCAGCAATCTTGATTTTGCCCTTAAACATCCCGGCTTTCCGCGGTTTGTTGGGAGGCAAGCGTTTGAGAGTCAGTGCATATTCGTGTCCATCACTGCCGATGATGTTTACTACCAGACCCTGTTGGGCATGTTCCATCAATTCCGCAAAGTTGGCGGCGGCCGTTTCCATTGTGTAGTTCTTCATTGGCGAACTCCTGCGGCTATCGCACCACCCTGGATTATACACGATCGCTATTGGAACTCAACGAGGCGCTGGGCGCACCGCGCTAGTAATTGCCGGGCAGCCACCGCTGATACTTTGGATCGTCGATGTTATCGAGCGTATGCTGATAGCTGGTGACCAAGAAACCGGGAGCATTGATTGCTTTGAGCACTTCAATTTGCAGCGTCAGGCAGGCCTTTCCCCGGGATAGCCGCCGGCCTCAAGCCCGGCATCTTGCCGGTGCGGGACGGCTATACAACCACCAGAAGACCGAGGGCGAGTATACAGGTTTCAAAGTCGCGGACCATAGGAAGACATCAGCATGCAAGAGCCGACGCAAGGCGATATCCGTCCGTTCTACGCCCGCCATCAATTCACGTTTATCGTAGGCAAACTCGTCCATGGCCAGCAGGATTTCTTGGACGATAGTGCGACGCAGCGCTTCGGGCGGGTAGGCGGAGGCGCAGCCGGTCGGGTTCTCTTGACAATCGCGGAAGAAACCTGTCATCTGCTTCAAACGCGCCGGGACCTCTTGTTTGAGTTTGTTTTCGTAGTGTAGGCTCCACTCGCTTTGAACCGCATCGTGCCGCGCCAGAGCGCTATCCAGCCGCGCTTGCTGTTTCGGATTCAAGGAAGGGCGGAGCCGGGACAGTCGGCGCCGGCGCAAGAGCAATGCTCCAATGGTCAGTTGCGGCGTTGTGGAGCGGCGCGAGTAGCCGGCGGCCAGCGGCAGATAGAGTCGATCGCCGAGCGCATAGTCAGCCAGTCTTTCCACCATGCCCTCAAGTTCGGCAAGGTCGCGAGCGAGCGAATACTCTTGAGACATGATACCCGAACCGGACCCTAAGCCTGGTTGATCGCTTCCCAGATGCGGCGCGGCGTCAAAGGCATATCGAGGTGGCGCGCGCCGTAGGGCTTTAGCGCATCCATGACGGCGTTCACGACAGCCGGGGTCGAGCCGATGGTGGCGGCTTCGCCGATGCCTTTGGCGCCGAGCGGGTTAAGCGTGGTTTCGGTGACGGTCTTGTTGATGGTGAAGGTCGGGAAGGTATCGGCGCGGGGCATGGCGTAATCCATCATCGACCCGGTGAGCAACTGGCCCTGCTCGTCGAAGACAATCTCTTCGAGCAGCGCTTGACCGATGCCTTGAGCCAGGCCGCCGTGAATCTGCCCTTCCACGAGCAGAGGGCTGATGCGCGGACCGCAATCATCAACGGAATAGTATTCGCGCAGGCTGATGCAGCCGGTCTCGCGCTCGATCTCGACGACAGCGATATGCGTGCCGAAGGGATAGATAAAATCGGGCGGGCGGAAGAAATCGGTCGCTTCCAAGCCGGTGTCGATATCATCGGGCAGGCGGTCGCTGTAGGCGCGGGCGGCAATCTCGCTGAGTTTCAAGCTCCGCCCCGGCACGCCTTTAACGCGATATTCGCCATCGGCAAGTTCGATATCGCCGGGCGAGGCTTCCAGCATGTGCGCCGCGATCGAAATGGCTTTCTCCCGCACTTTGACCGCCGAGCGCACGATGGCGGAACCGCCGATGGCGAGGCTGCGGCTGCCGAAGGTGCCGACGCCCACCGGCTGCGCGCCGGTATCGCCGTGCTTGACGATGACGCTGTCGTAATCGGCGCCGATCTCATCCGCGACGATCTGGGCGAAGGTGGTCTGCAAGCCTTGGCCGTGGGGCGATGCGCCGGTGTAGACGGTGACCGTCCCGCCCGGTTCTACGCGCACGACGCCGCTCTCATAGGGTCCGAAACCGCACATCTCGACATAGGTCGCCATGCCGATGCCGAGCAAGGTATCGGAACCGCTGGCGCGGCGAGCCGCTTGTTCGTCGCGCAGCGCGCTGTAGTTCGCCGTTTGCAAAGCGGTATCGAGATTCTTCTCGTACTCGCCGGTGTCATAGGTGGAACCGGTCGGGGTTTTGTAGGGGAATTGCTCGGGTTTGACGTAATTGCGGCGGCGGACCTCGGCGGGATCCATATCCAGTTCGGCCGCGATCATGTCGATGGCGCGCTCGATGTAATAGATGGCCTCGGGGCGGCCGGCGCCGCGGTAAGCCGCCACCGCGATCGTATGCGTCAGGACGTTGCTCGCTTTGAAGTGCACAGCCGGGATATGATAATTGCCGGTGGCCATCAAGCCGGTGAGATGAACGATGTCGTAGAAAGGCGGGTAAGCGCCCAATTCGCCGATCACATGCAGGCGCAGGCCCAGTATCGCGCCATCGGCGTCAAAGGCGACCTGGACATCGGCGATTTGCGAGCGGCCATGCGTGGTGGAGACAAAGTGCTCGACGCGCGTGCCGGCCCATTTCAGCGGGATGCCGAAGCGCTGCGACAGCTTGGCGACCGCGATTTCTTCGGGATAGAGTTGGTTCTTGACGCCGAAGCCACCGCCGACATTGGGCGCGATCACGCGGAGCATATTCTCCGGCAGGCGCAGGACGGTCGCCAGGGCGGCGCGCAGACCATGCGGGATTTGTGTGCTGGACCAGAGTGTGATGCCGCCGGTGACGGCATCGGGGGCGGCGGCAACGGCGCGCACTTCCATCGGCACGCCGGCGACGCGTTGGCTGAGCATGCGTTGACTTAGCGTACGCGGCGCATCCGCGAAGACCTGGTCGACATCGTCGGTCTTCTTCTCGCCCGTATCAATGATGTTGCTCTCCAAGCCAGCAAAGACCGGCGGCGCGTCGCTGCCATAGGCGCTGAGCAAGTCGGCGGCGACGGGCAATTCTTCCCAGTCAACCTCGACATCGTCGATGGCGTCTTCGGCGATTTCCGGCGTTTCAGCAATGACGGCGGCGACCACCTCGCCGACATGGCGAACGCGCTCGACTGACAGGGCGAGATGGCTGTATTTTTCCAGCGCAATATCGCCACCGGCGACCGGCACCGGTTCCCACTCGCCGCGCATATCATCGCCCGTGATCACGGCCAGCACTCCAGCGCGATCGGCAGCCGCTGCGGTATTGATGCTGAGGATTTTCGCGTGAGCATAGGGGCTGCGGACAAAAGCGACGTGCCCCATGCCGGGCAGCTTGATATCGTCGACATATTTGCCGGCGCCCGTGATCAGGCCGGGGTCTTCCTTGCGTTTAACATTTGCGCCTACCATCGAGCGTAAAACCATCGCCATCAACTCCTTTTGTCAATTGAGTTTTATACGGTCATCATTACATTATTTTGTCAATTAGACGGCTAAGGGGTCTGTAGGCGGTCAACCGCGTAGCCCCGCTGCAGCCAGCCTTTGGTGCCCTCTTCCAGGTTGTAGATCTCTTCGTAGCCCATGCTGGCCAGGAAGAGCGCCGCCTGCGACGAACGGACGCCGGTGTTGCAGACGAGAAGCACGGGGGCATCTTCGCTGATTTCGTCGGCGCGCGCCATGAATTCGCTGAGCGGGATATTGGCGGCGCCGGGGATATGCCCCTCGGCATATTCTTCTTCTTCGCGGACATCAATGAATTGATAGTCGCTATCCGCGCCACTGGCGAATTGTTGGCGAAATTCTTCCGTGCTCAGGTCGGTGAACATGGCTGACCTCTGGTACGATTACAAGCTTCGGGCATTATAGCCGAGCACTGTTGGATTACCAAACGCCCTAGCGATAATCTGCCTCACACCCGGGCCGCTCAGGGGCGTGTGGGGCGGGCGACCCACCGGATCGCCCCTACCGGGTTGATGGGGGGGTGTATAGGCGCCGGTCGGCGTTGCGCGGGGTTGCGAAAACGATAGTTGTCGCTGATTTTCAGACGCGCTGCCGATACCAATCTACGGTGCGGCGGAGCCCCTCGGCGAAGTCGACGACAGGCGCGTAGCCCAGCAACTCGCGGGCTTTGGTCAGATCGGCTTGCGAGTGGCGGATATCGCCCGGGCGCTCGGCAGTGTGCTGTGGCGCGAGCTCAGAGCCGATGATGGCATTCAGTTGCGTCACAAGCTCATTGATTGTGATGCGTCCGCCAGCCGCCATATTGATGGTCTGGCCGACCGCCGCCGGCGCCGCGCAGGCCAGCATGTTGCCGACCGCGACATTGCCAACGTAGGTGAAGTCACGACTATGCAGGCCATCGCCATAGATAGTCGGGCGCTGACCGCGGAGCATAGCTGCGATGAACTTGGGGATGACGGCGGCGTAGGTCGAGCTCGGATCTTGTCTGGGACCGAAGACGTTGAAGTAGCGCAGGGCGACTGTCTCCAGCCCGAAGGAATGGGTGAAAGCGGCGCAGTAGTATTCGCCCGCAAGCTTGGCGACGCCATAGGGCGAGATTGGCGCGGGAGTTTGCGCTTCCGTTTTGGCGCCATTGGCTCGGTCGCCGTAGGCTGAGCCAGAGGCGGCGTAGACCACGCGCTTGACCTCGTTGTCGCGGGCGGCGATCAAGACATTCAGCGTGCCGGTGACGCAGTGGCGGTGGGTTTCGAGCGGGTCGGCAAGGCTGCGCGGGACCGAAGGCAGCGCCGCTTGATGCAAGACATAATCGACGCCGCGGAAAAGCGAGCGCAATGTTTCGAGCTCGGTGATGGAGCCTGCCGTGATCGACAGATCCCCGTCCAGCGAGCGCAGATAGTCGAGATTTTCGCGCTTGCCGGTCAGCAAATTGTCGATGACGCGGACGCGCTGCCCATCGCGCAGCAGGCGCTCGGCGATATGCGAGCCGATAAAGCCGGCCGCGCCGGTGACGACATAGGTTTGTGTCATGGAGTCCCTCTTGCTGATTGCGCTGTCACCTTAGCGTCATGACGGCGATTATGCAAGCGCGGGCGGTGGCGGTTGGCCACTGCTTTGCAGCGCCACTATGGGTTATAATCATTGAGCGTCGTGGCTGAAGTCGCGGCGGATGGAGAGCAATATCATGGATGCAACGAGCAAAAACAAAGCGATAGAGCGGCAAGCGCCGAATATTCGAGACGAGTATGATGGCGTCAAGTTTCGGGCCTTGGCGAAGGGCATCACGACCCATCCGCTGATTCGCGGCGGTCGGCCCTGCATCCAGGGGACGGAGATTTTGGTCACCACAATCGCGGGACTGCAGAAGTTCCATGACATGGATGCACAGCAAATCGCAGACCATCTGTGGATTGAGCTGGGTATGGTAGAAGACGCGTTGAACTACTATGCGGATCACAAACAATACATTGATGTCTGTATGGAGATTTCAAGATTGAATCACTATCAGTTGGCGGAAGCCCAATATGGAACACGACCCGATTCGATTCTATCTCGACGAAAATCTGTCCCCGCAGATACTTAAGCAGTTGAGGCGGCATGGGATCGACGTAATTCGAGGACCTCTAGGCGCAGACGATCCGGTGCATTTGAATCGCGCTGCCGCCATGGGGCGGGTGATATGCACCGAAGACGAAGACTTTCTCAAGCTGGCCGCGACGGGCATTGACCACGCCGGCATTATCAAAGGTGAACAGGACAATCACTCGATCGGCGCTTGGATAAAGTACCTGCAATTCGCGCATGCAGCCTGTACCGCTGATGAGATGAGAAACAATGTCGAATACGTGTTTGTTGTGGACTAATCAGACGGCATCCTGAGCAACACCGGACGGGGTTTCATGGAAAGCGCATCACCGCACAAACATAAAGCGACCGAACTTGAGCGAATCGTGGACAGCTGGGAGCGGCGGCACGAGTGGCAGCTGCTATCCAAAACGGTACCGCGTTCCTTGATCGTGGCGCTGATAATAGGCCTGGTCGCGGGGGTGGTCGGCTACTTTCACTTTCGGCTGGCGGCGGAGCAACTGGCTTTGATCGCGGCCGGGCTTTGCGCGCTCGGCGCTGTACTGAACTTGTTATACACGCTGCTTTTCCCGCGCTCCCTGCCCGACCGCGCGAAGTATTTCGATCTCGAATTCGGCTTGCGGGAGCGGGTCTCCACCGCCTTCGAGTTAATGCACGGGCGGATTAAGACACATCCCGAAATTGAAGCGCGGCAGATCGAGGAAGCGCTGGCGCATGCGCGCGCCATTGACCCGAAGGCGCAGATCAGGATGGACTTTCGACCGCGGGAATTGGCCGCCTTGCTCGTCTTGGCGGTCGCGATGGTCGGGCTGGTCTTGCTGCCGGCGATTGTCGGCGACGAATTCATCGCCGATGGCCCGTCAGCGGCGGTGGAAGAGGCGCAGGAAGACCTGCGCGAGATCATCGAAACTGTCGCCAAGGACACCAGTCTTGACGATGTCGACCGGCAAGATTTGCTTGATGCGCTGGAAGTGGCCTTGGAGCGCTTGCAGGAAGAAGAGATCAGCGATGAAGAGGCCTTCGCCGCGATGAGCCAATTGCAGTCGCAACTGGAAGAATTGGAGAATCAGCTTGAGGATACTGTTGAGCTGGACCAGTCGGCATTGGAAGCGGCGCTGGAAGCCCTGGAGGACTTCATTCCGCCAGCCGAGACCGAAGCGGAAAACCCTGACGGGACCGGCGAGGCAGAGCCTCCCGAGGGCTTGGAAGACCTGTCGCAAGCGCTGGAGCAAATGGCGCAGGACGCGGCCGAGATGAGCGCGGAGGAGCGGAGCGCGGCGGCCGAAGCGCTGAGCATGGCGGCTGAGGAAATGGCGCGGACGAACAGCGAATTATCGGAGCAGATGGACGCGATGGCGGGGGCGCTGCAAGAAAGCGATGCGGGGGAATTGCAGGAGCAACTGGAAGCGGCGCAAGAAGCGCTGGCGCAAGAGCAGGGGCAACAGCAGCAGAACGAGAACGCGCGGATGATGCTGCAGGAGCAGGCCGAGCGAACGGAAGAGGCAGCCGAAGCCATTGCCCGGCAACAAGCGCAGGAGAGCCAGCAAGGGCAAGCGGATCAATCCGAATCCGGCGAACAGCAGGCGGGGCAGCCGGGCGATCAGCAATCGGCTGAGGCGCGACCGGGCGCCAACCAAGGCAAGCAAGAGCCGCAGCGCAACCGACCAGGGTCAGCCGAAAGCCAGCAGCGGGATCAAGACAGCCGAGCGGCTGGCGCCGGCGCCGGCGATGGCGCGCCCAGCAACGAGAGCTTGCCGGGCAGCGCGGGGGAAGATCAAGGCGCCGAGACCAACAACAATCCGACGGGCAATCGCGAGATTGAATACGAAGCCTTGTACAGCCCGAGCGGCATCGGCGGCGGCGGACAAGACGAGATCCGCCTGGAGACCGATGCCAACGACACCGCGATCGCCGAGGGCGACTTCGATGACAATCCCATCGGCGAATCGCGCGTGAGTTACGACACCGTCTTCAGCGACTATCAAGACGCGGCGAACCGCGCGCTGGAAAGCGATTATGTGCCGCTGGGCTTGCGCGATGTCGTGCGGGATTATTTCACCTCCCTGGAGCCGCGCGCCGAATGAGACTGTCCCATGGCTGATTTCCTGATACGCCACGCCAATATACTGCAACTCCGCGACGAGAGCGCCAGCATCCTGGCGGATCATGACATCGCGATAGACGGCAATCGCATCAGCGCGATTGAGCCCGGCGGCGCGATCGATCCCGCGCGGGCCAAGACCGTCCTGGAGGCCAATGGTCAAGTGGCCATGCCCGGCTTCATCAACAGTCACGCCCACGTGGCCATGGTCCTGTGGCGCGGCATGGGCGAGGATGTCAACCTCGAGAGTTGGTTCAACGATTATATCTGGCGGCTCGAAGCCAACCTGGAGCCGGAAGATGTTTATTGGGGCATGCAACTCGGACTGCTGGAGATGATCGAAGCGGGCGTCACATCGGTGAGCGATCACTACTGGCACATGGATTACGCGGCGCGCGCGGTGGAGAAAGCGGGCACGCGCGCCCTCTTAAGCCAAGCCATGTTCGGCGCGAATGGACTGGGGCAGATAGAAGAAACCGCCGCCTTCGCCCAGCGTTGGGATGGCGCGGCCAGCGGGCGGATTCGCACGATTCTGGGGCCGCACGCGCCTTATACCTGTGATGATGACTTCTTGCGGGCGAGCGCGAAGAAAGCGCTGGCCATCGGCAGCGGCATTCATATCCACGCCGCCGAGACGCGGGAGCAGACACAGGCGAGCCTGCGCCAACGGGGCCAGACGCCTATCGAAATCCTGCATTCTTGCGGCATTTTTGAGGCGCCGACCATTCTGGCGCATGCCTTGGGCGCGACGCCGGGCGACCTCGAAATCCTGGCCGATTTGACGGCGCCCGCGGGCATCGCGCATTGCCCAAAAACTTACGCCAAGCTGGCTATGGGCTATAATAATCTGGTGGAATTGCGCGCGATGGGCATCGCCGTCGGCTTGGGCACGGACGGCGCCGTCAGCAACAATACGCTTGATCTGTGGGAGGCGATGCGCTTGACCGCGATGGGGCAAAAGCAAGTGACCGGCGATGCCGAAAATCTCACGATACCGCAAGCGCTGACCATCGCCACTGAGGAGAGCGCTCGCGTTTTCGGGCAGGCGGAGGAGCTGGGCGATCTTTCGCCGGGCAAGCTGGCGGATATCATCCTGGTTGACCTGAATGGGACGCATCATTTTCCGCTGAACAGCGTGACGGCGAGCCTGGTCTATAACGCGCGGGCCAGCGATGTGCGGACGGTCATCTGCGATGGGCAGATCCTCATGCGCGAGCGGGAACATCTGACGCTGGATAAAGACGAGATCATGGCGAATATCAGCCCGCGGATGGAACGCCTCCGCCGGCGCGAGGATGCCGACAAGATCCAGACTTACACAGGCTCAGGCTAAGCCAGTTTGATCGCGTAATCCAGGGCGGCGCGCAGGCTGCCCGGGTCGGCGATGCCCTGCCCGGCGATATCGAAGGCGGTGCCGTGGGCGGTGGTGGCGCCGATGACCGGCAAGCCCATCCACAAGGTGGCGATATCGGCGCGCGCTTGCAGCTTTCGCGCGATATTCATCTGATCGTGATACATACAGACAACGCCGTCAAATTCGCCAGCCAGCGCCCGCTTGAAGACGATATCGGCCGGCACGGGACCGGTGACGCGGATATCGGAGCGCGCGGCATCATAGACGGCGGGGGCGATCACATCGATTTCTTCGCGGCCGAAAAGCCCGCCCTCGCCCCCGTGCGGATTGAGCGCGGCGACGGCGATATGCGGGGAGTCATGCCCGAGCTTCGTGAGAACGTCATCCAAGTGTCCGATATAGCGACGGACGCGATCGCGGGTGATGAATCCCACGATGTCTTTGAAGGGGATGTGCTCGGTCACCGCGACCGCCCAGACGGAGCCGGCCGCGCCGAGGATGAATGGCTCGGGATTGCCTGTCAGCTCGCCCAGAAATTGCAATTCATCGAAATAATCGTAGCCGGCGGCGCGGAAAGATTCTTTGTTCATCGGCGCCATGACGACGCCATCGACGCGGTTATGCATGGCAAGTTGATAGGCATGCTCGAGGTAGCGCCCGGCGGCTTCGCCCAGCTTGGGATGGACGGCAGGCGGCGGCAGCGCGCCCAGGCTGAAGCCGGGCGGGTTCATGACATTGATGCGACCGGGCTCGAAATTGACGCGGGCAAGATCGTCGGCTGAGCAAAATCGCAACTCGGAACCGAGTGAAGCGGCGGTATCCCGCATGACTTGCGGGTCGCCAATGATGAAGGGACGGCAGCGGGCATGCAGGCCGGCGTCGGCGAGCGCCTTGATGATGAGTTCGGGACCGATGCCGGCCGGGTCGCCCATGGCGATGGCGATAATAGGTTTCTCGATCATGTAGCTCCCTGCCCCGAAATGAGCGAATAGTAACCGATGGGTGGCGCGCGCGCCACCGTCGTGCGGCTGCAAGACTCGCCTACGATAGCGCCCGTCCGCCGCCGTTTTCCCTACGAAATTGGCGACCTCGTTGCGCGCTTCGCCGAATAAACTTATG